>JAZUCE010000001.1:0-1591 GCA_045638905.1 Faecalimonas sp.
AGATAATGAGAACATTTAAAGGCAGGGTTGTTACACCCGGAACAGTTACTGCAGAAGCTTTGGTATCAACTGAAGGATTTAACACACTTGCTTCTTTCCAGATGGCACTTCAGTTTGGGGATAAAGAAGTGAAATGCGGAGATCAGAACAATAAGGATATTCACGGAAAACCTATGATAGGCAAAGCACTTTGTCTTCCTCAGACAATAGGTTCAACAACAGGTGGGCTTGTACTTTACTGTGCTTGTGCTTTGGAAAAGAACCCTGCGTGCATGCTTTTTGCAAATCATATAGATTCGCTTGCAGCTGCAGGTGCAGTTCTTGCTGATGTGTGGGTTGACAATATTTCAATGCCGGTAATAGATTGTCTTGGTGATGAGTTTTTGGAATATGTAAAAGACGGTATGGAAATTACAATAAAAGAAAACGGAATTGTAGAGGTAAGGTAAGTAGTATAGATATATGCTGAAAGAGGTTATAATCAAATAACCTCTTTTAGTATTTTGTCATATCAAAATATGATATGCCTTAAACAAAGAAAAGGTCTTTGAAAAACCTTCGTAGACTTTCCAACTCTTCTGTGGTATGTTTGTGTTGCCGAAAGGTAAATACAAATATCAGGAGATGAAAATTATGAAGAAAAAAGTATTATGTACGGCAATGGCAGTAACCATACTGCTGACACAAACGGCATCGGCAGCACCCTGGCAGATGAGACGAAATCAGCTCATATTCGATAGCGAAATTGAATTCATAGGAAATGTAACCTTGCAATTCGCATCGGACGGCGGAAGTTTTATCAGGCCAATAACAAAAAGATATGGCGAGAGCATCAGCCTCGAAAGTTATGTCCCAACAAAATACGGATATACATTCAAAGGATGGTTCATCGACCCGAGAACAAAGCGGAATCAGGTGACAACATTTAAATTCACAAAACCCGATGTGCTATATGTAAAATGGGAAAAGAATCCGGAAGAACCCATAAATCCAAATGACGAAATTATGGCAAAGGACACCTGCTACCTCACAGACGAGGAAACAAAAATACGAAATGAAATCATTGAAGAAAAAAATAAGACCTACATAGAGGGCTTCGGATATGTGGCACCGAGCAAAACCAAAACAATAATAGTAGACTCAGACGGCGACATAAATAAAATGGTCGGCACAATGGAATAGAATCTATATAACCAGAGGTTAAGCATAAAATGCATGCTTAACCTCTTTTCTATTGGGTTTGTGTCAATAAAATTACTATATATATGTCTTTTGAAATTCTTTGTGAATTTGTTTCGCTTTTTCGCTTGACTTACTCGAACCTTTACAGTATTGTGTGTGTTACAGAAAAAGCGAGGTGATAAAAATGGCAAAACGAAGACCTTCAGGAGATGGTATGGTAAGACAGAAACCTAATGGTGACTGGGAAGGCAGAATCGTAGTCGGACACAAGAAGAATGGCGATCCCATATTCAGATATGCAACCGATAAAAATCAAAAAGACTTCCTGCAAAAATTCAATCAGCTAAAAGAGGAATATCGTGGCGTAGAGCTAACCGAGGACAGTAATATGACCGTAAGCGAATGGTTA
>JAZUCE010000002.1:0-5171 GCA_045638905.1 Faecalimonas sp.
CACCCTTACCCATTGCGCAAATTACATCTGAAATTCCCTCTGTATCGGTTCGAACAGTGGCCATTTGCGGTCTAGTAACACACCCTATCTTTGCAATGATATTACCCGCAAACGCTGGACGATACATATATAGATTCTCACCATCAGTTTCTAAGGCTGTGCAATCAGCACATAAACCTGTTTGAAGCAAAGCTGCAACTCTTGGAGCCATTTGCTTGCTCCATGCATCACTGTCCCAAAGAATTGCAGTCGGTTCTTCCTCTCGCACACGATTCACAAAATCTTTAGCAAAATCATCTGTTTGATTTTCTGCCTCTTTCCTATCAATCACTGTAATATCATCACTGATTGTCCGTGCCATGTCCATGCATTTATCACCAACAATCCATACTTTCTTTAGTTTTGCGCCATCACTTTTATTTGGAGAAATTCGTTGCTTCTCTCTTCTAAGACCTTCTTCAATGATAAAATCTAGTATCGAAGCGTCTACAAATTTACATTTTCGTTTTCCTTCCTCATTTTGAAATGAAGCAAGTACCTTTGTTGGCGAACCTTTTAGGCCGCATCTCTCTTTATCAGCACCCAAATCATCTGCATTCCATACAATTACTTCACCACATTTTGAACGGAGGCTTGGAAGTCTTAGATGATTAATTCTTTCTACGGTAATCAGTGCCGGATAAGCAGCTGTCAGTGTCCCCATCGTTCTTGTTTGACATGTAATACTTCCATCTGTAGACACAATTTTCATCACATTTGTAATGAGTGACACTCCTGCTTGTACAGATAGAGAAGGTCCTGTTTGCCCAGTATCCCCGTCGATGGTCTGACGACCACAAATCACCAAATCAGGTTCCAATCTTTTGATAGCCAAGGACAATGCATAAGATGTTGCCAAAGTATCTGCTCCTGCAAATGCACGGTCACACAATAGATATGCACTATTTGCCCCTAATCTTGTAAGCCCAAACAGAAAATCCTGTGATTTTTCAGGCCCCATAGATAGTAGAATGACTTCCGCATTTGGAATCTGAAGGGCTGCCTCATACGCACAGGCATCGAATGGGTTAATATCGCCTTGTACAGTCTGTTTCACACATACTACAACTTTCATCTGCTTTACCCCGATGTGCGTGCATGATATATTGGTGCCAACGCATCATGCACTGCAACATATTCTTTAAATAAAGATTCATACTTTTCTGTATTTTCTATTTTTGGAGTTGTAACACTCTCCACTTGAACACATGATTTCACAGCATCTTCAGGTGTTTTAAATACACCTACTGCCACACCTGCAAGCATTGCAGAGCCCAGTGACGAATCACTACTCACAGTTTTTACTAATTCCATTCCAAGACAATCAGCCGTAATTTTTCTCCATAGTTCACCCTTTGCACCACCACCGATAATGGTTGCTTTGCTTGAAGGTGCAATTCCAATCTCTTCCAGGGTTTTTTTAGAGTGCAACAAGGATAATGCAACACCTTCCAAAACACTTCTTGTAAAATGTGCTTTTGTATGCGTCGCACGAATTCCAATAAAACTTCCACATAATGTAGGGTCTGCATAAGGAGTTAATTCTCCATTGATATATGGGTGATACATAAGCCCTTCTGAACCGATAGGAACTTTCTCTGCCCCTTTATTCAATTCAACATAATCACCACCAAAGGTATCCCTATACCATCGATATGAACTTGCTGCCGCCTTTGTCCCTGTACCCGGATACCATAACCCCTCTGCTACATGTGAATAATTCACTAAAAACTGATGTGGATAAGGCTTTTCTGTAATAACACAAATTCTTCCTGCTGTTGCTAATTTGACCGTTGCATCTCCTGGATGCACTGCCCCCGCCGCGAAAACTTCCAATACGGTATCTGTTGTGCCACAAATAACAGGCGTGCCTTCTTTTAACCCTGTGCGAATTGATGCTTCTCTAGTAACAGTGCCTACAACATCAGTTGGTTTAACAATCGGTGGTAACATTTCTTTTGTAATTTCTGAAAATTGTAAAAGTTTATCACTCCACACATTTTCGCGGCAATCAAACAACATGCTTCCCTGAGCCTCAATATAATCTGTACAGTACACTTCTGTAAGACCATAACGAATATAATCTTTTTCAAAGAAAATATAGCGAATTTTCTTAAAATTATCCGGCTCATTTTCTTTTACCCACATTATCTGAGGTAATGTCCACATTGCATCCGGTTTGTGGAAACATGTCTCAAAAATCAGTTCACCATACAACTCTTTGAGTTTAGTTGCCTGAAGTCCGGAACGTGAATCCGTCCAATGAATTGCTGGCCGAATTGGTTGCATATCTTCATCACACATAACCCATGTATGTGTAGCGGAATCAATTGCTAGTGCTAAAATGTCACTTGTATCAATCCCACTTTTCTCAATAATACCTTGAACATTTTGTTCTAATGCATTATTCCAATCATTAGGCGACTGTTCACACCATCCAAGTTGCGGATAATAAGTAGGATATTCTACCATATGTTCTGCAACAATATTTCCTGCTGTGTCAATCAATGTCGCTTTTGTGGAGCCTCCGCCAAAGTCAATACCAAGTAAATATTTCATTTGTGTTCAGCCTTTCTGTTGTAAATTAATATTTGATTTCGTAATTTTCTCCCGTAATGCCTGAAGCAACTCCTTTTTCAATCAGTCCTTGATTTGCTTCATGTGCAATAAGCCATTTGTTTTTACGAAACAATACTGGGCTAATCACTTTACCCTCTAATGGAATATTTGTTCCTTGTGGTAAAGCTACCACACAACCAAATCCTTCTTTATTTACTTCGCACGGGCAAAAATGTAATGTAGTTGCATAAATTTCTACCATATCTCCCGCATGAAGCAAAAATGCTTTCGCTGTGGATGAATCGATAGTTCCATTCTGATAATCTGTTATTTGACCTAAAATAAGAATCATATCGGTAACAGCAATGTTAATTTCATTACTTGTATGCCACTCCCATCCATTTAAGAAATTACTGTGTCCATAACAATAACCTACTTGTATAGGTAGCTCTCCATAACAATTCTTTTGAATCCATTCCGAAATTTCTAGTTTTTCAAAAATCGGTGTGCTAGCTTCATATACAGAACCTTCTGTTGGAAATGCCACTTCCTTTCCTTCTTTCAAAATTTCTGTTACATCTACTCCCGTAATTCGTCTACCATATTCTAAAAATGCAACATCATCTATTTCATATATCTTTAGTTCCGGATTTTTTTCTTGTAATTCTTTTAAACTCATAAAACAATTCCCCTACTTTCCAAGAAATTATAAACCTGTTCTTCGTTTGGAACGCTCTCTCTTGCGCCGACTCCTGTGCATTTAATTGCCGAGGTAGCACTTGCGAACAGACAACAATCCATATACGAGTATCCTTTTACCATTGCTGCTGCAAATGCACCATGAAATACATCACCTGACCCATTGGTATCTACAGCATCAACTAAAAATGCCGGGTATTTTACACACTCATTTCCATCATATAAAATACCACCTTCTTTTCCACAAGTAATAACAATCACTTCCGGATGATACATCTCATAAAAACGAACTGCTGCATCTTGAACGTTCTCGCATCCTGTATGACCTAAAGCAAATTCTTCTGACGGAATCATAATATCTGTAAGTTTTAACAAACGTTCTACACCTTCATATAATCCGCCGCAATCGTATAATACTTTTGTGTGATTCTCTTTGGCAATTTTACATCCTTCTTCTGCTGCGTCCATTTCATTTCCATCTACCATCAGAATGTCACTTTCAACAATTGCTTTCTTTTGACATTCATTTAATTGCAATGCCGGAAGATTACCTTTGTCAAATACACAAGTACGTGTTGCAGTATTTTTAGCTAACCAAATAACTGAAGTGAAAGAACGATATCCTGCCTTGATTTCCACATACTCTGTAGTCACACCATATTTTTCGAAGTCTTTATGAAGGAAGGCTCCTCCGTTATCATCTGCCAACACTCCAATATAGGCTGTCTGTTCTCCCAATTTTTGCGCCGCTACCAACCCTGTTGCAGTAGGGCCACCGCCTGATGGTTTGCTAGATATTGCTCTTAACTTGGTATCTTCTTTTGGAAAATATGGAACCGTTACCAAAGTATCCATAACGCAAGCACCGATTCCCACGATTTTATTTCGTTTGAAATACTCCATCTGTCCTAGATTTCCTTTCTTTTATCGCTGATTGCAAGCATTCTTCTTATTTTACTTTATTATCTGCTCCGACAAGTCTGATTTTTTCAACAGCTAATTTCTTTACCGTTTCAATCGGATGCTTCATAAAAATGTCAATTGCAAGACTTCTCTTTGGATCTTCCAATGTTTCTTTGGTTCCATCAGCAAATGCACAACACACATCAGTACCAATGTTCATTTTGCGAACACCGGCTGCAATAGCTGCTTTTACCTGTTCATCCGGAATACCCGAACCTCCATGTAATACAAGCGGAAGTCCTCCTGTTGCTTCTCTGATTGCTTTTACTCTTTCGATATCCAGTTTTGGCTCTTTTTTGTAATGTCCGTGAGCATTTCCAATAAGAACTGCAAGGCAACATACTCCCGTTCTTTTTACGAACTCAGCTGCTTCCTGTGGGTCTGTATACTCTTCCATCGTGTCGTCATTTACGCTGCCGACATGTCCGAGTTCTCCTTCTACACCGACACCGATTGCGCTGCATGTATCCACAATATGTTTTGTTAAAGCCACATTTTCTTCAAATGGATGTGCAGAACCATCCAGCATAATTCCTGTTGCACCCCAACGAAGCGCTTTCATCACTTCGGCTTCTGACGGACCGTGGTCTAAATGATAACATACCGGAACAGAAGCCTTTCTTGCTGCCGCAATGACAGCCGGGGAAATATAATATCCCACTTCCTCATTCAGAAGTCTCGGATAAACTTGCATAATCACAGGTGCCTTTAATTCTTCTGCCGCTTTAATAACACCCATAATTGTCTCTGTATTATATACATTGAAAGCTGGAATACAATAATTGCCTTCTTCAGCCATTCCAATAATTTCTTGTAACGTAACTAACATATCCGTCCTCCTATTCACCTAGAATTAATTCTTCAATAGAAATGATCTTTACGTCATTCTGCTCTACTGCTTTCAACGATGC
>JAZUCE010000003.1:0-72348 GCA_045638905.1 Faecalimonas sp.
TGGGACACCCAATCGAGCCACATAAATTTATGAGAGCAGCAACATGCAAAGATGTGCAGGATACAAATATATTTGTGAATACATTATTCTGTTCTTCCTGTGGTTTGTGCGAAATGTATTCTTGTATGCAAAGCTTATCGCCAAGATCTTTGATGGCAGATTACAAGTCAGGACTTCGAGCAGCCGGTGTGAAACCACCTCAGGGAGTAGTTCCAAAACCGGTAGGAGAAGAACGAGAATACAGAAAAGTTCCAATGGAACGTCTCATGGCTAGACTGGATTTGACAAAATATAATAAAGAAGCACCGCTTAACGATGAAGTGGTAGATATGAAAAAAGTCAGAATCATGCTTAGCCAACACATTGGTGCTCCTGCAACGGCAGTTGTGAAGGTGGGAGATAAGGTGGAACGTGGTCAGATGATTGCAGAGCCGAGCAAAGGTTTAAGTGTTGCGATCCACGCATCAATTAGTGGTACTGTAACAGATGTGAATGAAAAGTATGTAGTAATTGAGAAATAGGAAGGTTGTTTTTAGATGAGTAAGGCAATTGGAGTAGTAGAATATAAGACTGTTTCGGCAGGTGTAGTGGCTGCAGATGCAATGGTAAAAACATCTGATGTAAGCGTCATTGAAGCACAGACTGTTTGTCCTGGGAAATATATTGTGATTATTACAGGGGCTCTCAGTGCGGTAGATGCGGCAGTCAATACAGCAAGAGTACAGCATGGAGAACATTTAATCAGCAGCTTTGTATTGGGAAATCCTCACGAATCTATCTTCCCGGCAATTTATGGTGCTACGGAGATTGAAGAAGTTGCGGCACTTGGAATTCTAGAGACCTATGATGCAGCATCCATGATTGTGGCAGCTGATGAGGCAGCAAAAACAGCAATTGTAGATTTGATTGAACTTCGTCTTGCAAGAGGTATGTGTGGAAAATCATATATGTTCTTGACAGGTGAGGTGGCTGCTGTAGAAGCAGCAATTGCACGTGCAAAGCAAACGGTTGCAAAAGAGGGAATGTATCTTGATTCATCTGTGATTGCACGTCCGGACAAAAAGATTCGTGAAGCAATTCTGTAATGGAGAATTGGAGGGGAAGATATGCTTGCAATTGAAAGACGTAATGCAATATTAGAAAAACTGCAGGCGGAACGACGAGTAGTAGTCAGCGAACTTAGTATTCTTTTTGATGTATCAGAAGAAACTATACGACGTGATTTGGAAAAACTCGAAAATGAGGGGTATGCGATTAAAAGTTATGGTGGTGCTGTTCTGAATGAGAATGCAAATTTAGACTTGCCATTTAATATTCGCAAGAATAAAAATGTGATTGGAAAACAAAAAATTGCAGAATTACTGAGTGATATTATTCATGATGGTGACTACATTTTTTTGGATGCAAGTTCAACAGCAGTTGCGATTGCAAAGGCAATCAAACACAAAAAAGATATTACCATCATAACAAATTCTTTGGAGATTGCCATTGAATTACTTGAAGTACCGGATTGCAAGGTGATTTCAACAGGAGGAGAAATCGTTAGTACCGCATTTGGCTTGGTTGGTCATGTGACAGACAAAACCATTCGGTCCTATTATGTAGATAAGGCAATTGTCTCATCGAAAGGCTTTGAATTAGAGAAAGGTTTTACAGACAGTGATGAGAGACATGCCAACAATAAGCGTTCTATGTTAGAGTCGGCTAAGATGAAGATTCTGGCAATCGACAGTTCGAAATTCGATAGAGTAGCATTTGCAAAAATCGGGGATTTGCGAGATGTCACGATGATTGTAACTGATGAGAAGCCGGCAGAAGAATGGCTCAAAAAAATGGAAGAATATCAAGTGGAGTGTATATATCCAGAATAGAAAAGAGTGGAAAGTTTCCACTCTTTTTTGATTTTGTGTTATACTATTCTTAGATTGAATCAGAATGGACGGAAGCAAATGGAAGATTTAAAAGTGATTCGAATTTCCGTGCGAAATCTAGTAGAATTTCTACTAAGCGAGGGAGATATTGACAACCGAATAGCGAGTACATCGGACAAAGATGCCATGCAATTAGGTAGTAAAATCCATCGGAAGATACAGCGTCAGATGGGTTCTAATTATCGTGCAGAAGTTCCGCTTAAAATACAGCTTCCATATGAGAAATTTGTATTACAGCTGGAAGGCAGAGCCGATGGCATACAGGAAGACGAACACGGTGTTTTGATTGA
Organism: Faecalimonas sp.; assembly: GCA_045638905.1. GTDB lineage: Bacteria > Bacillota > Clostridia > Lachnospirales > Lachnospiraceae > Faecalimonas. The sequence continues at coordinate 2,222 of JAZUCE010000003.1, forward strand.
TGAAATCAAGGGCGTACAGAAGGATTTGGATCGTGTAAAAGAGCCGGTGGGGGTTCATTTAGCTCAGGCAAAATGCTATGCATATATTTATGGAAAACAACAGAACCTGGAAGAAATAAGCGTACAAATGACCTATTGTCAGATGGAGACGGAGACTGTAAAACGTTTTCAAACGAAATACAGTATGAAAGAGTTGGAACAATGGTTTTATAGTGTGGTGAATCAGTATGAACGCTGGGCAAATTTTCAGATTGATTGGGAAAGAGTTCGAACAGAGTCTATCAAATCCCTAGAATTTCCCTATGAGTATCGGAAAGGTCAGAAAGAGCTGGTTACATCTGTGTATCGGACAATTCTTCGAAAAAAGAAATTATTTATTCAGGCACCTACCGGTGTTGGAAAAACCATGGCAACGGTATTTCCGGCTGTGAAAGCCGTGGGAGAAGGCTTGGGCGATAAATTATTTTATTTAACCGCAAAGACCATCACAAGAACTGTGGCAGAACAGGCATTTTTACATCTAAAGGAAAAGGGATTAAAGATGAAGACCATTACCCTGACTGCAAAGGAAAAGATTTGTTTCTGCGAGCAGACAGAGTGTAATCCGGAGGCTTGCCCCTATGCAAAAGGTCATTTTGACCGAGTAAATGATGCTGTCTATGATTTGTTGACGGCAAGCGATGATATGAGCAGAGAATTGATAGAAGAGTACGCACAAAAACATCAGGTATGTCCATTTGAAATGGCACTGGATGTGTCATTGTGGGTGGATGGCGTGATTTGTGATTATAATTATGTGTTTGACCCAAACGCACATTTAAAAAGATTCTTCTCAGATGGTAAGAAAGGAAATTATTTATTTCTAATTGACGAAGCACATAATCTCGTAGAGCGTGGGCGTGAAATGTATAGTGCTACACTTGTGAAAGAAGATTTCTTAAGTGTAAAAAAGAAAGTAAAAGAGTATCCGAAACTGGTTTGCCAGTTGGATGCATGCAATAAGATTTTATTAGAATTAAAACGAGAATGCGAAACTTATGTAGTACATGGTAACTTGTCACATTTCTATATCAAGCTGGTGAATGTTTATAACCAATTAGAAAAATTGTTGGAAGAAAATCGACATGTAGATGATGAAGTTCTGGAATTCTATTTTAATGTGCGCTTTTTCTTAAGTATATATGAAGAAATAGATGACAATTATGTGATATACACAGAGATGGAAGAGAATGAGAATTTCAAAGTCAAACTGTATTGTGTAAATCCGGCGGCAAAATTGGATGAATATTTAGAGTTTGGAAATAGTACCATATTCTTTTCAGCAACGTTACTTCCAATTAACTATTATAAGAAATTATTAAGTGTTGAAACTGACGATTATGCGATTTATGCAGAATCGAGTTTCGATGACAAGAATCGTTTCATAGCGGTGGGAAATGATGTAAGCACAAAGTACACAAAACGAAGTCGAACTATGTATTATAAATATGCGGAATATATTGCAAGTGTTATAAATGCGAAAAAGGGTAATTATATTACGTTTTTCCCCTCGTATTTGTTCATGGAAAATGTTTGGGATGCTTTTGAAGAACTGAATCTGTCTGATGTGGAGTGCATTAAACAAGGGCAACATATGAATGAACAGGAACGAGAAGAGTTCTTGGATAAGTATGGCGCAGAGCGGGAGAATAGTTTGGTTGGATTCTGTGTGTTAGGTGGCATTTTTTCGGAAGGAATTGATTTGACAGAAGAGCGCTTAATTGGAGCAATTATCGTAGGAACAGGACTTCCGCAGGTGTGTAATGAGCGAGAATTGTTAAAACAATATTTTGACAGACAAAAGCTAAATGGCTTTGAGTATGCATACCTTTATCCCGGCATGAATAAAGTGTTGCAGGCGGCAGGGCGTGTAATACGGACAGAATATGATGTCGGTGTTATTGCTTTGTTGGATGAACGTTTCCATGGCATGGAATATCAAAAAACATTTCCGAGGGAGTGGAAAGAAATATGTTATGGGAATTTAAAACAGTTGGAAATAAAATTAGAAAACTTTTGGGGAAAATAATTGTACTAATGCGGAAAAATGTGGTATGATGGGAAAAGACACAAAATGATAATCATAATCGGAGGGTACTATGAGTAGTGTAAGACGCGTTTACGTGGAAAAGAAACCAGAATATGCCGTTCAGGCAAAAGCATTAAAAAGCGAAATGAAAAGCTATTTAGGAATTAAGAACGTAGAAAATGTTCGTGTTCTAATTCGTTATGATGTGGAAAATATCACAGACGAAACTTTTGAAACAGCATGTAATGGCATCTTTTCAGAACCACCAGTAGATACATTATATAAAGAGTCTTTTGACGTAAAAGAAGGAAGCAGAATCTTTTCTGTGGAATATTTACCGGGACAATTTGACCAGAGAGCAGACTCGGCAGTACAGTGTGTACAGTTCATTAAAGAGGATGAACTTCCTGTTATCAAGTCTGCCACAACCTATGTGATTGAAGGCGATATCACAGATGAAGAATTTGAGGCTGTTAAGGCTCACTGCATCAATCCGGTAGATTCTAGAGAAACAGGAATGGAAAAACCGGAAACATTGATTACCGTATTTGATGAACCGGAAGATGTAAAAATCTTCGATGGTTTTAAGGATATGGACGAAGCGGCGTTAAAAGAATTATACGCTTCTCTTGGCATGGCTATGACATTCAAGGATTTCCTACATATTCAGAATTACTTCAAGAATGAGGAAAATAGAAATCCTTCTATGACAGAAATTCGTGTGCTTGATACGTATTGGTCAGACCACTGCCGTCATACTACATTTGCAACAGAGCTTACAGATGTTACATTTGGCGAAGGTGATTACAAAGAGCCAATCGTAAATACATATAAGAGATATTTGAATGACCACAGCGAGATTTTCAAAGGCAGAGAAGATAAGTTCGTTTGTCTCATGGACCTTGCTTTGATGGCTATGAGAAGATTGAAATTAGAAGGTAAGTTAGAAGACCAGGAAAAATCAGATGAAATCAATGCTTGTAGTATTGTTGTTCCGGTTGTGGTTGATGGTGTAGAAGAAGAGTGGCTTGTAAACTTTAAGAATGAAACTCACAACCATCCTACAGAAATTGAACCATTTGGTGGTGCAGCTACCTGTCTTGGTGGATGTATCCGTGACCCACTGTCAGGACGTACTTATGTATATCAGGCAATGCGTGTGACCGGTGCGGCTGACCCAACTGTATCTGTAAAGGATACATTGAAAGGTAAACTTCCACAGAAGAAATTAGTTCGCGAAGCAGCTCATGGCTATAGTTCATATGGTAACCAAATCGGTCTTGCAACCGGTGCTGTTAAAGAGATTTACCATCCAAACTACGTTGCAAAACGTATGGAAATCGGTGCAGTTTTAGGTGCAGCTCCAAGAAGAGCAGTTATCCGTGAAACTTCAGACCCAGGCGATATCATCATTTTATTAGGTGGACGTACCGGACGTGACGGCTGTGGCGGTGCTACAGGTTCTTCTAAGGTTCATACAGAGGAATCTATCGAGACTTGTGGTGCAGAGGTTCAGAAAGGTAACCCACCTACAGAACGTAAGATTCAACGTTTATTTAGAAGAGAAGAAGTAAGTAAGTTAATTAAGAAATGTAATGACTTCGGTGCAGGTGGTGTATCTGTTGCTATCGGTGAATTGGCTGACGGACTTCAAATCAACTTAGATAAAGTACCTAAGAAATATGCAGGTCTTGACGGAACAGAAATTGCAATTTCTGAATCACAAGAGCGTATGGCTGTTGTAATTGATCCGAAAGACGTAGCAGAATTTATGGGTTACGCAAAAGAAGAAAACTTAGAAGCAGTAGAAGTTGCTGTTGTTACAGAAGAACCAAGATTGGTATTATCATGGAGAGGCAAAGAAATCGTAAATATTTCACGTGCATTCCTTGATACCAACGGTGCTCATCAGGAAACAGCAGTTGCTGTGGATATTCCGAATAAAGAGGACAGCATTTTAGTAAAAGAAGAGGTGGAAGATGTAAAAGCAAAATGGCTTGAAACACTTTCTGACTTAAATGTTTGTTCACAAAAAGGTCTTGTGGAAATGTTTGACGGTTCTATCGGTGCCGGCTCTGTATTCATGCCACACGGTGGAAAATACCAGATGACAGAAACACAGGCTATGGTAGCAAAACTTCCTGTACTTACAGGTAAATGTGATACTGTAACCATGATGAGTTACGGATATGACCCATATTTGTCAAGCTGGAGCCCATATCACGGTGCAGTTTATGCAGTATTAGAATCTGTTGCAAAAATCGTTGCAAACGGTGGTGATTACAGCAAGATTCGTCTGACATTCCAAGAATACTTCAGACGTATGACAGAAGACCCATCAAGATGGAGTCAACCATTTGCAGCACTTCTTGGTGCATATGATGTGCAATTAGGACTTGGTCTTCCTTCAATCGGTGGTAAAGACAGTATGTCAGGTACCTTCCAAGATATCGACGTACCACCTACATTGGTATCATTTGCAGTAGATGTTGCAGTTCAAAAAGATATCATTACACCAGAACTTAAAGCTGCAGGCAATAAGTTAGTGTGGATGAAAATTGAAAAAGATAACTACGATTTACCGGTATACGCACAGGTAATGGATGCATATGGTAAATTCCGTGATGACATTCAAAACGGAAATATCGTATCTGCTTACACCTTAGACAGACATGGTATTGCAGCAGCAGTAAGTAAGATGGCGTTCGGTAATGGCATGGGTGTGAAGATTTGCAGCTGTGTAGATAAGAGCGATTTATTTGCTCCGGGATTTGGTGATATCATTGCTGAAGTTCCTGCAGATAAAGTAGATGCGCTCAAAATCGACTACAAAGTAATCGGTGAAGTGACAGATGATGCAGCAATTTCTTATGGTGACATGACGATTTCATTGGCAGACGCTGTGGAAACATGGAAAGCACCATTGGAAAAAGTATTTGCATCTGTTGCAGGTGTTGATGCACCAACACCGGTAGAAGAAAAGTTATATAAAGCTGACAGCATTTATGTATGTAAGAATAAAGTGGCTAAACCAACCGTATTTATTCCGGTATTCCCAGGAACAAACTGTGAATACGATAGCCGCAAAGCATTTGAACGTGCCGGTGCAAATGTAATTACGAAGGTGTTCAAGAACCTTTCAGCAGATGATATCCGTGAGTCAGTTGCAGAATTTGAAAAAGCAATTAACGAAGCACAGATTATCATGTTCCCAGGCGGATTTAGTGCAGGTGACGAACCAGACGGTTCTGCAAAATTCTTTGCAACTGCATTCCAGAATGCAAAGATTAAAGAAGCGGTTGAAAAGTTATTGAACGAACGCGATGGTCTTGCACTTGGTATCTGTAACGGTTTCCAAGCACTTATCAAACTTGGCTTGGTTCCATACGGAAAAATCTGCGGACAGACAGCAGGTTCACCGACACTTACTTACAACACAATTGGCCGTCACATTTCAAAGATGGTTTACACAAAGGTTGTAACAAATAAATCACCATGGTTACAAGGTGCACAGCTTGGCGGAGTGTACACGAACCCAGCTTCACATGGTGAAGGACGTTTCGTAGCACCGGAAGCAGTATTAGATGAATTATTTGCAAATGGACAAGTTGCAACACAATACTGTAACTTAGATGGAGTTATCACAATGGATGAAGAATGGAATCCAAACGGTTCCTTTAGAGCAATTGAAGGTATCACAAGTCCAGACGGACGTGTACTTGGTAAGATGGCTCACTCAGAACGTCGTGGCGATTCTGTAGCAATCAATATCTACGGAGAACAAGATTTGAAGATTTTTGAATCTGGTGTGGAATATTTTAAATAGGATGATAAAGAAAACTGCTCAGTTTAAAACTGGGCAGTTTTTCTCTTGACAGAACTAAATAAATGAGTAAACTATAAGATACAAACATCTCAAAAATCATGTGAAGGCGTTTCGCCATATTATTCCAATGTTTGACAACTAAATAGAACTATAACATATAGTAAAATACATATTGCCTGCTTGACACGTAATTTATTATGTATTATAGTGGAAGGGAGAAAGAATGAAAAGTTATTCATCAAGAGAAGTAATTAAGATACTTAAAAGAGATGGATGGTACGAAGTGGCATGTGATGGCGATCATCATCAATTTAAACATGCACGAAAAAAAGGTAGAGTGACGATAACGCATCCAAGAAAAGATTTTCCAATAGGGACATTAAAAAGTATAGAGAAACAAGCAGGTGTGGAATTTCTATGATATGAATGGAGAAGAATTTATGAAAGATAGATATGTATATGTAGCAGTTTTGACATTTGAAGAACATAGTATAGCGATTGAATTTCCGGATTTACCGGGATGTTATCCATGTGCAGAGAAGGATGATATAGACGGAGCATTGCAAAATGCAAAAGAAGCATTGGGACTTCATCTTTGGGGTATGGAACAGGATGGTGAAGAAATTCCATATCCAACGAGTATTACAGAACTTTCTTTGGGAAAAGACCAGATTCCTGCTTTAATAGATGTATTCATGCCACCAGTGAGAGAGAGAATCAATAGTAAGTTTGTAAAAAAGACACTTTCGCTTCCAGCATGGCTTGCTGCAAAAGCAGACGAGGATGGAGTAAATTGTTCACGTTTATTTCAAAACGCACTAATGGAGTACCTTGGAGTGACGGGAAATGCGAAGGTTAGATAACCTTAATCGTTTGTTGATAAGACGAAAGAAAATTAATAGAACAAATAAAAGCAAAAGTTGTAATGCTTTGGCATTGCAACTTTTTTTCGTACTTATCACACAAATTTCGAGTTTTTGGGATTGAGGCAACATGATAAAATGAATTGTATAAGAACAATAAAATGATATAGGGGATAAGAAGGATGAATCTTACATTTGAAGAGATAAAAAGCATTACGTTTGGAGCAATTGACATTATCAATAAGGAAGATGGAGTTCATTTTATGAAATGTTCGCAAAAGCAGATTGATGCATGGTATAAACTTAGAACCGACTTGGGAGAGCGTGCAGAAACTACCACAGGTGTAACAATTGATTTTTATACCGATTCAAGTTATGTTGAGTTTGAGGTATTCGGTCAAAAATTTGAAGTATTAATTGATGGGATACTTACACAACAAATACTTGGTGAACAGATTATTTATGTTGAACTTCCGGAGGGGGAACACAGAGTCACCTTAGTATTTCCAAGTCACGATGTGGGGATATTAAAAGGCGTTTCAATCAATGATGGAGCAAATATCAGAGCACATCAGTTTGAGAAAAAGATATTGTTTATAGGAGATTCTATTACACAAGGATGGGATTCGAAGTTTGATTGTATGTCATTTGCACATCGTGTGGCTGATTTCTACAATGCGGAACGTGTGATAAATGGAATAGGCGGAGCAATTTATGCACCTTCAACATTTGATAAGGTGCAGTTTGCTCCGGATATTGTTATTGTAGCATATGGCACAAATGACTATGATTATTACAAAACATATGATGAATATAAAATGAGTGTTTTTTCTTATCTTGAAATGATTGCAAATGCATATCAAGAAAAAGAAGTGTATATTATTACACCTATTTGGAGGTTTGATAAGGATAATCCACGTTCAGTTGGGACTTTTGAATTGTGTCGAGAAACAATAAAAGAAGAAGCAGAGAAACTGGAATTTAATGTTGTGGATGGATATCAACTTGTTCCGCACATGGATGAATTTTATGCAGATATTGTGCATCCGAACGACTTGGGATTTGGAGTGTATGCGGAGAAATTAATTATTAAAATGGGAGAATAGTTATGTATAAGCAATTTGAGAAAGAAATAGATGCATTACTTTCAAAAATGTCGTTAAGAGAGAAAATTGGACAGTTGAATCAAATTCCGGAACCTAACAGCGAAGAACAAGTTGAAGAATATAAAAAGATGATTCGAAATGGTGAGATTGGATCTATTATTTTAGCTTCTAGTGCAACCGCCGGAAATGATGAACAGAATTATATAAAAGTAGAGTTGTTAAACCAACTACAAAAAGTGGCAGTAAAAGAAGGACCAAAATGTATTCCGATTATCTATGGACGGGATGTCATTCACGGACATCATGTTGTTTATCCAATTCCGCTTGCCTCGGCATCTTCTTTTAATGAAGAATTGGTAGAGAAATGTTATCAAAATATCGCAGAGGAAGCAACAACAGATGGAATTCATTGGACTTTTTCTCCAATGCTGGATTTATGCAGAGATCCGAGGTGGGGTAGGGTTATAGAGGGGCCGGGTGAAGATCCATTTTTAGGTGCGAAAATGGGTAAGGCCTGTATCAGAGGCTTCCAAGGAGACAACATATCTGATTCGAACAGATTAGTTGCCTGTGCCAAGCATTACATAGGATATGGTGCAAGCGAAGGTGGCAGGGATTATCATCGTACGGAAATTTCAGATTATAGTTTGTATAATTACTATCTTCCGGCATTTCAATCAGCTATTGATGAGGGCGTAGGTACAGTCATGTCTTCGTTTAATGATATCAACGGGCAACCAGTTACTTCAAGCTACAAATATTTGACAGAAATATTGAGAACTCGATTGGGATTTGAAGGATTTGTTGTGTCAGATTGGGCTGCAGTACAACAACTTATGCGCCAAGGGGTTGCGCATGAACGTTCATCCTGTGCAAAACTTTCAGTTGAAGCAGGTGTTGACATGGATATGTGTGATAATTGCTATATAGAGAACCTAGAGGAATTAGTTGGCAAAGGAGAAATTTCAGAAAACATAATTGATAGCGCTGTGCGTAGAATTCTGCGAATTAAGTTTGCAAAAGGGTTGTTTTCTTTTCCGTATTGTGCAGAGGGCACTTATGACAGGAAAAAACATTTATCAGATGCAAGGCATTTAGCGGAGGAATCCATTATTTTATTGAAAAATAGTGGCGTTTTGCCATTGGGAAAGAATTGTAAAATCGCGTTAGAGGGGCCGTTTTTAGATGATAAGCGTTCATTGCTGGGCAGTTGGACTTTAGATTATTCAATGTGTGATGTTGATAGCATGCGTGAAGCAATGACTCGCGAGAATGGGCAAAATCTTGTTGGGACAATAAGCGAGGCAGATGTTGTTGTGCTAGCTCTGGGTGAAAGCTGGGAAGTAACCGGTGAGGCAAAGTCACTCGCAAATATTTCACTCTCTGCTGAACAGGTTAAACTCATACGTGAAATAAAATGTCTCGGAAAACAAGTGGTAGGGGTATTTTTTTGCGGTAGACCATTAGCATTAGGGGAGGTAGAAACGGAGTTAGATGCTATTTTATATGCATGGCATTGCGGTACACAAACAGCAAATGCAGTATGCGATATTCTTTTGGGTAAAGTTGTTCCAAGTGGAAAGGCAGCAATGACATTTCCAAGAACTACGGGACAAATTCCTATTTATTATAATGTCACTTCCAGTGGACGTTATGTGAATGGTTATTACGGGGAAGAAGCGCAACAATGCTATATGGATAGTGTGGGCAGTCCTTTATATCCTTTTGGGTATGGTCTTTCCTACACGACTTTTGCATACGAAAAGCCAGTTTTGTCACAAGAATACTTAACTGTAGAAGAATTAAAAAAAGGAAAGCAGTTTACGATTCGTACAAATGTAAAAAATACAGGAAATTATGATGGCAAAGAAGTTGTACAACTTTATATTCGTGATGTTGTAGCGTCTTGTATGCGTCCTATACGTGAACTGAAAGCATTCAAAAAAGTGAGTATTTGTAAGGGGGATACGGTTTGTATAGAATTCGTACTGGGATATCATGAACTGGGTTATTATAATGCAAGTGGTGAGTATGTTGTAGAACCAGGCGTGTTTGAAATTTTTGTTGGAGAGAATTGCCTCACTGATAATGGGATTTCGTTGATAATCGGTTAAAAAAATAAGCACAAATCCCACACTAATCACATATTTTTTGTTCTTGTAGAACTACTTACGTATGATAAAATTTAGTAAAAGGAAAAGTTTGAATCAGTGGAGGCTTATTTGGATGAAAAATAAAACAAGAAGGAAAAGAATATTTAAAGAAAATCTGCATCTTTTTTTGTTAACGCTACCGGGACTTATTTTCTTGTTAATCTTTAATTACCTTCCAATGTCAGGGATTGTGATTGCCTTTAAGCGATACGTTCCTCGACTAGGGATTTGGGGAAGTGAATGGGTTGGCTTGGATAATTTTGAATTTTTCTTTAAGTCACCAGATTTGTTAAGACTAATAAGGAATACCGCATTGTACGGCGCAAGTTTTTTAATAGTGGACATTATAGGTGGAATACTTCTTGCTTTGCTGTTATATCATTTAACTAACAAAGTGGCATTAAAAGCATATAAGTCGATTATTATGTTGCCTAGATTTCTATCCGTTATTGTGGTTTCCTTCATAACATATGCATTGCTAAGCCCTAGCTATGGTATTATTAATCAAGTTATCAAAGCCCTTGGGGGTGAACCAATCAGTTGGTATGCTGAGCCGGGATATTGGCCGGTAATTTTAATTATAGTACATATATGGATGACTATCGGTGCGGGATGTTTGTTGTACTATGCAACATTGGTAGGAATTGATAAGAGTTTATTTGAGGCAGCATCTGTAGATGGTGCAACAGTACTTCAGAAATGCAGATATGTTGCTTTGCCAGCTCTGAAACCGGTAATTTGTATGAATTTGACATTTGGTGTGGGAGGACTTGTTTCGGTAGATATGGGTCTGTTTGATGCAGTACCAAGAGCACAAGGATTGCTGTTCCCGACTACGGATGTAATTAATACCTACGTGTACCGAGGATTGTTAAATGGTGATATTGAAAGACCGGCTGCAGTAGGACTTGCACAATCAGTCATTATTTTAGTATTGATTTTGATTGTCAATGCAATTATACGGAAGGTAAGTCCGGAAAACAGTATGTTCTAGGCAGGAGGATAAAATGAAAAAGAAAGTTCGCAAAAAGAAGAAAATAGCATGGGGACAGATATTTTTGAATATGTACTTTGTTATTTTCTGCCTATTATATATATTGCCAATGTTATTGATGCTAGGAATTTCATTGAATGGAGAAAATTTCTTGGAATTTTCATTTATTCCAGATAAAATAAGTTTACAAGCATATGAAATTGTCTTCCGAAACCCAAAGCAAATTTTTGATGCATATGGAGTAACCTTATTCTATTCAATTGCAGGGGTTGCATTATCCTTACTTATCATGTGTACTTTTGCATATGCATTGTCCAGAAGTAATTTTAAATTAAAGGGTATTTTAACCTTCATGTTGTTTTTTACCATGATATTCGGTGGGGGAATGATTCCGACATATATGGTGGTCAGTGGTATGTTACATTTAGATAATACCATTTGGGTATATATATTGCCGGGGGCTTTGGGTGCATGGAACGTAATTGTAATCAAAACCTTTTTCCGCAATCTCCCACAGGATTTGTTTGAGGCAGCAAGATTGGACGGGGCATCGGAGCTTCGTATTTGCTTTAATGTAGCTGTTCCGCTTTCTACGCCGATTCTTGCAACCATTGGTTATACGAAGTTTTTGGAGGGCTGGAATGATTGGTTGACAAGTTCTATTTACATAAAAGAACCAACGTTGTTTTCATTGCAGTATCTTTTGAAACGATTTATGGACGGGACCTCTGGGACGGATTTGATGACACAAGGAGGGATGATGTCGAATGCAGAGTTAGTTGCCAATATTGAACCAGTGCGATATGCGATGGCAATTATTGGAATCGGACCTGCACTTCTTATCTTTCCGTTTATACAGAAATATTATGATAAAGGAATCATTGTTGGTTCTATAAAAGGATAAAAAAGGAGATAAAAAAATGAAAAAAAGATTAGTTGCATTATTTTTAGCGTTGACCATGGTTGTTAGTGTAGCTGCATGCGGCTCACAAAAGAAAAGCGGAGCTTCTTATGAAAAGTCAGATGAACCGGTAACTATAACATATTATTATATTAATGGTGGTGGTGGCAATCAACAGTATACTGCTCAAGTGGAAGAAAAGTTGAATGAACTTTTGAAAACATATGAAGGGTATGAGCATATTACTATTGATTTAGTACCACACGATGAAGCAAATTACCAAAGAGACTTTACACTTGCACAATCTACGAATAAGCAGATTGATTTGGTGTCAACATATGGCCTTGATTTTAATAATATGGTTAAAAATGGAGATTTCATCGAGTTAGATGAATTAGTAGAGCAGTTTCCGGATGTGGTTTCTGAAATCCCTGAATGGGTTGTAAAGTACGGAAATGTTCACGGAAGTAAGTATTATATTCCAACCTATCAGCAAGCTGCTAATTTGACATATATTGCGATGCCGGATGAGTATTTACAAATGTACTTGGATGAATACGGAAAGACAAGAGAAGATGTTTCAAAGATTATCATAAAAGGTGATGTTGAAGACAAATTGGATTTTTTGGAAGATTTATGTTTGGCGGTTCGTAAGGCAACAAATTCTGATACAAAATGGTTGAATCCGGGCGAACTGTGGGCAACCAATCTTTTATCAAATGTATTTTATAATCAGGAATATATTGGTGAACAGTTTGGTCATTGGATTCTGAAAGAAGGGGCTAAGGCACCGGAATATTTTGGTTATACAGAAGACTACAAAACTATTATGGGGCGTATGGCTGAATGGTATCAAGAAGGGTTATTGCATCCGGAATGCACGACTGTGAATTATCACAAATTTATTGGAGAGAATTACTTGAATGAGGAATCATATATTTGTGAATTCGTAACGGATACCTGTACAGAAGAATATCTTGCAGAATATATGGAACTTATGAATGACGGAATTCCAATGCAAGCATTTAGAGTAACAGACCATGCATACATACCATCTGAATGGGAAGCGGGTGGACATGCAATTTATGCAGATTGCGAACATCCGGTGGAAGCAATGATGATTATCGAATTACTTAGAACTGAAAAAGGAAAAGAATTTTATAATACGTTAGTATATGGTTTGGAAGGTATACACTGGGAGTGGGAAGATAAAGAAGAGGATAAGATTGTGACTTTAGAGTTTAAAGAAACTCAAGGAGATTCAACAACATCGTACTGTTGTTATAAATGGAATGCGGGAAATGTGTTTAATGCATGGAAGAATCAGGCTGTACTGCCGGGATTCTTTGAGTATGTCCTCGATGAAGTGCATGAGGGGAAAGATACAGTGAAATCGCCGGCTATGGGCATTACATGGGATTATTCTTCTGTGAAAAATCAGGTTTCCCAATGCCAGGTAGTTGAAAAAGAATATGCCAGAACAATTTATATCAGTGATGATTGGGAAGCAAGATATGAAGAATACATTGAGAAACTTGAAAATGCAGGAGTACAGGATGTTCTTGATGAACTAGCTAGTCAATATAATGAATATAAAAAATAAGGCTTTTCCGTGTTAGCTAATGAGGACTTCCTTTGTTGCATTATACATAATAAGGGAGTCCTTTTGTTATAATTAATTTTATTGGATTATAACAGAATATACAGAAAGGGAAATGATATGTTTAAACGCAATTATTCAGTTTTGTTGGTGGATGATGAAAATTGTGCCAGAACATTATTGGGGGATAGAATAAAAAAGATTGCTGATGTAGAAGTTGCAGCAAGTGTGACCAATGGAATGAGTGCTCAAAAATATTTGAGAGAACACGTTGTTGATATGATTTTTACGGATGTTAATATGCCGTTGATGGATGGATTGGAGTTGGCGGCATTTGCACAGGCATTTGCGCCGTCATGTCCCGTGGTTATCATAAGTGGGTATGAGGAATTTGCATATGCTAGAAAAGCAATTCAATATGGTGTGAAAGAGTATTTACTAAAACCCGTTACATTTGGACAGATTGTAGAAATAGTTGAAAAATGTTGCCACGAAGTAAATAAAAAACGCAGTGAATTTTTATTGCCACAATATCATGTTTTGGATGAACTAGAGCAACAACTATATAAGAGTTTTGTAAAGGGCGAAGCATCTGAATCATGGGTTACGCAACTTGATCAACTGTTACAACAAAAAGCAACTATAGTTCGCATCGAGCCAGAAGATATTTCAGAAAAAAGGAAAGAGGAATTATCTTTGATTTATAAAAATGTCCTAAGCGATGCTCTTGCAGGTCAGATTGTTCTGCGATTGGGCTTCACAAGTGAGAAATATGAATATTTAATAATTCCTCAAAAAGCGGGGGAACATCGAAGTGTAAAAGTGGTTCCAGAGTATTTAAATAGAATACTTAAGCACCCGGTGAGATGGACAGAAGTTTGTGAAATTTCATCTGCACGTGAATTAAAGGCTTTAACACAGAATGTTGTGACAACAGAAAAGAATGAACAGATAGAAGCTGCATGTAGATACATGAAGGAGAATCTGGATAAGATGATTACCAGGGATGAAGTTGCAAGTGCAGTTTGGTTATCGCCTTCTTATTTTAGCCATTTATTTAAACAGACAATGGGAATTGGTTATAACGAATATCTAACGGAACTGAGAATAAAACAAGCGAAGCAAATGCTTTTGCGAAATGTTTCTGTTGGAGATATTGCAGTATCTGTTGGTTTTCGTGACGCGAGATATTTTAGCAATATTTTCCAAAACAAAACTGGGTTTACCCCATCAGAGTACAGAAGGGCGCTATTAAATGGAGAAATAGCGCAGGAAGATTAAGATGAAAAAAAGATTATATATAAAAAATGGAAGGTTTTTAAGAAATTTTGGAATCTTGTTAGCTATACTTTTGGCGGTTGTTGTGGTGGTGGCAAGTAGTATATACCAAAATTCTCTTCATACATTGCAGCAAGAGATTAAAGGGATTAATGAAAATACAACACAAGAGCTGAAGAAACGTATTGACGAGGTTTTAACGGGTTGTAATGAATTGGCGGGGAATTTGGCTGTGGATGAAAAAGTACAATTATATTTCACACATTCAAAGCCTGAATATTTAGTTGGTAATTACTATACAGATATAGCGGGAAAACTAAATGTTTATGCGATGCCGTATATCGATTCTGTGATTTTGTATGCACCCAAATACGAAAGATTTTTTGACAGTAGTCATGGTTGGAACGTTAATTTGAACGAGGCGTGGCAATTAGGACAACAATATGATTTGTCTTGGATGGATGATTTGACAGAAAACGAAAGAACCACCTCGTTTTATTACATGAGGGCAAAAGCAGACCGTTGGCCATATTATCTCACTTTCTTGACCCAATGGAAACAGGGGGATGCGGAAGGGGTTATTCTTGTCAATGTTGATTTGAATAAATTATATCATCATTTGATAGCAGGAAGAAACGAGACTATGCAATTGTTTTTGGTTGATGAAAAAGGTCAGGTAATTTTGCAAGAAGACAAGCAAGAATTATATACATTGGTTGCAGATATAGAAGAACTTGCGGCATTTTCACAAGGCAATTCATTTAGTGAGATTCATGAGAAGGGCAAAGAAGCTTATACATATGTACAGGCACATATGGAAGATTATGGATTCACTTGCGTAACAATGACATTGATAAGTGACTATTTTTTGCAATTAACAGCTGTTCAACAGCGATTTGTAAGCATATGTATATTAATGTTGCTAGTCACCTTAATTGTAGCTTTTATTTACAGTGTGAAACTTGTCAAACCATTACAAGATATTAAATATCTATTAGATAGTCCAAATGAATGGCAGGCTGATGACAAACGGTATAGTGACGATATTAGAGAAATTGCAAACCAAATAGTCACTCATTTAGAAACTAATTCTCTGCTTAGAAAAGAGTTGGATGAGAGACTAGATTTATTAAGGGATGCACAGATGTTAGCGCTTCAAGCGCAGATTAATCCTCATTTTGTGTTCAATACCCTAAATATTGCCAGTCTTATGATAGAGACTGATTGTGGAGAAGGTCACCCGGTCGTTCACATTTTAACAGGATTGTCTGATATTTTGAGGTATTCTCTCTCAAAAAATGAAAATGTATGTATTCGAGAGGAAGTGGATAGTGTTGAGAAATATTTATCCATTATGCAATACCGATATGGAGAGTTCAAAGTAGAAATTGACGTAGAAGAAAATGTGTATTACTATGCCATTCCAAAACTTGTGTTGCAACCTTTGGTGGAAAATGCATTGCGACATGGGATTTCAGTTAGTATGGGAAGCAAGCCGGGCGTCATTAGAATAGTAGCGAAGGAAGTGGAATGTGAATACGAAAATAATAAAATACTTCCAAGCATCTGTATAGTTATTGAAGACAATGGTGTGGGAATTGATGAGCAAACTCTAATATCATTAAAGGAATCTGTTGCAGTGCATAATAATATATCAAGGGAATATATTGGTGTATCTAATGTGGCACATCGGTTATATTTGCTATTCCATGATGAACAGAAATTTATCATTGACAGTACATTTGGAAAAGGGACGCGTGTAAGTATGATATTTCCTGCCGTTACAATAAAGAGTGGAATCATAGACAAGAAAATGGAGGAAGAATAATGGCAACAAATGAACGATTAAAAGCATTAGAAAAATATTACGGAGAGAATCCAAAACCACGGGATTTTGACGAGTATTGGGAAAAAGCAATAGAGGAAATGCAAAACATTGATAGTAATATTGAGATGACGCCGGCAAAATTTCAGACTCCATGTGCTGAATGTTATGACATGTATTTTACAGGTGTAGGTGGAGCAAGAATTTATGCAAAAGTGTTAAAACCGAAAAATATACAAGGAAAAATTCCGGCAATTCTAAACTTTCATGGATTTCTCTCGAATTGTGGTGATTGGAGTGACAAGTTGAATTATGTGGCTTCCGGTTATATGGTAGTAGCTATGGATTGTAGAGGACAGGGAGGACTGTCAAAGGATGTAGGCTGCAAGCATGGAACTGGTGTACATGGTCAGTTTGTCCGTGGGTTGGATGGAGATAAGAATGAATTACTCATGAGAAATGTTTTTCTTGATACGGCGCAGCTAGCAAAGATAGTCATTGAAATGCCAGATGTTGATGAGACAAATGTGTATGCTTGGGGTGGTTCTCAAGGTGGGGCTCTTACATTGGCTTGTGCAGCTCTAGAACCAAGAATTAAGAAAATCGGAGTTTTATATCCTTTCTTAAGTGATTATAAATGGATATGGCAAGTAGGACATGCATATTCAGCATACGAAGAATTGGCAAAATATTTCCGTGGATGTGATCCGTTGCATGAAAGAGAAGATGAAGCATTTGAAAAACTTGGTTATATCGATGTACATAATCTTGCACCACGAATCAAGTCAGAAGTATTAATGGCGATTTCATTGTTGGATGATGTTTGCCCACCAGAAACACAGTTTGCAGTTTATAACAATATCAAATCAAAGAAAGAGGCAGTTTTATATCATGATTTTGGACATGAACTGATTTTACCTGGTTTTGCAGACCGATTGTATCAATATTTTGTAGAAAATAAGTAAGGAGAAGGAAATTATGAATCAAAGAAAATATTCAGTTTTTATTGACAACGTAGGCTCATGTAATGACCGTTATTGTGGTGCTTATGGAAGAACTTTTAGCATCGAAGAAAAATTTGAACGTGCGAAATCAATTCCACTTTTGAGTGCAGTTGATATTGTACTTAGTCCAGGATTTATTAACGAGAAGGCTTTAATCAAAGAATGTCTTGCAAAGACAGGTTTGAAGGTTGGTTCTATTGCAGTAGATACCTTTGCAGATCCTGTTTTTCAAAAGGGAAGCTTTGCAGCAGTTGATAAGGAAGTTCGTTCCTTGGCAATTAAGCGCGCAAAAGAAGCTATTGATTTTGCGGCAGAAGTAGATTGTAATGTTATGACAACATGGCCGGGGCAGGATGGATATGATTACATCTTCCAAGCTGACTATATCAAAGAACGTACCTTATTCCAGGATGCTATGAAGGAACTTTGTGATTACAATCCAGATATGACAATTACCATGGAATATAAAATTAAGGAACCAAGAACTCACTGTTACATTAGCACAGTGGGAAGTGCATTGTTAATGTGTGAAGCAAGTGGAAAAGATAATTTGGGAATTGCTTTGGATTATGGTCATGCGGCACTTGGTTATGAAACACCGGCAGAAGCAGTTGCAATGTGCAAAATGTATGGTGATAGATTGAAACACATTCATATCAACGATAATTATCGTCTGTGGGATGATGATATGATAGTTGGTTCCGTACATACATTGGAATATTTGGAGTTCGTATATTGGCTCAGAAGAACAGGTTATAACGGATATATGACCTTAGACCAGTTCCCATACCGTGAAGATGGAAGAGATGCTGTGGCAGAGAGTGCAGAGTGGTTGGATTATCTGGAATCATTGATTGACAGAGCAGATATGGATGAAATCCATAACGTCATTGCAAAAAATGATGCCATCGAAGCAAGCAGACTTATGAGAAAACTGATAAGAGGATAAGACGATGCATATTTTACAGGAAACATACAAAACGCAAATTGATGAATTGGTAGCCGCATGTCATAGATGTGCCGAATTAAATTATGTGACTTCATCAGGGGGTAATCTTTCCTACCGTGTGGATGAGAATGTTATGTTGATTACGCCAACAAAAACATTAAAGCGTACCATGAGATTTGAGGATATTTGTGTGATTGATTTAGACGGAAATATTTTGTATGCAGCAGAGGGAAAGAAGCCGACCGGAGAATGGCCTTTCCATACGCGTATCATGAGAAACAGACTGGACGTGAAAGCAATTGCCCATGCACATCCACCGATTTTAACCGGATTTGCCATTGCAAATGATGGTATGATGGAAAAACCGTTTTTGCCGGAACCAATTATTGAAGTGGGCCCAATTTTGATGGTGCCTTATGAGACACCATTATCAGAGGCTCTTTCTATGCAGTTTGATTCAGTGATTGAAAAATCAAACGGTTTTCTGATGGAAAACCATGGGGCATTATTCTGTTCACCAATCGGAATCGAAGATGCAGTAGAGCTTCTTAATATGTCAGAATGTATGGCAGAATCTGTTTTGGTTGCTAAATTATTAGGAAATGCAAAGACCATTCCAAATCATTATGTAAAGGAAATGGATGAGGTCATTTCAATACGTAATCTAAAAATGCCGGGAGCAACCGACAAATATCATTCGGCAAGTGAATTATATGGTTTGGATTAAATGGTGGAGGAATAAGAGATGCATTTAAAATCAGAATTAACAGCAGGGTTGCTTTATGAATATCGACAAAAGGTGATAGAAAATCTGGTTTATAAGATAGATGCAGATGTTCATGCAGACAGTTACACAGTACGAGAGAACTACGATATGTATGCAGAACCGGAATTTACCGGAAAGTATTTGGATTTGTGTATGAAGTTATACCGTACATACAAGAATGAAACTGCATTAGCGAATGCGAAGAAAGTTGTAGACAGTATTTTGAAAAACCAACGTGCAGATGGATTCCTTGGTTGTCTTCCTGAAGGTAAGGAAACTTTGAATTTCGGTGTGTGGAATCAGGCTTTTACTGTATTAGGATTGCTCTCATATTATGGTGGAACCGGCGATGAACAAGCATTGGAGGCTGCGTGTAAATGTGTTTCTTATGTAATGAAGTATTTCATAGATGGAAATGTGGACATTTTAGATTCCTTAAACTATGGAACGCAACATATTTCGATTTTATATCCGTTGTGTAAACTATATCGAATTACAAAGAAAGAACAGTTTGAAAATTATATTCAGCATATCATTGATAGAATCAGAAATTCAGATTTGAATTTCTTGGATTTTGATGATGTTTTGGAAATCAGAAGTAAAAAAGGAATCGAAAACTTTGTTATTTTACTGGGGATTTTAGAATATGCAGACATATTTGGCGACAAAAGTGCAGTTGATTCTGTTGAGAAGTATTGGCAACAGATTGCAGACACCCAGATTCGCAATACAGGTAACGGAACAATTAACGAACTGTGGACCGAAAATGGCAACGCATGCATGATTCTGGGAGAAGATATTAAGGCAAATGAAACCTGTGTTGCTGTAGGGTGGATTGAACTTTCTTTGGCATTGTTCCATTTGAAACAAGATGTGAAATATTTGAATGAAGTGGATAAGACATTATATAATCACATTTTGGCATCGGTAGCGGAAGATGGTAGTGATTTCGCATATTATCAGCCAAATTACGGTAAAAAATTAAAAAATACAGAAGTTGGTATGTACAAATGTTGCCGATATCGAGGTTTTACCTTGTTTTCTTATATGGATGAGATGTTGTATTACGAGGATGAGGGAAAAATTATTCCAATGATATATACTTCTGGTATTTACCAATCAGGAGAAGTGCAGGTTTCCATGGAAACAAACTATCCATTTGAAAATAGTGTAAAGCTATCTGTTGTTTCAACTAAGGAAAAGCAATTAAAACTACGAATACCAAGAAATAGCAAAGTTGTTTCTGTAATAATAAACAAATGTCAAGTGGCTTATGAAATTGTAGAGAAATATATTTCTATCGAATTACAAAAAAATACATCTATAGATATAGAAGTTGTTTTTGAATACGAATTGATTCCCGAATATGGAATCATTGATGAGAAAGAATATATTGCCTATACATATGGTTGTCTTTTGCTTGCTAATACAAGTTTAAGAGGCGATGAGCATTTCACCTGTGAAATTGACGGCAGTGCTTATTGCGATTATGCCTCTGCTGATGGATATCAGGTGTGGGTACCTATAGGGGAGTGAAAGGAGAGAACATCATGTGGTATAAAAATGCGTGGCGTCGACATTTATGTGACATGCATATAGAAGAATGGAATTCTGAATTTCTATCGCTATTTGATCCACAGGAGTACGTGGAGAATTTGAAACGTGCGAAAGTCCAAAATGCAATGATTTATTTTCAATCCCATGTTGGTCTTTGCTATTATCCAACAAAGGTGGGTAAAATGCATAACGCTTTTGTTGGAAAAGAAGACATGATAAAAAGAGTTACAGAATTGTGTCATGAAGCTGGTATCTCGGTTACAGGCTATTACAGCTTGATTTATAACAATTATGAGCATGACCGACATCCTGAGTGGCGAATGGTTGATCGTGATGGGAATTCAGAACGCGAAAAGTGTGTGCAAAACCGTTTGGATTTTGCGGCGCAAGGAGTGAATCGATATGGATATTGCTGTCCGAACAATCAGGAATATCGAGCTTTTGTAAAAGAGCAGATATGTGAAATAGCAGAGTATTTCCAATTTGAAGGCTTCTTTTTTGATATGCTTTTTTGGCCACAGATGTGTTATTGCGATAGTTGTAAGGAACGATGGGAAAGAGAAGTAGGCGGGGATATGCCGGATTTATATGATACAACTCATCCAAACTGGCAACTTTACATTGAAAAGCGAAGAGAGTGGATGGGCGAATTTGCAATGTGGGCGACAAAGGAACTAAAAGCTGTAGCACCACATGCCAGTGTGGAGCATAACTTTGCGAGTGGAATAACCCATGTGAATCATCGATGTGCAGATGAACGAGTAAATGATGCCTGTGACTATACAGGCGGTGATCTGTATGACGATATGTACAGACATTCCTTTGCATGTAAGTTCTATAGAAATATGTCAAAGAATCAACCGTTTGAGTATATGTTTAGTCGTTGTGAACCAAATTTGGGAATGCATACAACATTAAAACCAAAGGATGTGATGCTAAGTGCTATGTTTACAACAGCAGCACATCATGGCGCCACATTGATTATTGATGCAATTGACCCGATAGGAACAATGGATGAACGAGTATACCATCAGATAGGAGATGTGTTTGAAAAGCAGCTTCCATATGAGATATATTTATCGAAGGGAAATATGATAGAAGATGTTGGTCTTTACTATTCCTTAAAGAGCAAACCTGTCATTTATAACCCGCTCAGCAATCATGATGGAGCGTTGTTTGCTGCTGAGACTTTGATTCGAAACAACGTGTGTTTTGGGGTGACAAGTGGTTGTATTGATGTTGAAAAATATGAAACAGTTATTTTACCTTGTCCGGGAGTAGAGGATAGTGCAGATAATGAACGTTTAATAAAATATGTGGAGAATGGTGGAAAACTATATTTCAGCGGAGTAAATAATCCAGAACTATTAAATACATTCTTTGGAGCAAACGTTGTGGGAGAAACACAAGAACGTGTTGTTTATCTCGCGCCAAATGAAAAGTGTCCGGAAGCTTTTGGAAGATTTAATCATAAGTATCCTCTTCAATTTGAAGGACAAGCACCGAAAGTGACAGGGATGAATCCAAATGATGTGATTGCAACTGTAACACTGCCATATACGAAGCAGGATATGGTAGAGTTTGCATCTATTCACTCGAATCCACCAGGTATTTCTACAGATATACCAGCAGTAGCAGTGAAACGTTACGGAAAAGGAAAGGTGCTTTGGTCCGCCTTTCCAATAGAGTGTCGAAGAACTGCTGAATATAAGAGAGCCTTTTATTTGCTGTTGAAACATGTATTGCAACCGGCACAGACCATCGTGACGGATGCACCATGTGATGTAGAAGTAATCGGATTCAATTTGGAAGATGCTATTCAGATTAATGTTGTTCTTTTGAATGAGAATGAGAGAGCAAGAAAAGTAGAAGATATTACGGTTTCGGTAAAATGTGATAAATGTCCGAAACATATACAATGCTTGCCTGAAAGGCGAGAAGTTCCATTCAAATACGAAAATGGCATGGTGAGTTTCATAGTAACAAATTTAGAGATTTTTGCAATGCATGAAATAAGTTTAAAATAAAGAAAGGAAGTATCAGTTATGTCAGTAGCAAAAAAATTATTAGAAGAAGGCAAAGGCGTTTACCGCCTTGCACCAACTTGGGTACCACGTTCATTCTGTAGACCAGGAAAACGTATTAAACTTCACCCAGACGATTACTATGTATTAGGGTTAGAAAGAGGAGGAATCGATGAACGTTGGTTTGCATCTACCACATGGGCGGAAAATGGTCCATTGACACCGGATGACGAAGGTCTAAGTTATATCGTTTCAGCAGACGGTTCAGAACGCGTGTTACTTCGTGATGCAGTAGATGAATTAAAAGGTGAAGTTATCGGTGATGATCTTTGGAACAAATATCACAAATGGCCAATGTTCTCAAAATTCTTTGATAACTTAGGACCATTGCCACATCACATTCATCACAGAGATGAACATGCGAATAGAGTGGGAGCAGATGGCAAACCGGAAATGTATTTCTTCCCATCTCAATGCAACAATCATGGCGGAGAATTCCCATTTACATTCTTTGGTTTAAATCCTGAGACAACCAAAGAGCAAGTAAAAGAATGTTTGGAAAACTTCACAAAGGGTGATAACAAATTATTAGATTTATCGCAGGCATATAAGATTACACTTGATACAGGTTGGGATGTACCACCTGGAGTACTTCATGCACCGGCAAGCTTATGTACATATGAGCCACAGTTTGCAAGCGATGTATATGCAATGTATCAGTCAGTACTTTACTATGAACATGCAGTACCATCTGATTTACTTTGGAAGAACTGTCCGGAAGAAGAAAAAGGAAACTTCGATTACTTAGTCGAAGTTATCGACTGGGATAAGAACGTAGACCCTGATTTCCATAAGAATCGTTTTATGGCACCGAAGGTAATCACACAAAATGAAGATTACACAGAAGAATGGATTTGCTATAAATGTAAAGAAGTAAGTGCGAAGAGACTTACCATTCAACCAGGAAAAACAGTGACAATTAAAGATGCAGCAGCATATGGATTTATCTTGTTACAAGGAAAAGGAAAATTTGGTGTATGGGAGATTGAAACTCCAACATTGATTCGTTACGGGGAATTGACAAATGATGAATTCTTTGTAACGGAAAAAGCTGCAAAAGAAGGTATTGTAATCACCAATACTTCTGCAACAGAGCCGATTGTAATGCTTAAGCATTTCGCAGAGAATCCGGAATTAGTAATTGAATAAGAATATGCAAATCAAGAAAAACGGAGACAAGTATTTTGTCTCCGTTTTGTATGTCATGTCAAAAAAATTGTTCTGTTTTTTCCTGTTCCGATTCTAACCGTATTTACTAATTTGTTCTCATAGTCTGCATAAACAATGTCAAAAGAAGGGGTGTCTCCAGCTTGTGTATCGATTACTAAGATAACAGGGATACCATTTACCATTCCAATATAATCAACATGTTTATGTCCGCCGTAAGCACAAACAATTTTCCCAGAACACTCGGAAAAATCATACATTGTGTCATCAATTATGACAGTTGAGCGTTCATTAAAAGCTTGTGCCATTGAGAATATCTTTTGTGCTACAGTTCCTAATGTTTTTAACTTGTCATCTGCATATAAGATATGCATGACTAAACAAATGTGTTCGGTCGTGTTGGTTTTTAATATATTGGCAAACCATGGTATTTGTGCCCGTAAATGGTCGTCCAGTGTAGTGACAAAGGTCCAGTCTAATCCGGTATCGAAAACCACATACTTAGCATTCGGAGTATCAAAGGTATAATATGTACTTTTGAAATCGTTGCACCAAGCTTTTCTCAAATGTTCAGGTGACAACATTTCAGGATTAACTGTATTTGTCTGTTTTTCTATGTTCCAGAATTGATAGTTATAATCATGATTACCAACTACGTTATAGACCCTTCCAAATTGTTTGCGCATAGAGCTGTCAACAACATTTAATTTGTACATAGCACTTTCGATACTGTCGTTTTGAATCAGCCAATCACCGCAAGAGAGACAAAAATCGAGAGTGTATTGGTAATAGTAATCTTTCATGAAATCAAGAAATTCATTTAATTTTCTTTCCCATTCGCTGTTCCAGTAGCTTGCTATATGTGGGTCTGATAAAAATAGAAAGCGATCCACCATAATTAATAATTCCTTTCATAATATTTGTCTATTTTTCTTTAAACGTAGCATTTCCAATGATGAAAATCAAGCAATGAAATGAAAAAGCACAAATGCCACACTAATCGTACTTCTTTGGACTTGAGAAAAGTTTGGACTATAAGATACAGTTAAGGTATATAAAGGAGGAGTTTACCATGAGAAGATTTTTGGATAAAACAAGATTTAATAAGTTCCTTTCGGTGGTACTTGTTTGTTGTATGGTTGTAGGTAGTCTTGGGATGAATTCATTATTTGTACAAGCGGAAGATGTAATTTATCCTGCAGGTGTTCCAACTGTTGCAACGAATGGATTTAATAGTGGAGCGGATATTGTAGAAGATGGAGTACAAAAGGGGGTACAGGTATCTTTTGCTGCAAACGGATATAAACGTGCAAACAGTCAGTGGACTGCAAGAGAATTAACGGATGGTTATCGTATTGATGTGGAAGATTTTGTGCTCGCGGAAAATAATTCCATGATTATTGTTATGGGAACAGAGAGTAAAGGAAATTATATTGATTCAACTACAGGAACATATGGTTTTATATATGAGTATGATGGTGACTTCGTAGTGATGGAAGCAGCCTCAGGTAGTAGTCTCATGGGTGCAGGTGTAGTTCGTTCGGCAACAAAATTGACTTCACAAAGTGGAATTGATAAATTGTCAATTTATATTAAGGGAAATGGAACAACATGGTCGATTGAAGTAGATACTTATAAAGATGGAACAAAGTTGGGTGATACACATTCATTTAGTATGGCTTCTACACTCACAAAAACATATTTTAACTTTGGTGCTGTAGGATATGTAACCATTACAGATGCAGCAACTGCAACAGTTACAGGATGGACAAATAAGTCGGATGCATCCTACATGATTTCATACACTGGAATCCCGGTACAAAGTGTGAACCTTAACAAATCCGTGTTGACTTTAACAGAAGGCACGACAGAAACATTACAAGCGTCTATAAGTCCATCAACCGCAACGGATCAAGCAGTAAGTTGGAAATCAAATAATGAGGATTGTGTTATCGTTGATGTAAATGGAAAAGTAACTGCAAAGGCGACAAGTGAAGAACCTGTACAAGTTACGGCCATTGCAGCGGATGGTAAAATTGCCACATGTGATGTCACAGTTGTACCAGAATCCTCTGTTATTTATCCTGTGGGTGTGCCAAAAGTAGAAAACAATGGATTAGACACGAATAAAACGGAAGCTACTTTTATAGATGTTGTAGAAGAAGGAACGCAACAAGGTGTAAATCTTTCTTTTACAGCAAATGGTTATGCTCGTGTTAGAAGTCAATATGTTAGTCGGGAGTTGACAGAGGGATATTGCGTGGATGTAGAAAATTTTGCACTCGCAGAAAATAATTCTATGATTATTGTTATGGGACCGACGAGTGCAGGCGATTATATTGATTCAACTACAGGAACATATGGTTTTATATATGAGTATGATGGCGACTTTGTAGTAATGGCAGCGGCTTCGGGTGGTAACCTCATGAGTGCAGGTGTAGTTCAATCAGCAACGAAGTTAGCGGCGCAAAATGAAATTGATAAGTTATCTATTTGTATTAAAGGAAACGGAACAACATGGGAGATTAAAGTAGATACTTATAGAGATGGTGTAAAAGTAGGTGATACATATTATACAAGCATAGCATCTACACTTACAAAAACATATTTCACATTTGGTGCGGTAGGTTACGCAACTATTACAGATGCAACAACTGCAACAATCACAGGATGGACGAATAAAGCAACAGCATCTTATATGATTTCATATATGGCACCTGCTGTTTCAATGGTGGAATTAAATAAAGAGTTTTCAACTCTGATTGTTGGTGAAAAAGTAGATTTAACATCAACAGTATCGCCGAGTGTTTCTTCTCAGTATGTTACATGGAGTTCGAATGATAAAACTATTGCCATTGTGAATGAAAGCGGACAAGTGACAGCATTAAAAGCAGGAACAACAGTTATTACTGCTACATCAAAAACGGATGAAAGTAAGATGGCAAGTTGTGTAGTGAAAGTTACTAATCCAAGTGAGTATATAACATTGTCAAATTTAGGTGGTACAAACAGGCCAACAGTATCAAATGTTGAAGGCGGAGTTAAAGTAGATTATACAGCAGAAACAGATGCATGGAAGCGTATAGAAACGAAGTTTGACAATAGCGTTCCGACAAATAATTACCCGTTGAAATACAACGGATTTTGGCCAGAGGGAAATGGAGTTCATATTGGCCTTAAGGATATTGAATTAACAAACGATACGGATACACTTGCAGTATTCATCGGAAAAAGAGATTATTCCACATATCAAAGTTCATGGTATGATACCCAAGGAGGAGCATATATGCTTTTCTATGGTAAAGATGGTAGCTTTGCTATAGTGGAAATATATAATAGTTGGAGTAACAACTACATTAAGTCAGTGGTTGTTTCTGAAAAACGTGAACCACTTGCAGATAGATTAGCATTAGATGTGCGAGAGGAAGATGGCAGATATGAGCTTTTTGTAAATGGAAAAACATATTCTATTTCAGCAGAAGGTGATGATTGTCCGATTCCACGTACAACAGGTACAGATAGATTGCATTTTGCATTTGGACTTATGATTGGATTTAATGTTTCGGAAGCGGGAGTAATGAGTGGTCCAAATATTAAAAATGCAACAAAATATAGCTCAGATGGAACCTTTACGATCACAGATATTTCTTACATTACAACAGAAGAACTTGTTACAGCAGATTACGTACAACGTACATCTGTTACAAATTTAGATGGAAATTATGTGATTGGTAAAAAAGAGTTAGCGATATCAAACGCATTTGGAGTTACTGATTTTAATGGAAGTTTAGATGACTCATGCAAAGATATGACATGGGAAATTAAAACTGTAGCGGGAGGATATTCCATTAAGAAGGCAAATGGAGATGAAACTTCTTATTTGAATCTTTCTAGCACAGGTGTTTCTCTTGGTACATTACAAGTACTTACAATTGAGCGAGTAAGTAATACAACAACGTCATACTTTGTTGTTTCTGACGGAACAAATTATTTGAATATAACAGAAGATGGTGTTACAACAACTGCTTCTGCAGATAAATTAATTTTATACAATGTAAGACCAGAACTTGCAGATGAGACAACAGAAGAACCAATATTTACATTGTCTACATTTGCGGATCTTCATAGTGAACGTAAATATACGAGTACAGAAGAAGAATATATTCGTGATGGTATTATAACTGCAACACAGAAAGTACGTGAACAGGAAAATGCAAATGTTATCGCGTTCCTTGGTGATTTGATTTCAAATAAGAGTTTTGATAAAACGGAAGCTCCACATGGATATTGGCTTGGAACAGGGGAAGATATCGAAGAACAATGGAAGACATCTCGCGATAAAATGTATGAAGCTGCTGCGAGCGCGACAGAATCAGGCAGAACCTTATTCTTGACAGGAAATCACGAATATGCAATTGGTAGTCTTGATTCTTCTAATCTTTTCAATTCAGGGGATTATACGAGTGGAATCGAGAGCAAACTGCCTGAATTGACAGAGGATAACGCATATTTCCAAAGTGAATGGCCAACAGGTACGCCTGATAATATTAAAAATGCAGGTCATGTGCTTGCATATCATTACAATATTGATGGTATGGATTTGATATCAATCAATACGACATATACTGGTACAGAAATCACAAGTGGATGGACCTATGACTCAGGTGCATTGGATTGGATGGAATCAAAACTGGAAGCTATTGGAAAAGACAAGACGGTAATCGTTTTAGGTCATTATCCGACTGCTAGTTTGAAAACTGGGGATGTAGAGGCATATGAAAAGATAACTGGAATATTCAATAAATATACAAATGTGATTTATTTGTATGGACACGACCATAATCCATATATCCATACAGATACATATCAACGTGTTCAGACATATGCAGCAGATGGAACACGGTTCCAAAATCGTTATGAAACACCTACCGGGTATGTGGAAGCATTTGCTGGCTCAGTAGCATTTACAAATGACGTGGGTTTGGATACTACAGAAATCACTGGAACACCGGCGGTTGTACAAGGTCTTATCGTGAAAGTTTATAGTGACCGTATTGTTTTACAGATGAAGAACTACGGTGAAGCACCTCTTGGTGTAGAAAACTTAAGAGAATATACGATCATGCGTGATGTGAAACTGAATGTAGATGAAAATCCGCAAGCAGTTAAAACAGTAGAATATACAACAGCTTTCCCTAATTTCCGTAGAGGAGTAGAAATGGAAGCACCAATAGCACCAGTTGGATACGTATTTGCTGGTTGGTACTATGACGAGGCTTGTAAAACTTCACCGGTTACAGCTGCAACAAAGGTTGTTACAGGAGAAACAAAAGTGTATGCAAAATTTGTCCCTGAAACTGTATTGAGTGTTCAAGCACAAACCAGATATACAACAGAGGGTGAAACGAATAAAATTGATTTGCGTTTTGTAACCACAGTGGACAGTTGGGAATATCGGGAAGTTGGATTTGTTGTAACGAACAGAGCAGGTGTCCCGAAAATATATCCGCAAGAATATGTGTTTGCATCGTTATTGGCAGCAGGTTATAAGAAAACGCCAAATGAGATAAATTCATGTTCAATAAGATTCAGTACCATTAATATTATTGGTATTACAGTCAGCGGTAATGGAATTAATTCTGACAGGGAAATACCGGTTCAGGCATATTGGATTACCAAAGACGGAACGACAGTCAATGGGCCAGCGCGAGCAGTGAAAGTAAGTGATGCTGTTGCGCTTCTTGAAACTATGAAATAGGATTGGAGGGGGAACAATGAGATACGAAGAACCTATAATGGATTTGATATATTTTGAAGAAACCTGTATTGTTGCAACCTCTTCCATTCAAGATGGAGAATTTGGTCAGGTTGATAAGGAGTATGAAGATATTCCGGGTGATGAATTCTAGTTTATAAAATGAAAAGGTGCGATTTTCCAATATAATGGAAATCGCACCTTTTTTGTAAAATAAAACTATTCAGAAGTTGAGCTAGTATCTTCTTCAAGGGAAATATATTTACTGAAAACATTTTCGAAAATTTTTGACGCAATACATGTGTAGGCGGGAAGTAATACAAATATCAGTGGAAGATATAAATAACACACTATTAATATACCAAGTAGCAAAAAGGTCGAAAAGAAACTCTTTATTATATTGCCAAACGATATCAGAAATGCGTTTTTGAAAATAGAGAGAAGTGTATTTCCAAAACGGGCAATATAGAAGGCTACATAATTTGACCAAGTGGTTATCATTAGCAATATAATCGCGAGAATGATGTAATCAAAATATGAATTTGTATTGGGAATCACCATGCGTAATATGTAGAAGTTTATAAATGTTAATAAATAAAGTGCTAAAATAATTAACCAGGCTATTGTTGATTGTTTAAAATTCGTTCGGAAAGAGTACCAAAAACTTTCCCAGATTTTACCTCTTTTCTTTAGAACTACTTTGTTGATACTGTAATATAAGGCAGTAGTGGAAGTACCGATTGTAAAAAACGGTACGGAAAAAACAAACCAAAGCAGACCAAGAAAAAGCAATTCAGAAAACTTGGATAAGATTCGATATATGATGCCATCGCAACTAAAAAGATTTCCCATAATTACACCTCTGTTTGTCTGTGTTTCAATCTTGTATTTCAGTAATACATGAAATAAAAACAAAAGTCAATATGAATACAAGTAAGGCGCAAGAAGAAAGCACAAATACCACACTAATCATACTTCTTCTTACTTGTAAAAGTTGGGAGTAAAACGATATAATTTATTTATATAATTATGTTTATCTTTTGATATCCAAGCGTGAAAAACACGTGGTGAGTTAGCGGTGAGATTGCAAGGAGGGCTTATGAAAGAAATTTTGAAAAAGAAAAAAGGAATAAAGGTACTTTCATTCATTTTAGTGTGCTGTTTAATGGTGCCCATGATTGGACCGCATTATGTAAAAGCGCAGGGCTTGCAAGTATCAGATTTTCAGGCGACGGGAGTAGAATTGAGTAATGAAACTCTTGGCGTGAAAGTGTCTTATCCAAATGCAGCAGAATGGTGGCAACGAGCTTCTACTGTAAATACATATAGTACAGAGCAAGGAATACATGTAGAGATTACGGACATTCAAGTGGCTGACAATTCAGACTATTCTTTTGCTATTGCAATCGGAAATGGCGACCCAATGACCGGTGGAACAAACCAGTGGTCAGATAAAGCTGGTTATATGCTTGTCTACGGTAAAAGCGGACATTTTGAAATTTTTCCGACTGCAGGGGTCAATACAGCACCGATTGCTCATGCTAATACCAAACTTGTTTCGGTAGAACGTGAAACTCTAAATGGAAATGTTTCTATGGATTTGAAATTAATAGGAGATAGTTATGTCGTTTCTGTCAACGGCGATATGTACACTATCCCGGTTACTTACGTCGACGATTCAAAGAAGCTTGTTGATCCTACAAGCTTATATTTGGCATTTGGTGTACTTGGAGGCACAGATGCTAATACAGGTGATGCAAAGTGGGAAACTAGCTTGGGTGCAGGCACATCTTTTGTGATTGCAGAGTTGTCTCATGCATATCAAGAGCCTGCGAAGGAAAAAGTAGTGTGGGACACTACAAAGATTTTTAAATCTGAACAAACGAGTCTTAATCAAGATTGTCACTACGCGATATCGGATGATACAGAAACTGGTATGAAAGTAACACATAGTGATGCGACAGCCTTTTACGCTCGTGTAAATACAAATGCATTTTATAATACGGAAAAAGGCATACATATGGAAATCACGGATATTTCCTCTCCTTCCGATAGCGATTATTCGATTGGTGTGTCGATTGGGAATACAGTTGACCAATGGTATGATAAAGCAGGCTATATGATTGTATATGGAAATACAGGTAATTTCTCAATTGTTGCAACAGGAGCAGGTGGAAATATTACAACCGGAAAACAAATCATATCATTGGTGCGTGAACCATTGAACGGACAGCTTTCCATGGATATTCAATTGCAGGAGAATGATTACTTAATTACAGTAAATGGGAAAGCGTATGTAATTCCAATTGTGAATAAGACTGCAGCACTTCCTGATGTGAAGAATTTCTATATGGGCGTTGGTATTATGCCGGGTGGAACTGTTACAAACATGGATTTGCTGAAAACATATTCCGATGCAAGTTTTACCATAAAACAGATTACTGATGAAATCGTGGTTGGATTGCAAGAAGAGTTTGGATATGCAAGAACAGAAGGAATTTTACTTGCAAGTGATGAAAAAGGGGTAAGTGTTTCTTATACAGAGGCTTCTGTGGCTTATGAAGATTTCGTGCAAACAGTGGCATCATATGATGCGAGCAGCGGAGTTCATCTAGAAGTAAAAGATATTCTTGTTGGAGAAGACACATCCTTTGCAATTGCATTTGGAAATGCAGATGAGCAATGGTATGGTCAAACAGGATATATGATTTCTTATAGTAGAGATGGTTTATTTACGGTTAATACCACAGGAACAGAGGAACCACTTATTTCCATCAAGCGTGAGACTCTTGGGAATAATTTCATCATGGATTTAAAACAGGTAGATACCGACTATATCATTACAGTAAACGGGGATACTTATACGATTCCGGCTATGAACACAGGAGCAGACCTCCGTTTCGGATTTGGTGTACCGGAGGCGGGAATTGCTTCATTTATCATCGCCGCGGTATCTTCTGAATATAAGGAACCGATTGTTGAATCTGTTGATTTGACGAATGAAACTGATTTCACAAAAGAAGATATGTCATATAAAGAAGAATGCAATTATGAAATCGAGGAAAGTAAAGGAGTGAAAGTTTTACATACAGCGGATACTGTATTTTACGCTCGTGTAACAACAAACACGACCCGAAACGCCAAAGATGGCATTCGAATTTTAATTGATGATATTGTAAGTCCTTCAGACGAAGATTATGCAGTTGTTGTAGCACTTGGTAACAATACAGATCAATGGTATGACAAAACAGGATACATGCTTGTTTATAGCAAGGATGGAAGTTTTAGTGTTGTAGCTACAAGTGGAAATTCAGGTACACATATTCAGCATGGAGAGACAATGTTATCTGTTAAGAGAGAAATGTTGGCAGATTCTTTATATATTGATATTAAATTGCAAAATGGTGATTATGCTATTACAGTAAATAACGATGTTTATATGATTCCGGCAACTCATCATCAGTATCCACTTGGTGATATCGAGAATCTTTATATTAGTGTTGGAATGATGGATGGAGGAACAGTTAAAGAATTAGATTTACTTAAGCAATTGACAGACGCAAGTTTCACTATCAGCAAGATTTACAGTAAGGTAGATAGTGCAGAAGAAAAACCTGAAGAAGACAACAGAAACACAATTCCTCCACAAGGAATGGGAGTGGAAGGAACTAGTTTCCGATTTGAAGATGCAAAGAGTGGTTTGATAATTACCCATATTGACACGGGAGCAGCATGGGAACGTGTTTATTATGAGAATCCATACTCAGTGGTTGAAAAGGGTCTGACACTGGATATCAAAAATATCGTATCAGATTCGGAAAATTATTCTCTTGTAATTGGTCTCGGAAGCAATGGCCCGATATGGTATGACAAACAGGGATGTATGATCTTATACGGAAAGAGCGGTAATCTTGCAATTATTGCACCTTCAGGTGTTGCACCAGAAGGAAGTACAACAGAAAATCCAAATAATGCGAAGATATTGGCTTCAGAAACGGTAAAAGAATACAAAGACAGTTTGTCCTTAAATGTCAAAATAAAAGGCAAAGATTATGTATTTACAATTAATGGAAAAGATTATCTCATAGATGGAAAGTATGTAGGTGGTTCAGAACAAGTGTATATAAGTCTTGGTATCATGAGCGATTATACATTAGAAAATGGTGATATCAGCAATCTTAAATTTTACGAGGATGATTTTAAAAATCAAGACGTATCATTTACTGTTGCAAAAGTAGAAGCTCAAACTATTGAGCCGGAAACATTTGATGGAAATGTAGTCAAACCGGAATCAGTAGGGATGGGAAAAGAAGGCAACAACATACTCTTGCATAAAGTGGAAAATGGATTAAAAGTTATTCACACTGCGAATGCAGGGGGCTGGGAACGAGTTGTACATAACAATACATATAGCCCATTAGGAAATGGTATTCATGTTGAAATTGATGATATTGCATCAAAAGCAAGTAATTATTCTCTTGTTGTCAAATTGGGAAGCAAAGGTTCTTGGTACGATACAAGAGGTTACATGCTTATTTATGGTAAGAGTGGCAATTTCTCGATTGTTGCAACAGACGGAAGCATTACGAATCCAAATCTGTCTCCAGTAGCTATTTCAGAGATGAGAGAAGCATTAAGAGAAACCTTCACCTTAGATGTGAAATTAAAAGGAACGAATTATGAAATTACGGTGAATGGAAAAACATATAAGGTCCCTGTACAACATGCAGATTATCCAATTGAGAATCCAAAAGAATTGTATCTGTCATATGGTGTTATGAGCGACGGTAAACTTGGAGAAATAGACTATGCCGGCAATGATTTCAAGAGATATGCTGTGACATTTGTGCTGAAAAAAGCTACTGGTGTTCTTTCGACAGAAAATGAAGGACAATCACATGGTATGTGTGTAACGGGATATAATTGGAATTTAGAGAAGACTACAAATGGTGTGAAGGTGACGCAGGGTATAGATGGAACAGGCTGGGAGCATATTTCGATGGAAGAAGCTTATAAGACTACAGAGGGTGGTTTGCAGATAGAAATCGAAGATATTGAATCTAAAGATTCCAATTATTCTATTGCAGTTATGATAGGAAATGACAATGCTCCGTGGTATGACACCACTGGTTACATGATGATTTATGGAAAGAGTGGTAATTTTGCTATTATCGCAACTGATTCCACGATTATTGACCCAAATAAATCACCAATTGTAGTGTCAGAAGTGCGAGAAGAACTTGGAAAAACACTTTCTATAAACATTAGGCTTATGGATGATGACGAAAATTACGCAATTACAGTAAATGGAAATGTATATCAGATTCCGGCAGAACATGAGGACTTTGAACTGAAATATACGGATGAAGTTTATGTTTCATTTGGTATTATGAGTGATGGAGAGATTGGAAAACTTGTTTTTGATAAAGAGTTTAAAAAGAGCGAAACCTCCTTTACCGTTGCTAAAGTATACCACTCAGATGAGGATGTAGTGGATGTAATTGAACCAGAGAAGGAAGCAGGTAATGAAGAAACGGAAAAAGGAGATGGTGTTAAACAAGAAGTGCCAAAGAAAGAATCGATAGATAAGACAGGTATCATCGTTGGTGGCGTGAGCGCGGCACTCTTAGTTTTAATAGCAATTGTAGTTGTTGTTCTGGTAATTAGAAGGAAAAGGGTAGGAGGAGAAGCATGAAAAAACATACCAAAAAAATTCTTGCGATGATTCTTTCAATCTGCTGTATGGCATCTACAGTAAATGTGATGCCAACCACGGCAGCTAAGAATCAAGATACTCCGAAAACCGGGAACTTGTATGCTGTAGGAGAAAATTTGCAGATTAAAAAAGCCCAAAAAGGTGTCCGTGTTGTGCATACGCGAACAACGGAAGGTTGGGAACGTGTACATACAAAGGAAATGTACACAACAACAGGCGAAGGCATTCAGATTGAAATCGAGGATATTGCATCAGCTGACCCAGATTATTCAGTTGCTGTTATGCTTGGTAATCAAGAAGGCAAATGGTATGATGGTATCGGTTATATGATTATTTACGGGAAGAGTGGTTATTTTTCGATTATCGAGACAGATGGAAAAGTAATCAATCCAAACAAATCTAAAGTGCTAGTATCAGAGACAAGAGAAGAACTTGAAGGTGTACTTTCTCTCAATGTCAAATTGAACGGGTCCAAATATATTGTAACGGTAAACAAGAAAGCATATACGATTTCTGCTGAACGTCTAAACGACAAGAAAGATGTTTATTTATCCTTTGGAGTAATGGGAGATGGCAACATAAAAGCACTTAATTATAATAAGTCATTTACAACAAGTGTAATTTCCTATACTTTGGCAAAAATCAGTAATCAGATGGTAGGTGCGGATTACAAACCTCTTGGGAATACGGTTAGTCCGACAGCAGTTGGAATGTCTGTCACACCACATTTGGAGTTGAGGGAAAGCGAACAAGGGATTCAAGTTGCTTTTTCAACAGATACAGAAGGTTGGGAACGTGCTAGATTTACAAGTGCTTTTCCTGTGAATGAAAGTGGTTTGCATGTTGCTTTGGAGAGTATTCACTCAGAAGATCCGGATTATTCAATTGCAATTATGTTAGGTGGAGAAGGCAATCAATGGTATGACGGAGCCGGTTATATGATTATTTATGGAAATAGTGGTCATTTTTCCATTATAGGAACAGATGGGGTGACCATCAATCCAAATGAATCCAAGGTGATTATATCCGAAAAAAGAGAAAAATTAGGTGAAAAATTAATCCTTGATATTATGCCAAAGGGTGATTTGTATGAGGTTACTGTAAACGGAAAAACCTATGTTATTCCGACAAACAATCTTGATAATCCGGAAGCAGTTTATCTTGTTTTTGGTGTCATGGGAGATGGAAATATCAAGTCCTTGAATTACGATAAGAGCTTTAAAAAAGCGGCAGTATCTTTTGTGATTTCTAAAGAAACATATGTACTTGATGTTCCATCGGCAAGAACTCTGAAACCTTTTGCAAAGTATTCCGCATTTATGTCTGGTTATAAAGATGGCTCTTTTAAACCGGAACAAGCCTTAACACGTGGCGAGGCGATAGTAAGTATGGCAAAACTTCTTATCAATAAGTCAGATATCAAAGATGTATATACCACTGATTTTACAGATATAAAGAAAAATGATAAGAACTATGACTACTATGCTTATATGGATAGAAGTGGATTTTTGCCTGATTTTGGAGAAGAGTTAAAGCCGAAGAAGAGTATCACGAGAAGCGAATTTATGCAATTACTTTTCTGTGATGATTTGATGGAAATAACAAATCCGAATGAAACAATTACTCGTGGTGAAGCGGCAAAATTATTCTGTGAATATGTCGGCAAGACAACTCCAATTGTAAAACCAGGGAATACATTTTCAGATGTAAAAAAGGCAACTGAATATGCAGATTATATTTTGCTTGCAACGAATAAAATTAAGATTCCAACAAAAAAATACCAGGCAAGTTCAACGGAAAACATCCAAGCGTATATAAATCAGGCAATAGAACTTTCAAAATCACAAGATGCGAAGGTGACGATTGAATTAACAGAGAATACATATCAATTGACAGAACCTATTGTAATAGACGGAGCTTCAAGTGAAGATTATGAATTACAGATTTTGATTAAAAATGCGAAGAATGTGTCACCTGTTATTTCTGGAAATAGAGATTTAAAGAGTTCAGAGTTCAAAAAAGTAGAGGAGCAAGGATATTATAGCTATCAACTTTCTGAAACTGAAAAAATTGATGGGAAATGGCCACAATTTCGTGACTTGTATTTAGATGGTGAGAGGCTCATTCTTGCAAGAGGCGATGAATATGATTTTGTGAAAAATCTGAAAGATCCGGAAACTTTAAATGATAACATCATCAGTTATAGTAACTGGTTTTATGTAGACAATTCTAGTTTTGGTGATGTTTCCAATGAAACGGTAGAACCTTTGGAAATTTGTTTGAATATTGAATGGAATCATAAGCGTTTTCGCATAGCCAAATTTCATGGCGAGGATGAGGCAACGGGACTTATGCAACTCTCAGTAAAGGATGAAGAATGGCATGCCTATAACAAATACGAAGGAAATAAACGTGATTTTACAGAATGGTCATATTGGTTTGAAAATCATTTGGCGCTTTTAGATGAACCTGGTGAGTTCTTTTATGATGATAAAAATGGTGTCGTGTATTTTTATCCATATACAGATACGGATATGATGGAAGCTACGGTTTCTTATCCATTAGTAGAAAAGCTGTTTGACCTGAAACATGCATCCGGAGTTTCTTTTGAAGGTTTGACTTTTACAGGTACGACCTCCAATTTTGCAACGGAACATGGTTTTAACAGTCATCTGGGAAATACCCATGCATGGGATGATAGTGTTGAGCAGAAAAGTGAAGATAAATTTTTTAAAGACAACCAGGAAAATCCATTGGAAGGATGGAAGAGTGAGCATGTAAAGGTTGCTGCAATTTACGGCGAATACACAAAGCATGTATCAATTAAAAATTGTACGTTTAATCATTTGGGGACAAATGGAATTTATTTGAATGGTGGAACCAATGGGATTGTTGTGAAGGGGAATTCATTTACAAATTTGGCAATGTCAGCAGCAGTGTTTGGAAAGCACAACCAACTATGGAATGTAGAAGAAGGACAGAGTAATATTATCATTGATAACAATTATGTTTATAATATTGGGACAGATTATATGGCAAGTCCGGGCATTGTAGTTGCACGAGTGAAAAATATTGCTGTTACGCATAATACCTTTTTGCACACTCCATATTCCGGATTGATGATGGGGTGGATAAATCTTCCTAGTGCATCTTTTACAATTTACAATGCGGAGGTTGCCTATAACCACTGTGAAGATAATTTGTATGCATTGAATGATGCGGCAGGCCTTTATTTCTGTGGTGCCAATGGAATGACTAGCGAGTCAGATATCTACAACCATATACATGACAATTATATTAAAAGTACTGGGTATACAGGTACGTATAATGGAATCTATCTGGATATGAATGCTTCGAATCACAATGTCTATAACAATGTGATTGAAGGATATGATACGGCTCATGGACCAATATTTAATCAGGATCATTTTGCTGAGCAATATAGTTATAACAATATTTTGAAAAATAACTATTCTACGATTCGAAATATTTCCACAACGGCAGATCCTGAGCGAAACATTCAGCTAATTGATAACAAACAATTCGCATCAGCAGCAGAATTGCCGAAGGAGGCCCTTGAAATTATTGAAGCGTCCGGACAGAAAAGAGAGTATGCTTCGAGCATTCCTGAGATGGATACGGTAATTGAAATGGATGTAGCAGAGCCACATATTTCTGTTAATAAACTTGGAAAGTCTGAAAAAGACAGTGTGGTTTTCACTATTACAAATAATGGAAAAGAGAAAGCCTCTTATTCCATTCAACAGACAAGCAAGAATGATGAGAGCATTGAAGTTAAGATGTCATCACAAACATTGGAATTAGCAGCCGGAGAAACAGGAAAAGTTGAAATCGCATTTCAAGCAGGTGATGATTCGAAAAAAGGTGAATTATTTAATTTTGCAGTTGTAAAAGACAATGGTTGGAAGAGAGAGTATCGCCGTGTTATTGAAGTAGATATCTCAAACGCCTATGCAAAAGATGATGCGAGCACAATGGGAATACTCATTCCGGCAATAGCAGGTGGTGTTGCTGTACTGGTTGTAGCAGGAGCTATTGCATTTATTATTGTAAAGAAGAATAGAAATCAAAACAAAGTATAGTAAATTAGCACCAAGTTACTTGGTGCTAACTTGCTAATGAGGGATGCGATATGATGTTGGTTAATAAAATAAAAGATTTATTACTTGAAATTGATAGAACATTGTCAGAACAAGAGGAAACAAGCAGATTGTCTGACAATACATATTATTTAAGTGATGGTAATATCTTGTGTTGTCCGCGCAAGTATGGAGAATCACGTTTTCCGTATTCATGTGATGGATGTACGATTTGGGCACATTCAACAGGTTACATTTATGCCAAAGAGGGTGTGTTTAATGTATTTAAACCGGTACACGATGAGGCAGAGCCACCAATAGGTTTTTGGGCTGGGATAAAGCAAAAAAATGGCGAATATTTTCCGATTTCTATCCTAGGTGGGGCTGAGCAACTGTTTGAACCTTATCAGACAAAGCGCTATCTGGTATATTCGTATGCAGCGGCATATTATATTGCAGATACAGAATTTGCTACGTTTGCTGTGAGAACAGATATGTCAAATAAAAAGGAAATGCGATTTTCTGTTCTATGTATCAACAAAAAGAATGAAATACTGCAATTAGCGCTCACCACTTATTTTGAAGCTTTTCTAAAAAATGGTGTTTGGGATGATATGTTTAGCAAAACGGACCGCACTAGTAAGTATATTGGAAATGGAAGTTTCTTGCTTGAGAGGCAAGGATGGGACTATCATGCATTATCAATCAATCGTAAGATTACTGGAACAGAAGTAACTAAGTCATATCATACTACTTCAAAGACAGATTTCTTGGGTTATACAAATCGTAGAGTTAATAGTGCGGAATGTTTAAAGACGGGGATATTTGAAAGACAGATTGAATGTGTTGGGAAAGAAACGTCTCCAATAGCGGCAGAAATTTTACATATTAATGTAGAAGACCATGCTCGTATTGACTTTGTGCTTCCGATTCAGAATCTAATTTTGCATGAGATAGATATACAGGAAATTGATAAAGAAATCGAAAAAACTCAAAATACCGAAAAAGAAAGAATAGGGAATTTAAAAATCAAGTTTGATGAATGGAATTACGGGAAAATAAATGCGCCAGTTTTAAACAATTTCCTGTTTAATGTACAAAAGCAAGTTGATTTTTGTGCTATGGGAAAAAGTTATGTAGATGCGCTTTTGGGTGTGCGTGATGTGTTTCAACAATTAGAACAAGCTTTGATTTGGGATCCTTCGCAAGCAAGGGATAAAATTGTGCGAGCGTTGGGCTATATAGATCCATCAGGACGATCCCCAAGACAATTTTCTATTCCGGAACATCCGGATGCCACACCGGAAATGGATTTGAGAGAGTTTATTGACCAAGGGAATTGGATTATTTCCTGTGTATATTCCTATTTGGCATGGACAAATGATTTTTCCATTTTAGATGAAGTATGTGGATATTATGAAATAATTGAAGAAAGAACAGTGAAACGCAGTGAATTAAAAGGGAGTGTCCTAGAACATATACTTAGAATAGCAGATTATCTTGTTAGCAACATTGATAAAGAAGATGGGACAAATTGTCTTCGAATTCTGTTTGGTGACTGGAATGATGCACTTGATGGTTTGGGAAGAACATATGAACCAGGTAAAGTATATGGAACGGGTGTTTCGGTCATGGCATCCTTGCATTTTTATCAAAATCTGTCTGAGATAACTGAGATTTTGAAATATGTACACGGCTATGACGATAAGATAAAGCAGTATATCAAGATTCAAAAGGAATTGGGAGAAGGTTTACAAAAATATGCTGTTGAACGAAACAAAGAAGGAGAACTTCGTCTGATCCATGGTTGGGGTGATCATAACAGTTATAGGATAGGGAGTTTCTGTGATAGTGATGGGAAATCACGTATTAGCTTTGCGCCAAATGCTTTTTGGGCAACGTCAGGTCTTATTCAAAGTACACCGGAGTTCAAGCAATTAATTATAGATACCCTTCATAAACTTGATTCACGGTTTGGTCTAAAAACCTTAATTCCTTCGTTTGCACCAGATGCGCCAGGTGTTGGTAGATTGGCAACCATTTTGCCGGGGACAGCTGAAAATGAGTGTGTGTATTGTCATGCATCTATGTTTTCTATTATGGCTTTATTTGCGTTGGGAGATGCTGAATATGCATGGAAACAACTAGAAAAGGTTTTACCAATTACCCACGAATATATAACGAGAAGCCCTTTTGTTATGTCTAATTCATATTTGGACAACCCAGAAATGGGACTAAACGGAGAATCTGCAATTGATTGGTATACCGGTGGTGGTACGGTTCTTCTCAAGAATTTGATAAAATATGGATTTGGTATTCTTCCGGATTTAAATGGTGTTGTGATACAGACCGCATCAAAAATGCCTTGTAATTCTGTATGTGTGGATATGTATATCAAAGGTGTCAAAGTTCAGTATATATATGAAAATAGACATATAGGTCAACGTTGTATTTATTTGAATGACAAGAAGTTAGAAACATTTTATGATTCGCTCATGCAAACAGAAAAAGCATATATCTGTAATGATGCATTGCAGGATGGCGTAAGGATAGTTGTTTGCGATTAAATCAGCGAGAATACCAGCGGAGAAGAAGGGAAAACGAAAATGAAATGTGAATTAAAATTGCTTAGTAGTTTAGAAAAAGTATTTTTTGATAAATTTACAGATTTACCGGAGTACTCATCTGCAAGTATGATGAAAAACGAAATATTTTCGTTTCAACTTGCAGGTTGGGGAGAAGATGAAAATTGTTGGTTACAGAGACTGGAATGTCAACTGAAAATAGAGTCTGAATTACAACCTTATATTCAGATAAAACAAATTAATTATGTTCCATCGATACTACCAGGATTTGTAGATGTTATGGATGATGATTATATAACAAAAAAGCCAGGTTTGTTTCCAGATCCACTTCACTCAATAAAAAACGGGAAAATAGAATTATCCAACAAACAAGCACGAGCCTTTTGGGTGACAGTAGAGCCAAAAGGGGAAATTGTAGGTATGTATCCAATTACATTTAAAGTGTTGGATACTAAAGGTGAACTATTGGCAGAAACTAGTTTTTCGTTGGAAATTATAGATGTTGATTTGTCGGAAATGGATATTTGTAATACTGGTTGGTTTCACGGTGACTGTATTGCAGAGCTTCACAATGTGGAAATTTTAAGTAACGAATATTTTGAGATTGTGAAAAAATATCTGGATGTATATGTAAAATTTGGACACAACATGATTCTGACACCGATTTTCACCCCACCGTTGGATACCGTGGTAGGTGGAGAACGTCCGACAAATCAACTTGTAGAAGTTAGTGTTCAGCAAGGTACATATAGTTTCAATTTTAATTATTTGAAAAAGTGGATAAAACTGTGTAAAGAAAGTGGGATTAAATTTTTTGAGATTTGTCATTTGTTTACACAATGGGGAGCGTATCATGCACCTAAGATTATGGCAACTGTGGACGGAGAATATAAGAAAATTTTTGGCTGGG
The DNA here is from genome assembly GCA_045638905.1 of Faecalimonas sp. Classification (GTDB taxonomy): domain Bacteria; phylum Bacillota; class Clostridia; order Lachnospirales; family Lachnospiraceae; genus Faecalimonas. The sequence goes on from JAZUCE010000003.1 coordinate 45,429, forward strand.
ACACAGAAGCACTATCAGAGGAATATCAGAATTTTTTACATGCATTTTTACCAGAACTTATTCTTTTTTTAAAGAAGGAAGGCATATGGGAGAAGTGTTATTTTCATGTTTCTGATGAGCCGATGGAATGGCATGAAGAGCAATATAGGGCGGTAAAGGCAATCTTGTTAACCTATATAGATGATTCAAGATTAATTGACGCTTTGTCAGAATATAGTTTTTATGAAAAAGGTATTGTTAGCAAACCGATTGTAAGCAGTGACCATATTCATACCTTTATGGAACATGGAGTAAAGCATTTGTGGGCGTATTATTGCATGGGACAAGGAAAAGGTGTATCGAATCGATTCATGGATATGCCTTCCTATAGAAATCGAATATTAGGTTACCAATTGTATAAATATCAGATTAAAGGTTTTTTGCAGTGGGGATTTAATTTTTGGTTTAAACAGTTTTCAACAGGTTTGTTAAATCCTTATTGTGATACGGCTGCAGGAGGTGCTTTTCCATCGGGAGATGCGTTTGTCGTATATCCGTTAGATGAGAATGGAGAAGTTGTTTGTTCACTCAGATTATATGTATTCAATGAAGGGATACAGGATATGCGGGCTCTGAAATTATTGGAAGCGTTGTCTGATAGAGAAACAGTAGTTGAGATGCTAAAGGATATTGATGGATTCATGTCTTATCCAAGAAGCAGTCGCTACATATTAGAAACTAGAGAAAGAATAAATCATAAGATTAAAGAAATAATTTCGAGTAATTAGGAGATTACCATGAAACGAATCTATGAATGCCTAGAAAAAACAAGTGAAAACAGATTATCCCCAAGAAGTTATTACATTCCAGAGGGAAAAAGTGAATACATGCTATTAAACGGAGAATGGAATTTTGCCTATTATAGCAGAGATATTGACGTGCCGGAAAAGATAGAGAAGTGGGATAGAATTCAAGTTCCTTCCTGTTGGCAAAGTCTGGGTTATGAGAATCCAAATTACTGCAATATCAACTATCCGTATCCGGTAGACCCACCGTTCGTGCCGGATGATAATCCTTGTGGAGTTTATGAACGAGAGTTTGAGATAAAGCAGCTTTGGGGAAAGGTTTATTTTGTCCTTGAAGGTGTATCCTCTTGTGGATTTGTATATGTAAATGGCGAGTATGTCGGATTTACGCAAGGAAGTCATTTGCAGGCAGAATTTGATATTACAGTTTTCGTAAGAAAAGGAAGCAATACACTTCGTGTAAAGGTTCTGAAATGGTGTTGCGGCTCTTATTTGGAGGATCAAGACTGTTTCCGCTATAACGGAATTTTCCGCGATTGTTATGTATTACAACGTCCGGAAAATCACATTCGAGACATTGAACTGATTCCAAACGACAAGGAGTTTGTGGTTAAATTTGACGGCTCTGCGACAGTACGTGTTTATGAAAGTGAGAAACTGTTATTTGAGGCACAAGCAGAAAACATGCTTACATATGCACCGGAACATCCGATACTATGGAATGCCGAAAAACCATTCTTGTATCAAGTAGAAATAGAGAAGGATGACGAAATCATTCGTATGAAAACAGGACTTCGTAAAATAGAAGTTTCCGAAAAGTACGAAATTCTTGTCAATGGTGTTTCGGTAAAACTGCATGGCGTGAATCATCACGATACGCATCCTATTAATGGGTGGTATCAAAGTGATGAACATCTGTTGGCAGATTTAAAACTAATGAAGGAGCTCAATATCAACTGTATACGTACGGCGCATTATCCGCCGACACCGAAGTTTATCGCTATGTGTGATGAGATGGGATTTTATGTGATGCTGGAAACAGACATTGAAACCCATGGATTTTTACGAAGATATCCAAACGTTGGCTATTGGTTTGATATGCAAAGCTCCGACTGGCCTGGTACCAATCCAGAGTGGAAGAAAGAACATATAGAGCGTATGCAAAGAGCAGTTGAACTCTTTAAGAATTTCCCGTCGATTATTACGTGGTCAACCGGAAACGAGAGTGGTCATGGACCAAACCATGTGGAAATGATTCGCTGGACGAAAGCTCGTGACAATACACGATTGATACATTGTGAGGATGCATCGCGTAAGGGAGAGATTCGTAACGCAGAGGTGTATTCGCGCATGTATCCATCATTAACTGAGGTTGAGGCATTTGCAAATAATGAGGATATTGGCATGCCTGTCTTTCTATGTGAATATGCACATGCCATGGGAAATGGTCCGGGAGATGTCTGGGATTATAATCAACTGTTTTACAAGTACCCAAAACTAGTAGGAGGTTGCATCTGGGAATGGGCCGACCATGTGGTTCTAGTGGATGGTGTACAGAAATATGGCGGTGATTTTGAAGGTGAATTGACACAGGACGGCAATTTCTGTTGTGATGGCATGGTATTTTCTGACCGTTCGCTTAAAGCAGGAACGTTAGAGGTGAAGGCTTCTTATCAACCAATTACTACGGAATATAAGGAAGGTAGTCTTTATATTACGAACCGTTATGATTTTACGAATTTAAATGAGTGCGAAATCAGTTATAACGTAGAGGTTGATGGGAAAGTTGTGAAATCAGAAATTGTAGCATTGGATTTAGAGCCACATGCAACGGCTGAACTGGAACTCAAATTGCCTGTTTATGAATGTGAATTAGGGGCGTATATCAACGTGTTCGTGAATAAAGATGACAAAGAGGTCGCAAAAACGCAGCATCAATTGGAAAGCCTGATTGCTAACCGCGAGCAGGTAGTTGATAGCGCAGTTATGATAGAAGATGAGCATCGAATTTACATAGATGGTGAAGGGTTTGAATATATCTTCTCAAAACAGTATGGTAATTTCGAGAGTATCAAAGTTAAAGGGGAAGAACAGATTTGTGCGGTACCAAAATTGTCTACGCACAGAGCTACGATTGACAACGAAGTGTATATGAAGGAACTTTGGAACAACGTAAATATTTGGCAAGGAGAGAACATCAATGTACAGTTTTCCAAAGTGTATGAATGTAACATCGTAAACGATACGATTGTAGTGGAAGGCTCCTTGGCTGGAATTTCCAGAAAACCATATTTTAGATATACGCTAACTGTAAAGGTTGATAACTTTGGAAAAATTCAGATGAATCTAAATGGTAATGTTCGTGAGGATACGGCTTGGCTACCACGTTTGGGATATGAATTTAAATTGCCAAAAGAAAATAAGAACTTTACATATTATGGTAGAGGACCGATAGAAAATTATTGTGATTTGTGTCACGGTTCTAGTATTGGTTATTATGAAAGTAATACAGATAAAGAGTATGTACCTTATGTACGTCCACAAGAGCATGGTAATCACGGTAATACAAAACTTTTGCAGATTGGAAAATTGTGTTTTACAACAAACTCAGAGTTTGAATTTTCAGCATTAAACTATGGAATTCAGGATTTGGAAGCGGCACAACACACGGATGAAATCATAATGGATGGGTATACACATTTGCGAATTGATTATAAGGATTCCGGTGTCGGCTCCAGAGCCTGTGGTCCGGACTTGGAAGAGAAGTATCGGTTCAATGAAAAGGAGATTTGTTTTGATATCTCTATAATGCCAATTGCATGATTCCAGACGGACGCGTGCAAGATTTGAAGATATTCGAATCAGGTGTGAAATATTTTAAATAGGATGATAAAGAAAACTGCCCGAAGTTGTTTGGGCAGTTTTTTGCCTCTAAATGATGATTTAATTGATAATAATGGGAAATAAAATAAATTAAATTAGTTTGGAATTATGTAATTCTTTGGGAATATCACGACCACTGTACATGATACGAAGGATTGTAACGATTTGTTCTTGATGATTAGAAATATAAAATATTAAAAAATTATTGATTGGCATGACCCGTAACTCTTGATCATGCCATATTTCGTCATGGTAGAGTTTAAAACGTTTTGGAAAATTTTCTAGAGATTGAATTTTTTTCTCTATGGTATTTAGTAGCTTTTTTGCCTTATCGGGAGACAGTAGCGTGAATGCTATGTATTCATATATCTCTCTTAAATCCATGTTTGCTTGTTTTGAGATTTTTATTTGATATATCATAGTTCGTAATCACTGCGGATATCATCAAATACAACCTTTGCATTTTCAGTTCTACCTTCAAGCATATCCGTGTATCCTTTCTCTAGTTCTGTATTCAATTGTTCAGTTGTCATTGTCTGCAGATTGAGTGGATGATTATCAGGAAGCTTCAATTCAAATGGAATACCTTTTTGCAAAATAATTTGTTTATAAAACATATTGATTGCGTTAGATACTGAGATTCCAAGTGAAGATAAGATTTGTTCAGCTTCTTCTTTTACATCAGGCTCAATTCTTGCATACAAATTAGCTGTTTTTGCCATTTATAATTTCTCCTTTCAGAATTTTCTTAAATATAGAATACACAAATGTGCATACAAACGCAATACATATTTCAAATAATGTTATAAATAAGATTTGTTTTGACTTGTTTTAAATATTTATCTATAATAATTTCATCAGAAACTGTTGCAAGAGGAAAACAAATGAAGTGGATTTTTACATATTTAAAGCCGTTGCGTTCAAGGATAACGGTGGGAATTATAGTTAAGATTATAGGTACTGTGGCGGAACTGTTAATTCCTTTTTTGCTGTCTTATATACTTGAGAATGTGATAGATAGCAATGATGTAAGAAAGATAGCATTCTTCGGTGTTATTATGGCCGTTTGTGCCCTTATTGCCTGCCTTGGTAATATAATTGCCAATAGAATGGCTGCAAAGACGACAATGATTTTTTCTACCCGTATGAGAAAGGATCTTTTTTCGAAAACATTACATCTGTCGGCAAGAAGTACCGACAAATTTACGATTCCGTCGCTTGAATCGAGAATAACCACAGATACATATAATGTGCAGAACTTTGTTGGAATGATGCAGAGGATGGGAATACGTGCACCTATTCTATTGCTTGGTGGAACTGTCATTACCCTAATCATGGATAGAAAACTGGCATTTGTCATGATTGCAACTTTACCTCTGATTTTTATAGTAGTGTACAGTATTTCCCGTATGGGTGTGCCACTTTACTCCAAGGTTCAGCAATCAGTTGACGGGATGGTTAGGGTTGTACGAGAGGATATTCAAGGTGTTCGTGTCATCAAAGCACTTTCAAAGGTAGATTACGAGAATGGACGTTATGACCAAGCCAACCTGACGCTTAAGCGAAATGAAACTACAGCGGGAATCATTATGGGTGTGGTGAATCCGATTATGACTTTGCTTATGAATATGGGTATCGTCGCAGTTATTGGTGTCAGTGCGTATTTTGTGGCGACTAATCGTTCTTCCGCAGCAACAGTCATTGCATTTATGCAATATTTTACACTCATATCTATGGCGATGATGTCACTTTCAAGAATGTTTGTTATGTACACCAAGTGTGCTGCCTCAGCGAAGCGTATTTCACTTGTAATGGAACAAGTCAGTGAGTTGCAATTCTGCCAGGATGACGGCAAAGGTGATTCATCCTTGCATATATCTTTTGAAAATGTAAATTTCTCATATCTTGGTAAAATTAATAATCTAAAGGATATATCATTTTCCTTAAAGAAAGGAGAAACACTTGGTATCATAGGTGCTACGGGAAGTGGAAAATCAACCATTTTACGTCTTCTTATGCGGTTATACGACGCAGATACAGGAATTATTCGCATCAATGGAAAAGACATACGTTCCTATAGTCAGGAGGAGTTTACCTCAATGTTCGGTGTGGTCTTTCAGAATGACTTTCTTTATGCAGATTCGATAGAAGAAAACATCCGCTTCGGACGTGACATTTCAAAAGAGGATATCGTAAAGGCAGCGAAAATTGCTCAGGCGCATGATTTTATAACCTCATTTTCTGAAGGTTATGCTCACGATGTGTCTGCCGGTGGAACCAATCTTTCAGGTGGACAGCGTCAGCGTGTGCTAATATCCCGTGCAATAGCAGGGAATCCCGAAATACTTATACTTGATGATTCGTCATCAGCTCTCGATTACAAAACCGATGCAAATTTGCGAAAGGCTCTTTCAGAGGCTATTCCTAATTCTACCATTATAACCGTAGCGCAGAGGGTAAGCTCAGTCAAAAACTGCGACCTCATACTTGTTATCGACAACGGTGCAATCATCGGCTATGGAAAGCATGAGGAACTTATGGAGAACTGCATCGAGTACAAGGAGATAAGCGATTCTCAAATGGGAGGTGTTTTTCTTGACTCATAAAAAGAGAGGTATTTTTTTAAGACTTAGTAAATATGTCCTACAGCAGTGGCCTTTGTTTATTCTTGCTATATTTCTTACGCTTGGAGCAAATCAACTTTCACTTCTGGGTCCGAAATACTCAGGAGCGGCTATCGATGCTATAGAGATTTCCAGTGGTGTTGATTTTTCTGCTGTTTGGGAAAATATTAAATTTATGCTTGCCTGTTATGTAATCTCGTCGTTGCTTTCCTACATTCTTTCGATAGTTATGATACATCTGAGCCAGAGAATTACATATAAAATGCGTAAACAGGTCTTTGAGAAGTTGACGACACTTCCAGTAAGTTATTTTGACACCCACGCAACAGGTGATATTATAAGTCATTTGTCATATGATATTGACACCATTAACAGCACCCTTTCTCATGATCTGATACAGATGATGACGAGTGTTTATACGGTAATCGGCTCGCTTGTATTTATGTGGAAAATATCTAAGCCGATGATACTTATATTTATCATAACCGTTCCGGTATCAATACTATTTACGCGTTATCGTTCTAAGATTGTCCGTCCCCTTTTTCGCAAGAGAGCGAAAAAGTATGGGGAGTTGAACGGATTCGCAGAGGAAATGCTTACCGGATCACGCACTATTTCGGCTTATGGAATGCAGGACGTGATATCAGGCCGGTTCAACAAAATAAACGATGAGGCAATGGATGCATTCTATAATGCGGAATATCAAAGTGCACTGCTTTATCCGACGATAAATCTAATCAATAATGTTTCGATTACCCTAATTGCAATTATGGGCGGAATATTGTATATGTACTCGCAAAACAGCACTGTACTTGTGACATCTATCTTTTATATCACGCTTGGAGGTGTGGCACAGTTCGTGCAGTATTCAAGAAAATTTGCAGGACCTATTAACGAGTTCTCTAATATTCTTCACGAGTTCCAGTCTGCCTTTTCGGCCGCAGAACGTGTTTTTGCAATTCTTGACGAAGAACCGGAAAAGGAAGACGCTCCGAATGCTGTGGAATTAACGGATGTGGAGGGAAATGTTTGTTTAAACAATGTTACCTTTGGTTACACGGAAGATAAAACAGTACTGAGAAATGTCTCTGTAAATGCGAATAAGGGACAGACAGTAGCCATCGTTGGACCTACGGGCGCGGGTAAGACTACTATCATTAATCTGCTTATGCGCTTTTACGATCAGCAAAGTGGAGAGATACTCATAGACGGCGTACCGTCAATAAACTGCAAGCGCGAGGATTTGCGACTTGCCTATACCATGGTGCTTCAGGACACCTGGCTTTTCTATGGCACTATATATGACAACATCAAATATGGAAGAGAGGATGCCACACCAGAAGAGATTTATGCAGCGGCAAAATCGGCAAGGATTAACTCATATATCGAAAGCCTGCCTGATGGATATCAAACGATACTCTCAGATGACGGAGTGAATATTTCGAAAGGACAGAAGCAGCTTATAACTATAGCTCGTGCGTTTCTTTCGAAGGCACCTATACTTATTCTTGATGAGGCAACATCAAATGTTGACTCGCGTACCGAGATACAGATACAGCATGCCATGACCGAACTGATGAATAACAAGACCTGCTTTATTATTGCTCATAGACTTTCGACGATTCAGAACGCAGATACCATTCTTGTGGTAAAGGACGGATCTATCATCGAGCAAGGAAATCATGAACAACTCATCAAGCAGGGTGGTTTTTATTATTCATTGTATCACTCGCAGTTTAAATAATTTATCTTGCGTGTAATGTATTGTTTTTTGTACGTAAATAACCTATAATATTTTTAACTCTATCCGTAGGATATAAAAAGATGAAGAGGTGGAAAAAATGAACCCATATATTGGACATGAAAGTCAAATACGCGGTGTGGAAGAGCATCGTCTTGTAGGAGGAAAGGGCGATGGTATGCGCCTGTATGAAATTGATAACGGAAAGGGACTGATGATAACAGTTTCTCCGGATAGAAATGGAGACATTACCCGTTTACGCTATAAGGGAATTAATCTTAGTTATATGTCACCATGCGGTTATGTTGCACCGTCTTATTATGATGAGGTGGACAATCATTGGTTACGTTCCTTTACTGCAGGATTTTTGACAACCTGCGGTTTGGAAAATGTAGGTGTGCCGAATACAGATGAAGGTGTAGATGTTCCACTTCACGGTTCCTTGGCTAATATTCCTTGTGAAAGAGCGTATTGGACAGAAGAAGAAGGAAAATTTGTTATACATACGATGACAAGAGACGAAGTTATATTTGGAAGAAAGTTCCAGTTTGAACGGAAACTGGTAGTTTCAACAGAAAAAAATGAATTTGAGATTTATGATACCATCATCAATACCGGTGCAGAGGAGCAAGCAATGGAAATCCTTTATCATTTCAATATGGGTTATCCATTGTTGGACGAGGATAGTATTATTACTATTCCGGCTAAGGAAGTAGTTGCGAGAGATGCACATGCAGCTGAAGATATCGAAAATTGGATGCACATGCAAAAACCGACTGCAGGGTATCAGGAACGCTGTTATTTCCATAAATTTGCCGATGAAAAAGGAATTGCATCTATTTATCAGCCGAAGCTGAATGTGGGTGTAGAATTTAGTTTCGATGCGTCAGAATTGGATGGATTTACAGAGTGGAAGATGATGGGTGTCAGAGATTATGTTTTGGGATTAGAATGTGCAAACTGTTATCCGGACGGAAGAAAGAATATGCGTGAAATAGGTATGTTAAAGTTCTTGCAACCGGGAGAAAGCAAAACATATTGTGTGAAAGTTAGAATTATGGAGTAATGACTAATGTTTATCGAAGAAGCTAAGTGATTACATAAAAATAGCAGACAAATACCATGTCTGCTATTTTTTTTGTGGCAATAGCATATTTGCAGAACCAGTACAATATATTGTCTAAAGAGGTGAGGACATGAAGTACAAGCAGATTATGAGGATATTACCCAAAGAAGTGAAAGAGGCAATCGTTAAAAGCAATGTAGAATTTAATCATTTGCAGGAAATTCGAATGCGTGTGGGGCATCCAATCATTTTATTCTATCAAAATATAGAGAAAATTTTACCATTACATGCAAATGAGCGGATGATACAGGAAACCCTGGATTATGTCAGTAATTATTCACTCTATGCCTATGAAAACGAATTGCGTCAAGGATTTATTACCATAGATGGGGGACATCGAGTTGGTATGGCGGGACACGCAATGATTGAAAACGGCAGGGTGAGAAATTTAAAACAAATCGCATCTATTAACATACGTATCTCGCATGAGATTCTAGGATGTGCGGATAAAGTTTTCCCTTATGTTACGCATAATAAGCAGATGTTCCATACACTTTTTATATCCCCGCCCAGATGCGGGAAAACGACAATGTTAAGAGATATGATTCGGCAAATCTCAGATGGTAACAGATGGGTGAAGGGATGCACAGTGGGTGTTGTAGACGAGCGTTCAGAACTTGCAGGTTGTCATCACGGAATACCGCAAAATCATATGGGTATGAGAACGGATGTGTTGGATGGATGCCCAAAAGCAGAAGGCATGTTAATGCTGGTTCGTTCTATGTCGCCTCAAGTATTAGCGGTGGATGAGATTGGAGCTGCAGAAGAGATACAGGCAATCAAATATGCCATGCATTGTGGCTGTAAGCTCATTGCAACGGTACATGGAGATTCATTGGAGGAGATTCGTAAAAAGCCATTGTTTGAGCAACTGGTGCAGGGGCATTATTTTGAACGCTATGTGGTATTGAGAAATGGGAACCAAGTAGGGGAAATACAAGGGATATATGATGTGGGAGGTAACCGATGCTGCCTAAATTAGTAGGATGCGTCATCATTTTTGCGGCATGTTGTGGAATGGGATACTCCAAAAGTCATGAGATGCAGTTGCATTTAGACGAACTGGAAGAGTTGAAAAAAATGTTTTATTTGCTGAGAAGTGAATTAGAGTATACGAGAGCACCATTTGCAGAAATCTTTGAAAAGATGGCTGAGAAAATGATGGAGCCATATCAAACATGGTTGTTAAAACTGAGCGAGAGAATTAAGAGAAAGGACCAAAGAGGATTCTGGGATATATGGAATGCGTCCATAGAGGAAGATTTGCAGGGCAGTCGATTAAAAGAAGACGAATTGAAAGAACTGCGGCAGGTTGGTAAAAATTTGGAATACATAGAAAATGTGAATTTATATATTGAACAAATGGAATATCGGATAAAAAACATCAGAGAAACATATCGTTCAAAGAGAAAATTATGCCAAAGTTTAGGGATTATGGGGGGGATATTTCTTGTAATTCTGTTACTTTAAACTAGGAGGAAAACATGGGTATCGGTCTGATATTTAAAATTGCTGCGGTAGGTATGCTAGTCTCGATATTAAGCCAGGTATTGAAACATAGCGGTAGAGAAGAACAGGCATTTTTGGTAAGTCTGGCGGGGTTGTTACTTGTTCTGTTTTGGGTCTTGCCATATATTATTGAGTTATTTGAGCAAATTCAAAAGCTGTTTGAATTTTAGAGGTGATTTTATGAATATCGTTCAGGTTGGGATACTTGGTGTGATTGGTATTTTGTTTGCGGTACAACTGCGACAGGAAAAATCGGAAATTGCAATTTATTTGTGTATTGTTATTAGCTTAATCATCTTTGTTGGAATTTCGGGATATTTGGAGCAACTGGTGAGGACAATTAAGGAAATAGGCGGGTATGTTCAGATTGATAATTCTTACATTTTAACCTTGATAAAAATGCTGGGGATCACCTATGTGGCAGAATTTTCATCAGGTATATGTAAGGATGCCGGATACCATTCCATAGCCACTCAGGTTGAAATGTTTGGGAAACTGACCATCTTAGTTTTAAGTCTTCCAATCTTACTTGCTTTGTTACGCACAATTCAGGAGTTTTTAGGATGAAATCAGTAAGGATAGTTGTATTTATATTGTGCTTGCTGTTTCCGATGCAGGTACATGCATCAGAGGTCACAGAAGAAATAGAAAGTCAATATGATTTTACAGAAATCGATGAAATGTTGGACGAGATGTTCCCGAATAAGAAATTAAGTTTTAAGGATACTGTTTTTGCACTGGTTTCAGGAGAATTGGACATTTCCGTGGATTTGATTGTACAAATGATAAGTGACCAATTTTTTTATGAGATAAACAGCAGTAAAGCCGGTATGATACAAATTCTGTTGCTTGTTATTATAGCCGCCATTTTTGCGAATTTTTCCGATGTTTTTAAAAGCACGCAAGTTGCGGAAATAAGTTTCACCATGCTATACATGTTTCTTATCACCATTTGTCTGAATCATTTTCGCATGCTGATTGATGTGGCAACAGCAAATGTAGAACAATTAATTAACTTTATGGAATTATTAGGCCCTATTTATTTTCTTTCCGTGGCGGTGGCTACGGGAAGCGTTACATCCATCACCTTTTATCAGCTTGTTTTGATACTGATATTAATTATTGAGCTTGTGATATGTAATTTCTTAATTCCGTTGATACAGATATACATGATTATCCGTATTTTAGATGAGTTCTCGCCGGGAATCCATCTGACAAAATTTGCAGAGTTAATAGAAACGATTGTTGATTGGGCAATCAAAACACTTATGGCAGGTATCATTGGACTGAATGTTATGCAAAGTTTGCTTTTACCGGCTATAGACACAATAAAACGGAGCATCCTTGTTAAAGGAGGGGAAGCACTCCCGGTTGTCGGTGATGCGATAGGTGGAACGACCGAAGTGATGCTGGCAACGGCAAGCTTAATTAAAAATGGAATCGGTGTGGCAGGGATGATTGTTTGCATTGTAGTATGTGTGGTTCCTATTTTGAAGATTGCTGTTATAGCTCTTTTGTATCAAATCACAGCGGCGCTCATCCAGCCAATTTCGGATAAACGGATGGTGAATTGTGTGGGAGGCATGGCAAGTGGTACGAAAATGTTACTTCGGATTGTTATCAGTACGGGGCTCTTATTTATGATAACCATTGCCATTGTGGCAAGTGCGACAGGAGGTTAAGATGCTGGATTATATTTATCAATGGATTGAGAATGTCGCTTTTTACATGGTCATTGTTGTTGCCGTTCTGCAGATGATACCGGGGGAAAGTTATAAAAAGTACATACGCTTTTTTGTGGGCATGATTTTAATTCTTATGCTGGTGAGCCCTATTTTTAAATTGTTTGGAATTAGTGATTTTCAGAGTAAAGAATATCAAAAGGAGTTAAAAAAAATCGAAGATGCAACAAAATCTATGGAAGAAATTATCGGAGAATAAAAAAAATCAATGGATTATCCTATTGCTCATCGGGATTTTGTTAGTGGTAATTGCCATACCAACATCTTCAGACATATCTATTGAACAAAGCACAGATGAATGGAATGCCAGTGAGATGGAAAACCGGTTGGAAAATATATTGGGACAAATGAAAGGCATAGAAGAGGCTCGTGTTATGATTACTTATAAAAATGAAACGGAGGTAGAGGGCATCGTTGTTGTAACAAAAAACGGAGGGAATTCACTGATTATACAGAGGATAACGGATGTTGTGAGGGCATTATTTGATGTGGACGCGCATAAAATTAAGGTGATAGAAAGTAAGTGAATGTATAGGAGGACATAAAGTGAAACGTATTTTTAAGAAAAACCAGATTATGATTACAGCATTAGCAGTTATGATTGCAGTGGCAGGGTATCTCAATTACTCCGGAAAATTCTTCGGAAATGAAAGTAATGAGGCTGAAAATGAATTGGCAGAGCAGGAGCTGTTGGATATTAGCTTAGGAGAAACGGCAGAAATAGAATCATTAGACGAAGACATTGATGAAACACCGGGGGAAGCTGTTTTGACAAATGGGAACAATATTGTTGCAGAGGCAAAAGTAGTAAGGGAGCAAGTACGTGCTCAAAATAAAGAAACCTTGTTGGAAATTATCAATAACGACAATTTAAGCAATGAACAAAAAGACGATGCAGTTGCGCAGATGATTAAATTGACTGAAATGGCAGAATTAGAGGCTGCTGTAGAAACTATGCTACTTTCCAAAGGTTTTTCGGAGGCTGTAGTTACTCTTACGGACAGTGGTGCAGACGTGGTCGTTAATGCGACAGAATTATCAGATGTGCAGCGTGCCAGAATTGAAGATATTGTCACAAGAAAGACAGGAATTAAGGCTGAGAATATTGTAATTTCAGCTATGCAAAAATAAAAACATGTGTTACACTATCAGTCGGGACTTTGTCCACTAGAATGCATTGGCATTCCAGATAAAAATTAGGAGATTAGCGATATATGTCACAAGTTACGAATGAAATAAAGAAAAGAAGAACATTTGCAATTATCTCGCACCCGGATGCCGGAAAAACGACCTTGACTGAAAAGTTCCTGCTTTATGGTGGAGCAATCAATCAAGCAGGCTCTGTAAAAGGGAAAGCCACTGCCAAACATGCAGTTTCCGACTGGATGGAGATTGAAAAGGAAAGAGGTATTTCTGTCACCTCATCAGTTCTTCAGTTTAATTATGATGGATATTGCATTAACATTTTGGATACACCTGGACATCAAGATTTCTCAGAGGATACTTACCGTACACTGATGGCGGCAGATTCGGCGGTGATGGTCATTGATGCCTCGAAGGGTGTGGAAGCACAGACAAGAAAGCTGTTTAAAGTATGTGTGATGCGTCATATTCCTATCTTTACATTTATCAATAAGATGGACCGCGAGGCGAGAGATACATTTGAATTGTTAGATGATATCGAGAAGGAATTGGGAATTGCAACTTGTCCGATTAACTGGCCAATTGGATGTGGAAAGAATTTTCGTGGGGTTTTTGACCGTGAACATCAGGAAATAGAGCTTTTCTCTGACACTCAAAAAGGAACAAAAATGGGAGCAGTGCAGAAAATTGCATTGGAACATCCGGATGTGGATACATTAATTAGCGAAGAACAAAAAGCAGTGTTGCTGGATGAAATAGAGCTTTTGGATGGTGCCAGTGCTGAGTTTGATATGGAATTGGTAAGCAAAGGAGAATTGTCACCGGTATTTTTTGGTTCCGCGTTAACCAACTTTGGTGTAGAGACTTTCCTACAACATTTCTTGAAAATGACGACTTCTCCACTTCCTAGAATGTCAGACCAAGGGGTAATTGACCCAATGGAAGAAAAGGATTTTTCTGCTTTCGTATTTAAGATTCAGGCCAATATGAACAAGGCCCATCGTGACCGAATTGCATTCATGCGTATTTGTTCCGGAGAATTTGAAGCGGGCATGGATGTGCATCATATTCAGGGTGGTAAGAAGGTAAGACTATCTCAGCCACAGCAGATGATGGCAAGTGAAAGAAAGATGATTGATAAGGCCTATGCAGGAGACGTGATTGGTATCTTTGACCCGGGAATTTTTTCCATTGGTGATACTTTGACGACATCAGCGAATAAATATGCCTACGAGGGAATACCAACATTTGCACCTGAGCACTTTGCAAGGGTTCGTCAGATGGATACCATGAAGCGTAAGCAATTTATTAAAGGAATCAATCAGATTGCACAGGAAGGGGCTATTCAGATATTCCAGGAATATAACACAGGTATGGAAGAAATTATCGTTGGTGTTGTAGGTGTGCTGCAGTTTGACGTTTTGAAATATCGCTTGGAAAATGAGTACAATGTGGAAATTAAATTAGAAGCATTGCCATATGAACATATCCGTTGGATTGAAAACGAGGATATTAATCTGGATAAGCTGGTAGGAACTTCAGACATGAAGAAGATTAAGGACTTAAAAGACAGACCGCTGTTATTGTTTGTGAACAGTTGGAGTGTACGAATGACATTGGAGAGAAACGAAGGATTGATTTTATCAGAATTCGGCCGTTCCTGATCTAGTGAAAGTTTCTATTTGCAAACGCGTATAAATTTGCTATAATAAGGGAAGTAGTAAACCAAGCTAGGAGGTTTTTATTATGGGAAAAGAAGTAAGAAATGAGTATACAATACAATTAGCGGATAACCGTGGTGCAATTGTTGTTGCAGACGAAGTAATCGCCGTGATTACCGGTTTAGCAGCGATGGAAGTAGAAGGGGTTGCTTCTATGGCAGGCAATGCAACAAGAGAATTAATCAGCAAAATCGGAATTAAGACATTATCAAAGGGTGTTAAAGTGGATGTTCTTGATGATGTTGTGACAATTAGTGCTACATTGAATTTGAAATATGGCTATAACATTAAAGCTGTATCCATGAAGGTACAAGAGAAAGTTAAAGCTTCTGTTGAAAACATGACAGGGCTTACGGTTGCAGACGTAAATGTTCGTGTGGCAGGAATTGAAGTAAATGCATAAGGGAAAAATATTTATTAAAAGTGTAGCGGCGATATGCTACACTTTTTTTGATTGAAAACATTTGCATAAATATGCATAACTCATTGCCAAGCCTTCCACATTTGTAGTATAATATAATGAAGTATGAAACAAAATGTGAAACTTAAGGAGAACGAAAATGAGTAGAACAGAGCTTAGAGAACATATTTTCAGAATGTTATTCCGAATTGAGTTTAATAGTGCTGAGGAGATGAAGGAGCAGGAGGGATTCTATTTTGAAGACCTGGAAGAGGCTACAGGAAAAGACCAAGAGTATATTTTAGATAAATACAGAGCGATTGTGGATAAAAAAGAGGAAATCGACACCCTTTTAAATGAAGTTTCCGAAGGATGGAAGACATCGCGAATGAACCGTGTCGACCTTACCATTATGAGACTTGCTGTATATGAAATTAAATGGGACGAGGATGTTCCGACCGGTGTTGCAATTAACGAAGCGGTGGAATTGGCAAAAAAATACAGCAGTGATGATGGACCGTCATTTGTCAATGGGGTTTTAGCAAAGGTTGTAAAGTAGGAAGTCATGATGCGTAATGTATATTCGGTAAAACAGGTGAATGCGTATATTAAAAATATGTTCACGCAGGATTTTATGTTGAATCGTATTTATATAAAGGGCGAGGTTTCAAATTGTAAATACCATACCTCCGGGCATGTGTATTTTTCTTTGAAGGATGAATCGGGGGCCATCGCATGTATTCTTTTTGCGGGTCAAAGAAGTGGTTTGAACTTTCGTTTGCAGGATGGGCAACAGGTCATAGCACTTGGGAATGTGACGGCCTATGAGAGAGACGGCAAATACCAACTTTATGCCAAAGAGATTATTTTGGACGGTGCAGGGCTTCTATATGAGAAATTTGAAGCTTTGAAAAAAGAACTTGGAGACATGGGCATGTTTGCACCGGAGTACAAACAGCCGATTCCAAAGTTTGCAAAAAAAATTGGAATTGTTACAGCGCCGACAGGAGCTGCTATTCGTGATATTATGAATATTTCAGCCCGAAGGAATCCTTATGTACAGTTGATTTTATATCCGGCATTGGTGCAAGGGGATGGAGCAGCAGCCAGCATTGTCAAAGGAATTGAAACCTTGGATAAGCATGGCGTGGATGTGATTATCGTTGGCCGTGGCGGCGGTTCCATTGAAGACTTATGGGCATTCAATGAGGAACCAGTTGCGAGAGCTATTTTCAATTGTAGCACACCGATTATTTCAGCAGTCGGCCATGAAACGGATACCACCATCGCAGATTATGTGGCGGATATGCGTGCACCAACGCCTTCAGCCGCAGCAGAATTAGCAGTGTTTGAGTATCAGGCCTTAGAAAATTATTTGGACGAGATGCATCTCAAATTAAAGAGAGTGCTCTACCAGAAATTGCAACTTGAACGCATGAAGTTGGAGCGTTATCGCATTAAGATGAATTATCTTCATCCGAAGACGAAGCTGCGTGAAAAGCAGCAAAGAAGTGTGGAAATAGAACAGAAGCTTCGTAATATCATGGAGAAAAAATTGACTTTGGCAAAGCAAAGACTTGCAATTCGGATTGAACAAGTAAAAGCTGTTTCTCCATTAGCAAAGTTAAACCAAGGTTTTTCCTATGTGTCTTCTGAGGATGGAAAAGTGGTAAAAAGTATTGAACAGGTTCAGTTGGAGGATAAACTGACAATCTATATGACAGATGGTATTGTTAAGGCAAAAGTCGAAGATACTATGAAGGAGGATTACAATGACAGAGCAATCATTGGAAACAGTATTTGAACAATTAGATGAGATTGTGACGAAATTAGAAGGTGAGGATGTGTCCTTGGAAGAATCTTTTCAACTCTATCACAAGGGTGTGGATATGTTGAAGATTTGCAATGAAAAGATAGATACCATTGAGAAAAAAATGTTGATGTTAGATGAAAACGGAGAACAACATGAATTTTAAGGAACAACAGACAGAAAAGACAGCAAATATTGAGCTGATTTTAAAAAAATATCTTCCGCCACAGGAAGGATATCAAAAAGAAATTATGGATGCAATGGAGTACAGTGTATTGGCAGGCGGAAAGAGATTGCGTCCAATGCTGATGCAGGAAACGTATCGCCTGTTTGGTGGGGAAGATGAGCTTGTGGAGCCGTTTATGGCGGCGATTGAAATGATTCATACCTATTCGCTCGTGCATGATGACCTCCCTGCTATGGATAATGATGATTATCGCAGGGGAAGAAAAACTACCCATGTTGTTTATGGAGAAGCAATGGGTATTCTTGCAGGAGATGCACTATTGAATTATGCCTTTGAAACGGCAGCAAAAGCATTTTCCATGTATCCGGACAAAAGTTTGGAAATAGGGAAGGCACTTCAGGTACTTGCCGGAAAAGCAGGAATCTACGGCATGATTGGCGGGCAGGTTGTAGACGTTAGAAATGCAGGAAATTCTGTTTCCAAAGAGGTGTTAGATTTTATTTACGAGCTCAAAACAAGTGCCTTGATTGAAAGTTCCATGATGATTGGAGCTATTTTGGCAGGGGCTGATGAACAGTCAATCAAAGACATAGAAACCATTGCGAAAAATGTTGGTATTGCATTTCAAATTCAAGATGACATCTTAGATGTGACAAGTACGGCAGAAGTACTTGGAAAACCAATATTAAGTGATGAAAAGAATGAAAAAACAACATATGTGACATTAATGGGACTTGAAAAAGCAAAAGAATATGTGGAAAAGATTTCCATGGAAGCAATCATGCTACTGCATAGTTTTGAGACGAAAGATTCGTTCTTAGAACAACTTTTGAAGTCATTAATTCACAGAGAAAAATAAAAGGGGTGCTCTTATGGTATTAGAGCGAATTCAGAAGGCAAACGATATAAAAAAACTGAAGTGGAAAGAAATGGATGTTTTGGCAAAAGAAATTCGCCGTTTTTTGGTGGAAAATGTTAGCAAAACAGGTGGACATTTGGCTTCGAATCTTGGAGTTGTAGAACTTACCATGGCCATGCATCTCGCATTTTCTTTGCCTAAAGACAAAATGATATGGGATGTTGGACATCAGTCTTACACGCATAAGCTTTTGACAGGACGCAAGGATGGCTTTGCACATCTTAGACAATATGGTGGGATGAGTGGATTCCCGAAAAGAAAAGAAAGTAACTGTGATGCTTTCGATACAGGTCATAGTTCAACATCTATCTCTGCTGGCTTAGGTTATGTGGAAGCACGGGAAATTCTCGGAGAAAATTACAGAGTAGTGTCGGTGATTGGCGATGGTTCTTTAACCGGCGGTATGGCATATGAGGCCTTGAATAACGCTGCACATCTAAAAAGTAATTATATTATTGTTTTAAATGACAATAATATGTCTATTTCTGAAAATGTGGGTGGCATGCATAAATATCTGGATGATATTCGTACAGCCAAGTTTTACAGCAATATGAAAAAAGGCGTGACAAATACGCTGAACAAAATTCCGGGAATCGGAGAAAGTCTGGTAAGACACATTCGAAAGACAAAAAACAGTATCAAGCAGCTTTTTGTGCCGGGAATGTTGTTTGAAGATATGGGAATTACCTACCTGGGACCGGTGGATGGTCACGATGTGAAAAAAATGTATCGTGTTTTTAAGGAAGCACAAAAATTGGACAATGCAGTATTGGTGCACGTGTTGACAGAAAAAGGAAAAGGATATGCACCGGCGGAAGAGTCGCCTTGTAAATTTCACGGTATTGCACCATTTGATATTAAGACTGGAAATGTTATTGATGAGAAGGTGAAGGACACTTATACAGATGTTTTCGCAGATATCATGTGTGATTTGGGTGAAAAAGAGCCCAAGCTTGTAGCTATTACAGCGGCCATGAAAGATGGCACGGGATTAACCCAGTTCCAGAAAAAATATCCGGAACGTTTCTTTGACGTTGGTATTGCAGAAGGACATGCCGTTACATTTGCGGCCGGTCTTGCAGCAGCCGGATTAAAGCCGGTATTCGCAGTATATTCTGCATTCTTACAAAGGGGTTATGACCAGATTGTACATGACGTATGTATGCAGAATTTACCGGTTATTTTTGCCATCGATAGAGCGGGCTTAGTGGGAAGCGATGGAGAGACTCACCAAGGCGCGTACGATGTGGCATATTTAAATCACATCCCTAATATGACCATTTTGGCTCCGAAGAATCGTTGGGAGTTTGCTGCCATGATGGAATGGGCAGTCGAACACAATGGACCGGTCGCCATAAGGTATCCAAGGGGAAATGTATATGACGGATTGAAAGAATCTACGCAAACGATACAAATGGGTAAAAGTGAAATAATATATCAAGAATCTGACATTGCAATTTTAGCAGTGGGTCATATGATGGAAGTGGCTGAGTCAGTTTGGAACCGTTTGAAAGAAAAAGGTTACAATTGCAGTTTGATTAACAGCCGTTTTGTAAAACCAATGGATACCGATCTTTTGGAAATGCTTGCCCAGGAACACCGATTATTTGTCACCATAGAAGAGGCTGTCATTACAGGTGGATATGGTGCGGAGGTTGTCAGATATGTGGCAGACCATCAATTGAATGTACAAGTGTTAGTTAATGGAATACCGGACCAATATGTGGAACATGGAAATATTGGTCTTCTTCGAAAAACCATTCATTTGGATGTTGAATCCATAGGAAATAAGACGGAATTTGCGTGGACAAGATTGAATAATTAGGAGAACAGATGAAAGAACGTTTAGATGTATTACTGGTTAAAAGAAATTTAGCAGAATCCAGAGAAAAAGCAAAGGCGATTATTATGTCCGGAAATGTCTTCGTTGAAGGACAGCGTGAAGATAAGGCGGGTAGCACATTTCCTGAGGAAGTCTATATTGAGGTGAAGGGGAATAAACTGCCATATGTTAGTCGCGGCGGTTTGAAGCTTGAGAAAGCAATTGCCAATTTTGATGTCAATCTGCAGGATAAAGTTTGTACCGATGTTGGTTCATCCACAGGAGGTTTTACAGATTGCATGTTGCAAAACGGTGCGAGAAAAGTATTTGCAATTGATGTGGGGACCAATCAGTTGGCTTGGAAATTGAGACAGGATGAACGTGTGGTATGCATGGAGAAGACCAACATTCGTTATGTAACTCCGGAGGATTTGGGTGAGGCCATTGACTTTTCTTCCATTGATGTTTCTTTTATTTCACTGACAAAGGTATTATTGCCAATTCGAAACTATTTGAAAGAAGACGGACAAATTGTAGCGCTTATCAAACCTCAGTTTGAAGCGGGACGCGAGAAAGTTGGAAAAAAAGGTGTTGTGCGCGAAAAAAGCACTCATTTTGAAGTGATTGAAATGGTTTTGTCCTACGCTGTTTCCATAGGGTTTCAGATTTTGGATTTGGATTTTTCGCCAATTAAAGGTCCGGAGGGAAATATCGAATATTTAGTGCATCTTCAGAAAACAGAATATGCGGAAGGCATGACTGATATGTCGGTTGATTGGAAGCAAATTGTAGAAAATGCATTTGATACTCTGGCAAAATAGGAGTTTGGAATGAGCATGAAGCGATTTTATTTAATTACAAACAAGACAAAAGATAAAGATTTTAAAATTACAGAGAAAATTAAGCATTATATTGAGCTAAAAGGTGGAGCATGTTATTTGGCAGATGAAACATCAACGTTGCCGGAGCAAATTGATTGCATTCTTGTACTTGGCGGGGATGGAACGCTTATTCGCGCGGCACGGGAGTTTCCTTCCACTGACATCCCTGTACTTGGAATTAATATGGGCACCCTGGGATATCTAACAGAGGTAGAGGTCAGTGATGTGGAACACAGTATTGATCAGCTAATGAATGGTGATTCGTTCATCGAGAAAAGAATGTTGTTGCAGGGAAGTATACACGGTGAGAAGAATTTGGCGATGAATGATATTGTTCTAACTAGATTCGGTAAAGTACGTGTCATACAATTCCACGTCTATGTCAATGGAGAATTGTTGAATACATATCGTGCGGACGGCGTGATTGTGTCTACACCTACCGGGTCTACAGCTTATAATTTGTCAGCCGGCGGACCGGTTGTTGCACCGACGGCATCCCTGATTGTGATTACCCCAATTTGTTCTCACGCATTAAATGCAAGCAGTATCGTTTTGTCTGCGGATGATGAGATTGTTTTGGAAGTTGGATTGGGACGAGACGGAGATATTGAAGAAGCAGTGGTTTCCTATGACGGGGAAGAAGACGTTGTAGTGCATACCGGAGACAAAATATACATTAAAAAAGCCGAAGCTACGGCAAAACTATTGAAATTAAGTAAAATTAGTTTCTTGGAGATTATGAGAAGAAAAATGAAAGGAAACTAGCAATGAAAGTAAACAGGCATGTAAAAATCGTGGAATTAGTAAATAAGTATCATATTGAAACCCAGGAGGAACTGGCTGATCGCTTAAGAGAAGAGGGATTTCAGATTACACAGGCTACGGTTTCCAGAGATATTCGAGATTTGAAATTGACAAAGGTTGCGACAGATGATGGACATCAAAAATATGTAGTGTTAAAAGCAACAGAAAATGCCCTTCGTGATAAGTACATTCGCATTTTAAAAGATGGATTTGTGTCCATGGACATGGCAATGAATATTTTGGTAATTAAAACGGTATCCGGGATGGCAATGGCTGTTGGTGCGGCGATAGATGAGATGAAATGGAGTGAAATTGTCGGATGTATTGCCGGGGATGATACGATTATGTGTGTGGTGCGTACGACAGAAGATACTGCTACAGTTATGGATAAGATAAGGAAGCTTGTTCTCTAAAGCATAAACTAGGACAAAAGAGAGTCGTTGGAGAATCATTATGTTACACAATTTGTATGTAAAAAACCTTGCCTTAATTGACGAGGCAGAGGTGGAATTTAAAAACGGGTTAAATATCTTAACAGGTGAAACAGGAGCTGGGAAATCCATTATTCTTGGCTCTATTAATCTTGCTCTTGGTGGACGATATTCCTCAGACATTTTGAGAAATGAGGAAGAAGCAGGTTATGTGGAACTTACGTTTTTTGTGGAGGATGAGGCACAACTGAAGTTGCTGGAGGAATTGGATGTTTTTCCGGAAGACGGAGTAGTCACATTGAGCAGAAAGCTGTTGGGAAAACGAAGTGTCAGCAAGGTCAATGGTGAAAGTGTTTCCACAGCACAATTAAAAGAGATTGCAAGTATCTTAATAGATATTCATGGACAGCATGAGCATCAATCTTTATTGTATAAGAAGAATCACTTACATATTTTAGATGAGTATGCTAAAGAGGATGTAAAGGATGTCAAAGAATTGGTTGCGAACGCTTACCGTAGTTATCAAAAGTATGATGAAGAACTTCGGAATGCTAATTTGGATGAAAAAGAACGTCTGAAAGAAATGCGCTTTATGGAATTTGAAATTCAAGAAATCAGAGAAGCGAATTTAAAAGAAGATGAAGATGAGATATTGGAAGAACAGTATCGTCGGATGGTAAATGGAAAGAAGATTACGGCAAATTTGAATGAAGCCTATGGTTATACTGCAAATGCCAACCACAATGCCAGTGATGCATTGAGCCGTGCCATTTATTGCCTTCAGGATGCAGCGCGTTATGATGAAAAGGCGAATGATTTATATCAACAATTGGCAGAAGTTGACAGCTTGTTAAATGATTTTAATCGTGAATTGTCCGATTACAGCAGTTCATTTGAATTTTCAGATCAAGAATTTTACGAGGTTGAGAAGAGATTAAATGAAATTAATCATTTAAAAACCAAGTATGGAAACAGTATCCGTGAAATCCAGGAATACTGTGATGAGAAGGAGCAAATACTAATCAAGTTACAAGACTATGATAGCTATTTGGAAGAATTGCGGAAAAAATTATCTGATGCTGAAAAAGAAGTTAATTCTTTGTCATTACAGCTGTCTCAGATTCGTAAAGAAGCATCCAAGAAATTAACAAAAGCAATTAAAGAAGGACTCTTGGATTTAAATTTTCTGGATGTGCAGTTTGAAATGGTGTTTACAAGCTTAGACCACTATAGTTTAAATGGGACAGATGAAGTTGAATTTGTAATATCAATGAACCCGGGTGAGCCAGTCCGTTCTCTTGCAAATGTTGCATCCGGCGGAGAGCTTTCTAGAATTATGTTAGCTATTAAGACTGTGATGGCAGAAAAAGACAGAATTGAAACCTTGATTTTTGACGAAATTGATGTGGGAATCAGTGGTCGTACAGCCCAAAAGGTTTCTGAAAAAATGGCAGTTATTGGAAAGAATCATCAAGTTATCTGTATTACCCATCTGGCACAGATTGCAGCGATGGCGGATGCCCATTTTGCGATTGAAAAAAATGTAAGAGATGGAAAGACAAAGACGAGTATTTCTCTGTTAAATAAACAAGAGGAAATAACTGAATTGGCCAGAATTCTCGGTGGCGTTGAAATTACGGAAACGGTTTTGCAGAGTGCGGCTGAGATGAAGGAATTGGCAAAGCACTCAAAATAAAACAAGTTTCAAAAAGTGAATAATCCATATAATAAAGCAGACACTTTGAAAGTAAGTTTCTGCTTTTTTTGTGCCTTAAATTGATAAGGGGGGATAGAATGAGAAAATGGTGGTATAAACGTATTTTGATTATGATTCTCGTTTTTTCTACAACCATGGGGACGGGATTTGGTGTGCAACGCATGCAGGACGAGGAGCGAAAACGGCAGGTAAGTACGAACTCGAGAGATGCAGAATTTCTTATTCCGGGTGGTGTTCCTATCGGTATCTATATGGAAATGGACGGAGTTCTGGTGCTTGCTACCGAATGTATGGAATGCGTGGACGGTAAAGAGTATGAGCCTGCCAAAAATTTAGTAAAGTCGGGAGATTATATTGTCGGGATAAATGGTGAGGAAATTTCAAGCAAGTCTGAGTTGGTACGTGCAGTATCAAAATTGGAATCATCCAATGTCATACTTAGCCTGCGAAGAAACGAGGAGTATATTGACGTTAGAATGAAGTCTGTAGAGGTGGCAAAGGATAGATATAAGTTGGGTATATGGGTAAAGGACAATATGCAAGGCCTTGGAACTCTTACTTATGTGACAACAACAGCACAGTATGGTGCACTTGGGCATGGAATTCATGATTCGGATACGGAAGATTTGATCGAGATATCAGATGGTACACTCTACGAAACAAATATTGTAGGTGTAAAGAAAGGAAAGAGCGGGGAGCCCGGTGGTTTGGAAGGTGTTATAATTTATAATCATTTCAACATCTTAGGAACAATTGAGAAAAACACGGAAAATGGAATATTCGGAAGTATTGATAATATCGATAAATTATTAGATAAACAAGAAGCGGTGGCGATCTGCAGAAAAGATGATATAAGAATTGGAGCTGCAACCATTCGGTGTACCATCAATGGACAGATAGGAGAGTACGATATTAAAATTAGAAATGTGGACTATTATACAGGTAATGTGAACAAGGGGATTATTATTGAAATAGTGGATGAAGAACTGATTAAATTAACCGGAGGTATTGTGCAAGGAATGTCTGGAAGTCCGATACTCCAGGATGAAAAAATAATTGGCGCAGTAACGCATGTGCTGGTAAATGACCCGACGAGAGGATATGGGATATTTATCGAAGACATGTTGGGAATGTAGGAGAAAGAGGGGATGTCAAAGTGGCATCTCCTTTCTGAATGGAAGTTTAAACAATGTAAAATAATGAAAAATAGTGTAATTATAGTGAAATTTTCAACAGAACACTTGTTCGAACAAGGAAAAGGTGATATAATTATATATATGATGGTTGCAGTGTTCAGAGTTAGCAATTGTGGCGAATTCGCCATAATTAAATAAGTAGGAAGGAGAAGTTATATGTCAAAATTAGTTAAAGAAGTAATTCATGCAAATGGAATTGATATTGGAATATACACTGAGGATTTTCAGAATGAATATATATCAATCACAGACATTGCACGATATAAGAGCGATGATCCAACAGCTGTAATACAGAACTGGATGAGGGGACGAGATGTTATTGAATTTCTTGGATTATGGGAGACGTTACATAATTCAAATTTTAAACCCCTCGAATTCGAGGGGTTTAAAAATGAAGCAGGATCAAATGCATTTACCATGTCTCCTAAAAAATGGATTGAGGCTACAGATGCAATAGGTATTATTAGCAAATCTGGACGTTATGGTGGAACATATGCTCATTCAGATATTGCTTTTGAATTTGCTTCATGGATTTCGCCTGAATTTAAATTGTATATCATCAAAGATTACAAAAGGTTAAAGGCAGAAGAAAATAGCCGTTTATCATTGAACTGGAATCTAAATAGAGAACTTTCAAAATTAAATTATCGAATCCATACAGATGCTATCAAGGCAAACTTGATTCCACCGGAATTAACACCATTACAAATTTCTTATACATATGCCAGTGAGGCGGACATGCTAAATGTGGTATTGTTTGGTAAAACGGCAAAACAGTGGCGAGATGAGAATCCAAATGAATCTGGAAATATTCGTGATCAGGCTACGATTTATCAGTTGTTAGTATTAACGAATATGGAAAGCTATAATGCTATTTTGATTCAACAAGGAAAATCTCAGGAAGAGCGCATGAAGTTCTTGCATGAGTTGGCTGTGCGGCAGATGATGACAATGAGTACATTAGACCTAAAACGGTTACCTGGAATAGAAGTAACGTAAGCTCAAATTACATCAAAATTCAGCGAAATTAAAATACAAAAAAGTGTTGGTCCATACTTGACACAATCGTGTCCGGTTCACCAATTTTGCAAAATGGAAAGATGGTAGGCGCGGTGACACATGTGCTTGTAAATGACCCAACGAGAGGGTATGGCATATTTATCGAAGATATGTTGGAAATAGCACAAAGTGTAGCAGAAGAACAACAAATGAAAGACGCATCCTAATAAAAAAAGAGTGCCAATTCTGTGATTGGCACTCTTTTGACGCTTTCAAAGGCTTATCTTGGATTTCCGAAATTGCAAAGGGGTAACAGAATAAGCCTTTTTAAATTGTTTCCCAAAATAACTGGCGTTAGAGAATCCACAATCCATTGCGATTTCTGTAATGGATTTTTCTGTTTCCGTCAATAATTTCACGGCATAAGAAAGGCGATATTCCGTTAAATAAACGATGGGACTTCTGTTGATATATCTTTTC
>JAZUCE010000004.1:0-1466 GCA_045638905.1 Faecalimonas sp.
TGATATGTACCCCCTTTACTGGACAAAACCAGTAGAGGGGGTTTTTCTATGCGGTACAATTACAAATTTAAAGTGGAATGTGTTGAGTCGTATCGGAATGGTGTATATCCAGAGACGCCAGAGGGGGTCTCCCAAATGTCATTTCGCAGCAAAGTTCGTCAATGGTCCAGGCTTGTAGAACTCCATGGATATGAAGCTTTAAGACCTACGACTGAATATCGGAAATGGTCACCGGATGAAAAGATAGACTTAATTATGCAGGTTAAAACGGGGCAGGCTGTGCAATTAGTAGCACTCGAAAACAAGATTAGTGAAGGTATGCTACATCAGTGGGTTCGCAAATATGATATTTGGGGGTATAATGGCCTTGTAAATAAGAAATCTGGCAGGACCAATAAGGAGCCCCTAATGAAAAAGAAATCCAATCCAGCCCCACTTACAGAGTCGGAACGTGAAGAATTGATTAGACTACGTGCTGAAATTAAATATATTCAGACAGAAAACGAAGTCATAAAAAAAGAAATCGCCTTGAGAGAAGAAAAGGAAGCTGCGCGACTCAAGGCGAAAAAGCAGCGATTATCAAAGAACTCCGCGAACAAGGATACCAATTAAAATATCTGCTCAAAGCAATGAAATTAGCCAAATCGACTTACTACTTCGAAATTAACAAAGTGGATGTGGTTGAATTACGCAATCAAATGTTAATGGATGAAATCAAAGAAGTATTTGAACATCATAAAGGCAGGTATGGCGTTAGACGAATTCACAGGGAGCTTGTAAATCGTGGCCGTAATGTAAATCATAAGCGAATTCAAAGACTCATGCACAGAATGGGCCTTGTTGGGAAGCGACCAAAAGAAAAGTATCACTCATATAGAGGCGAAGTGGGAAAAGTTGCCGAAAATATCATCAATCAGGATTTCAGTACAACTGCGCCATTACAGAAATGGACTACAGATATATCTCAATTCAGTTTTACTTGGGGAAAATGTTACATATCTCCAATTTTGGATATGAACACAAACGAGGTGGTTTCCTATGATTTATCGTTGAGTCCAAACCTTGGACAGATTCAACGGATGATGAATGCTGCTTTCGAAAAATTCCCATGTGTAAAAGGGCTGATTTTGCATTCGGATCAGGGCTGGCAATATCAACATGCGTATTTTAGAAACAAACTAAAAGAACATGGTATTATCCAATCCATGTCCCGAAAAGGGAACTGTTATGACAACTGCATTATGGAAACATTCTTTGGGCGGATGAAAAATGAGATGTATTATGGATACGAAAGATGTTATGATTCATTTGAAACTTTTTCGAAAGCAGTTAAAGATTATATTGACTATTACAACAACGAACGAATCCAGGCGAAAACAAAATGGATGCCTCCTGTGAAATACAGGGAAGCATCCATGTGTGCTTAGTTCAAATATTTATGTGTCCAGGAATCTGGGTACATATCA
>JAZUCE010000005.1:0-1235 GCA_045638905.1 Faecalimonas sp.
GCAGCAACTCTTTTTACTAAATAATCAGCTGCGTCAGTGTCTGCTTCAAGAATTGCAATACGGGTGATTGAGCCTTCTCTCGTTTCAAATTGTAAGTAGAAGGTACTCGTGCTACTTGTTTCCTTACCCGCACTGACCCAAGCATTCCGCAATTCACTGTACCGGTAATATCTACCGTTACCCGGTGCAGACTGATAAAAGAAACCGTCTCTACCGATTAGTACCTTAAAAAACACAACGCGATAAAGGCTCAGCGCAAAAGCCACGGCAAACACCAGAAGAATGATTCTACCAAGCAGAATTGCCCCATTACTTGACTTCTCAAACCAAATACATAGTGCTGCCATACCAACCGTCATAATAAATACCAAAATGGTACCGACGAGATTTCCACCTATTTTATATTTCCACTGTTTGTTTTCCAAATTTCTTTTCTCCAACTCATCAACATTATAAACAAATGTGGTTAATGCGGTTATTCCTCAAAATATCCTATCCCGATCATAATCTTATTTAAGTTATCCGCATTCTCCTCATCACAGTAAGCAAAGACAAGGGTATTTTCAACCCGCATGTTTACGGTGTACATCCCTGCCGCCTTTATACTGTAGAGCATATAGTTCTTTACGCCTTCTGATATCTCAATATTAGGATTTGAATATCTGTTTTCACGAATATAAGATTGAAATTGTTTCCGAATACTTTCTGCACTTGCTTCACTGTCAAATACGAAAAAGTTAAAGCGAAGATCGTCCTTTTCGCAACTAATGGCGTTCTGGAGCATGTCATCAACATTCCACTTTTCTTGGTATTCTTTAGTAAGCTCCGCATATGGTAATTCATTTGTAGTTAATACTTCTTGCACCAATTGCGTTGTAGCAGGTACTTTGGGTTCTCTAATAGCAAAAATATATACAAAAATGGTCACTATCAAGCCGACTACAACTATCGGAAAAAGGATAAATTTCAAGCTCGATTTCAAGTTCATCAAATATCTCCTTTATCGCTTTGTAATTCTATCAAAATCACTTCTGGGCGGTTATTGATCCGGAACGGAAGGATGCTATTTCCGACGCCTCGGCTCACAATCATATTGGTGTTGCCTTCCGTGTAGATGCCTACGTCGTATTCAGGGAACAGACCCTGATTCGGTGCTACCAACCCGCCGACAAAAGGCAGGCGGAATTGGCCACCGTGTGCATGTCCACTCAAGACCAAGTCCAGACCGTGATCTG
>JAZUCE010000006.1:0-13653 GCA_045638905.1 Faecalimonas sp.
ACGGGCACCTGAGTCAGCCATCATGAAGATGTTGTTGTATTTATCAAGACCGCCGAGAAGCGCTTTTGTAAGAGCATCGTCAGTGTTCTTCCATGTTTCGATAACTTCTTTATATCTTTCTTCTTCAGTGATAAGACCACGTTTGAAGTTCTTTGTGATACGGTCTACTGTATCTTGAGCTTCTTTGATCATTTGTGGTTTTTGTGGTGGTACAGTCATTTCGGAAATAGATACTGTCATCGCTGCTCTTGTAGAATATTTGTATCCTGTAGCTTTGATCTTATCTAATACTTCAGCTGTAACTGTTGCACCGTGAGTATTGATTACTCTTTGAAGAATTTGTTTGTTTTGTTTTTTACCTACAAGGAAATCAACTTCAAGAAGTAATTCATTTCCTGGAATGCTTCTGTCAACGAAACCTAAGTCTTGAGGAATGATTTCGTTGAATAAGAAACGTCCTAATGTAGATTCAACAGTAGCAGTTTTTACTTCACCGTTTACTGTTTTTGTTACACGTACTTTGATACGTGAGTGTAATGTGATTACACCGTTTTCGTAAGCTAAGATTGCTTCATTTAAGCTCTTGAAGAACTTACCTTCTCCCTTAACTCCTGGTCTTTCTTGTGTTAAGTAGTAAATACCAAGAACCATATCCTGTGAAGGAACGGCTACAGGACCACCATCAGATGGTTTTAACAAGTTGTTTGGAGAAAGGAGTAAGAAACGACATTCAGCTTGTGCTTCTACAGAAAGTGGTAAGTGAACCGCCATCTGGTCACCGTCGAAGTCGGCGTTGAACGCTGTACATACGAGTGGGTGAAGCTTGATAGCCTTACCTTCTACAAGGATTGGTTCAAATGCTTGAATACCAAGTCTGTGAAGAGTAGGGGCACGGTTCAACATAACCGGATGTTCTTTGATTACTTCTTCCAAAACATCCCAAACTTCCGGTTGAAGTCTTTCTACCATCTTCTTCGCATTTTTAATATTGTGAGCAGTGCCGTTAGCTACTAACTCTTTCATAACGAATGGCTTGAACAACTCGATAGCCATTTCTTTTGGAAGACCACACTGATAAATCTTCAGTTCCGGTCCTACAACGATAACGGAACGTCCTGAGTAGTCAACACGTTTTCCAAGTAAGTTTTGACGGAAACGTCCTGATTTACCCTTTAACATATCAGATAATGATTTGAGTGCTCTGTTACCAGGACCTGTTACCGGACGACCACGACGACCATTGTCGATAAGTGCGTCAACCGCCTCCTGAAGCATTCTCTTTTCATTACGTACGATAATGTCCGGAGCGCCTAATTCTAATAATCTTCTCAAACGGTTGTTTCTGTTGATGATTCTTCTGTATAAATCATTCAAATCAGATGTTGCAAAACGTCCACCGTCTAACTGTACCATTGGACGTAAATCCGGTGGAATTACAGGGATTACGTTCATAATCATCCATTCCGGTTTGTTTCCTGAACCGCGGAATGCTTCTACAACTTCCAAACGTTTTACGATTCTTGCACGCTTCTGTCCTGACGAACCTTTTAAGCCTGCTTGTAATTCTTCATATTCTTTATCAAGATCAATTGCTTGGAGCAGTTCCTGAATTGCTTCAGCACCCATTCCAACACGGAATGTGTTACCCCAAGTTTCTTTTGCTTCCTGATATTCTTGTTCAGACAATACTTGTTTGTATTGTAAATTGGTTTCACCTTTATCTAATACGATATAAGATGCAAAGTATAATACTTTTTCCAAAGTTCTCGGTGATAAATCAAGGATTAAGCCCATACGGCTTGGGATTCCTTTGAAATACCAAATATGTGAGACAGGAGCCGCAAGGTCAATATGACCCATGCGCTCACGTCTAACACTTGCTTTTGTAATTTCAACACCACATCTGTCACAAACTACACCTTTGTAACGGATTTTTTTGTATTTACCACAGTGACATTCCCAGTCCTTGCTAGGTCCGAAAATTCTTTCACAGAAAAGACCGTCTCTTTCCGGCTTTAACGTTCTGTAATTGATTGTCTCCGGTTTTGTTACTTCGCCTCTTGACCATTCTAAGATCTTTTCAGGTGACGCCAAGCCAATCTTAATTGCATCAAATGTAATTGGCTCGTATGCTGCTTCGTTATTATTTACTGGCATTTATGGCAATCCTCCTATTCTTCTAACATATCATAATCCACATCCATTGCATCTAATGCATCGAATGTATCTTCATAAGAATCTTCTTCTACATCAACAAGTTCTCCGCCTTCAAATTCTTGTTGGCTGAAGCCGTGTGCTCCAAATGATTCTTCATCCTGATATCTTCTGTCTCCTTCTATAATTGCATGTAAATCTGTATCACCGTAGTCGATGTTCTCTGTGATTTCAACTTCTGTGTTATCATCTCTAAGAACTTTTACATCAAGACCAAGTGACTGTAATTCTTTTAGAAGTACCTTGAATGATTCTGGAATACCTGGTTTTGGAATATTCTCACCTTTAATAATTGCCTCGTATGTCTTCACACGACCAACAACATCATCGGATTTTACAGTCAGGATTTCCTGCAATGTGTATGCAGCACCGTATGCTTCCAATGCCCAAACTTCCATTTCACCGAATCTCTGTCCACCGAACTGCGCCTTACCACCCAATGGCTGTTGTGTTACCAATGAGTAAGGACCTGTAGAACGTGCATGGATCTTATCATCTACCAAATGGTGAAGTTTGAGGTAGTGCATGTGTCCGATAGTTACCGGGCTGTCGAAATATTCCCCTGTTCTACCATCACGAAGACGAACTTTACCATCTCGTGAAAGTGGAACACCTTTCCATAGCTTTCTGTGTTCTCTGTTGTCTGACAAATACTGTAATACTTCCGGAAGTAATGATGCACCATGTTTTGCCTCAAATTCTTCCCATTCAAGATTTACATAATCATTTGCCAAGTCCAAAGTATCCATAATATCTGCTTCGTTAGCACCATCAAATACCGGCGTAGCAATATTAAAGCCTAATGCTTTTGCTGCAAGACTCAAGTGAATTTCAAGTACCTGTCCAATATTCATACGTGATGGCACACCAAGTGGATTAAGCACAATGTCAAGAGGACGTCCGTTTGGCAGGAATGGCATATCTTCAACAGGTAATACGCGGGAAACAACACCCTTGTTACCATGACGACCAGCCATTTTATCTCCTACTGAGATTTTTCTCTTTTGTGCGATGTAGATGCGGACAGATTCGTTTACTCCAGGAGATAAATCTGCATTCTCTCTTGTAAATACCTTTGCATCCACAACAATACCATATTCACCATGAGGTACTTTGAGTGAAGTATCTCTAACTTCTCTTGCTTTTTCACCAAAGATTGCGCGAAGTAATCTTTCTTCTGCTGTCAGTTCTGTTTCTCCTTTCGGAGTTACTTTACCAACTAAGATATCCCCTGCACGTACTTCAGCACCAATGCGGATAATACCTCTTTCATCCAAATCCTTCAGCGCATCATCACCAACACCTGGGATGTCGCGTGTGATTTCTTCTGGTCCCAACTTGGTATCACGTGCTTCTACTTCGTATTCTTCAATATGAATAGATGTATAGACATCATCCTGTACCAATCTTTCACTAAGAAGAACAGCATCCTCGTAGTTATAACCTTCCCATGTCATGAAACCGATAAGTGGGTTTTTACCAAGAGCCATTTCTCCATTGGATGTAGATGGACCGTCGGCAATTACCTGTCCTGCTTCTACTCTCTCACCTTTCACAACGATAGGTCTTTGATTGTAGCAGTTACTCTGGTTACTACGCAAGAATTTTGTCAATTTATAAGTTTTCTTAATACCATCATCATTTTTAATAATGATTTCCGTTGAAGTAGAACGTTCTACAACTCCGGCTTCTTCTGCAACCATACATACTCCGGAATCCACAGCTGCGGTTGTTTCGATTCCTGTACCCACAACCGGTGCCTCTGTAATCATAAGAGGTACTGCCTGACGTTGCATGTTTGAGCCCATCAATGCACGGGTCGGGTCATCGTTTTCCAAGAACGGAATAAGAGCTGTCGCTACGGAAAATACCATCTTTGGTGACACATCCATGTAATCAAATACAGTTCTTTCGTATTCCTGTGTTTCCTCACGATAACGACCTGATACATTTTTATGAACAAAGTGTCCATTTTCATCCAATGGTTCACTTGCCTGTGCTACATGATAGTTGTCTTCTTCGTCAGCTGTCATATATACAACTTCGTCGGTAACAACTGGGTTCTTCGGATCTGTCTTGTCAATTTTACGATATGGTGCTTCTACAAAACCATATTCGTTAATTCTTGCGTATGTTGCAAGTGAGTTAATAAGACCGATGTTCGGACCTTCCGGTGTCTCAATCGGACACATTCTTCCATAATGAGAATAGTGAACGTCACGAACCTCAAATCCTGCTCTATCTCTTGATAAACCACCTGGACCAAGTGCAGACAAACGTCTCTTGTGAGTCAGCTCACCCAATGGGTTGTTCTGATCCATGAACTGTGAAAGCTGTGAAGAACCAAAGAATTCTTTTACAGCTGCTGTTACTGGCTTAATGTTAATCAATGACTGTGGTGAAATACCTTCCAAGTCCTGTGTTGTCATTCTTTCACGAACAACTCTCTCTAATCTTGCCAAACCAATTCTGTATTGGTTTTGTAACAATTCACCAACCGCACGGATACGTCTGTTTCCTAAGTGGTCAATATCGTCATCTGTTCCCATACCATATTCCAAGTGGATATTGTAGTTAATAGATGCCAAAATATCTTCCTTTGTTATATGTTTTGGAATTAACTCGTTTACATTTTTACGGATTGCTTCTTTCAGTTCATCAATATCCCCTGCTGTCTCTTCCAAAATCTGCGCAAGCAATGGGTAGAACACAGCTTCCGTTACTCCAACCTCAGCAGGGTCAATATCAACAACTGCTCTGAGGTCTACCATCATGTTAGAGAGTACCTTAATATTGCGTTCCTCTCCTTCAATCCAAACATAAGGAACTGCTGCATTTTGAATGGCTGCTGCCTTTTCCTTTGTTAATTTTTCACCTTTTTCTGCAAGCACTTCACCTGTCACAACACTGACCACATCTTCTGCCAATACTTGTCCTGCAACACGGTTTTGGAACGCAAGTTTCTTGTTGAATTTGTAGCGCCCTACTTTTGCAAGGTCATAACGTCTTGCATCAAAAAACATTGCAGTAATAAGGCTTTCTGCACTGTCCACTGCAAGAGGTTCGCCCGGACGAATCTTCTTATATAATTCCAAAAGACCTTCTTGATAATTCTCAGCAACGTCTTTTCCAAAGCTTGCCAAAATCTTTGGTTCTTCACCAAACATTTCAATAATCTCAGCGTTTGTACCAACACCAAGAGCACGAATCAATACTGTGATAGGCACTTTTCTTGTTCTGTCTACACGTACCCAGAATACGTCATTGGAATCTGTTTCATACTCCAACCATGCACCACGGTTAGGAATAACGGTAGAAGAATACAATTCTTTACCAATCTTGTCATGTCCGATTGCATAGTAAATACCCGGAGAACGAACTAACTGGCTAACGATAACACGCTCTGCACCGTTGATAACAAATGTTCCGGTTGCTGTCATAAGAGGCAAATCTCCCATGAAGATTTCATGCTCGTTAATTTCGTCTGTTTCCTTATTATATAATCTTACTTTTACCTTTAATGGCGCTGCATAGGTAGCGTCACGTTCTTTACATTCTTCGATCGTATATTTCACATCATCTTTGCATAATGTAAAATCAACAAACTCCAGACTCAAATGCCCACTATAGTCAGTAATAGGCGAAATGTCTGCAAATACTTCTTTTAATCCTGCATCAAGAAACCATTGATATGAATCCTTCTGCACTTCGATTAAGTTCGGCATCTGTAAGACTTCTTTTTGTCTGGAATAACTCATACGCGAACTTTTTCCGTTTTGAATAGGATGAATTCTGTTTTTCTCCATTGACGTTTTCACTCCTCGTATCTATAATTTTGAGAGTACATTGGCATACTTAAAGCACAGTACTCCACAATAGTGCAACTTAAAAAGTATCACATATTTGTCAAGATGTCAACAATCTTTCTTAAAAAAATTCATATTTTTTCCAGCAAAAGAAAAAAGTGCTATGCGCTAACGCATAACACTCTTGTTCTAATAAGTATCTAAATCAATTTTTTTATCATTTGTCGCCACGTATCGCCAATACGCAATTACTTCCTTCGCCCATTTGGCGCGAATAACTAACAATGTGAGGGCTCCTTCGACAAGCACATATTTTGCACTATAACTGACACCTTCCAATAAATTCCCCCAAATTCCGACATCCGGGAGTGGATAAAATATCATACAGTTCAGCACACTTTCGAAATATCGCAACAGCATCGCCAACATATATCCGCCTGCCAAATCCTTTTTTACGTACGCATATATACCGCCAATCAACATCACACCATATCCTACAACGTAGTCAAAGGTTTCTCCTTCCGGAGTATACACGCCGGTAAATGGCGAATCCAAAAACAACTTTACTCCAATGAACACAAGCAGTGAAAGCGCCATTGGTTTCCAACCGTAGAAATATCCAATCAGTACAAGCGCAAGCATACTAAAAACAGTCAACTCACCACCCTCATCAAACTGCAACGGTTGCAGATAAGAAAGCAGAAGTGCACCGCTAACTAACATGAGCGACCACAAAAATGTGTTGTTCCATATCGTCTTTTTGATTCCCAAAATATCTAATATTTTATTCTTTAAATCATTCATCATATTCTTCCACCCATTTGCTATTTCGCAATTTTCGTTGATTCTTATGATCACGTTTCTTCTTTCGTGTGAACATAATGAGAACTATAAGAGGGCCAAATCCAAAGAGCACGGCATCAAACGTACCAAATGCAGAAGCTTTAGGAACAATGCCAAATCCCACATTTTCATACAACCCGATCAATAATTCAACTGCATAATCACGCACTTCCATAATAGCCAATGCAAACAGCGCGAAATTCATAATGAGACCATTCCTATGTTCCGCTCTTGCATCTTTTACCTCTACCATATGTTCCAAGAAATCTTGTTGCTGACGGTAGTGTGCACGGAGTTCATCATTGTCAAACGCTCGACGGATTTGATCAGCTTCTCTTTGCGTTCCCAAATATTTGAAGTTGTTATTCTGCCAAAACTTCATAGTTTTCGCATAGTCGTCGTTGATTTGCATAATGTAATCATAATCCACATCCCCATCATGCGAGAGTGCATTGGTGACCTTATTTATGACTCGGTTCAACGCGATATTCTGGAACATAACCATTTCTACAATAAAGACATAAGTTGCCATTAAAGCAACACGCTCTGTACTTCCTGTATCATAGTCATTCAATACAATGGCCACAACAGCTTCTGTCATATATGCTTCATAATAATCATATATCGCCCGGTTGGTATTCGCAGCAGCCCTCAGTCTCTTATAATTGATATGAAAACCTTGCCGCATACTGTTATAACTCTCAGCCGTGAGAATATTGTAAAATTCCTGTTCTGTTTCAGGTTTCTTTGACATACATACAATACTCTTACCTTTACCGCACTGCATCAATCCAAAGTTTTCATTTAAATAATCATTTAACTTACTGTATATATAACATCCGTGCTCGTCCTTGCTTCCATCCTCTTCCTTCTTTCGGATGAACAGGCATTCCTGACACACCTGGTCCTCCAACTGAGATGTGGAATATTGACAATCCGGCACAAAAATCATGGCAATGTACATATGAGATGGCTTATGCGCTAACAAAGAAAGATATACCCTTTCTTCTCCCACGATATGCTTCGGTGCACTTCCATCATCCTCGTATGCATCATCCAGAGTATGCATTAAATCAAACTCACCCAAGTAGATTCTTGTAACTTCTTTTACAACATCACTCTGGTATTCGTAGTCCCAACATCCTTCCAACTCTTCCATTAGAGTGTCAACCAACTTCGCATCATCAACGACTTCTTCCGAGTCTTCCTCTTCCGATTCCTCTTCTTGAGCCCGTCTCTTACGTTCTTCCTTTTCTGCTTTTGCTGCCTCTATCAGTTCATCCAGTCTATGATTCTCCGGATGTTCCACATAAGGAATAAACAAATATACATCGTCTTTATAGGTTTTAAAGTACAAATCATTGTTGAGGAGTTTTCTTAAGTAATCTCCTTCACACACATAGACGATGTTGCCGCCGTTAATCTCTCTTCTCTCCCCAAACATGCAGTTTCTGAGAAATTTTCTTCCGCCATTGGTAACGGCAGTTCCTGATATCGCATTGATTAGGAATCCCTCTTCTTCCAGTGTGTTCAGGTATTGAATAAACCCATCTGTGAGAGTTTTGATAACTTGTTTCTGATTGCGATATTTCTCACGCACCGCAACCGATAAGATGTAAAGATTGTATTCTTTCTTTTCATTAAACTCAACAATCTCGTTCGGGAGAATATCGTCATCCTTAATGTCCATTCCGGTTTCTACAATTTCATTCCACAAGTCAGGTGCCACCGGAAAAAAATTAATGTATCCCGCAACGGTGTCGCCATCCATTACGCATACAAAGCTACGACGGTTTTGTCGATATCTTGCAACCATATTTGCAAGTTCACCAACATATTCACTTTTATAACACTCCCGGTCAATTTCCATGATTTTCTCCAGAAAACTTTCCTCGAACTCTTCCCCAGTCAAAATTCTATAGTTCATGTTTTTTCCCCTTTTGGTTCAAACTACTCCGCTTTTAGTTTTTTCCACAATTCATTCATAAGGTCTGTGATTTCAGCATCTACTTGTACACACACCTCACAATTCTCTGTGGCACTTTCCGGCGGAACTATCGTCTCATCTTTTCTTTCCTTTTCTGTAAGACTTGCAATCACTGCTTCGTTTGGCGTTGAAAAATAAATATATTCAAAATTTGTTTTTGCAACATCTTCTCTACACAGGAAATCCAAAAACTTATGCGCTGCCTCTACATTTTGGCATCCTTTCGTAATCCCCCATGAATCCAACCATACATTAGACCCTTCTTTCGGAACCACATAAGCAAGATTTTCATTGTATTGGCGTCCGAGGTATGCCTCGCCCGAATATACAACTGCCATAACAGCATTTCCGGCTACAACCTCATCCCTTGCCTCGTCAACCAAATATGCTTGCACATTTGGTTTTTGTTTTTTCAGAAGCTCGTATGCCTGACGAATCTCATTCTCACTATTGGTATTGAGCGAATATCCCAAATACTTCAAAGTCATCATGAAGGTGTCACGCATACTGTTCTGCATAATAATTTCATTCTTATATTCCTTATCAAAAAGGACTGACCAACTATCCACCGGTTCGTCCACACGTGTGGTATCATATAAAATTCCAAGTGTTCCCCAAAAATACGGTATGGTGTACTTGTTTCCCGGATCAAAGGCCTCAGAAAAATTCCAGTATCTCTCACCGATATTATCAATGTTGGTTAACAACGACTTATCCAATTCTTGGAATTCACCTTCCGCGATAAGTTTTTGAATCATATAATCCGTGGAACATAACAAATCGTACTGAATGGCTCCTGATTTATACTTTGTATACATTTCTTCCGGTGTTAAAGCTTCTTCATATTTCACTTCAATCCCAGTCTCATCTTCAAACTGTTCCAGTAAGCCAGGCTCTATATAATCACCGTAATTAAAAATAGTAATTGTCTCTGTAGGTTCTTTTTTTCCGCCACATCCCGTAAACGCTAGCATACAGAAAACAGCTACCGACATCAAAACATATTTTTTCATTATTAGAAATCCCTCTCCTCTAAACGTTTATTTTTCTCCGGCAGACAATTCACCACCAAGAGGATAATAAAGATAATTACAAAAATAACTGTGGAAAGTGCATACATTTCCGGTTTGATTCCCTTTCGTATTTCACCGTAAATCATAGTTGACAAGGTGTTCACACCTGCCCCCTTTGTGAAATACGTAATCACAAAATCATCCATGGACATAGTGAACGCCATGAAAAATCCTGATATAATACCTCCCATAATTTGCGGAAGTAAAACCTTGGCAAAAGCGTAGACAGCATTCGCCCCCAAATCCCTTGCCGCCTCATAAGTGCTTAAGTTCATCTGACGAATCTTCGGCATTACACTTAAGATCACATACGGTATATTGAAGCTGACATGGGCTAATAACACACTGTTAAATCCCAATGGCATGAAATTTACTATCCAAAGCATGAGTGCAATACCTGTAACAACATCCGCATTCAGCATCGGAATGTTCGTAAATACCATCATCAGTTTATAACTTCTTTGCTGCATTGCATTCATGCCTATCGCTGCTGCAACGCCAATCACGGTCGCTATAATCGCAGATGTAAATGCAAGAATCAGTGTGGTCCCCAATGCCTCCATAATCTGATTGTTTGAAAGCAGACTCTCATACCATTTAAAGGTGAATCCTCCCCACACAACACGGGACCTTGAATTATTAAAAGACAACACCATAAGCACCAAAATCGGTGCATACAGAAAGAGCATAATTAAAAGAAGATAGAAGCCACTCAAGGCGCGTTTCGCTTTATTTACCATATTGCAGCCCCCTTCCCTTCATTATCATTCTTGGTGGTAAACGCCATACTAATCAACACAAAAATCATCAATGCCACAGAAAGTCCGGAACCAAGATTCCAGTTTGCGGCCTTGGTAAATTCTTGTTCAATAATATTACCAATAAGCTGTACTTTGCCTCCACCCAAAATATCTGAGATTACAAAGGAGGTCATGGATGGTACAAAGACCATCACGATTCCACTCAAAAGTCCCGGCATAGACATTGGAAGAATGATTTTGCGGAAGACGGTAAACCCTCCTGCTCCGAGGTCTCTTGCCGCCTCAATAATATCCTCATCAATTTCCATAATGGCATTGTAAATCGGAAGAACCATGTAAGGTAAGTAATCATACACAATCCCTATCATAAGCGCCGTACTGGTATTGGCAATTCTAAGTGGTTCCAATCCAAGTGTCGTCAAAAAATGATTGAGAATACCGTTGTTCGACAATATCATCTGCCATGCAAGAATACGCAAAATGAAATTCATCCACATTGGCAAAATAAAAATAAACAAAGTGAATTTCTTCCTCTTAAAATTGAGACAGCGAAGCGCCATAACCAATGGATAGGCCAGCAAAACACAAAACACCGTACACCCTAATGCGATGCCAAGCGAGGCTATCATTGCCTTAATATGAACTGTGTCAAAAATCGCTGTTATGTTTTCAAATGTAAAACTACCCGTCTGGTTAGTTAATGCATACTTAAAAATGACAATGAGTGGAAGCACTGTGAATCCAACGATCCAAATAACATAAGGTGTTGATAATAGACTTCTTCTATTCATTGTCTTTCACAACCTCCTCATCTGCCGAATT
This sequence comes from Faecalimonas sp., assembly GCA_045638905.1. Lineage (GTDB taxonomy): Bacteria > Bacillota > Clostridia > Lachnospirales > Lachnospiraceae > Faecalimonas. Next base: position 11,507 of record JAZUCE010000006.1, read on the forward strand.
CGGCTTGTGCATAATTTGGATATTCTCCGGCAAAATGGTAAGGCCAACAACAGACCCCGGCTGCGCCGGATTTACACTTTGCACCTTCCATTCGTAATTACCAACGCGTACCTTGATTTCATAATAAGCACCTTTAAAAATAACGCTCACTACCATTCCGCTTAAGAATCCTTCATCTTCTCCTACAATAACCAAATCTTCCGGTCGAATTACAACATCCACCAATGCATTTTTATCAAACCCTTCATCCACGCAAGGAATTGGAACGTTTTGTATTTGAACAAGACGGTCTTGTTTCATAATACCATCGATAATATTACTGTCGCCGATAAAATCAGCAACAAATGCATTTTGTGGCTCATCATAAATACTTTTTGATGTTCCCATCTGCTGAATAATTCCTTTATTCATAACCACAATACGGTCTGACATAGTCAGTGCTTCTTCCTGGTCATGAGTGACATACACAAAGGTAATACCCACTTCTTTTTTTATTTTAATCAATTCTCGTTGCATTTCATGGCGAAGCTTCAAATCCAATGCTCCAAGCGGCTCATCCAAAAGCAAAATTTCCGGTTCGTTTACAATTGCTCTTGCAATGGCAACTCGCTGCTGTTGACCGCCGCTTAATGACATCGGTTTTCTCTGTCCATAACTTTCCATATTCACCAGCTTCAATGCATAATGAATTTTATCTTTAATATACTGTTGGCTCTTCTTCTTTAACTTTAAGCCAAATGCAATATTTTCTTCCACGTTCATATTAGGAAATAAGGAATATTTTTGAAAAACCGTATTGACATTGCGCTTATCTGGTGAAAGATTGGTAATATCTTTCCCCTCGAACAGCACTCTTCCTTCGTCCGGTTTTTCGAATCCACCTATGATACGCAAGGTAGTGGACTTTCCGCATCCCGACGGTCCAAGTAAAGTAACAAATTCATTTCTTCCTATTTCCAAGTTTAATTTATTCAAAATTTGTTTTCCATCAAACGATTTACTGATGGAATCCAACTGCAAAATCACATCTTTCATAGTATCCTCCTAGAAGCTCGGCGGGCTACTAATCCATAAGAACGTGGACACTTTTTTACTCACTGAGCTAATTCTGTGCCTTCTGTTCGCCGGATAAATAAAGGAATCTCCTGCCTCCGCTATAAATGTTTTCTCACCGTAATGTATTTTTATTTTCCCCTCTAAAACGTAGCCGAATTCTTCCCCATCATGTGGTTTGTCTTCCGGCAACGTCTGCTTGGGCTGTAAATTCACCAAAATAGGTTCAATACTTCTGCTTTGAGCCGTCGCTACTAACCATTTAATAAAATTGCCGTTCTCATCTTCTTTTTCAAAGCAATCTTCTTTTGGGAATACAATCTGTATATCATCTTCTTCATGGAAAAAGTCAGATAAATTTGAACCCAAACATTCCACAATATCCAACAACGTAGATACAGACGGTGCAGTTAGTCCTCGCTCTAATTGCGAAATAAAGCCTTTCGTTAATTCTGTTCTGTCCGCAAGTTCTTCTTGCGTTAATCCGTTTTGATTTCGGAGATTTCTTATTTTGGCTCCGATTTGTTCTTCAATACTCATCTTTTCATCCTTAAATTTAGTTTTACTAAACTTTTTATTCACTATTCTCCACATTTTATTATACATATTAAATGCTTTAAGTCAACAATTATTTTTACTTTAGTAACAGCAATTGTGTTACTGAGACAAAAAAAGAACGTAGCCTTTCGGCTACGCTCTTAGCTATGCATAAATTATTTCAATGTAACTTCTGCACCTTCAGCTTCTAATTTAGCTTTGATTTCTTCAGCTTCTGCTTTAGAAACAGCTTCTTTGATTACCTTTGGAGCTCCGTCTACTACTTCTTTAGCTTCTTTTAATCCAAGTCCTGTAAGTTCACGAACAACTTTGATTACTTTAACTTTTGAAGCACCTGCTGCTGTTAATTCTACATCAAATTCATCTTTTTCTTCTGCTGCTGCAACTTCACCAGCACCTGCTGCTGCAACTACAACACCTGCTGCTGCAGATACACCAAATTCTTCTTCACATGCTTTTACTAAATCGTTTAATTCTAATACTGATAATTCTTTGATCGCTTCGATCATTTCAGCTACTGTTAATTTTGCCATTTT
>JAZUCE010000007.1:0-6349 GCA_045638905.1 Faecalimonas sp.
GACTATGCTAAGAAGATAGGCGCAAAAAAAATAAGCATGAGATGCTTTAAAGAAAATACAGTCTCATGCCATATGATAGAAAAAGCGGGATTTAAGAGAACTCATACAAGCGATTCACATGTGTATTTTGAATTGTGATAAAAGATGAAATCGTTCTGTTTTCAAGGGCTTTTTTGTGTTCATCCGATCAGTCTGTCGGATAATCAACAAAGTAAAGAGGGTCATCCATTAGTTTTTTCTCGCCCTTTTGCCATAGCGTGCGAGCATCTATAAGATAGCTTTCGGAAGAAAGTATATAGCTGTGTTTAATATCTGCATTATCCAGAATTTCCTCCATTCTGTCATACCTCTGTGCTATATGCTTGCCATCGTGTGTGGTGAAATTGTGACGGTATGCTTTTTGCTCTATTATATTATCGCCGTCTTTTAATATATATTTTACTGTTTCGGTGCGGTCTATACAATATGGCGGCTCTACAAGCTCCTCCACACCGTGCATGGAGGTATTGGACTTAAGTCCGCAACCAAGAAAGAGGATTTTGCCATTATAGTCGGTAAGTTTTGTAAATGGTGAATTTTTTCCTACAGGTGTCAGGTCTTTTTCGTGACCCGCTGTAATTTCATCAGCATATTTTCCAACGGCACAGCAAGAATGTGTGGCGTGCATACTGCGCACCACTCCCTCCACTCTTGTTCTGAAAAATTCAGATAGGTAGCCCACACAGCTTGGTGTAGCTTCAATATCAAATACGGGGTTTTCCTTGTTTACGGTTTCAAAGGAAAGTGCTGGTACAATAAGGGTGCCTTCTCTGCCCAAAAGCTCTGTAAATGCTTTGAAAAAGGTTTCTGCCCCGCCATCTATATTTCCAAGCGACTTATATGATGAATGAAGAAGAACAGTATCACCCTGTCTTATACCTATTTTGTATAAATCCTTTTTGAGCTTTTCGGCGCTGTATGCCATAGGGCTGCCTTTATACTCCCTTACTGCTGAAACCACATGAGCACCAAGGGTAGGAAGCCTATCCTTAGAATTGTATATATCTGCAATTTCCACATCGTCTAAATTAGGGTTTTCGTCCAGAAGATTGCCTATACATTCAAGAGGAGATATGCAACTATCAATAAACCTATTCACATCTTCGCTTCCGCAAGCGTAAGTGCCGCAAGGATGATAATTATGCGCTGCATAAATGGAATGTATATTTAGGTCTTTAAGCTTATTTACAGCTTCTATATGCTCTTTTGGAAAGTTGATATTAGCACCCCAAAGGCCCGAGCCGAAAATGCCATAAAGCTGCAGGCAATCACCTGTTATGAGAGTATTTGTACGGGTATCAAAAATTGCCGCACTGTCCAGTGTGTGTCCGGGTATTGCAACAACACGCAAAACCTCCATTAAAGTGCATTCTTCTTCAGGACAAATACAGTTATAATTCGAATAGTGTATATTTATAACAGGAGATAGAGACACAATGCACGCAAATGGAAAATTGCGCATAATACATCTTAATCCGCCCGCATGGTCCTTATGATTGTGCGAAATAAATATGTATTTAATTTCTTCCATGGATATTCCTATCTCTGCGATAAAGGGTAATATATAATTTTCTACATCATATTCATCGGTTGCCGTATCAAAAAGAAGCACACCCTCCGACGTCTTTACAGTGTATACTGTGGTAAAAATATCGTGATATGGTATGGTAAGACTATGGATATTATCATTTATTTTATCAAAATTCATGGCTGATTTCCCCTATATTTGCAATTAAGTTTACATGCTTAATACTACAATATTTTCTATTAGATTGTCAACCATTTTAAATATTATCATTTTTGTGTTTGGCACGCCCGATAGGAATCGAATACTCTTCGAGTACTTCCTCACTTCGTTCGGTCGCCTACGCAGTAATCCTCTGTGGTCAAGTGCTACAAAGCAGAAAGAAAAAAATTGGTTTTTATTTTTTAGTTAGTTAGACATACTATCTCACTATCCGCACGTCGTAGTTCGACCCTATCGGTGTGCTATAAACACAAAAAGTCCCGAAAGGGACTTTTTGTGTTTGGAAGAGCCGAACGGTTTAGATGACATGTATTTTAAGCTAAATTTGATTCACCGTTTGTAACCGTTTTTCAATTTAGCTACGAAGTAAAATCACTTGTTCCGAGAGGAACAAATATCCCCCAAAAAAAGAGTTGCGTTTTATAGGTCCATAAATAATACTTCGCCATATGGATCTCGCACAGACAGTTCGCAATACTTATTATGTAAAACCCACATAGTCCGCAATGTTAATGGCTTTGGAATGGAACAGTCACCCACCCCATCTGTAAAATAGATTAGTATGGCATCTCGAAAGTACCGATTGGAGTTTACATATTCTATTACCGGGATAAACGATGTACCTCCCCGTCCATGAATGTCATACGAAATATCCTTAACCGAACGAGCTTTATACATATGCCTAATATCGGCATCGCATTCAATAATTGTTACCTCACACAGCCGCGTTCCAATTATGTCGAATATTTCAACCATGATGCGATTTAAGTCTTCAGGCGACATAGAGCCTGATGTATCGATAGCAACAACAAGTTTAATGATTCTGTCATTAATAGATCCAGATATATCGTATCGTTCAGGCTGTCGTCTATTCAAACGAAGTCGTGTTTTTCTGTGCCCATCAGATATTGTTCCTATATACCGTTTTAGTAATTGTTTCCATATGATAGTTGGCGGAGCGAGTAACTTGTTAAGCGACTCCTTCTGATGAGCGGGGAGTTTACCAAGCATAGAGTCGGACATACCATTGCATACATCAGCCACAAAGCGCCTGATGATGCTCGCACACTCGTCCGGATCATCACTTGTTGTCCAGCATGGAAGGCATGCCATGCCTTTCCGCTTTGGTTCGGTAATAATTTCATTTTTGGCGATAGTATCTGCAAGGAGAATCTTTAGAGGCATAGTACCTCTCTTATTAATATCGGGAATTCTCTCAAAATAATAATCAAAAGCTTGTAGAGATTTTATATGAATTTCGAAAGTCTCACGCAGATATTCTGATGTTACAGCATCTTTCGGTTCTGCAATGATATTGAATCCATTTTCTTTGTGATCTGCCGTCAATCTGTCATTAATACTGGCATCCATTGCAACATTTAATTTATAGCCAATTACCGGATCCTTTTGAGGGTTGTATTTAATGCCGTCAACAGGATGGTTCAAAATGATGTGCTCTATTTCGTGACAAAATATGTATATCATTTCCGGCAGGGACTTCAGACCAATTAGCAATGGATTTACTGTCATACGGAAAGGAAATGAATCAATACTAACACCGGCGTCGTAATAGGAAGTAAGATCGATTTTCAAATCAAAATTCATCAAAAATATGCCATAGTATCGTTCCTGCCTTGAAATCATAATCATTTTTATTATATCGAAGACAGCGAGAAACATCTCATTTACTGCGTCAAGCGCATCCTGATCTGTTTCATCTCTCTCGACGGCGTGGATGTGTTTTTGAAGTTCCTTATGATAGTACACAATATTATGTTCCATTATATTTCTCCGCGCACGATGGCGTCATTTATGTTGTTATTCTGGAGAAGTTCCAGGAGGTCATCATCAAAAATCTCATAAAAATAATCATACAATGTGGTGCCGACAGGGGTTTCGGTGTTGACCAGAGATTGAGAGAACATAAGAATACTTGACATATCCAGTAGTCCGATATATATCACTAGTTTCTTTTGAATACGTCGCATCTCCACTTCATCAGATTTGATGCGGTCAGCATAATCCTTCAGGAATGTTATGATACTCTTGGAAGTAATTGCATTTTTGGCAGTAGATTGCTGCTTAATCCTGAATCGCACCTCTTGTGAAATATCATCCGCTTCATCACAAAATATTTCATCAGCCAAAACAAGCCGAGTGGGGTCACTGAGGCTTGAATAAAACATAGAACTTGCATCTCCACCGACTTTTGCAGAAATGATTGCTCGGATATCCTTCTCTTTTTGGCGGAGTTCTTCAGCAGAGAAAAATTTATCCAGTTTATCATAGCCCTTTAGGATAAGATCCACCATGTGCCACCCACGCGGCGACGGCGTGGGCATCTCATCATCCTCAAGTAGTTTGTCTTTTGTTGACAAAGCACCCGGGGTAGTAGAAATAAACTCAATAAGGGATCTCTCAAAACGGTGTTCAACCGCAAAATCAGCCCATTCTCTAGCATCCTCGTGCACTTTAATTTTGATAAAACGGTCAAGCTGTGCCGGGTCCATCTCGTTGGTGGCATACATACTCGTTTGAGTGCAAGGATTCATTGCTGCAATGATAAATACCCACCAAGGAAGCCGATAACCATTAATTGTCCGAGTTAGAATAAAATTCATAAGCTCACGAAAAACAGCCGTATCTGTTCTGTTGATTTCGTCAAAAAAGAGAATAACTGGTTTTACTTTCCCTGACTGTATAAATTCAACTTTTTGTTCAAAAGTAAGGTCAGAAACAGAATATTTGTTTTCATCTCCATCGAGAATAACATCCAAACCGTCGGCCTTCTCATCTGCCCGGTATAAAAACTGTTCTGCTTTTTGAATTCTCTGAACAATATAGTAAGGAAGGAAACGAAATTCGATATCCCCATTCTCATTTTTGTACTGATAAGGAATGCCTGTTATTTCGCCTTCTTTCAAAGTTCCGCCCTCAATAATCATCACAGTGCCATCCAACTCTTTGGCTATGAATTTCGCTACCTGGCTCTTTCCAATTCCGTGTTTGCCGGACAGTAATGGAGTCACGGCAATAGAGTAGTCGTTTATAAATAGATTGGTGAGCATAATCCGCTTACACATTCTTATTGCATCTTTGATAGAAGCCATTTGTTATTCTCCTCTTTTTTGAAAGTATATAAACTTTTAATCTCTGGATTATTTTGTAATCTTGAACTTAAATATTTATACGCATCTGTAGCTGAACTGATAGCTAGAAGAGCCAACTCGTAATTGTCACGTAACCGTTCAGATGCAGATTGAATGGCATATCCGTCATTGTTAACCGCAATTCTTACAATTTCCTCGCAGTCCTGAAGTTCCGGCGCAGCATATCTTAATGCTGTACCATGCGTGTTAACCGCCAAGGAAACAATATCAAAATCCTTCTTAAACGAAGGATCTGCATAAGATAAAGCAAGGCCGCAGCTTTTTACGGCAGCATAAACAATATTGCGATTCTTCTTTTGACGAGGCGAAGCCATTGATAATGCGCCACCTCGATTAGACACCGCTTTTAGCACTATTTCATCGCAATCTCTTATTGCAAGATCGAAATACATCAATGAAAAACCTTCTTGTTGGGCCGCCTCACTACATAACCGATAATCTTGACGGAATCTTTGGGGCAAGTATTTTATGCACATATAGTTTTTCTTAACCAGACAAAACGCGAAGTTGTCTTCCTGAAACATGCTTTCAGAAACATTTTTAACAACCTCCGGGCAAACATCAACAACCGATAGAATAAACTTTTTTGATTTCAGGAGTTGTCCCGATAACTCCTCTAAATATTTCACATTATGTTTAAGGAGTAGTCTCATAGCATAGGGGTCGACATGTAGGTTATTCCTTAATATAACAGCCTTGTCACCCAAATCCATAGCTTTAATAAGGATTTCTAAATCTGTTTGTTCTATAAATTTCGTAATTGAAACATCCGGCGTCCGTGCAAGCTTGCTAAGGAGGTTGCCAAGCAACCCATACTCGTTGTTAATCAATACCCTCATGGCATTTTTGCGATCATTAAACTCATTTGCAACCCAACCAACAAGCCATAAGTCATAGCGTTTTATGGAGCCATCACTATAGTAACAGTTTTCTTTTATATATTTAGGAATTTCTTGAAGAAGAAGTTTTTTCTCTTCTGTTGTCATCTTTTTATCCCCATTTCACTTGTTTTATTTGACATCAAATGCAACCCCGTACCCTAAAAACAGCCATCAGTATAGTATTGTTGCTCATTATTTAACTGCAAAACCTTTACATCAAAAGGGCTTTCATTGTTATAACTTGCTATTCTAACCCTTCTAGAATCAATTATATCATATTAACTGTCCATTTAAAAGGACATATATAATTTTTGCTTAAAAAATTTAAAACCAAATGATAAAGATGTGTCATCTAAATCATTCGGTTTCTATGGCACGCCCGATAGGAATCGAACCTACGACAACCCGGCGTCGGAGGCCGGTGCTCTATCCACTGAGCTACGGGCGCATATTTTAGGAAGAAAAACAAAGTTTTTCTTCCTACGCTTTTATAATATGGTTTTGAACGCTTT
>JAZUCE010000008.1:0-4262 GCA_045638905.1 Faecalimonas sp.
ATATGATGGCAGTGGCAGCAGGTATTGCCACAACAGGAAAGGTACCATTTGCAAGTTCTTTTGCTATGTTTGCGGCAGGACGTGCATTCGAGCAGGTTCGTAACTCTATCGGTTATCCACACCTCAATGTTAAAATCGGTGCGACACACGCAGGTATCTCTGTAGGCGAAGACGGTGCAACACATCAGTGTAACGAAGACATCGCTCTCATGAGAACAATTCCGGGAATGGTAGTAATCAACCCGGCAGATGATATTGAAGCAAAAGCAGCCGTGAAAGCAGCATACGAACACGAAGGACCTGTATATATGCGTTTCGGACGTTTGGCAGTTCCGGTAATCAACGACAATGAAGATTACAAGTTTGAGATTGGCAAAGGTATCGTTCTTAGAGAAGGTAAGGACGTGACAATCATTGCAACAGGTCTTGAGGTTGCAGAAACTTTGGCGGCTGCAGATATGTTAGCTGCAGACGGAATTGATGCAAAAGTAATTAATATACATACAATTAAACCACTTGACGAAGAACTCGTAATTGCAGCAGCAAAAGAGACAGGCAAAGTGGTTACAGTAGAAGAACACTCTGTAATCGGCGGACTTGGAAGTGCAGTTGCAGATGTACTTGCAGAAAAAGCACCTACAAAGATGCTTAAGATTGGTGTAAACGATACATTTGGTGAATCAGGACCTGCAGTAGCATTGATTAAGAAATACGGTCTGGATGCAGAAAGTATCTACAAAAAAGTAAAAGAATTTGTATAAAATTTGCGAAAAAACAGATGGAGAGTAGAGGAAGAGAATCTACTCTCCTTTTTTGTCGAACATTTTATGATTCCCATGACAGCATATGGCAAAATCAGCATTTTGGACATGCTAGTATAATGGAAAAAATGTATGAGGTGATTGAAATGAAGAGACAACTTCCGAAGAATGTCAGACAGATTGGAAATGTAAGTGACAGTTCTAAAATTTACATAGAAGACTATGTGGACACGTTTTTTAACCAACTATGTGAGAAAGCAGAGCAAGAAATGGTAGGGGCATTCCTAATTGGAGAGACAGTACAAGAAGAGGACCAGGATTACATATATGTATATGGGGCAATTCGAATGAAAGAACTTGGGGTAAAGGGCAAAGATTTTGTGGTTGGAGAACATGTATGGAAGGATGCGTGTGAGAAGTGCAAGGAGTATTTCGGTGATGCTGAGATATTAGGTTGGTTTATTACAGGCGGAGAGCATCCTTTGGAGGTAAACCATAATATTAACAAGATTCATCAGAGATATTTTTCGCGCGAGAAAAGCATCTTTGTCACAAAAAATACACGGGATAAGGAAGAGAAATTCTACATATATAAATACCGCGATATGATGGAGTGTAGCGGCCATTATGTTTACTATGAAAAAAATGTGGAAATGCAGAATTACATGATTGCCACACGCAAAAAAGTTGGATTTACTCCCAGTGAAATTATTGAAGACAGAGTTACTAAGAATTTTAGAAGTCTGATTCGAGAAAAAAATGAGAAAACAGAGCAGAAGAATCATTCTCGTCTGGTGTATGGCATGAGCACATTTTTGGTGTTGGTAATTGTGGTAATCGGCGTGACTATGCTGAATAACTATGATAAAATGCAGGGAGTACAAGATTCCATTCATGCATTGTCGGATGAAAAGCCGAAGGATAAGGAAGGTGAAACCGTAGAGGTGTTTGGTGACAACGTAACTTCTGAAAACGAAGAGGATGAGCACACTACGGAAAAACAGCCGGATGACACGCAGATAACGAATCCGGAGAACACTGAGACCACACAACCGGAAGATGCAGAAACTGCGAATCCGGATGATACGCAGACCATGAACCCGGATAACACGGAGACAACGGAGCCGGAAGATGGACAAGCAGGCGAAACAGAACCTCCGGTTATTCAGCAGCCAAAGACATACGTTGTAAAGAAGGGTGACACATTGGAGACAATCAGCAGGAAACAGTATGGCGATGTAACGCATGTGAAAGCGATTTGCGAACTAAATGGTCTTGAAGATGGAAACTTAATATTTATCGGACAAAAATTACTGTTACCTTAGAGAAAAATGTGTTATACTTATGCACATATAAAGGATAAAGGATATGCATGGCATGAAAGATAAAAAGAAAAAGATTATACTTCTGTCTGCTCTTGTTGTGATTGTAGCGATTGTAGGAATTTATTTTCTGATAAAATACCAGACGTATAATTATGTGGAACTTACAACTGTATATGAAAATAAAAACACAGATAATTCGAATTATATACAATCTCTGGATGGAGTATTAAGATATAGTAGAGATGGGGTTGTTCTTCTTACTGAAAAAGGGGATGAGGTATGGAATCAACCTTGCCAGATGAATAATCCAATGGTGGAAATGTGTGGAGACAGCGTTGCGATTGGAGATAAAGGCGGGACAAGCATTTTGGTTTTCCAAAAGAACGGATTAAAAGGAGAAATCCAGACGACAAAGACGATTGAAAAATTTGCAGTTTCATCGCAGGGTATTGTCAGTGCTATATTAAAAGATGAGAAAATGCCACTTGTGCTCTGTTATGATGCTGTGGGAAATAAGTTGGTCGAACACAAAGTCATTCCGAAAAATATGGGTTATCCTGTAGATGTTTCTCTTTCGGAAGACGGAAATACGCTAATTGTTTCCTATATATATACAGAGGGAACTGAAGTGACAACCAAAGTGTCCTATTATTACTTCGGAGATGGAAACAAGGCGAAAGATTATCAAGTTTACCAGAAGGATTTCGGGCACACTGTGATTCCCGTTACCGCATTTATGCAACATGATGTCTCGCTTCTTGTGGCGGATAACGCATTAATTTTTTATAAGGGGCTGAAGGAAATCAAAGAGACATCGCGTGTGGAGCTAAAGACAGAACTTCAGAGTGTTGCATATAATGAAGAACTTGTTGCAGTTTTACTGAGAAAGAATAACGCAACAGATTACAAACTGAATATCTATAACAGTAAAGGGAAATTGTTGTCATCGGTCGATGTAGACAAAGAATATGAGAATTTGAAGATTGCAGGTGAACAGGTCATTCTGTATGACGGTCAGGCCTGCGCCATCCATACAAAAAACGGCGTAAAGAAATACGAAGGAAACATAGACCAAAAAATCATGGAGATTTTTACACTTGGTGGGCTAAATAAATACATGGTGATAAATGCAAGCGGATTCTACGAAGTACGTCTTGCAAAATAGGAGAGGAAAAATGAACAAATTATTATTGGTAGTAGCAGCTATATTTATCATTAGCATTATTGTTGGATATGTAAGAGGATTTTTGAAAATTGCACTGTCGCTTGGAATTACCATTGCTTCTATTTTATTGGTGGGTGCCATAACCCCTCATATTAGTGGCTGGATACAGGAATCCACTTCAATTGGTGAGAAAGTACAGGGTAAACTGATATCAATGTTTGAGGTTCCGGAAGGTATGTCCATGGAGGAACTGTCGGCTGTAGAGATTCCAAGGGAACAACAGATTTCTGCCATAGAAGGTGCTAATCTTCCGAAAGTGATTCAAGATATGCTGTTGGAGAATAATAATCATGAGGCGTACGAAGCACTAGGGGTGACGAATTTCATTGATTACATCTCAGCATACATTACCAAGCTGATTGCAGATATTATCGCTTTCCTTGTAGCATGGATTGCGGTAACAATTATTGCGCGAGTGCTTATGGGTGTAATCGGTATTATAGGCAAGATTCCGGTCATAGGTGGCGTGAACAAACTTGCCGGTGCAGTAGTTGGAGCAGGAATTGGATTAATTATTGTATGGATTCTGTTTATTTTGGTTACACTACTATATAGCACGACTGTTGGACAGGCGTGCATGACAGATATAGCAGCAAGCCAGATTCTTACGAAGTTATATGATGGAAACGTTCTCATGAAATTTATTACAAAATTTTAGGACGCAGAATAGGCTTTGCAGCATGTTGCGAAGCCTATTTTTATGTTAATTTCAAATTGTAGAAATTGTTTCAAAAAATTTCAAAAAATTTTTAAAAAAAGTTGTTGACATTGAAAAAAGGCTGTGGTATTCTAATCTAGCTGTCGCAAGAAAGCAAAGAACATTGATAATTAAACAATAGATGACAATAAACGAATTTCCTGAAAATTTCTAAGAGAAAAATTCAAGAACAGACAGTTAATGTCGAACCTTAAAACAGTAAGTAAGGTAACAAAATTGCTAGCAAGTGATTT
>JAZUCE010000009.1:0-3063 GCA_045638905.1 Faecalimonas sp.
AAGGCACATGATGTTGATGTCCGATCGTGGCTGGAGGATACACTCAGAAGAATCCCTACAGAAAAGAACGTTGACCAGCTACTACCTTACAACTGGCAGGTACTACCCGCTAATAGCAGGTAATAACCAGTTACTACCAACAACTAGCCGCCACTACCGGGTACTACCTCAGTAATGGCGGCTAATTGGTCAATATGTACTTTGTCGGATGCTTACAATCAATGCGTTAAGCAGATAGTTTCTGATATTTTTGCAACATAATTTGCAAATAAATGTTGCAAAAATGTCCCGTTTTTTGCGTAAAAAACGGGACAAAACATATACTTCAATTATATATAAAATGCCAAATATCAAGCAAAGTTTGGCATTTTATATATACTAGTTAACCTATCAGACATCATAATTTGCCAAGCTACCGAACAAATTCATGCCAAATTACCGAAAAAGAAATAATTGATTAATTCTGCACTACCTACTTTCCTTTCTTTATATTCAACGTCACCAACCATTTTGGACAACATTACCATATAAAAATGAATTGATTCAGACAAAATCGCCAGATACAATAAGAATCTCACTCTACGGTAACATTTATATTCTCCAAATAGTCAAAAATCAAATAAACCAATGTATATGATTTTTCTGTCATATCACCATCGTTTACCATCTGTTGATGTATAAGTCTAGCTCTTTCTATAGCCTGTTTCAGTTTACCATCTTCCAATAATTTCTCTACCCAAACCGGATCTTTAAGATGTTTTTCGCTCTTCAGAAGTTTCTTAAATGAAGATGAGGACGACGAAAAATAAGGTTTCAGATATGGCGCCAGCACACCTGCCACTCTTGGAAAATCCCTCAAATAGCCTATGTGGTTTTCAAAATGCAGCAGAAGCCAATACTCAAATGACGGCATGCTTGGACAGACTATCACGCTTCCATTGTCAATCTCACTTTTAAGAGAAGCGAGAAAGTCGTCATGGCGCGCCAAAAGATTATTTTTATAGACCGTATCCATATCAAAGGCACAAAAAACCATCGCTTCTGCATTTTTCTCAAGTATTTCATGAACACGCAGAGGAAATTTTTCTACGTAACTTGACTCATCGCCAAAGTATCGAGGACGAATATTGAATTTGTAGCCCGTAAGGTCATTGATGTGAGTAAAATAATAACGCTCTGTATTCCTTCCGCCACTAACAACGAACGGAGCCAACGGATACATATCCCTTGTTCCGGCATCTACTTCTAAAATCTCAGCCTCTTTTTCAAAGTAAGGCTGCACATCAAAATCTTTTAAGACTCTACTTCCCATTTCCCATTGTTGCTCCAAATCGTTTATTACGGTATGCTTCTCTGATTGATGTCAGACGATTGACTCCTCTGAAATCCGTCAGTTTATATAACTCCGTAACTCCGGCCCCATCTTTTTCGGTAAACCAAATAGAGTCTTTTCGTATCAAATCATTCACAAGATCCAACAAACCGTCATTATGAGTTGCTATGAGTACCTGGCTACGAGATGGAGTCCTGAGGTATTCATAAAGTATCTTCTCCATAAGTTTAGGATGCAGCGATGTTTCTATCTCGTCAATAGGCAGGAACGCCCCGCTGCGAATTGCATTATATAATGCCGTCTCAATTCCAAAAGTTCTCAAAGTACCAACCGACTCTTCATTAGTACTGAACTGAAACGCCTTACTGCCACTTTCTCCCTCCACTGTATGCTCAAAAGTTGTCTTGATACGCTTTAATGTTCTTTCTGCCTTGATCCTCTCTTTTTCTTCATTTGGGATTCTATCATTTTCAAGAACATACTTTAAACCATCTTCGGAAAGAGATCTGGTAATCGTATCCGTGTCAATATTTGTTATATTGAAGTCTGCCTCCTTTAGAAAATCAAGGATATAATTAACCAAGTCTTTATCAACTGATGCTTTGGATTGAGCATAATTTGTCAAGTCTGTCTGAGGAGAAATCATAGCCATCACCTGTACACGCATCCAATTCTTAGCTGCATCTATCAATGGCAAGTTAGCGTTTGCCTTGTCTCTAGCAACAAAGAACGACATATTATTCAAGCATTCTACAGTAATGTTTTCCTGTACTACCTGTGATACCTTATCTCCATTTTTAGTGTTAAATTCTATTTCAGACTGCCCATCGCGAAGCCTTCTTTCGAAAAGCATCGTTGGCTGGGCACTCTTATAACATACCAGCTTTTCAAAGTACACTTGCTTCGCATCAAGCTCCAACTGATAACAATATTTCATTTCATCTACATAAAAGACTATAGTAAATTTCGACGGTTCTGCAAAAGATGTAGAGTCAAGTCTAAATGGTCTTACGTATGTACCACTATCTGGAGTTACCGGGATATAAGACCAAAAGTATCCTAAAAAATCAAATGCAGTTAATAGATTTGACTTACCTGAAGCATTATAACCATATACAATAGCACACCGCAACAGTCTGGTATTATCATTAATTTTAACTACCTGAAAATCCTCTGCAAAAGTATCGCTGGATGCTTCAAAATTAAAGACCACCTCGTTTTTGAAGGACATGAAGTTCTGTATTCTGATTTCCTGTATCATATAGAGCACTTGTATTTTTGCAAAAATATAAATAAAAACAGATTTACACACTTTTTATCTTTAAATTTTGCAAATTTTATGCAAATTCTTAACATTAAAAGCCAAGAGAAAGCCCCCATAATACCATAAACATTTAAAAAAGCAGAGAGAAGATTTGTTATCCTCATTAATATTTACTCAATGATGCACAGCAAATGAAGATGATAATGATACTTCCCCTTCGTTCTTTCACCACACTCCCCTCTTAGAAAACAAATCCATTGCCTCACAAATGGTTTTGTCGGTGATGGCGATGTAGGGGCGCATGGTGGCTTCATTGGCGTGGCCAGTGATCTTTCGGATTACTGTGGTCGGGATGCCTAGTTCGAGAGCTACGCAGATGAAGGTGCGGCGGGCACCGTGAGTTCCAAGGAGTTGCCATTTGGGGTAAACTTCATCGTATCTTATACGTCCCCTATAATAGCTGTAC
>JAZUCE010000010.1:0-8744 GCA_045638905.1 Faecalimonas sp.
AAGCGTGAAGCCCCCCTCAAGATGAGATATCCCAACGTAAGTTGTAAGACCCCTTGAAGACGACGAGGTAGATAGGACAGAGGTGGAAGTGCAGTAATGCATGTAGCTGACTGTTACTAATCGGTCGAGGGCATAACCAAGTAAGGTGATAGGAACAAAAAAGATGAAATGATAATCAAGATTTGTATGTGGTTTTGAAGGTACATACCTTTATGGCCCGGTGGCTCAGTTGGTTAGAGCGCCGCCCTGTCACGGCGGAGGTCGAGGGTTCGAGTCCCTTCCGGGTCGTGTAAATATGGGATCATAGCTCAGCTGGGAGAGCATCTGCCTTACAAGCAGAGGGTCATAGGTTCGAGCCCTATTGGTCCCACTTAATGAAAGAAATTTCATTATGCCGATGTGGCTCAATTGGCAGAGCAGCTGATTTGTAATCAGCAGGTTATCGGTTCGAGTCCGATCATCGGCTTTATGGATGGGTTCCCGAGTGGCCAAAGGGGGCAGACTGTAAATCTGTTAGCAACGCTTTCGGTGGTTCGAATCCACCTCCATCCATTCGGAAGTTAAAATCTTCCAAGAATATTGCATATTTTCTAGAAATATGTATATAATTAGTTAAATAAGTATCGCGGGGTGGAGCAGTCTGGAAGCTCGTCGGGCTCATAACCCGAAGGTCGTAGGTTCAAATCCTGCCCCCGCAATTCTTTTTTTGCCCAGATAGCTCAGTTGGTAGAGCAAGGGACTGAAAATCCCTGTGTCGCTGGTTCGATTCCGGCTCTGGGCATTTTCTTTTATAAGAAAGGACAAGCAATTTAATACGGAGCATTAGCTCAGTCGGTAGAGCACTTGACTTTTAATCAAGTTGTCCGGGGTTCGAATCCCCGATGCTTCATTGAAACACTAACTGAACATATTCCGGTTAGTGTTTTTTATTACACAATAGGATAACGTTGAGGGAAGGAAACAAGAGAATAATTTTATGGGAATGAAGTGGTACAATTTTTTAATTAGATTTGCGTTATTTTATATGGCATTGACGAATTTTGGTCAAGGTCTTGGTTATCTAACAGGCGTCATTTATGAAACTGAAAGCGGAGGAAAAGTTTCCGCAGAGATGATTTATGAAGCATGGGGAATTGGACTTAAAATTGCCGATGTTTTGTTTGGATTGTCGTTAATCTCCATGGCCGTTTTTGCAATTATTGTACGAAATAAACTTGCAAAATTTAAGATGGATGCACCTAGATATCTTAACATTTATTATATTATTGTTTCATCTTTGCAAGTTGCATATGGCTTGGCTATTTTAGGGATTACTGATACGAATGCTTCTGCTACTATGGGAATTACTTCGTGTGTGTATGCGGCTGTTTTAATCTATATAAACACAAAATATTTTGAGAAACGGCAAAATCTCTTTTTGGCTACATAGTTTTAAAAATCAAAGAAAGGCAAACGAGAAACCCCTCTGTTAATCAAACAGAGGGGTTGAAAAATATCGTTCTGCTGTATCTGGCAAAATGGTGACAACACGTTTTCCTTTACCTAATTTTTTTGCTAATTTGATTGCGGCAGCAACATTTGTTCCGCTGCTGATTCCGCACATAATACCCTCTTTTATTGATAAGTCTTTTGAGACTTGAAGGGCTTCCTCATCTTTTATAATGCATACATCATCGTAAATATTCTGATTTAGTATTGGCGGAATAATTCCGTCACCAATTCCCATTTGCACATGAGTACCAATTGAACCACCTGATAAAATAGCTGCATTTTCAGGTTCTACGGCCCATATCGTCATGTCCGGATTCTTCTCCTTAAGAACTTCTCCAATGCCGGTAATCGTTCCGCCGGTACCAATTCCTGAGCAAAATCCATGTATTGGGCCATCTACTTGTTCCAGAATTTCTACTGCAGTACCACTTCTTTGAATTGCAGGATTGGCAGGATTCTCAAATTGTTGTGGAACAAAGACATTTGGATTATCTTCTTGCATTTTCAAAGCCATTTTCAGGCAGTTTTCAATACACAATCCTATATTCCCGTCGTCATGAACAAGCAAAACTTCGGCACCATAATGTTGAACGAGTTTTCTTCTTTCCTCGCTCACAGAGTCCGGCATAATGATTTTCACCTTGTATCCTCGAACTGCACCAACAAGTGCAAGGCCAATACCTTGATTTCCACTGGTTGGCTCTACAATAATTGTATCCGAATTTATAAGTCCTTTCTGTTCAGCATCTAAAATCATATTAAATGCAGTACGTGTCTTTATGGAACCACCAACATTTAAGCCTTCAAATTTTACCAGGATTTCGGCATCATCAGGTGAGCTCATGTGTTGAAGTTTAATAATCGGTGTATTTCCTAATGCTTCTAATATTGTTTCGCAAATCATATTAAGTCACCTTTCTTATGAGTTTCATCTTTCTATTTTATAATATGAACGAAACAAAAACAAGTACAGTTCTTTTGTTTTTAATATTAAGATAATAAAGAAGACAGAAGCAAAATTGACAAATGTGCTGATACAGTGGCATAATGAGAAAATAAAGGAGAATAAAAGGATGAAAATAATACATTGTACCGGAATACCGTTAAAATACAGTGCAGATGTCAAAGAGCTTTTACGCCTTTCGGATAAAGAGTTTATACCGCCGTTGTCTGCAAGGGATGATACGTCTCAAACAGATTTTATTACAGAAACAAAGAAAGCTACAGAACCCGTGTCATATTATATGAGTCTCTGTAGTCAATTAAATTTCCTAGTCATTGATAATGAACAAGTGGTGGGTTTGATGTCATATGTTTGTGATTATATGAGTGAGGCCACTATGAAAGATATGCCTAATATTTACATATCAACGCTTATTGTTCATCCGGCAATGAGGCGTCGTGGTATTGCAAATAAGCTTTACTCAAGAATGTTGAAGAAATACAATAACAGATATATCTTTACAAGAACTTGGTCAACCAATACGGGACACATAAGAATACTTTCCAACTTGAAGTTTTATGAACACTTGCGCCTTGAGGATAACCGTGGAGAAGGTATTGATACCGTATATTTTAGACGTGAGCCTGAGAAATTCAGTATTTCTATGATCATAAAGCAATATAGACTTCAGAGCAGTATTATTGTATTTGCAGTATTGCTGTTACTTGCAATAGGATTTATTTACTTATGGCGGGCATCCTCGAATGAGGCTATGAATGAATTGTATCTTGCATTTTCAACATCGTTACTGGCATCGGCACTTTGTCTTTTGTCGGATACTTTTATTAAATTCCGTGAGGCAAAAAATGATGAATATATAAATAAATTGAAAAGCTTTGGTATTTCGAATTTACAATTCCATAAGGACCAACTTTTGGAACAAATCATTCCCCATTGTAAAGAGGAATTATGGATTTCTGGATATAGATTAATTATGACGGGCAAAAAGAAATTTCTTGATGCAATTTGTAAGAGCGCGTCAAAAAATCAGAAGCTGAGCATTCGACTTTTGGTTGTTCCACCATGGTCTGATATTTATGGGTATGTATATGGTAAAGATGATGTGTCAGGGAATTATTTTATTGTCTTCAAAACCCTTGCATTACTGAAAGAAAAATATGGCACTAAAGTAGAGATAAGATTTGCAAATTCACCTCTATTTAACGACACATACAAGGTTGATGAGCGATTTATTACAGGACCGTATCTACACTGTGCTGATAAGAATGGAGCAAAAATTACTGCAAAGGATTTCTTTTCTTTTGATATTGATGACCATAAAAAAGAGCTTTATGAGATTATGGAACAGGATTATGTTGCAATATGGAATAAAAGCACGGAGTACTTTGATTTGGATTCTTTTTATACCGGTTCAAAAGAGGTTAATTACGATACTTTTATGCAAAATGATTCTTTGCAGAACTACATAATTATAGTTAAAAATGCAGAAAAAATATAACCGAGTATGTTGCATTGGTACTATAGGAATAACAATTATTTTGGAATTGTATTTGTGTTTTTTTTGTGCTAGAATTAGTAAGGTTTAACAATTGAAAAAATATGGAAAGGACACGAGAGTTATGGAAAATAACGGAAAAAAATGTGGATGGCGTAATAATAAGTGGATTCGTGCAGCGATTCCTGCATTGTTATTACACTGTAGTATAGGTACTGTTTATTGTTGGTCAATGTTTAGTCAAGAAATTGCAGATTATATTGGATTCTCAAAAGGAGCAACAGAGTGGGCGTTTAGTTTTTCTATTTTCTTTTTGGGAATGTCAGCTGCGTTTTTAGGCAATGTTGTTGAAAAAGATATTCATAAGTCCTCACTAATTGCAACCATTTGTTTTGCTGTTGGTATGGCGGGTACAGGTGCTTTTATTTGGTATGGTGGAGTTCACAAAGAGAGCATGGTATCTTTGATTGGTATTTATGTTTGCTATGGTTTGATTATGGGTATCGGTCTCGGTACAGGATATCTGTCACCGGTTAAAACATTGATGCTTTGGTTTAAAGATAAGAAGGGGCTTGCAACAGGGCTTGCGGTAGCAGGATTTGGTGCGGCAAAAGCAATTGCCAGTCCGATTATGCAAGCTATGCTTGGAGAAAAGAACGAGAAAACCGGAGAATATATCGGTGGTTTAGGAAGAGGAAAAGATAACATCTACTTGATGTTTTTGATTTTAGCAGTTGTCTACTTTGTAATGATGTTTGTTGGTCATTTATTACTTAAAAAACCAGATGATTGGCATGAACCGCAGACAAAAGAAAAAGGTCAAAGTATCTTATCAGTTATTAAGACAAGACCGATTATGAACTATGTTGGTATATGGTTAATGTTTTATATTAACATTACCTGTGGTCTTGCACTCATTTCTCAGGAAAAAATGATTGTAAAATGTATTGGCTTGGCAGGAATTGTAGGTATTATTTCTACTGTTTCCGCAGTTTTCAATGCAGCAGGACGTCTCGGATTATCCGCAATGGCTGACAAGATGAAAGACAGAAATACTATGTATAAGATTATCTTTGTAGGTTCTATTGTAGTTACCGGTCTTGTTATTTTGACAAATGGTATTAAAAATGGTGCAGAAAATATGGGACTGACAGTTTTGGTACTTGCGTTGATTATGGTAGTTAATGCAGGATACGGCGGAGGTTTCTCTAATGTTCCGACTTTACTTTCTGACCAATATGGAATGGGAAGCATTAGCGCGCTTCACGGAATAACATTGTCCGCTTGGGCATTTGCCGGTCTTACAGGTAATCAAATGGCCAATTGGATAGTAGAGAATTTTGGTAAAGAAGTTAATGTTGCAGGAAATGTGGTAAATCCGGAAGGATACCAGATGGTATTGTATGTAACATTGGTTCTGTATATAGTAGCTCTTTTATTCAGCCTTTTCTTTGTAAAAAAACCGAAAGAAGAAAAGTAATACATATGAACCGAGTTCAACGGCGAACACTAAAAGCCGTTGGACTCGGTTTTTGTTGAATAAATTTCCTGCATTGAAAAATAATAATACCTAAAAAAGAGTTGATACGTGTTTTCGTTTCATGTATAATTAATTAGATAAGTAGATTTAACAATAGGAGGATTTTAGGCATGTCACAACGCAAAGACATTAAAAAAGTACTGATTATCGGTTCAGGTCCTATTATTATTGGACAGGCTTGCGAGTTTGACTACTCAGGTACTCAAGCATGTAAGGCCCTTAGAAATTTAGGTTATGAAATCGTGTTGGTAAATTCTAACCCTGCAACTATTATGACAGACCCAGAGATTGCCGACGTTACTTATATTGAGCCACTGAATGTGACTCGTTTGGAACAAATTATTGCGAAAGAAAGACCGGATGCATTGCTTCCAAACTTGGGAGGACAGTCAGGTCTTAACTTGTGTTCAGAATTAGCTGAAGCAGGCATTCTTGAAAAATATAACGTAGAAGTTATCGGTGTTCAGGTAGACGCAATTGAACGTGGTGAGGATAGAATTGAGTTTAAAAACACAATGGACAGCCTTGGCATTGAGATGGCAAGAAGTGAGGTTGCGTACTCTGTTGATGAAGCCCTTGCTATTGCTGACAAATTAGGATATCCGGTAGTACTTCGTCCGGCTTACACAATGGGTGGAGCAGGTGGCGGTCTTGTATATAACGTGGAAGAATTAAAGACGGTTTGTGCTCGTGGACTTCAGGCAAGTTTGGTAGGACAAGTACTGGTTGAAGAATCTATCTTAGGATGGGAAGAATTAGAGTTAGAGGTTGTTCGTGATACAGAAGGTAATATGATTACCGTATGTTTCATTGAAAACATTGACCCACTTGGTGTTCATACAGGTGACTCCTTCTGTTCAGCACCAATGCTTACAATCTCAGAAGATGTACAAAAACGTTTACAAGAAAAATCCTACAAAATTGTAGATTCTGTTCAAGTAATCGGTGGATGTAATGTACAATGGGCACACGACCCTAAGACAGACAGAGATATCATTATTGAAATCAATCCAAGAACATCTCGTTCTTCTGCTCTTGCATCTAAGGCAACAGGTTTCCCAATTGCTTTAGTGTCAGCAATGCTAGCATCAGGATTGACACTTGCAGACATTCCATGTGGTAAATACGGCACCTTAGATAAGTATGTTCCGGATGCAGACTATGTGGTAATTAAATTTGCTCGTTGGGCATTTGAAAAATTCAAAGGCGTGGAAGATAAATTAGGTACTCAGATGAGAGCCGTAGGTGAGGTTATGAGTATCGGTAAGACCTATAAGGAAGCTTTCCAAAAAGCAATTCGAAGCTTGGAAACAGGACGTTATGGTCTTGGACATGCCAAAGATTTTGATACGAAGACAAAAGAAGAGTTATTAAGAGCGTTAATTACACCATCTAGTGAACGTCACTTCTTAATGTATGAAGCACTTCGCAAAGGAGCAACTGTAGAAGAACTTCATAATATTACAAAAGTGAAAGCATGGTTCATTGAACAAATGAAAGAGTTAGTAGAAGAGGAAGAAGCTTTACTTGCATGCAAAGGTTCAATGCCTTCAGATGAAGCACTTATCTCTGCTAAGAAAAATGGTTTCTCAGACAAATATTTAAGTCAGCTTTTAGAGGTGACAGAACAAGAAATCAGAGAAAAGAGAATCGCACTTGGAGTTGAAGAAGCTTGGGAACCGGTACACGTAAGTGGTACACAGGATAAAGCTTACTACTATTCAACATATAATGCCGAAGATAAGAATCCAATTAACGAAGATAAACCGAAGGTTATGATTCTCGGTGGTGGTCCGAACAGAATCGGACAAGGTATCGAGTTTGACTACTGCTGTGTTCACGCAGCACTAGCATTGAAGCAATTAGGATTTGAGACCATTATGGTTAACTGTAATCCGGAAACTGTTTCAACAGACTACGATACATCTGATAAACTATACTTTGAACCACTTACATTGGAAGATGTACTCAGCATTTACAAGAAAGAAAAACCAGTTGGAGTTATTGCTCAATTTGGTGGACAGACACCACTTAACTTGGCGGCAGACCTTGAAAAGAATGGCGTAAAGATTCTTGGAACAGCTCCTGCAGTAATCGACCTTGCAGAAGACAGAGATTTGTTCCGTGCAATGATGGATAAATTAGAAATCCCAATGCCTGAATCAGGAATGGCAGTTAATGTGGATGAAGCGCTTGCAATTGCTGACAAGATTGGTTATCCGGTTATGGTTCGTCCTTCATATGTACTTGGCGGACGTGGAATGGAAGTTGTTTACGACCCTGAAAACTTAACAAAATATATGAATGCAGCTGTTGGTGTAACACCAGACAGACCAATCTTGATTGACAGATTCTTAAATCATGCATTGGAATGTGAAGCAGATGCAATCTGTGACGGAACACATGCATTCGTTCCTGCAGTAATGGAACACATTGAGCTTGCCGGAGTTCACTCAGGAGACTCAGCTTGTATTATTCCATCAAGACACATTTCAGAAGATAATGTGAAGACAATCAAAGAATATACAAGAAAGATTGCAGAAGAAATGGGCGTAAGAGGTCTTATGAACATGCAGTATGCACTCGAAAATGATAAGGTATATGTATTGGAAGCAAATCCACGTGCATCCCGTACAGTACCATTGGTATCTAAGGTTTGTGGAATTCGTATGGTGCCACTTGCAATTGATATTGTAACTTCAGAGTTAACTGGAAGAAAATCACCAGTTGCTGATTTGAAGGAAAAAGATATCCCATACTATGGTGTAAAAGAAGCGGTATTCCCATTCAATATGTTCCAAGAAGTTGACCCTGTTCTCGGACCAGAAATGCGTTCCACAGGTGAAGTTCTCGGCTTGTCAAAATATTATGGAGAAGCCTTCTACAAAGCACAGGAAGCAACAAAGACAGAGCTTCCACTTAGCGGAACAGTACTCATTTCTGTATGTGATAAAGACAAAGAAGAAGTGGTTGAAGTTGCAAAAGATTTTGTTTCTACTGGATTCAAGATTCTTGCAACAAAGGGAACATACCAAGTTCTTGAAAAGGCCGGAGTTCCTGCAGAATTGGTGAACAAACTCAACGAAGGAAGACCAAACATCTTAGACCTTATCACAAATGGAAAGATTGATTTGATTATCAACACACCGATTGGTGCTGATAGCGCATCAGATGATAGCTACTTAAGAAAAGGTGCTATTAAGAAGAAAATCCCATATATGACAACCATTGCAGCAGCAAAAGCAACAGCCAGT
>JAZUCE010000011.1:0-51786 GCA_045638905.1 Faecalimonas sp.
AATGAGATATCACAATATTACAAAAGACGATATGCTAAATGGTGATGGACTTCGAGTAGTTCTTTGGGTAGCAGGATGTTCTCATTGTTGTAAAGAATGCCATAATCCGATTACATGGGATCCAAATGGCGGACTTGAATTTGACGAGACTGCAAAACAAGAGATTTTTGCAGAACTCGAAAAAGATTATATTCACGGAATCACATTCAGCGGTGGTGATCCACTTCATATCAATAACGCATATGATGTGGCGGAACTTGCAAAAGAAATTCGTGAGAAGTTTCCAAATAAATCGATTTGGCTTTATACGGGCGCAACATGGGAGGAAGCAAGAAAAGAAAGAGTAATTCCATATCTTGATGTACTTGTGGACGGTGAGTTCATTGTTGCGAAGAAGGATGTGAATCTTCATTGGGTGGGAAGTTCTAACCAACGAGTGATCAACGTTCCGGAAACATTAGAGAAAGGTAGAATTGTATTCCATGAAGATTAATATTAAGAAATTAACAGAAACAGCAATCCTTCCGGAAAGAGGAAGTGCATATGCAGCAGGATATGATTTGTTTGCAGATGTAAAAGAAGTATTGGAGATTGCGCCACATACAACAGCTATGATTCCAACCGGTCTCGCAATGGAGATTCCGGAAGGATACTGGGGTGGTATTTTTGCAAGAAGTGGATTGGCATCGAAAGAATCCCTCAGACCAGCAAACTGCGTAGGCGTAGTTGATGCAGACTATCGTGGAGAAGTAAAAGTGGCTCTTCACAATGATGGTGATGTTGTACGTGAAATCAAACCAGGACAAAAAGTAGCTCAATTGGTTGTAGTACCATTCTTAAGTGTGGAATTTGATGAAGTTGCAGAACTTAGCGAAACAGTTCGCGGCGTTGGCGGATTTGGATCGACAGGGAAATAATACGTGAGCAAAACACATGCATACAAACCTTCGTATCTGGAAATACTTTCTATAAAGTATGCAGATGCGGAGGTTTTTTATGTCAGAGGAAAAGAAAACGATTTACCCTACCTTGGAGGAAAATGTTGCACATATGAATGCCATATTACCGGTCAAGGAGAGTTTTGATCTGATACAACGCGATATTATTATAGGAGAGAAGAAGTGTACCTTCTATTTTATTGACGGTTTTACGAAAGATGAGGTCATGCAGAAGTTACTGTCGTCTTTTTTCGCTATAAAAAAAGATGACATGCCGAGTACAGCAACCGGTTTCTCGAAAATGTGTCTGTCCTATGTGGAAGTGGATGTAATTACAGATTTTGATTTGATTGTAAGAAATATCTTGTCTGGTGTTACTTGTCTATTTGTAGATGGATACGAAGCCTGTCTTGCCATTGATTGCCGCACTTATCCGGCAAGGAGTGTGGATGAACCGGCGAAGGACAAGTCGCTACGAGGCTCAAGAGATGGATTTGTAGAAACAATTGTCTTTAACACAGCATTGATTCGTCGCAGAATCCGTGATCCGCACTTGGTAATGAAAATGTTTGATGTGGGAAAAAGCTCGCGTACAGACGTGGCAATTTGTTATATGTCGGATCGAGTTGACCATGAACTACTGCAGAATTTAATGAGTCGCATTGAAAAAATGGATATAGATGCTTTGCGTATGAATCAGCAAAGTCTTGCAGATGCCCTGTTTAAACGAAAATGGTTTAATCCATTTCCAAAGTTTAAGTTTACGGAAAGACCGGACACGGCATCAGTGTGTTTGTTAGAAGGGAAGGTGGTTTTGTTGGTGGATAATTCCCCGTCTGCAATGGTATTGCCCACATCCATCTTTGATATTGTGGAAGAAGCAAATGACTATTATTTCCCAACACTGACGAATGTATATTTAAAGATTTCCAGAGCATTGATTACGATTGCAACAGTATTTTTAACTCCGCTTTTTTTGCTTTTTATGCAGAATCCCAAATGGCTTCCGGAAATGTTTGCATTTGTGGCGGTTAGAGACACAGTAAATATACCTCTGATATTTCAATTGTTAATATTGGAACTGGCTATTGATGGTCTGAGGTTGGCAGCGATGAATACACCGACCATGTTAAGCACGCCTTTGAGTGTTATAGCGGGTATCGTCATGGGAGAGTTTGCGGTAAAGTCAGGATGGTTTAATTCTGAAGTGATGCTATATATGGCGTTTGTTGCAGTATCAAACTATACCCAGCCGAACTTTGAACTGGGTTATGCACTGAAATTCATGCGACTCTTATTGCTTATTTTAACTGCGTTATTCAACTGGGTTGGTTTTGCAATTGGAACAATTATTGTATTTTGCTCGCTGGCCTTTAATAAAACTTTATCGGGAAGAAATTATTTGAACGTAAAATTAAATCAATAAAAATTTTATTTTTCAACATTTTTTCACAAATTCATGCTATAATATAAAAAATTGTGCTCGTGTGATGGCGCGCGAGCACTTAAAAAAATACAGGAGGTAGAATAAAATGAGAGAATTTGTTATAACGGCAGACAGTACTGTGGATTTGCCAATAAAATTTTTGGAAGAAAAGCAGGTGCCGATTGTTTCTTTATCTTATATTATAGACGGGGCTACATATAAGGATGGGGAAGGACTAACAAGTAAGGAGTTTTACGATAAGATTCGTGAAGGAGCCATGCCTACCACGTCACAAGTGAATCCGGAGCAGGCAAGAGCGTTGTTTGAGCCTATATTAAAAGAAGGAAAGGATCTTATTCATATTGCATTTACTTCGGGCTTAAGTGGAACATATAACAGTTGCCGTATTGCAGCTGAAGAACTTTGTGAAGAGTATCCGGAGAGAAAGATTGTTGTTGTAGACAGTCTTTGCGCAGCTTCCGGTGGAGGTATGCTTTTATACAAAGCACTTGAACTCAAAGAACAAGGGAAATCCTTTGATGAGATTGTAAGTTGGGTAGAAGATAACAAGCTACATGTTTGTCATGATGTTACGGTTGATGATTTATTCCATTTGCATCGCGGAGGTCGTGTATCTAAGACTTCGGCTGTTCTTGGAACCATTATAAAGATTAAGCCAATCATTCATGTAAATGATGAAGGTAAATTAATTGTAATTGGTAAGGAACGTGGGCGTAAGAAAGCACTTCAAACTTTGGTTGAACGTATGGAACAAAAGTCACAAGGATATGAGAATGATATTGTGATGATTACACATGGAGATGCGTTGGAAGATGCAGAGTATGTAAGAGATTTAATCAGAGATAAGTTTGGTATTCAAAATATTATGATTAATCCTTTGGGAACAGTTATTGGTAGTCATACAGGTCCTGGAGTTGTCGCTTTATTCTATATGGGTAATCGAAACTAAAATATTTTTTATAAAAAAAAAGAGCAAGTCGCTTTGTGTAGCGATTTGCTCTTTGATTTTTATACAGAAACCCAACCCATGCCTTCAGCAATGGAGAATCCTAAAATTCCAAGAATGAAAACAGGTGCAATCCATTTTATCATAATGGTAAATAATTCTTCGCTTTTAAATTTACCATCCGTTTCCTTTACTTCATCAATGACGGTTTTCGGTTTCACAATAAAACCAATCAATAGGCAGGTAAAGAAAGCGACGATTGGCATTAACACACTGTTGCTTACAAAGTCAAAAAATGTTAAGAGGTCACTTAAACCTAAAAGTTTTATATGACTCCAGATATTAAAGCCTAGGGTAGAAGGGATTCCCATGGCTAAGGAAAATAAGAATATAACAGCACATGTCAACTTCCTGCCCCATTTTGTTTTATCCATAATAATAGAAACAATTGTTTCCATTAATGAAATAGAAGAAGTGAGTGCGGCAAAAAATACAAGCAAGAAGAATACTGCACCAACTATACCGCCCATAGGCATTTCGTGGAAAACCTCAGGTAATGTCACAAACATCAATGTTGGTCCCGGTTTTGTTTGCCCACTTACAAGAGAAGAGTAGGCTGCGGGAACAATTAAGAGACCGGCAAAGAAAGCAATGGCAGTATCAAAAATTTCGATTTGACGCACAGAACTTTCCAGGTTATTATCTTTCTTCATGTAGGAACCGTATGTTATCATAATCCCCATAGCGAGAGACATGGAGTAAAACAACTGTCCCATTGCTGCAAAAATGGTTGTGATAGAGAAATTATTAAAGTCCGGTTTCAAGTAATAAATAAGACCATCTAATGAATTTGGCCGGGTAATAACATAGGTGGCAATTCCAATTGTTAAAATGACAAGAATCGGCATCATGATTTTGCTTACTTTCTCAATTCCCTTTTCAACACCAAACATAACAATAACAGAAGTTAAAGCGAGATACAGGAAAAACCAAGCAATTGGTTCGTCGACTTTTGAAATAAATGTTTCAAAATAGGAAAGGTATTCGCCGTTAATAACACTGTAAGTGGCTGCTTCTTTGGAACCGCCGATAAGATATGTAACAAAAAATTTACTTACCCATCCTCCGATAACACAATAATATGGAAGAATAATGATAGGTACTGCGGCAGCAAGATACCCCAAAAATCCAAAGCGTTTATCTAACTTTTGAAAAGCACCGATTGCGCTGAGCCCGGTTTTTCTACCAATAGCGATTTCGGCAACCATTAAAGTAAAACCAAAGGTAACTGCTAAAATTAAATATACTAACAAAAAAGTTCCGCCGCCATGTTGGGCTGCAAGATAAGGGAAACGCCACAGATTCCCAAGACCTACCGCTGAACCCGCAGCAGCAAGAACAAAACCAATCTTGCTGGTAAAATTACTACGTTGATTCATTTTTGTTTCCTCCTTAGAATTAAACACTGAAAGTAATTATGCCATATTAGAATAGCAATAGCAAGGAAAATATTAAATCAAAAAATTATTTAAAAGTACTTGACAGTATGTGGTGCATATGGTAGATTAATAGAAGCGTGAAGCGGAAAAGAAAGTAGAGTTCCACTCTCACCCCAGCATAATTGAGTGACTGGCGGTTGATATTGAAGCATAACGAAGGGCATAAGTATGTGGCTTACAGTATGCAGATATGAGTGGATAGTCTATGACTATTCATTTTTTGTTTTATGCAAGGAACGAGTAAAGTAAGTATTATTTTATTGGAGGTGCACTACCATTAGCGAATTAATGATTAACGAGCAGATCAGAGACAAAGAAGTACGTGTGATCGGCGAAAACGGAGAACAGTTGGGTATTATGTCAGCAAAGGAAGCAATGAAATTAGCTCAGGAAGCTGAATTAGACTTGGTTAAAATTGCTCCAACAGCACAGCCACCGGTATGTAAGATTATCGATTACGGTAAATACAGATACGAGCAGGCTAGAAAAGAGAAAGAAGCAAAGAAAAAACAGAAAACTGTCGACGTAAAGGAAGTGCGTCTTTCACCAAACATTGACACAAACGATTTGAACACAAAAGTAAACAGTGCGAAAAAGTTTATTCAAAAAGGTGATAAGGTAAAAGTTACTTTACGCTTTCGAGGTAGAGAAATGGCACATATGCAAACAAGTAAACATATCTTGGATGATTTTGCAGATATGATGAAAGATGTTGCAATGGTAGAAAAGCCGGCAAAACTCGAAGGCAGAAGCATCAGCATGGTTTTAACTGAAAAACGTTAAAAATAACAAAACACAATTTAAGGAGGAACATATCATGCCAAAATTGAAAACAAGCAGAGCAGCTGCAAAGCGCTTCAAAAAAACAGCTACAGGTAAATTAAAAAGAAACAAAGCTTATAAGAGCCATATCTTAACTAAAAAATCTACAAAGAGAAAAAGAAATCTTAGACATGCAACTATTACAGATGCAACAAATGTTAAGAACATGAAGAAAGTATTACCATACTTATAAGATTTGGAAAAGGAGGATTAGAAGGACATGGCAAGAATTAAAGGCGGAATGAACGCGAGAGCAAAACACAATAAAGTATTAAAGCTGGCTAAAGGTTACAGAGGAGCTAGATCAAAACAATATAGAGTTGCTAAACAATCAGTTATGAGAGCGTTGACATCTTCATACGCTGGTAGAAAAGAACGCAAACGTCAAATGAGACAATTATGGATCGCTCGTATCAATGCAGCAGCAAGAATGAACGGTTTATCATACAGCAAATTAATGCACGGCTTAAAAGTAGCTGGTGTTGAAATCAACAGAAAAATCTTGGCTGATATGGCAGTTAATGATGCACAGGGATTTGCAACATTAGCAGAAGTAGCAAAGAAAAGCTTAGCTTAATAAAAAATTCCCCGAAGGTTTTTCGCTTTCGGGGAATGTAAAAAAAAGCTTGACAAAACAGTATTGATTAGATAGAATATGTTTTGTTGTGACCAACAAATGAATAGAACGGGGTGTGGCTCAGCTTGGCTAGAGCGCCTGGTTTGGGACCAGGAGGTCGCAGGTTCGAATCCTGTCACCCCGACTTAACGGGTAACCGTTATGCAGGAGTGTCGGAACTGGCAGACGAGCAAGACTAAGGATCTTGTAGCAGATTTTGCTGTGTGGGTTCAAGTCCCATCTCCTGCATTAGAAAAGAAAAGACTTAGGCAAATGCCTAGGTCTTTTTTTGTAACAGAGCGACATATGAATCAATATTACATAGGAATCTTGTGCATTTTAGGAATGAATGGTAAAATAAAAAATAATGTCAAAGGAGGCATTTTATGACGATTCGAGAACAATTAGAACTGAGAGAACTTGACTATTTGAGTCCATATGCGACGAAAAGCAGAGAATCATTAGGGAGAAAAAGAGAAGAACCAGAATGCGACCTTAGACCTGTATTTCAGAGGGATAGGGACCGTATTCTACATAGTAAATCATTTCGACGCTTGAAACAAAAAACACAAGTGTTTTTGCTGCCAAGAGGAGACCATTATCGCACAAGATTGACGCACACTTTGGAAGTGTCGCAAAATGCAAGAACCATTGCAAAAGCACTGCGTTTAAACGAGGATTTGGTGGAAGCAATTAGTCTGGGGCACGATTTGGGACACACACCTTTTGGACATGCCGGAGAACGTGCATTAGATGAAATCTGCCCAAGTGGTTTTAAACATAATGAACAAAGCGTCCGTGTGGTTGAACGTTTAGAAAAAGATGGTAGAGGATTGAATTTGACAAAGGAAGTGCTGGATGGTATCTTGACGCATCAGACAGCAAGCGAACCTATGACCTTGGAAGGCCAAATTGTACGTTTGTCAGATAAGATTGCTTATGTGAACCATGATGTTGATGATGCTATTCGAGGCGGGATTCTTTCAGAAGCTGATATACCACCTAAATTTCGTAAAATTCTTGGCAATTCTACCAAGGAACGTTTGAATACCATTACTCATGATGTGATTGTAAACAGCATGGATCAAGCTACAATACAAATGTCAGAAGAAGTAAATGAAGCCATGCAAGGACTGAGACGTTTTATGTTTGAAAACGTTTATCGCAATCCACTCGCAAAGCAGGAAGAGGGCAAGGCTGTGGAGATGGTAAGAAAATTATACACTTACTATATGGAACACTTGGATAAGCTTCCGACGGAATATTTACAAATGATGCAACTGTATGGTGATACGAAGGAACAGGTAATCTGTGATTATATTGCCGGTATGACAGACAATTATGCCGTAAAAGTCTTTCAGGAAATTTTTATTCCGGAATCTTGGAAAATTTAAAGGAAATGAAAAGTTTTTGTCGAATATAATATAAAGTAAGGATTATGAAAGGAGGACGACATGTATTATTCAGAGGAATTAGTAGAAGAGATACGATTAAAGAATGATATTGTGGATGTGATTTCAAGTTATGTGAAATTGCAGAAAAAAGGGAATTCCTATTTTGGACTTTGCCCATTTCACAATGAAAAGTCGCCATCCTTCTCCGTAAGCCGTTCCAAACAAATGTATTATTGTTTTGGATGTGGTGCCGGGGGCAATGTGTTTACTTTTATTATGGAATACGAAAATTATACTTTTGCAGAAGCATTGAAGCTTTTGGCACAACGTGCCGGGGTAGAGCTTCCGGAAATTGAGTATTCGAATGAGGC
This sequence comes from Faecalimonas sp., assembly GCA_045638905.1. GTDB lineage: Bacteria > Bacillota > Clostridia > Lachnospirales > Lachnospiraceae > Faecalimonas. The sequence continues at coordinate 8,034 of JAZUCE010000011.1, forward strand.
AAAGGAAAAGGCGAGTCGAAAAGCCACCTTACTTGAGATAAATAAACTGGCAGCTAAGTATTTCTATGCGCAGTTGAAGTCGGAAAAAGGGAAGACGGCTTATACATATTTAACGCAACGTGGTTTGAGTGAGGAAACCATTACAGCCTTTGGTTTGGGCTATTCCAATGTATACAGTGATGATTTATACAAATATTTAAAACTGCAGGGATATTCAGATGAGTTACTTCAGAACGCAGGCCTAATCAGTATCAGTGAAAAAAACGGTGTCTATGATAAGTTTTGGAACAGGGTAATGTTTCCTATCATGGATGTAAATAACCGAGTCATCGGATTTGGCGGCAGAGTGATGGGAAAGGGAGAACCGAAATATTTAAACTCCCCTGAAACAGAGGTGTTTGATAAAAGTCGTAATCTGTATGGGTTAAATCGCGCAAGAACTTCCAGAAAGAATTATTTTCTATTATGCGAAGGCTATATGGATGTGATCGCCCTTCATCAGGCCGGATTTACAAATGCGATTGCATCTTTGGGCACAGCGTTTACATCAGGACATGCTTCCTTGATAAAACGTTATGTCAATGAGGTGTATTTGACTTTTGACAGTGATGAAGCCGGAACAAAGGCGGCATTACGGGCAATTCCGATTCTGAAAGAAGCAGGGATTGTGGCAAAGATTATTCGCATGGAACCGTATAAGGACCCAGATGAATTCATAAAAAATCTAGGTGCGGAAGCGTTTGAAGAACGAATCAATCAGGCAAGAAATGGTTTTATGTTCTCTTTGGAGATTTTAGAACGAGATTATGATATGAATTCGCCGGAAGGAAAGACAGAATTCCAGGCAGAGGTTGCAAAGCGACTTACCCAGTTTGAAGAAGAGCTGGAACGTGATAATTATATAGAAGCTGTGGCACAAAAATATCATATCAGTCATGATAATTTACGGAAAAGAGTAGCAAAAGAAGCAATCAAATCAGGTATGGCAACTCCAAGCGTGAAACCGAAACAGGCTGTCGGCAAAGAGAAAAACAAAGAAGACGGCCATGTACAGTCCCAGAAGATTTTGCTTACCTGGCTCATAGAAAATGAGAAAATATTTGCTCAGATAAAAAAATATATTACGCCGGCTGATTTTACCAAAGAATTATATCGGACGGTAGCGCGATTGTTATATGAGCAGTATGAGTCCGGAGAGATTAATCCTGCAAAGGTAATGAATCATTTTTCGGATGAAGATGAACACAGAGAGGTGGCATCCTTGTTCCACACAAGAATCCAAAAATTGGAAACCAAGGCAGAGCAGGAAAAGGCGTTGAAGGAAACGATTATCCGTGTAAAAACCCATAGCGTCGAGGAGGCCACAAGAAATTGGGATCCGACGGATATTATGGGATTACAAAAAACAATGGAAGACAAAAGAGCGCTACAGGATTTACAGAAATTGCATATTTCTATCGATTAGGGATAAAATATAAACAAGTTATGGAGGATATTACTACATGGAAGAACAAGCTATGAAATTTGAGGAAAAATTAAAAACACTGGTTGGTATTGGAAAAAAGAAAAAGAATGTTCTTGAAATCCAAGAAATCAACGACGTTTTCTCAGACATTGAGCTGGAAGCAGAACAAATGGATAAGATTTTCGAGTATTTGGAGGCACAGGGGATTGATGTGCTCAGAATTCCAACGGACGTAGAAGATGATGATTTACCGGATGATATAGACATCATGTTAGTAGCCGACGATGTTGACGTTGAGACAGATATGGAAAAGATTGATTTGTCTGTTCCGGATGGTATCAGCATTGAGGACCCTGTCCGCATGTATTTGAAAGAAATCGGTAAGGTTCCGCTTTTAAATGCAGATGAAGAGATTGAACTTGCCAAACGTATGGCTGAGGGAGATGAAGATGCCAAAAAACGTCTTGCGGAGGCGAATCTTCGTCTTGTTGTAAGTATTGCAAAGCGTTACGTTGGACGTGGCATGTTATTTTTGGATTTGATTCAGGAAGGAAATCTTGGTTTGATTAAGGCTGTTGAAAAATTTGATTACCAAAAAGGGTTCAAGTTCAGTACGTATGCTACTTGGTGGATTCGTCAGGCTATCACAAGAGCTATTGCAGACCAGGCAAGAACTATCCGTATCCCGGTTCATATGGTTGAAACCATTAATAAACTCATTCGTGTTTCAAGACAATTGTTGCAGGAGTTGGGTCGTGAACCATTGCCGGAAGAAATTGCAAAAGAAATGGACATGCCTGTAGAACGAGTGCGTGAAATTTTGAAGATTTCGCAGGAACCGGTTTCTCTAGAAACTCCGATTGGTGAGGAAGAAGACAGTCACCTGGGTGATTTTATTCAGGATGATAACGTTCCTGTTCCGGCGGAGGCTGCGGCTCAGACCTTATTGAAAGAACAGTTGAATGAAGTGTTGGATACATTGACAGAGAGAGAACAAAAGGTGTTGCGTTTGCGCTTCGGTATGAATGACGGACGAGCTAGAACTTTGGAAGAAGTAGGAAAAGAATTTGATGTTACTCGTGAACGTATCCGTCAGATTGAAGCAAAGGCTCTTCGCAAACTTCGTCATCCAAGCAGAAGTCGTAAATTACGTGATTATTTAGACTAGGTGCATTATGGAGTTATCAAAGAGATTACGTGCAGTTTGTGAGCTGGTCACCCCGGGAGTTACCGTTGCGGATGTTGGAACTGACCATGGATATATTCCTATTTACTTGGTGCGGGAAAAAATATGTCCTAAAGCAATTGCAATGGATGTCAATAAAGGTCCACTGATGCGTGCAGAAGAACATATTGCAGCTTATGGTTTGCAGGACCTGATAGAAACCAGGCTATCTGATGGTTTGCAGGGTTTAAAAAAAGGAGAATGTAACTGCGTTGTTGTGGCAGGCATGGGTGGCGCACTTACAATTAAGATTTTAGAGGAAGGAAGAGCAATATTCAAAAGTTTAAAGGAATTTGTTCTTCAGCCTCAATCAGAAATATACAAAGTGCGTGAATATTTGCTGAAGAATACATATTCCATAGTAGAAGAGAATATGGTATGTGAGGATGGGAAGTTTTATCCGATGTTTCGAGTGGTGAATGGTTCATCCCCAGAGTATCATCCTGTGGAGCTATATTATGGAAAAATTCTTCTTGAGCAACAGCATGGCGTTTTGAAGATTTTTTTGGAAAAAGAAAAGAAAGTGAAACAATTGATTCTCGAGAATTTACAAAAAGAGTCAGGTGCTCATATTGACATTCGAAGAGAAGAAATACAAAAAGAACTGGAGGGGATAGAGTATGCTTTGCAAAGATATTATGAAGGTAATTGAAACCATATATCCAAAGCATGCAGCCCTTGAATGGGATAATGTAGGTTTGTTGGTGGGCCGCACAGAAAAGGATGTGAAGACCATCTATGTGGCATTGGATGCAACAGACGAAGTGATTGAGGATGCGATTTCATCCGAGGTGGATATGTTGATTACACATCACCCATTGCTTTTTTCGCCGATGAAACAAATCACGGATGAGGAGTTTTTAGGAAAGCGCATTGTGAAATTATTACAACATGACATTTCCTATTATGCGATGCATACCAATTACGATGTGCTTGCAATGGCGCAGTATTCTGCTGAACGCTTGGAGCTGAAAGATATGGAAGTATTAGAGTTGACAAATCAGGAGGAAAACCAAGGAATTGGCAGAGTGGGAAGTTTGCAAAAAGAAATCTCAGTAAGCGAACTTTGTAGCTTGGTGAAAAAAAGATTCCTGTTAGACAATGTGAAAGTGTATGGTGCTCTTGATAAGAAAATAAAGCGAGTAGCAATTTCACCAGGGTCTGGGAAACATATGTCAAAGCTTGCGATAGACAAAGGCGCTGATGTATTTGTGACAGGGGATATCGATTATCATGAGGGCATGGATGCGATTGCCCAAGGTCTTGTCATCGTTGACGCAGGACACTATGGATTAGAGCATATTTTTGTAGAGGAAATGATTTGTTTTTTGAAAGAAAAACTTCTTGGAATATGGGTGATTGGAGCTGAAAAGGCAAATCCGTTTCATGTGATATAAAAAAGGAGGAGTCGATATGAAACAATATCAGGTACAAGTGAACGGAACTGTTCGTACATATGATGAGGGTGTTAGCTTTGAAACCATTGCAAAAGATTTTCAAAGTCAATATCAGCATAAGATTGTTTTGGGCTGTGAGAACTACAAGTTATTTGAGTTAACAAAAACTCTGCATAGAGATTGTAACTTGAAGTTTATTACGACCGGAGACTCCGTAGGAAATAAAACTTATAGAAGAAGTATGTGTCTTATGCTTGTGAAGGCAATCCATGATATTTCAGGACACGATAATTCTTGCAAAGTAAGAATTGATTTCTCTGTTGATAAAGGATATTACTGCACGGTGGCAGGTAATATGGAAATCAATGAATTATTTTTAGAAGCTGTGAAGAAGCGAATGCTAGAAATGGTTGAGGAAGCTCTGCCGATTAAAAAAAGGAGTCTGCATACGGATGATGCAATTGCATTGTTTGGCAAACATGGTATGCGTGATAAGGAGCGTTTGTTTGAATATCGACGTGTGTCAAAGGTCAACGTATATAGCATGAATGAATTTGAAGATTATAACTATGGTTACATGGTTCCGGATGCTTCTTATTTGCCTTATTTTGAACTCTATTTGTATGGAGAAGGATTTGTGATACAAATGCCGGAAAAAGAAAATCCGACAATTGTACCACCATTTCAACCACGACACAAATTATTTCAGGTGCTCAACGAATCCTCCAAGTGGGGAGAAATGTTGGGGATTCAGACGGTTGCCGATTTAAATGAAGCTATTACCAAGGGAAATCTTCAAGAAATGATTTTGGTGCAGGAAGCATTACAGGAAAAGAAGATTGGAGATATCGCAAGAACAATCGTAGATAAACAAAATGTGAAATTTATCCTAATAGCAGGACCGTCCTCCTCAGGCAAGACAACATTTTCTCATCGTTTGTCCATTCAGCTTCGTGCTCATGGAATGATTCCGCACCCAATTGCAGTGGATAATTATTTTGTGGAACGAGAAAACACGCCTAGGGATGCGGATGGAAATTATAATTTTGAATGTCTGGAAGCATTAGATGTAGAACTTTTTAATCAGAACCTCGCCGATTTGCTCGACGGGAAGGAAGTTGAATTACCGGTTTATAATTTTAAAACGGGAAAACGGGAATACAATGGCCAAACAAAGAAACTCGGTGAACACGATGTATTGGTGATTGAGGGAATTCATTGTCTGAATGATGCTCTGACCTATAAATTGCCAAAAGAGCATAAGTTTAAAATCTATATCAGTGCCTTAACGCAGTTAAATATTGATGAACATAATCGGATTCCAACGACAGACGGAAGATTACTTCGACGTATGGTTAGAGATGCAAGAACTCGTGGAACAAGTGCGAGAAATACGATTGCAATGTGGCCATCTGTTCGAAGAGGTGAGGAAGAAAACATCTTCCCTTATCAGGAGGAGGCAGATGTGATGTTTAACTCAGCTCTGATTTACGAGCTGGCAGTATTAAAACAGTATGCGGAGCCGGTATTGTTTGGAATCGAAAGAGATTGTGAAGAATATATGGAGGCCAAACGTTTGCTGAAGTTTTTGGACTATTTTGTGGGAATCGGAAGCGAACATGTACCGGCAAATTCACTGTTGAAGGAATTTATAGGTGGCGGTTGTTTTCATGTGTAAGAATACAGAGTCAAGAACTTTCATTTGTTCTTGACTCTGTATTTTATTGTTGAAGTATTTTGCTCATATCCTCCGGAAGCTCCGCCACAAACTCCAATGGCTTTTTCGTAATAGGATGTAGAAAGCTCAGCCTATGAGAATGTAATGCCTGACGTGAAATTACGGAGTAATCCGGATTGTATAAAAAATCACCAGGCAAAGGATGACCTATATGTTTCATATGTACACGGATTTGGTGTGTTCTTCCTGTTTCTAATTTCAAGGAAACAAGAGAATAGCTGTTCTTTGTCACTATGGTTTTATAGTGTGTGCAGGCATATTCTCCGTTTTTTTCGTCTACGCATCGTTCGATCGTCGAGCCGTCTACACGGGCAATCGGAGCAATAATCGTACCTTCCTTTGGAGTAGTACCGCTTGCAATTGCAAGATATTCTCGATGTATTTCACGACGTTGCACCATGTTAGACAGGATGGAGGCGCTATACATGTGCTTCGCCAAAATTAATAAACCGGTAGTGTCTCGATCCAGTCGATTGATGCAACGATATGTATATGCTTCTTCCTTTTGCTGAAAATAGAAAGCAACTGCATTTGCAAGGGTGTTATCATAATTACCCTGTGATGGGTGAATAGGGGTATCAGCATCTTTATTTATTACTAAAATATCCTCGTCTTCATATATAATGCAGAGTGGTAACTGCGTAGGTACAATGTTTTCAGAGGATTCAGTCTCAACTAAACGAATCGTAATCGTGTCATCGGTATGAATTTTATCGTGCACATGTGCCCATTTATTGTTCAATAATATTCCATTATCAGTTCTTTTTAGATGAGTAATAATCTGGCTGGAATATTCCTTTGATTTTAAAAATGATAAAAGGGTACTGTTGTCATATTCCAAAGGAACTTTGTAATCAAAAATACGAATCATAAATCCTCCATGCTTAAAGCCTTTTCTTTGTTTCATTGTAACCTATTTTATAGAATGTGCAATAATATTTTACTGTACTTTTGATATTGTTCGTATTATAATATACGCGATTAGAATATAAAGGAGTAGTGCGCATGAATAGCGAAGAACATACAAAAGAACAGAATGTTGAAAACTTAGCTGCAAGCTTGGCTGAAGGCATGGCTGAGGAGAATACAGCACAGCCTGAGACTTCGGAGACTGTACAACAAGAAGTGCCGCAGGAAGAAAAACAAGAAACAGAGCGAAAAGTAGCGCAAGAAGTAACACAAGAAGAAAAGCAGTTGGAAGAAGAGAAGAAAGATGAGAAGAAAAGCAAAAAAGGTCTTATCATCACACTTTCAGTTGTAGCTGCAGTTTTACTTATTCTTCTTGGTATTTATTTTGGAGTAGCCTCTCATTATAAGGAACGTTTTCTGATGGGGACTTTTGTGAATGGTGTAGATTGTTCCGGTAAAACCTTGGATGAAGTGGAAGCTATGCTTCAAAAAGAGGTGGAGGAATATTCTCTTACCGTTTATAAGAAAAATGGTGAAAGTGAAATCATTAACGGAACAGACATTGAGATTAAATACGGTGGTTACAAAGAACTGAAAGAGGCCTTTGATAAGCAGAACGAATTCTCCTGGCCAATGGCAATGTTTGAAGAACGCAAAATCACAGCGGAGATTGTATTTGAATATAGTTCGGAGAAATTGGATACAATGATTGCAGGATTGGAATGCATGAAAGCGGAGAATCAAGTTGCTCCTGTATCCGCCCAAATCGTGTATAAGGATGGAAAGTTTGTCATACAAGACGAGGTATATGGAACACAATTAGATGCTGCAAAAGTAAGCGAAGTGATTCATACAGGTGTTTCATCCATGGGGAAATCGGTGAATATAGAAGAGTCCGGTTGTTATATTATGCCTGTATATAAAAGTGATTCTGAGCAAGTGACAAAAGCCTTTGCTGAGGTAAATAAATATCTTTCTGCAAAGATTACTTACAGCTTGGATGGAATAGAGGTAGTGGTAGATAAAGAAAAAATAGCAAATTGGATTTCGGTTGATGCGAACTTGACACCTGTTCTTGATAAGGCAAAGGTGAAAGCATTCACAGACACCTTGGGTTCTAAATATAATACCTCTAATCGAGGTGGTACAATTACTACACCAACAGGCAAGGAGGCTAACGTTTCAGTAGCGGGCTATGGACGTCAGGTTGGAAGCCAGGCAGAGTGCGACAAATTGATGAGTGAAATCAAAGCAGGACAAACGATAACGAGAGCTCCGATAATGTCAAGACAAGCAACTCCAGATGGCCAATATGCTTGGGGAAATACGTATGCTGAGGTTGATATTTCAGAGCAGCATATGTGGTATATTGTAAATGGACAAGTTGTGTTTGAAACAGCTGTAGTAACAGGAAAAAAAGGTGTGAATGATACGCCTACAGGTACATATAGTGTTTTAGAAAAAATACCGGGAAAATACTTAACAGGACGAATCGTAAATGGAAAACCATTGTATCGCACATGGGTGAACTATTGGATGCGTTTGACATGGAGTGGAATCGGTTTCCATGATGCGGGATGGCAAAATGGAATATTCGGTGGAGATCGATATGTTACAAACGGTTCTCATGGATGCATTAATATGCCACCGGCAAAAGCAAAAGAATTTTATGGTATGATTTCTATAGGCACACCGACTGTTATTCATTATTAAAATATAAAGAGGAACAGAAATGTATAAATTATTGAAACAAGATGGACGTGCTAAGCGTGGGGAGTTTCATACTGTCCATGGTGTGATACAAACCCCTGTGTTTATGAATGTCGGCACGATTGCCGCAATCAAAGGCGCTGTTTCGACAGAGGATCTGCAAGGAATAAAAACGCAGGTGCAATTGTCGAACACATATCATTTGCATGTGAGACCGGGTGATGATGTTGTAAAAAAGCTGGGTGGTCTTCACAAATTTATGGTTTGGGACAAGCCGATTCTGACAGACTCCGGCGGATTTCAAGTGTTTTCCCTTGCAGGATTACGCAAAATAAAAGAAGAAGGTGTCTATTTTAATTCGCATATTGACGGGAAGAAAATCTTTATGGGACCTGAGGAAAGTATGCAGATTCAGTCAAACTTAGGTTCTACAATAGCAATGGCGTTTGATGAGTGTCCTCCTAGTGTGGCAGATAGAAAGTACATGGAGGATTCTGTGGCACGAACAACCAGATGGCTGGCAAGATGCAAGGATGAGATGGCAAGATTGAATTCTCTTCCCGATACTATTAACAAGCAGCAAATGCTGTTTGGAATTAATCAAGGCGGAATTTATGAGGATATTCGAATTGCTCATGCAAAGGAAATCTCGAAGATGGATTTGGACGGATATGCAGTAGGAGGATTGGCAGTAGGTGAATCTCATGAAGATATGTACCGTATTTTAGATGCTGTAGTACCACACCTTCCGGTTGATAAACCGACGTATCTAATGGGAGTTGGTACTCCTGCTAACATACTAGAAGCAGTTGATAGAGGGGTAGATTTCTTCGATTGTGTATATCCAAGCAGAAATGGTAGACATGGACATGTATACACCAACCAAGGAAAGCTTAATCTTTTCAATGCAAAATACGAGTTGGATGAACGTCCAATCGAAGAAGGTTGTCAGTGTCCGGCATGCCGTACCTACAGCAGAGCATACATCAGGCATTTGTTAAAGGCGAAGGAAATGCTCGGAATGAGGCTTTGTGTGCTTCATAACTTATATTTTTATAATAACATGATGGAAGAAATCCGAGATGCAATTGATGCAGGGTGTTATAAAGAGTACAAGGAGCAGAAACTTGCAGGTATGGCAGGGGAGAATGTTAAATAATGATAAATTTACCAAAAACGGCTTGAAGTAAATGCCGTTTTTGTGTATGATAGTCGTAGTGTTTAGAATTTAGGAGGAATTTTTTATGCAAGGATTAGGAATTATAATAATGTATGCCGCAATTTTCGGTATCATGTGGTTCATTTTAATGCGTCCACAAAAGAAGGAACAAAAAAGACGTCAATTGATGTTGTCTGAGATGGCAGTTGGCGATACTGTTCTTACAACAAGTGGATTCTACGGAGTTGTAATTGATATTACAGAAGATGACGTTATTGTTGAATTTGGTAATAACAAGAATTGCCGTATTCCAATGCAGAAAGCAGCGATTACACAAGTTGAAAAACCAAGTGCAGAATAAGATTAAGGAAGAGGGGCGATGCTCCTTTTCTTTGTTTTTAGGATAGAAACGAGGAGAGTGTATGAAAGAATATAAATATCCAATGATAGATGCAAAAAAGAAGAACAGACTGAAGGAGGTCTGTTCTTCCTTTTTTGTATTATGTAAAAACAAAAACAGAGTACACTCTAAAAAAACACACTTTTCCACATTAAAGGGTTGAAATACATCGAAAAATGCGATATTATAAAAGGAACTATTTTAATACAAGAGGTAAAGAGATATGGAACTGAATATCGGTGTAATCAGGGGCGATGGCATAGGGCCGGAAATCGTTACTGAGGCAATCAAGGTTTTAAATAAGGTTGGAGAGGTCTACGGACATACATATAAATATAATGAACTATTAATGGGTGGAGCATCCATCGATGTATATGGAATTCCACTGACGGACGAAACAGTAGCAATCGCAAAATCCTGCGATGCGGTTTTAATGGGTTCTATCGGAGGAGATGCAAAAACATCCCCATGGTATCAGTTAGAACCATCCAAGAGACCGGAAGCAGGCTTACTTAAAATAAGAAAAGAATTAAATCTATTCGCAAATCTTAGACCAGCCGTTTTGTATGACGAATTAAAGGGCGCATGTCCATTAAAAGAGGAACTCACAGAAGGTGGGTTCGACATGATGATAATGCGCGAGCTTACAGGCGGACTTTACTTTGGAAATCGTAAAACAGAAGAAGTTGACGGTGTTATGACCGCGAAGGATGAACTTACATATAACGAGAATGAAATACGCAGAATTGCAATTCGTGCATTTGACATTGCGATGAAGCGTAACAAGAAAGTTATTAGCGTAGACAAGGCTAACGTACTTGATTCCTCCAGATTATGGAGAAAAGTGGTAGAAGATGTTGCGAAGGATTACCCAGAAGTGACATTGGAGCATATGTTGGTTGACAACTGTGCAATGCAGCTTGTGAAGAATCCAAAACAGTTTGACGTTATCTTAACAGAGAACATGTTTGGTGATATTTTATCTGACGAGGCAAGTATGATTACCGGATCCATCGGAATGCTTGCATCAGCGAGCCTGAATGATACGAAATTTGGTCTCTATGAACCGAGTGGCGGTTCGGCACCTGACATTGCAGGAAAAGGCATTGCAAATCCAATTGCAACCATTCTTTCCGCAGCAATGATGCTTCGTTATACATTTGACTTGGATAAAGAAGCAGATGCCATTGAAAATGCAGTTGCCCATGTGTTGAAGGATGGATATCGTACTATCGACATTATGTCGGAAGGAAAAACACAGGTAAATACTGCAGAGATTGGAAATCTCATCGCAGAAAACATAAAATAAGAATTGCTTAACACGCAAGGAGGACATAGAAATGAGAAGTGATACAGTAACAAAAGGAATGGCGCAAGCCCCACACCGTTCGTTATTTAACGCATTAGGATATACAGAGGAAGAACGTCAAAGACCATTAGTTGGTATTGTTTGTTCTTATAATGAAATCGTACCAGGACATATGAACTTGGATAAGATTTGCGATGCCGTAAAAATGGGTGTTGCAATGGCAGGAGGAACGCCGATTATGTTCCCTGCAATCGCTGTTTGTGACGGAATTGCAATGGGACATGTAGGTATGAAATATTCCCTCGTAACCAGAGATTTGATTGCAGATTCAACGGAAGCAATGGCGATGGCTCACCAATTTGATGCTTTGGTTATGATTCCGAACTGTGATAAAAATGTTCCGGGACTTTTAATGGCAGCAGCACGTATCAATGTGCCAACTGTTTTTGTCAGTGGTGGTCCAATGCTTGCAGGTAAGGTAAAAGGCTGCAAGAAAAGTCTATCCAGCATGTTTGAAGCGGTAGGCTCTTATGCAGCAGGTACTATGACAGAAGAAGATGTGACAGAATTTGAAGAAAAGGTATGTCCAACCTGTGGTTCATGTTCAGGAATGTACACAGCAAACAGTATGAACTGTCTGACTGAAGTACTTGGAATGGGTCTTGGCGGAAATGGTACCATTCCTGCAGTATATTCTGAAAGAATTCGTCTTGCAAAGCATGCAGGTATGAAGGTTATGGAATTATTAGAAAAAAATATTCGTCCAAGAGACATTATGACAGAAAAGGCTGTTTTAAATGCATTAACTGTTGATATGGCACTTGGATGTTCCACAAACTCTATGCTTCATTTGCCGGCAATTGCTCATGAAATCGGAATGGATTTTGATATTACATTTGCAAATGAAATCAGCGCAAAAACACCGAACCTTTGCCATTTGGCACCAGCAGGTCCTACATATATGGAAGACCTTAATGAAGCGGGCGGTGTATATGCTGTTATGAATGAGTTGAATAAAAAAGGTTTACTATACACAGATTGCATGACTGTAACAGGTAAGACAGTCGGAGAAAACATTGCAAATTGTGTAAATAGAGATCCAGAGGTTATCAGACCGATTGAAAATCCATATAGTGAAACAGGTGGTCTTGCAGTTCTTACCGGAAATCTTGCACCGGACGGTAGCGTTGTAAAACGTTCTGCAGTGGTAGAAGAAATGATGGTGCATGAAGGACCGGCTAGAGTATTTGACTGTGAAGAAGACGCCATTGATGCAATCAAAGGCGGAAAGATTGTAGCAGGTGATGTGGTTGTTATCCGCTACGAAGGACCAAAGGGTGGACCTGGTATGCGTGAAATGTTAAATCCAACATCTGCAATTGCAGGTATGGGACTTGGTGCCAGTGTGGCACTCATTACAGACGGACGTTTCAGCGGTGCATCCAGAGGAGCATCCATCGGACACGTTTCACCGGAGGCAGCCGTAGGAGGACCGATTGCATTGGTAGAAGAAGGAGATATTATTAAGATTAACATTCCGGAAACAAAAATTGAGCTTAAAGTATCCGATGAGGTTCTTGCAGAGAGAAAAGCAAAATGGGTACCAAGACAGCCAAAAGTAACGACCGGATACTTGGCAAGATATGCGTCTATGGTAACATCAGGAAACAGAGGAGCAATCTTAGAAATACCTAGATAGAGAAGGAGACTTTTTATGCAATTAACAGGAGCAGAAATCGTAATCGAGTGTTTGAAAGAACAAGGGGTTGACACCGTGTTTGGTTATCCTGGCGGTGCAATCTTAAATGTATACGATGCTTTGTATAAACATAGTGATGAAATTACACATATCTTAACATCGCATGAGCAAGGTGCATCACATGCAGCTGACGGATACGCAAGGGCAACCGGAAAGGTAGGTGTATGTTTTGCAACCAGCGGACCAGGTGCAACAAATCTGGTAACAGGTATTGCAACAGCATATATGGATTCCATTCCGATTGTTGCAATTACATGTAATGTAGGCGTATCTCTTCTTGGAAAAGACAGTTTTCAGGAAATAGATATTGCGGGTGTTACTATGCCGATTACAAAACACAATTACATTGTAAAGGACGTGAATAATCTTGCAGATACCATCCGCAAAGCATTTGCGATTGCAAGAACAGGACGTCCGGGACCGGTATTAATTGACATACCAAAGGATGTCACGGCAAATATTTGTGAATACGAGAAAGAACAAATCAGTACAGATAAGATTGTTGCAAATACAATTGATATTGCAGAGGTTGATGCAGCTATCGAAATGATAAAGAAAGCTAAGAGACCATTTATTTTCGTTGGAGGTGGCGCTGTTTCATCAGGTGCAAGTGAAAATTTGGTTGAGTTTGCACACAAAATGGATGCACCGGTAACAGATTCTTTGATGGGAAAAGGAGCATTTCCGGGAACTGATGATTTATACACCGGCATGCTTGGAATGCATGGAACAAAGACAGCAAATTTTGGCGTAAGCAAATGTGACTTGTTAATGGTTATAGGGGCCAGATTCAGTGACCGCGTCACAGGGAATGCCAGCAAATTTGCGAGCAAGGCGAAGATTATTCAGATTGATATTGACCCGGCGGAAATCGACAAGAACATTATGACAGACGCAAGTATTACAGGTGATGTTAATATTGTGCTTGAAATGTTAAATGAGAGATTAGAGCAACAAGACCATGCAGAGTGGAAAGAGAAAATCAATGAATATAAAGAAAAATATCCATTGAGCTATCATAAAGAAACGTTGACAGGACCGGCTGTGATTGAAGAAATTTATCGACAGACAAAGGGCGAAGCAGTAATTACAACAGAAGTTGGTCAGCATCAGATGTGGGCTGCGCAATTTTATAAATACACAAAACCAAGAACACTTCTGACATCAGGAGGACTTGGAACTATGGGATATGGACTTGGCGCATCCTTAGGTGCAAAAATGGGTGTTCCGGATAAGACCGTTGTTAATATTGCAGGTGATGGTTGCTTCCGTATGAATATGAATGAGATTGCAACTGCAGCAAGATACAATATTCCAATTATTCAAGTAGTAATCAATAACCATGTGCTAGGAATGGTTCGTCAATGGCAGACTTTATTTTATGGACAGCGTTATTCAGCGACTATCTTAAATGATGCGGTTGATTTTGTGAAACTTTCGGAAGCCATGGGTGCAGTTGGAATCAGAGCAACCACATTAGATGAATTCAAAGCAGCATTTAGCGAGGCTTTGACACTTGGCAGACCGGTTGTTATTGATTGTCAGATTGACTGTGATGACAAGGTGTGGCCAATGGTAGCACCCGGAGCGGCAATCAGCGAAGCATTCAGTGAAGAAGATATGAAAGAAGAGTAGTTTGTGAGGAGGATGAAAGAATGGGCAGAGTATATAACTTTTCAGCAGGACCGGCAGTTTTACCGGAATGTGTGTTAAAAGAAGCAGCAGAAGAAATGATGGATTATAAGGGAACTGGGATGTCTGTTATGGAGATGAGCCATCGCTCTAAAGCATATGATGAGATTATTAAGACGGCAGAGGCAGACCTTCGTGAACTTATGAACATTCCTGATAATTACAAGGTTTTATTTTTACAAGGTGGTGCATCACAGCAATTTGCCATGATTCCAATGAACTTAATGAAAAATAAAGTGGCTGATTACATTGTGACAGGACAATGGGCAAAGAAAGCATATCAGGAAGCACAGAAATACGGAAAGGCAAATAAGATTGCAACATCTGAGGATAAGACTTTCTCTTATATACCGGATTGTTCAGACTTGCCGATTTCTGAAGATGCAGATTATGTTTACATATGCGAAAACAACACGATTTATGGTACAAAATTCAAAGAGTTGCCAAATACTAAGGGAAAGATTTTAGTATCTGATGTTTCATCTTGCTTCTTATCTGAACCGGTTGATGTAAGTAAGTATGGTATTATTTACGGTGGAGTTCAAAAGAATATCGGACCTGCAGGTGTGGTAATTGTCATTATCCGCGAAGATTTGATTACGGAAGATGTACTTGAAGGTACACCAACTATGTTGCAGTATAAGATTCATGCTGATGCAGAGTCTCTTTACAATACACCACCTGCATATGGTATTTACATTTGTGGTAAAGTATTCAAATGGTTAAAAGAGATGGGTGGTCTTTCTGTAATCAAAGAATACAATGAGAAAAAGGCAAAGATTCTCTATGATTTCTTGGATGAGAGCAAATTGTTCAAAGGAACTGTTGAGAAAAAAGACCGTTCACTTATGAATGTTCCGTTTGTGACAGGCAATGCTGATCTGGATGCTAAATTTGTAAAAGAGGCAAAAGAGGCTGGCTTTGAGAACTTAAAAGGACACAGAAGTGTAGGCGGAATGCGTGCAAGTATTTATAACGCAATGCCAATTGAAGGTGTAGAAGCATTAGTAGCATTTATGAAGAAATTTGAGGAGGCGAATCTGTAATGTATAAATATCATTGTTTAAATCCAATTGCAAACATTGGACTTAGTCAATTTAATGATAGCTATGTGGCAACAGAAGACATGAAGGATGCAGACGCGGTTTTAGTAAGAAGTGCTGTTATGCATGAACTTGAGTTTGATAAAAACTTAAAGGTAATCGCAAGAGCCGGAGCAGGCGTAAATAACATTCCGTTAGAACGCTGCGCAGAGGAAGGAATCGTTGTGTTTAATACGCCGGGTGCCAATGCCAATGGTGTAAAAGAAATGGTTCTGGCAGGACTTCTTTTGGCATCCAGAGATATCGTGGGAGGTATCGAATGGGTGAATGCTAACAAGGAGGATGCCAATATTGCTAAATCGGCCGAGAAGGCAAAGAAGGCATTTGCAGGCTGTGAGATAGAAGGTAAAAAACTTGGTGTTATCGGTCTTGGTGCAATTGGTGTTTTGGTTGCAAACGCAGCTGTGAAATTAGGAATGGAAGTATATGGATATGACCCATATCTTTCCGTAGATGCGGCATGGAAATTGTCACGTCAAATTTATCATGCAAAGACCACAGAAGAAATTTACAAAGAGTGTGATTATATTACCATTCATGTTCCTGCATTGGAATCTACCAAGGGTATGATTAACGCAGAGGCTCTAGGCTTAATGAAGGATGGAGTTGTCATTTTAAACTATGCGAGAGACGTGCTTGTGGATGAAGTGGCTTTACTGGAAGCAATGGATGCAGGAAAGGTGAAAAAATATGTGACAGACTTTGCAAATCCAACTGTTGCAGGGAAAGAAAATGTAATTGTTACACCGCATCTTGCAGCTTCAACAGAAGAATCAGAAGATAACTGTGCGAAGATGGCAGTTAAAGAAGTGATAGAATATTTAGAAAATGGAAATATTCGCAATTCTGTAAACTATCCAAACTGTGAAATGGGACTTCGCGGTGAATATACCAGAATTACCATTATGCATCGCAACGTGCCGAACATGATTGGTCAGTTTTCAACCATTCTTGCTGAGGATGGAATTAACATCGCAAACATGACCAATAAGAGTAGAAATGCATATGCGTATACAATTATTGATGTAGAAAACGAAGTGACAGATGAAATTGTAGAAGACCTGAAGAAAGTAAAAGAAGTTTTAAGAGTTCGGGTTATTGCATAATGTCGATTTTTGTCATATAATATGTTTCGGAGATAAATTATTATAAGGGACATATATATGAACAAAGAATTTGGAGATAAAAAGAGTTTTGTAGTAGGGCTTATAATAATATTTGCCCTACTACTTTTTTTTGTGGGTATCGGCATTTACCATAGTTACCTGCCTGTGGTAACGTTAAAGGTAGATAGTATAAGTATTCGTCAGGATGAAGCTGTCCCGAGTTTGCATGTTTATGCGGAATTTTCCGGAGAACGGGATATTGTACTTGATAAGGCGACGGGATACAAAGTGAGTGATTTAGTTGCTGAACTAAATCAGGGACAGGGGTATCGTTTGATACATCAGCTTGATGTATCAGTTGAAGGGACATATTCTATGAACTTAGAATTAGAGTCTTCCATACAGCAAAAACTAGAGCGACGATGGAATCATCGAATCCAGTATAGGCTTGAAGAAGGAACGATAGAAGTGCTTAATAAATATGGAGATTGGAATGAAGGGAGCTTCACCTTTCTTGATGGCACGAAGGCAAGCAGCTGGACGAACATTGGACCAGATACCTATTATTTTGATGAAAACGGCAAACGTGTAGAGGGAAAACAAAATATATTCGGGGTCACTTATTATTTTGGCAAAGATGGAAGGTTTGATGCAGAAAAGAACAAGGTGAATCCGACAAAACCGATGATAGCAATCACCTTTGATGATGGACCAAGTAAGTATACCATGCAGCTCTTGCAACAGCTTGAGGCGTATGGTGGTAGAGCAAGCTTTTTTGTGGTTGGAA
This sequence comes from Faecalimonas sp., assembly GCA_045638905.1. Classification (GTDB taxonomy): domain Bacteria; phylum Bacillota; class Clostridia; order Lachnospirales; family Lachnospiraceae; genus Faecalimonas. The sequence continues at coordinate 25,793 of JAZUCE010000011.1, forward strand.
CAAACGTACCGAATTATCCGGAAACGGTGAAGAAGATGAAAGCGCTTGGATGTGAGCTTGGCAATCACACAACCCATCATGCAAGACTGACAACGTTGGATGTCGCAGGAATACAGAACGAGATTAACGCAACCAATCAGGCAATACAAAGTGTTGTGGGAGAATCACCTACATTAATGCGACCACCTTATGGTGCAGTTAATGAAGTGGTTGAGTCAGCAGTGGGATTACCATTAGCCATGTGGTCAGTGGATACCAGGGATTGGGAAGAAAAAGACACGGAATACATTAAAAGCCATGTTCTAAACACTGCGAAGGACGGAGATATTATCTTGTTTCATGATATTTACGAAACCACGGTACAGGCCGTGCTACAACTTATTCCGGAACTGGTGAATCGCGGTTATCAGCTTGTAACAGTGAGCGAGATGGCGGCAGCCAGAGGCGTTACATTAGAAAACGGTCAGAAGTATTATAGATTATATCAACAATAAAAGGGACATGATGAATCATGTCCCTATGTTTATCTTATTTATTCAATTTTGCATTATGTTTTTCTAATAGCTGATGAATCTTATCTGTTGGAACCAATACCTTTCCAATGGTAGTATCGTGATTCATAGAATCAATAATGAGTGCTAAGAACTTACTCATATCTGCAAATGTAAAGTATGGTTTTTCCAATACAGATGGTGGAAGATAAGTAAGGTTTGTTGTGATGATACGGTCGATAAATCCTTTTGCGTAATATTCATCAAACTTTGCCATACCTTCTGTAAATAATCCAAATGTAGAGAACACAAACACACGGTTCGCACCACGTTCTTTGATTTGTTTACATACATCCAGCATACTTTCTCCGGAAGAAATCATGTCGTCAACAATGATAGCATTTTTTCCTTTCAAATCTGTACCTAAGAATTCATGGGCAACTATTGGATTCTTTCCGTTTACAACCACAGAATAGTCACGACGTTTGTAGAACATACCCATATCAACGCCAAGTACGTTTGATAAATAAACAGCACGGTGCATAGCGCCTTCATCCGGGCTGATAATCATTAAATGATCTTTGTCTACATTTAAATCAGGTTCTGCACGAAGCAGAGCTTTCATAAACTGATAGTTTGCAGAGAAGTTATCAAATCCTTTTAACGGGATTGCATTTTGCACACGTGGGTCGTGCGCATCAAAAGTAATAATATTAGAAACGCCCATATCCATCAATTCCTGTAAGGCAAGTGCGCAGTCAAGAGATTCTCTCTTGGTACGCTTGTGCTGACGGCTCTCGTATAAGAAAGGCATAATAACATTGATTCGACGAGCCTTTCCCGTAGCAGCGGAAATGATACGTTTTAAATCTTGATAATGGTCATCTGGTGACATGTGATTTTCGTAGCCATTTACTGTATAAGTAAGGCTGTGATTGCATACATCAACCATAATGAATAAGTCTTTTCCACGAATGGATTCCTTTAAGATACCTTTTGCTTCTCCGGAACCAAAGCGAGGACATGCGCTTTCTGCTAAGTAGTTGTTGCATTCATAATTTGCAAGAGAAGCAGTTTCAGGGAATAATTCACTTGCACCTTGTCGGAAAGAAACAATGAAATCGTTTACTTTCTGTCCTAGTTCTTTGCAACTGTCCAACGCAATAATTTTCAGAGGGGCAGTTGGAAGAGTTTTTTCTAATTGTGTTATATTTGACATGATAACCTCCAAACAAACCTATTGTTTTTTTTGACGTATTAATTCTAACAAAAAATAATTCTTTCAGCAAGATTTTGTTCGCTCAAAAATTGCTTTTTTTTCATAAATTTAGTATGATGTATCTTGAATAAAACATTTTCGAGGGAAAAGCAGATGAAACACGAACATATTATTCAGGATATTATGCCGGGAAGTATTGCGGAAGAAATGGGAATTGAGCCTGGTGACAAATTGATTTCGATAAATGATAGTGAAATAGAGGATGTTTTTGATTATCATTTTCTTGTAAATGAAGAAGAACTTGTTGTGCTGATTGAAAAGTCAAATGGGGAACAATGGGAGCTTGAAATAGAGAAAGACTATGACGAGGATTTGGGAATTGTTTTTGAGCATGGTTTGATGGATGAGTATCGTTCTTGCCGAAATAAATGTATCTTTTGCTTTATTGACCAAATGCCGAAAGGTATGCGAGAGACGCTTTATTTTAAAGATGATGATTCTAGATTGTCTTTTTTGCAAGGTAATTATATTACCTTGACAAATATGAGTGACCATGATGTGGAGCGGATGATTCAGTATCATTTGGAACCTATTAATATTTCATTTCAGACAACCAATCCGGAATTGCGCTGTATGATGCTTCATAATCGATTTGCAGGCGAAGCGTTGAAGAAGGTTGACCGCTTGTATGAAGCGGGTATTCATATGAATGGTCAGATTGTTCTTTGTAAAGGTGTAAACGATGGGGAAGAATTGGAAAGAAGTATACAGGATCTTACAACATATCTTCCGTATCTGCAGAGCGTGTCTGTTGTGCCGGTAGGTCTTACAAAGTATCGTGATGGACTGTATCCATTGGAAGCTTTTACAAAAGAGGATGCGCAAAAGGTGCTTGATTGCATTGAAAGATGGCAAAAGAAGATATATGAAGAGTATGGTCTTCATTTTATTCATGCAGGAGATGAGTGGTATATTCTTGCGGAGAGAGAGATGCCGGAGGAAGAGCGTTATGATGGATACATGCAGTTGGAAAACGGCGTTGGGATGTTGCGCTTGCTGATGAATGAATTTGAGGAGGCTCTTGTCGATTTGGAAGGTGATGACCGGAAGATAGAGGTTTCTGTTGCAAGTGGTAAACTTGCTTATCCATATGTGAAGAAGATGATAGAAAAATTGCAAGTGAAGTTCCCAAACATAAAAGTACATTTATATTGGGTTCGTAATGATTTTTTTGGAGAAAAAATAACGGTTTCAGGACTTGTTACAGGACAAGATTTGATTGCACAGTTAAAAGGTCAAGGGCTGGGCAGTAAATTACTTCTTCCATGCAACATGCTAAGAGACGGAGAAGAAGTTTTTTTGGATGATGTGACACTGACACAAGTAAAAGAATCTTTACAAGTAGAGATAGATATTGTAAAATCAAGCGGATGGGATTTCATAAATGCAGTTTTAAATAATAATTAATATAGGAGACAAAATATGAGTAAACCAATTGTAGCAATTGTCGGAAGACCGAATGTGGGAAAATCGACATTATTTAATGCGTTGGCCGGTGAAATGATTTCCATTGTAAAGGACACACCGGGTGTTACGAGAGATAGAATATATGCAGATACAACATGGCTGAATCGTGATTTCACCCTGATTGATACGGGCGGAATTGAACCGGATAGCAAAGATATTATTTTATCCCAAATGAGAGAGCAGGCTCAGATTGCGATTGATACAGCAGATGTTATAATCTTTCTGACAGATGTAAGACAAGGGCTTGTTGATTCCGATTCAAAGGTGGCTGACATGCTTCGACGCTCAGGGAAGCCAGTTGTACTTGTAGTGAATAAAGTAGATAGTTTTGATAAATTTATGGCAGATGTTTATGAGTTTTATAACCTTGGAATAGGTGACCCTATTCCGGTTTCTGCATCATCAAGACTAGGGATTGGAGATATGCTTGATGAAGTCACCAAACATTTTCCGGAAAATACAGGTGAGGCGGTTGAGGATGAAAGACCGAGGATTGCAATTGTTGGCAAACCAAATGTCGGGAAGTCATCTATTATCAATAAGCTGTTAGGAAAAAATCGTGTGATAGTGTCTGATATTGCGGGAACTACGCGAGACGCTATTGATACAGCTATTAAACACGATGGAAAAGAATATGTATTTATTGACACTGCCGGACTTCGCAGAAAGAATAAAATTAAAGAAGAAATAGAACGCTATAGTATTATACGTACAGTAACGGCTGTGGAACGAGCTGATGTGGTGCTTATGGTTATTGATGCTACAGAGGGAGTAACAGAGCAAGATGCAAAGATTGCAGGTATTGCGCATGAGCGAGGAAAAGGGATTATCATTGTTGTGAACAAGTGGGATGCCATCGAAAAACATGATAAGACCATGTACGAGTATGAAAAAGATATCAGACAAACCTTGGCCTACATGCCATATGCAGAAATTATGTATGTTTCAGCAGAAACAGGGCAACGCTTAAATAAGCTCTATGATATGATTGATATGGTCATGGAAAACCAGACCTTACGCGTTGCGACAGGTGTTTTAAATGAAATTATGACAGAGGCGGTTGCATTACAACAACCACCATCAGACAAAGGAAAACGTTTGAAACTTTACTATATAACACAAGTTTCAGTTAAACCGCCAACCTTTGTTATCTTTGTAAATGATAAAGAGTTGATGCATTTCTCGTATACGAGATATTTGGAAAATAAAATACGTGAAGCTTTTGGCTTTAGAGGTACTTCCTTAAAATTCTTTATTCGTGAGCGAAAGGAGAAGGAACAGTAAGAATGGAACGATTGATTTGTTTGGCAATCGGATATCTGTTTGGATTGATTCAAACGGGATATATTTATGGAAAACTTAACAAGATAGATATTCGAAATCACGGAAGTGGCAATGCAGGAACCACCAATGCATTAAGAACATTGGGATGGAAGGCAGGGGCAATTACTTTTCTCGGTGATTGTCTGAAATGTGTTTTGGCTGTTTGGGTGGCACGTTTGGTATTTTCAAATACTGACCACGTTGAATTGTTGGCAATTTATGCAGGACTTGGTGCAGTGCTTGGCCATAACTTTCCATTTTATTTAAAATTCAAAGGTGGAAAAGGAATTGCTTCAACCGTAGGACTTATTCTGGCGGTGAATCCAATCATGTTTGTCATTACAGCACTTGTGTTCATAGGAATTGTATGGTTTACACAGTATGTGTCACTTGGCTCATTGGTTATTATGGTTCTTTTTGTGATACAGGTTGTTGTGTATGGGCAGATGGGAGGTTTCGGACTGACCGCCGTGGAACGATATGAGTTTTATGCAATTGCGCTTGTGCTTGCGGCACTGGCTTTTTGGAGACATCGTGCCAATATAAAAAGGCTGGCTTTGGGAACAGAGAATAAAACGGATTTTAGAAAAATAGGTAAAAAATCATAGGAGGAGCAAAAATGGCTAGAGTTGGTATTTTAGGAGCAGGCAGCTGGGGAACGGCATTATCCTTGATGTTAAATAGAAATGGACATCAGGTGACGGTATGGTCTATTGACAAACAAGAAGTAGAGATGCTACAGAATGAAAGAGAACACAAAAGCAAACTTCCGGGAGTAAAGCTTCCGGATGATATGATTTTTACAAATGACTTAGAAGAAGGAATGGAAGAAAAAGATTTCCTTGTATTGGCTGTGCCATCTATTTTCACAAGAAGCACGGCTAAAAGTATGAAACCATATATTAAGCACGGACAGATAGTTGTCAATGTTGCAAAGGGAATAGAGGAAGATACATTAATGACACTTTCTGAGCAGATTGAGGAGGAATTGCCGGAGGCAGATGTTGCTGTTCTTTCCGGACCAAGTCATGCAGAAGAGGTGGGAAGGGGACTTCCGACCACATGTGTTGTCGGTGCAAAGACAAAAGAAACAGCACAATTCCTACAGACAGCATTTATGAATGAGTTCTTTCGAGTGTATGTCAGTCCGGATATCTTAGGAATTGAAATTGGCGGCGCATTGAAAAACGTCATAGCACTTGCTGCAGGTATTGCAGATGGTCTTGGATATGGAGACAATACAAAAGCAGCCCTTATTACCAGAGGGATTGCAGAAATCACAAGACTTGGTGTGAAAATGGGTGGAAAGGCAGAAAGCTTTTCGGGTCTTACTGGAATCGGTGACTTGATTGTTACTTGTGCAAGTATGCACAGCCGTAACCGTAGAGCTGGCATTTTGATTGGTCAAGGGAAAACCATGCGGGAAGCAATGGATGAGGTTCAGATGGTTGTAGAAGGTGTATATTCTGCAAAAGCAGGCTTGGCTTTGGCAAAGAAGTATGATGAATCCATGCCGATTATTGAACAGATTAATCAAGTATTGTTTGAAGATAAGAGTCCGGAACTTGCAGTATGGGAACTGATGCACAGAGATGGCAGAAAAGAGAACGCAGAGCTTATATGGAACTAAGAAAAGGTAAGAACCGCAATTTTGCGGTTCTTTTTTTGTCATCAAACCGTAATATTCAGACATCCTCTCTCATACATTGTATAAGAATATGGAGGAGGATTGCTATGGAAGTATTTAATGTGTATAAAGATATTCAGGCACGGACAGGCGGTGCCATTTATCTTGGTGTTGTGGGCCCTGTGCGAACCGGGAAGTCGACGTTTATTAAACGTTTTATGGATTTGATGGTGTTGCCTAAAATGGAGGATATGCCAAGTCGTGAGCGAGCCAAAGATGAATTACCACAGTCAGCATCAGGAAAAACTGTTATGACGGCAGAACCGAAATTTGTACCAAAAGAGGCGGCTGAAATCTGTCTCATGGAGGACGTGAAGGTAAAAGTACGTTTGGTTGACTGTGTGGGATATATGGTGGAAGGTGCGTCCGGCCACATGGAAAATGGTGAGGAAAGAAAAGTGAAGACACCTTGGTTTGATTATGAAATCCCATTCACAAAGGCAGCCACAGTAGGAACTCAGAAGGTTATCAGGGACCATGCAACAATCGGAATTGTTGTGACTACAGATGGGAGTATCGGAGAGCTATCAAGAGCTAATTACTTGGCGGCGGAAGAAAAAACCATACAGGAATTAAAAACACTTGGGAAGCCATTTATTGTGCTGGTGAACTCTCAGAAGCCGTACAGCAATGAAACAAAGATGCTTGTGGATGAAATCAGGGAGCGCCATGATGTGGCAGTTATGGCAGTAAATTGTGAGCAGCTTCGTGAGGAAGACATTCATCATATTATGGAGAAGGTATTATTTGAATTTCCTGTATCCGAGGTACAATTTTACATACCAAAATGGGTGGATATGCTACCGAGGGACCACAAAGTAAAACAAGAGATTTTAACACACATTCGCGGAATATTGGATGACTTGCGTGAGATAAAGGATGCTGTAAGAGGCGTGAAAAAGCCAGACAATAGCTGTATACAGGATATGCGCGTTGATAATATTGCCATGGATACGGGATGTGTTACCATTCGTATTCAAGTGGATGAAAAGTGTTATTATGAAATGTTGAGTGAACTGGTAGGAACAGAGATAAACGGTGAATATGAGCTGGTACGTATGATGAAAGAGCTTTCTGAAATGAAGAGAGCATACGAGGATGTAAAAGATGCAATGGAATGTGTACGCATGAAAGGATACGGGGTTGTTCAGCCACGAAAGGAAGAAATTATGGTTGAAGAGCCTGTTATAATCAAGCAGGGTAATAAATTCGGTGTGAAGATTCGTGCTGAGGCACCGTCTATTCATATGATTCGTGCTAATATTGAAACGGAGATTGCACCAATTGTGGGTAGCGAACAGCAGGCCAATGATTTGGTAAGCTATATTAAAAATAATAATCAATCAGAAGGCGGAATTTGGGGAACCAATATCTTTGGAAAATCAATCGAAGAAATGATTACCGATGGCATGAAGAATAAGATTGCTATGATAAATGATGAAAGTCAGATGAAATTACAGGATACCATGCAGAAGATTGTAAATGACAGCAATGGTGGAATGGTTTGCATTATTATCTAAATGGATGTAAAAAAATCCAGAGTGAGTAGTACTCATTCTGGATTTTGTATATTTTATAAAAACCACACGTTTTCATTGGTAGAAGAGATGCTAATGGCACCTGCTTGTAGCAGTGTCATTACATCTTCCTTTTCTGATACCAGCCCACCTGCGATGACAGGAGCAGATGAGAGCTTACACACTTTTGAAACAATTTTCGGCATCAAAGCAGGGAGCACTTCAATGACATCCGGCTTCGCAGTTTTTACCTGACGGTCAATGTTCTCATAGGCCATGGAATCAAGTAAAAATACACGCAGGATGGTGTAGAAGTCAAGCTCCTTTGCACGCTTTATTAAATTCGGCTTTGTTGTGATGATACCATCTGCCTTGGTATATTTCTTTAAGAAATCAACTGTGATTTCCTTGCTGCTAAGTCCGGTGATTAAATCGATATGAACCATAGCAAGTTTACCGGCATTTTTAACAGTATCTATGATATCAGGAATTGTAAGGATATCGCCGTATAAGATGAAAATCACACGGCTGTCACTTGTTACACATTTTTTTAATCCCTCGTCATCCTTAATTGCGGCAATGATAGGAGAGTCTTCCAATGCTTGTTTAAATTCTTTTTTCATAAGTGTGCTCCAATTATTCTTTACTTTTTGTTATTATAACGCAGAAACGTTTCTTGCTGCAACCACATTTACGCCAGTTCCGGCAACATCTGCAAGTACAACATCTCCGATTTTCACAGGTGCAGCGATTTCCACACCTTTTAACGCTTCTACACATTCAAATATTTTGCTTTTTGGAATGTCGGCTTCTGTTTTGACGTTGACCATACAGCATGTACCGCCCTTTACGCGAACAGTAGAGGTAACTATTCTGGTTGGGTTGGTCACTTCCTTTTTGGCATAGACAGCACCTTTTGGACAAGTATTTCCTGTTACTTCAGTTACTTCGTTTCCTTCTAATGTGACATTCAGTGGACACCCAAGAGGACATCCGATACATGTTAATTCAATTGTTCTCATTTTAGGGCCTCCTTTATACTTCTTCAATACGAATGGTAATCTTTGTTAAATTCGGATATTCAGCAAGTTTTTTCTTGCTAAGAATCACTTGTTCCATTTCGCCTGGTGCCATAACCGGACGTTTGCGCTTGCTGATCTGTTCATCATCAAAGTATGTAGCAATCGCACAGTTTTTATAGACATCACCGACACGGAAACGAACTGTTAAATTGTCTTCCATTTCTGTCGGACGGATAAATTTCGGTACAGTGTAGCGCACCCCGCCTTCCGGAACGATTTCCACTGTTTTCACATTGGCTGCAACACCGTTTTGAATATAGAGGGAAGCATTCTTACCGGCAGTTGCAGCTTCCTGTGAAACATAATCAACAAGGTCATGTACGTGAAGTACATTTCCACAAGCAAAGATACCTTCAATGTTTGTTTCTAAGTTGTCACCTACAATAGGACCGGAGGTAATTGGATTTAAAGCAACACCGGCACTCTTGCTTAATTCATTTTCCGGAATCAAGCCGCAAGAGAGAAGAAGAGTATCGCATTCGTAGCGAATTTCTGTACCCGGTATCGGTCTGCGGTCCGGACCAACTTCAGCTATTGTGACAGCTTCCACACGGTTTTTACCTTCAATATCAACTACCGTATGGCTTAATTTTAAAGGAATACCAAAGTCATCTAAACATTGTACGATATTACGTTTTAATCCACCTGAGTATGGCATAAGCTCAGCCACAACTTTTACTTCAGCGCCTTCTAATGTCATACGTCTTGCCATGATAAGTCCGATATCACCGGAACCTAAGATGACTACTTTTTTGCCAGGCATATAGCCTTCCATATTTACAAGACGCTGTGCTGTACCGGCAGAGAATACACCTGCAGGACGGTAGCCAGGGATGTTAAGAGCACCTCTGGAACGTTCGCGGCATCCCATAGCAAGGATAACTGCTTTTGCCTGAATCTGTACCATGCCGTCTTCGCGGTTCATGACAGTTACCATCTTGTCGGCCGTAATGTCCATTACCATGGTATTTAATTTATATTCAATGCCACGTTCTAAAACTTCATCGATGAAGCGAGATGCATATTCAGGACCGGTTAATTCCTGCTTAAATGTATGCAAGCCAAAACCGTTGTGAATACATTGATTTAAAATTCCACCAAGTTCTTTATCTCTTTCAATAATTAAAATACTGTCAGTTCCGTTGTCTTTTGCAGCGACAGCAGCAGCGAGCCCGGCAGGACCACCGCCCACGATTACTAAATCATATTGTTTCATAGTCGTTTGTCCCCCTTCTTAAATCTCTTTATTTAATCCGATAGCAATGTTACTAGCGGCACCGTTTTTCGTAATATCAAACATGCTTAATTTTAATTCACGTTCCAAAATCTCCATGGTACGAGGAGAGCAAAAGCCTGCCTGGCAACGTCCCATACCTGCACGTGTACGACGTTTTACAGCATCTAAGGAACGAGCACCCAATGGACGATGAATAGCATCTAAAATTTCACCTTCAGAAATCATTTCACAACGGCAGATGATGTTACCATATGCAGGTTGATTCTTAATAAGCTCATTTCTTTCTTCTAAAGAAAGTTCTTCTGGATGAAGAATTCCTTTTCTTGTTGGAATGAAATCAGCTTTTTCTGAAAGAGTAAGCATATCTTTTACAAGTTCTGCAACCATTTCCCCGATGGCTGGAGCAGAAGAGAGTCCCGGTGATTCAATACCGGCTACATTTATAAATCCTTTTGCATCAGTAGCTTCACCGATTACAAAGTCATTTCCATCTTCATGAGCACGAAGACCGGCAAATGAAGTGATTACTTGGCGCATTGGTACATTTTTTACGCTCATAGAAGATGTAGCGGTAAGTGAGCTTAGACCTTCACTTGTTGTATTCAAGGCTTCTTTGTCTTCCACATCCAAAGCAGTAGGACCTACAAGGAGGTTACCATGTACTGTTGGTGATACAAGTACACCTTTACCCATTTTGGAAGGCAACTGAAAGATAGTATGAGCCACGTGTGTACCGGCATCTTTGTCAAGAAGGCAGTATTCACCTTTTCTCGCTGTGATGTGAAGTTTATTTTCGCTTACCATGTTATTCAGTTCGTCAGCGTATACTCCAGCCGCATTGATTACAACCTTTGCTTCAAAAACCTCTTCTACATTACTGTCAGTATGTAAAGTTTTAATTGCGTATCCATTTTCACTTTTTTCAATATGTTTTACTTCTGTATTTAAGAAGAATGAAACACCATTTACACATGCATTTTCAGCAAATGCCATTGTCATATGGAATGGACATACGATGCCGCCTGTAGGAGCGTAGAGTGCACATGTCACATCATCAGCCACATTAGGTTCCATTTTAACGAGTTCTTCACGTTCCACGATTCTACATCCAGGCACTCCGTTGACAGTTGCCTTTTCCAGCAATTCGTCAAGTCCTGCACGGTCCTGGTCTTTTGTACAGACAACGAGAGAGCCGTTTCTTTTAAACGGAATATCCAATTCCTTTGAAAGTTCGTCCATTAATTCGTTACCGCGAACATTGAGTTTCGCCTTCAGTGAGTTTGGTTTTGCATCAAATCCAGCGTGGATAATTGCACTGTTCGCTTTAGAAGTTCCGTTACATACGTCTTCTTCGCGCTCAATGACACAAATGTTTGCCTGATATCTGGATAATTCACGTGCGATAGCACTACCGATTACACCAGCACCGATGATTGCTACATCATACATTGTTTTGTTCTCCTTTTCCTTTGATAAAAAAAAGAGCAAGAAAAAACAAAGTGATTCCTATCACTTTATTTTACCTTGCTCATGTCTCTTGGTAATTTATTCACTTATCTTTACAGATTCTAACATGAATTGGAACGATGTGCAAGTCCTTTTCGTTTTTTTGAAAAACAATTATCAATTGAAATGATAAAGAAAGTATGTTATTTTGGGATAAGAAACAAACAGGAGGACATAAACAATGTTTAGTAAATACAACTTGTTTTTATTTGATATGGATGGAACCTTGTATTTAGGTGACCAGTTATATGATTTTACAAAGGAGAAGCCGCATATTGTGCTGAAGGATGCTGGAGAGATGATTGCCACGATATAGAGCTATATTTGTTTATATAAATAAAAAACAGTAGAAATGCATGAATCAACTACTTCAGTAGGAGGCAAGAAAGATGATACGTTTTAATTGTGATTATTTGGAAGGAACTCACCCGCGAATTCTACAAGCATTGACTGAAACTAATATGGTTCAGACTTGTGGATATGGTGAGGATGAATATTGTGAAGCTGCAAGGGAAGCGATTAAGAAAGTGTGCAAATGTGAGAACGCACAGGTTCACTTTTTGGTTGGTGGAACACAGACTAATATGACTGTGATTTCTTCTATATTGCGCCCGCATCAGGCAGTTCTTTGTGTGAAAGAAGGGCATATCAATGTACATGAAACAGGCGCCATTGAAGCGACAGGACACAAGGTACTGGCTATTGAAGGAAAAGACGGAAAACTTAGTGCAGACCAGATTCTTGAGCAACATAAATTGCATTGGGAAGATGGGGCACACGAGCATATTGCGCAACCGAAGTTGGTTTATATCTCCAATCCAACAGAACTTGGAACCATCTATACAAAAGCAGAATTGGAAGCAATACGTAAGGCGTGTGATGCATGCAATATGTATCTGTTTTTGGATGGTGCACGTCTTGGATATGGATTGATGTCGAAGGAAAATGATGTGACGATGGAAGACATTGCGAAGAATTGCGACGTGTTCTATATTGGCGGAACAAAAGTGGGTGCTTTGTTTGGAGAGGCGGTTGTGATTACCAACCCGGCATTGCAGGAGGATTTTCGTTATATTATTAAGCAAAAAGGCGGTATGCTTGCAAAAGGAAGATTGTTGGGCATACAGTTTTTGGAATTGTTTAAAGATGGTTTGTATTTTGAAATATCAGAACATGCAATGAAAATGGCAGAGATTCTAAAAGATGGTTTGGAAGAGTTGGGATATCAGCTATATGCGAACAGTCCAACCAATCAGCAATTTGTAATTGTACCAGATAATAAATTACAGGAATTAGATGGCAAATATAGCTACGAATATCAAATGCGTTACGATGCTGAACATAGTGTGGTTCGTTTTTGTACAAGTTGGGCAACCAAAGAAGAAAATGTACGTCAATTGCTAGAGGATATGAAATAGGAGAAGATTATGTTAGTGAAAATATTTACGGATGGCGCGGCTCGAGGAAATCCGGATGGGCCGGGTGGATATGGAACCGTTTTAGAGTATGTGGATGGCAAAGGGCAACTTCATACAAGAGAGTTTTCCTGCGGATATAAGAAGACAACCAACAACCGCATGGAATTAATGGCTGCCATTGTTGGCTTGGAAGCATTGAATAGACCGTGTAATGTGGAATTATATTCGGATTCCAAGTATTTGGTAGATGCATTTAACCAGAAATGGATTGACAGTTGGCTTGTCAAAGGATGGAAGAACAGTAAGAAAGAACCAGTTAAAAATATTGATTTATGGAAACGATTGCTGAAGGCAAAAGAATCCCATGATGTCACTTTTATCTGGGTAAAAGGGCACGATGGACATCCGCAGAATGAAAGATGTGATGTATTGGCAACAACCGCAGCTGATGGAGAAGATTTAATCGATGACGTGGTAATGGAATAAATTCCTTTACATTCGTAAAAAACAGTGATAGAATCACAGAGAATTAAAGTAAGACAGACGGTCGCTGCTGCAAGTGCCGAAAGGCCGCAGGAGAGGAAAGTCCGGGCTTCATAGGGCAGGATGCCGGCTAACGGCCGGTGGAGGCGACTCCAAGGATAGTGCAACAGAAATGAACCGCCTTAATTTTAAGGTAAGGGTGGAAGGGCAGTGTAAGAGACTACCGCCTTCTTGGTAACAAGAAGGGCATATGTAAACCCCATCCGAAGCAAAACCGAATAAAAACCATGTGGCGGCCCGTCACGTTTTAGGTAGGTTGCTTGAGCCTGTTGGCAACAGCAGGTCTAGATAGATGACCGTCCAACGACATAACCCGGCTTATCGTCTTGCTTTTTTTCTTTAGAAAAAAGCATGCTCCGCGTGGATGCGTAGCTCGCGGAGAAGAAAATAGTTGCTTTGCAACACTGCTCGCGCACGTGAATTTTGCAAGCAAAATTCAATAAAAAGACCTCACAGAAATGATTAACTCTGTGAGGTCTTATTTTTATCTTCTATATTTTTCTTCACAATATTGACAACGATAAACGATTTCTTCCGGGTCCGTTAAGACAAATACATGGTCTAATTGTTGTTCCACAGAAGTAATACAACGTGGGTTTTTACATTTAATCACGTTTGTCACTTTTTCAGGAAGAGTCAAACTCTTTTTCGCAATAATTTTGTCGTCCTGGATGATATTGACTGTGATGTTGTGGTCAATAAATCCTAAAATGTCAAGGTCAATAACGTCGATTGGACATTCAATCTTGATGATATCTTTTTTGCCCATCTTTTTGCTTGGTACATTTTTGATAATTGCAACACAGCAATCCAACTTATCCAAATTTAAATGTTTATAGATTTCCATACTTCTTCCGGCTTGGATGTGGTCTAACACAAAACCTTCTGAAATGGTACTAATGTTTAAGGAGTTTTTCATCATGATGCTTCACCAGTCCTTTCCTATGATACTTTGATGCCGAGCAGTGTGAGAATCAATGCCATACGAACATATACACCGTATTGTGCTTGCTTGAAGTATGCAGCACGTGGATCATCATCCACTTCGATTGCAATCTCATTTACACGTGGTAGCGGATGAAGAACAAGCGTGTGTTCCGGTGCCAATTCCATCTTCTTTGCATCTAAGATATAAAAGTCTTTCATACGGATGTAATCCTCTTCGTTGAAGAAACGTTCCTTTTGAACACGTGTCATGTAAAGCACATCAAGTTGTGGAAGTGCATCTTCCATGCGTTCCACTTCTTCATAAGGGATGTTTTGTTTCTCTAATACATCTTTACGAATGTAACCAGGCAAACGGAGTTCTTCCGGCGAAATTAAGATAAATTTAATATTGGTATAGCGAACTAATGCCTGAATCAAGGAATGTACTGTACGACCAAATTTCAAGTCACCGCAAAGCCCGATTGTAAGGTTGTCCAATCTGCCACCAAGTGAGCGGATGGTTAAAAGGTCGGTTAATGTCTGTGTAGGATGTTGGTGTCCACCATCGCCTGCGTTGATAATAGGAATGGAAGAGTGACGACTTGCAACCATTGGAGCACCTTCTTTTGGGTGTCTCATTGCAATGATGTCAGCGTAGCATGAAACCATACGAACTGTGTCGGAAACAGTTTCGCCTTTTGACGCAGAGCTGGAATCCGCAGATGAGAATCCGAGAACGCTACCTCCTAGATTAAGCATTGCAGCCTCATGGCTAAGTCTTGTTCTTGTACTTGGCTCAAAGAAGAGCGTAGCAAGCTTCTTTCCCGCACATGCATGTGCGTATTTTTCACGGTTGTTTTCAATATCATTTGCCAAATCTAACAACTCGTCTAATTCCTCAACTGAAAAATCCAAAGGACTCATTAAATGTCTCATAGTAACCTCCTCGTTTATCGATATGTTAATAAATCTTCTACAGATTTTCTTTTCGGAGCTTCCGGTGAAATATCAGGATATCCAATTGCTATCAGTGCAGCAAGCTCCTGGTTTTCCGGAATGTCTAACAACTCAGTAATCCCGTCTTCATCCCAGATTCCCATGATAACAGTGCCAAGACCGGCTTCGTGAGCAGCAAGACAAAATGTCTGGCAGGCAGCACCTACGTCAAACATCTGCCAACGGTCTTCCTTTTTCGTAGCGTAAGAACCGTCGCGCTCAAAACCACAGCGACCTTTCATAAAAGTCACAGCAATTAGAGTAGAAACTTGTCTAATAATATTCGCGTTAAATTCCGGGGTAAAATCATCTGCAATTTTTTGAATGATAGATGTGTCTTCAATCGCAATATAGCGAGTAATCTGAGTGTTTTTCCAAGATGGAGTAAAAGATGAAGTGGAAATAATAGATTCTAAAAGGGAATGACTAATCTTATCATTCTTAAACTTTCGAATACTTCTTCTTCCTTTGATACATTCTGTAGCGTTCATCATCAGTCCTCCTATCAGAAAATCTTCTTAACTATAATATAACAAATAAAATGCTTTTTCAACAGTAGATTTTAGAAAATAAATGTATTATAATAAGAAATAGTTTTTTCATGGAGGACAATCAAATGGAAAGGTTATCCAAGCTTAGAACAGAAATAGATGAAATTGACCAACAGATTGTAGACTTATATGAGCGAAGAATGGCAATCTGCGAACAAGTCGGAGAATTTAAGATAGAAGCAGGAAGAAAGATTTTCGACAAACAGCGTGAAAAAGAAAAATTAGTATCTGTTACAGAAAAAGTGTCAGATGAATTTCATAAGAAAGGCATTTCTGAGCTGTTTGAACAGTTGATGTCAATGAGTCGGAAATTGCAGTATCAACTCTTGACAAAAAAAGGTGCCCTAGGACGACTTCCTTTTATCGGTGTAGATACCTTGGATATTGAAGGAGCGCGTATTGTATTTCAGGGTACTGAGGGCGCATATAGCCAAGCGGCCATGGAAAAATATTTTGGGAATAATTTAAACAGCTACCATGTGCAGACCTTCCGTGATGCCATGGAAGCGATTGAAGAAGGGTCAGCCGACTTTGCAGTTCTTCCAATTGAAAATTCGTCGGCAGGGGTAGTAAATGAAGTATATGATTTGCTGATGGAGTTTGAAAATTATATTGTAGGAGAAGTATTTCTTCCAATTGACCATACATTGGCAGGCCTTCCGGGAACAAAGCTATCCGATATTGAGCGAGTATATTCTCACCCACAGGCATTGATGCAAAGCGCAAAGTTCTTAGATCTCCATAGAGACTGGCAGCAAATCAGCGTTGCAAATACCGCAGTGGCAGCCAAAAAGGTATTGGAAGACAATGTTCCTACAAAAGCGGCGATTTGCAGTGCATACGCAGCAGAATATTATGGTTTGGAGGTTCTCCAGGAAAAAATCAATCACAATGTTAATAATGCAACCAGATTTATCATCGTAACGAATCAGAAAATCTTTTTGAAAGATGCAACAAAGATTAGTATTTGTGTTGAAGCAGCACACCAAAGTGGTGCCCTGTACCATTTGTTGTCCCATTTCATTTACAATGACTTGAACATGGTTAAAATTGAGTCGAGACCAATTGAAGGAAGAAATTGGGAATATTGTTTCTTCATTGATTTTGAAGGGAATATGGCTGATGGAGCAGTAAAGAATGCCATTCGTGGACTTCGTGAGGAATCCAGAAGTTTAAAAATTTTAGGAAATTATTAAAGATTAAATAGAAGGCGGGTATTTAGAATGAGAACAAATCAACTGATGTTATATAAGAATATGGAGCATGGAGAACTCCTTCAGAATATGACATTTTTGATGGAAAACTGTGAAAGTGAATATTACAACCAAGAAGATTTGGTGAGTCTTCTTTTTGACTGTATGAATGAACTTTTGGAAATGACAGCAAGTCATGGATTCGAAGGGAATCTGTGGCACAACTATCTTACATTTTTACTTGCAAATGATGAAAATGCCTACAGTACCGCATGTGAGGTGGTTGGAGCAGTAAATGGCAGCATTAACGACATTGCACTGCATGATTTACAGGTATTTCGTGAACTGTTTGAATATGATTTACATCGAATTGAGCAATGCTTAGGTGTAGACTTTGTGTCTATGATAGTGCAGTATGAAAATGTAAAAGGACATGGAAAAGTATTTAATCAGAGAATACGTGACAGCATATGTGACCTGGCTGTTGCTTTGGCAGACAGTCCTGATGCAGAAACATTCAAGTCAATATTAACAGAGTTTTATAAGAACTTTGGCGTTGGAAAATTCGGTTTACATAAAGCATTCCGTGTAGAGCATACGGAAGACGGTGCTGAGATTGTACCAATCAATAAGATAGCCCATGTGCATTTGGATGACTTGGTCGGATATGAGATTGCCAAGAACAAGCTGATTGAGAATACTGAGGCATTTGTGGAAGGAAGAAGGGCAAATAACTGTCTGCTTTTCGGCGATGCAGGAACCGGGAAATCAAGTTCCATTAAAGCTATTTTGAATCAATACTACGACAAGGGACTTCGTATGATTGAGATTTATAAGCATCAGTTTCAGGATTTGAATGATGTGATTACTCAGATTAAGAATCGAAACTATAAGTTCATTATTTATATGGATGATTTGTCCTTTGAAGAATTTGAAATTGAGTATAAATATTTGAAAGCTGTTATTGAGGGAGGCTTGGAGAAAAAGCCAAATAACGTATTGATTTATGCAACCTCAAACAGAAGACATCTGGTGCGTGAAACCTTTAAAGACAAACAGGATCGCGATGAAGAATTGCATACCAATGACACGGTACAGGAGAAGCTTTCGTTAGTTGCACGATTCGGAGTAACTATCTATTTTGGAAGACCGAATAAGAAAGAATTTCAAAAGATCGTAAAGGTTCTTGCTGAACGCAGTGATATTCAGATGAGCGAAGAAGAATTGTATCTGGAAGCCAACAAGTGGGAATTAAGCCATGGAGGCTTATCCGGAAGAACCGCGCAACAGTTTATCGATTATCTGCTGGGGAAAAAGGAATAATGCATGCAAGAAAGCCAGGCACATCATATGTGTCTGGCTTATTTTTGTGTCTATTCCAGCAATTGAAGTCCCGAGATATCGGAATCAATCATCAGAGAGTAATTCGTATAGTACACCACAAATCCCGGTTTTCCTCCGCTTGGTTTCTTGACATGTTTCTTCTCAATATAATCAATCTCAACCTTTTCATTTCCACGATTCTTAGAGTAATAGGCTGCTAATTTACCCGCTTCTTCAAAGGTTCTGTCAGGGAGTTCATCCCCATTTGTTTTCACAATCACATGAGAGCCAGGACAGCCTTTCGCATGGAACCACCAGTCATTGCCGTTGGCAAAGTGAAAGGTGAGTTCTTCATTCTGAATGTTGTTCTTTCCGACATAAATGTGATACCCGTCACTGGAAATATAATGAAACGGCTTGCTGTTAATTTTTTGTTTTTGTTTTGTGAACTTACGTCTTACATAGCCGGCATTCATGAGTTCTTCCTTGATTTGCGTCAAATCATCTTCGCTGAGTGCGATGTCCAGGGAGTTGCTCACGGATTCTAAGTAAGTAATTTCGTCTAATGTTGCACGGATAAGTTCCGTCAATGCTTCATAAGTTCTTTTTTGCTTGTTGTATTTCTCAAAATATTTCTGCGCATTTTCCTGCGGTGTTTTTGTGTTATCCAAAGGAATAATAATCTGTTCGTTGGTATAATAATTCAGGCATTCTAATTGTTTGGCATCCGGTTTAAGTCCATAACCGTACGTATTAATCAGTTCTCCGTAGACACGATATTTGTCGCGATTTTCCGTGTCGCGAAGCTGCTTGAACTGCAAATCATATTTTTTGCGATTACGCTCCAAAGCAGTTTGTACAATTTTTCGCAGGTCCACTGATTTTTGCCGAATACGAGTGATTGTATTTTTGCTTGCGTAGTAAGTCTCCAATAATGCCGAGATGGAGTCGTACTGTTTTGCGTCATAGTGTTCAAAATGCAAAAGTGGCAGAGCAGAAAATTCTTTCGGTTCATTTACATGATAGTAAATGCGTGGCTGGAAATGACCGGCTGTAACGTGCTCAAAAAAGAGTACAAATTGCTTGTGCAAATGCAGCCATGTGTCATCTGACAGTTCCTTCGGACTTACCGAAGAGTCCACACTGGCGATATAACAGATTTCTTCCGCGACGATTGGGCTGATTCCGGTAAAGCTTGTATATATGGCCTTTCCAAGGCCTGTAGGTTTTTCGAATAAGATTTTTGTAAATTCATCAAAAGAAACATCTAAAGGATTGGCTTTTTCCATGGTATCCGGAATAAAGTAGTCCCTTCCCGGCAATACTTCACGCACTGAGCTTATTTGCGCAGAGACATGTTTGATACTGTCAATTATGCGGTAGTCGCTGTTGCAGAAGATGATATTGCTGTGTTTTCCCATAATCTCAACAATCAGGTATTTTTTACACAAATCTCCGAGTTCATCTAAGTGTTCTATTTCAAACTGGATGATACGTTCCATTTTCGGCTGGGTAATATTTTGAATGCGGCCGTTGTTAATGTGTTTTCTGAGCAGCATACAAAAATTAGGAGCAGTCATAGGACTTGGTTTATTTGTCTCTGTAAAATAAAGCAAAGGAAGGGATGCACTTGCAGACATGTAGAGGCGTTTTTGACCGTTTCTCGTCTTAATAGTAAGCAAGAGCTCATCGGCTTCCGGCTGCGCGATTTTGTTGATTCTTCCATCGATTAGATGTTCCTGTAATTCTTTTACAAGATTTGCAATGGTGATTCCATCAAAAGCCATAAATTCTTTCACCTTTCTTTATAGAATGTTTATAGTATAACACGAGAAGAAAGTTGACGCAATTTCAGAAATGAATTATAATATTATGGGTTTTAACAAACACATTATGAGAAAGATGAAGAGGTTAAACTAATGATTAAAAGTATGACAGGTTTCGGAAGATGCGAAATCACAGATGGGGACCGTAAATTCACGGTTGAGCTGAAGGGCGTGAATCACAGATATTTAGATGTAAATATCCGTATGCCAAAGAAACTGAATTTTTTTGAGTCCTCCATTCGAAATTTATTGAAACAGTATGCACAGAGAGGAAAAGTTGATATTTTCATTACATACGAGGATATGTCTGAAAATCAGGTGTCCTTAAAGTACAATCCAACACTTGCTCAGGAATATCTCAGCTATTTCAAGCAGATGCAGGAATCCTTTGAGCTGGATTATGACATTCGTGTATCTACCTTGTCACGTTGCCCGGAAGTGTTGACGATGGAAGAACAGGTGATGGATGAAGAAGAGTTGTGGAATGGACTTGAAAAAGCATTGCAAGGTGCTTTCGAACAATTCCGTGACACCAGAATTACAGAAGGTGAAAACCTGAAAAAAGATATTGTGGACAAATTGGATGAGATGTTACAGTTGGTTGACCATGTTGAAGTTCGTTCACCACAGATCGTTGCAGAGTATCGTGCGAAGCTGGAAGCAAAGGTGAAAGAGCTATTGGAAGATGCTCAAATAGATGAAGGCAGACTTGCGGCAGAGGTTGTCCTTTTTGCGGATAAGATTTGCACAGATGAAGAAACGGTACGTCTCAGAAGTCATATCGAGCACATGAAAGCAACGTTAGAAGCGGCAGAAGGAATTGGGCGTAAGCTTGACTTCATTGCACAGGAAATGAATCGAGAGGCAAATACCATTCTTTCAAAAGCAAACGATTTGGAAACATCAAACTATGCGATTGATTTAAAAACCGGAATTGAAAAGGTTCGCGAACAAATTCAAAACATTGAATAGGAGACAGTTACATGAAGTCAAGAGGAATTCTTATTGTCGTATCAGGGTTTGCAGGCTCCGGAAAAGGAACCATTATGAAAGAAATCATTGCACAATACGATAACTATGCATTGTCCATATCAGCTACCACAAGACAGCCTCGCGGCACGGAAGTTGATGGGAAGGAATATTTCTTCAAAACAACGGAAGAATTTGAAAAAATGATTGCGCAAGGCGAACTAATAGAGTATGCTAACTACGTGGGTAATTATTACGGCACACCAAAGACCTATGTGGAAGAACAACTCGCATCAGGCAAAGATGTTATTTTGGAAATTGAGATACAGGGCGCTTTGAAAGTAAAGGAACAGTTTCCGGACACTTTGCTCTTGTTTGTAACACCTCCAAGTGCTGCGATTTTAAAAGACCGTTTGGTTGGACGCGGAACGGAGACGAGCGAAGTGATAGAGCAACGTATGCGTCGTGCAGTGGAAGAAGCAGAAGGCATTTCATCTTATGATTATATTTTAGTAAATGATGATTTGCAGACCTGTGTAACCCAGATGCATCATATTATTCAAAGCGAACACTACAGAACATTGCGAAATCATGAGTTTATTCATCAAATAGGAAAAGAATTAAAGGAAATGTGAAAGGAGATAGAATTATGTTACACCCATCTTATACAGACTTAATGCAAGTCGTAAACAAAGACATTGAGGAAGGCGCTACAAAGGTAGTAAACAGTCGTTATTCTATTGTACTTGCTACTGCAAAAAGAGCAAGACAGATAATTGACGGAGGCGAGGTTTTAGTTCAGGCTAAACAGGGACAAAAGCCATTATCTATCGCTATTGATGAAGTAAATCAGGCAAAAATCAAAATTGTTGGAGACGATTCAGAATAATGAATATATTATTTGTGTCATTGGGATGCGATAAGAATCTGGTTGACTCAGAAGTTATGCTTGGATTACTTGCACAAAAGGGACATCAGATGGTAGACAGCGAAGAGGATGCAGATGTCATTGTTGTTAACACCTGCTGTTTTATTAATGATGCGAAAGAAGAGAGTATCCAGACGATTCTCGATATGGCGGAGTATAAAAAAGACGGTACAATTAAGGCCCTCATTGTAACAGGATGTCTTGCGCAGAGATACAAACAGGAAATTTTGGACGAGATTGAAGAAGTCGATGCGGTCTTAGGCACCACTTCCTATGATAAAATCGTAGAAGTTATAGATGAGGCTGTTAAAGGACACAAAAGCTTAACCATGGCAGAGTTGGATTTACTTCCGACTGTGACCGGTAAGCGTCTTGTGACAACCGGCGGTCACTATGCATATCTAAAGATTGCAGAAGGCTGTGATAAGCATTGTACCTATTGTATTATTCCGAAGATCAGGGGAAACTTTAGGAGTGTCCCTATGGAGCAACTTCTTCAGGAAGCCAAAGAGCTTGTCGACCAAGGTGTGAAAGAGTTGATTTTGGTTGCACAGGAAACCACGCTATACGGACAAGATTTGTATGGAAAAAAATCCTTACATTTGCTGTTGCGGGAATTGTGTAAGATAAGCGGACTTCGATGGATTCGAATTTTGTACTGTTATCCGGAAGAAATTACGGATGAACTGATTGAAGTAATCAAAGAAGAAAATAAGATATGTAAGTATCTGGATATTCCGATTCAACATGCCAGCGATGCTGTGCTGAAACGAATGGGAAGAAGAACATCCAAACAGCAGCTTATCGATATCATACAAAAATTGCGGGATGAGATTCCGGGGATTGCCCTGCGTACCACGCTTATTACCGGTTTCCCTGGGGAAACACAGGAGCAGCATGAGGAAGTCATGCAGTTTGTGGATGAAATGGAATTTGAGCGTTTAGGTGTCTTTACCTACTCGCCGGAGGAAGATACACCCGCAGCGATGATGCCGGAGCAAATCGAAGAAAGTGTCAAGGAAGACCGCCAGGCAGAGCTTATGGAGCTGCAACAAGAAATTGCATTTGATTTGGCAGAACAAATGATTGGACGAGAAGTCATGGTCATGTTCGAAGGAAAAGTAGCCGATGAGAATGTATATGTTGGAAGAACCTATATGGATGCGCCAAATGTGGATGGCCTGATTTTTGTAGAAACTGATGAGGAACTTATGTCCGGAGATTTTGGAATGGTCAGAATCACAGGGGCATTAGAATATGATTTGATAGGAGAGTTAATATCATGAATTTACCAAACAAATTAACAATATTAAGAGTTTTATTAGTTCCTTTTTTTGTATTATTTATGCTGACCAATCTTGGTGGTCCTGCGAATAAATATATTGCGCTTGTTCTTTTTTGTGTTGCAAGCTTCACCGACTACTTGGACGGACATCTTGCAAGAAAGAATAATCTCGTAACAAACTTCGGAAAATTCATGGACCCATTGGCAGACAAATTGTTGGTTTGCTCTGCATTGATTTGTTTGACAGTAATTCAAGGAGACCAATTGCCGACATGGATGGTGTTAATTATTATTGCACGTGAATTCATTATCAGCGGTTTCCGCTTAGTTGCATCCGATAATGGTGTCGTTATTGCAGCAAGTTACTGGGGAAAATTCAAGACAGTTTCGCACATGACCATGATTATTATGTTGATTCTGAATATTCAGCATCCGATTTATCATGTTGTTACACAGATTGTTGTTTGGGTGGGACTAGCTCTCACTGTGATTTCACTTGTAGATTATGTTTGGAAAAACAAACAGGTTTTAACACAGGGCGGAATGTAAACTATGAATTTGGAAGAACAAGTTGTAAAAGAATTATTAAAAAAACAATATACGATTACAACAGCTGAATCCTGCACCGGAGGTTTACTCGCGGGCAGGATTTTGAACGTATCAGGGGCGTCAGCTGTATATAACGAAGGCCATATCACCTATTCAAACGAGGCGAAAGAACGCATCTTAGGGGTGGCACATGAGACGCTTGCGCAGTTTGGGGCAGTTAGCGTACAGACCGCAGGAGAGATGGCAAAAGGAGCCGCGAAGTGTGCGAATGCGGATGTTGCACTTAGCACAACCGGCATTGCAGGACCGGGAGGCGGGACTCCGGACAAACCGGTTGGTCTGGTTTACGTGGGGTGCAATATAAAAGGAGAAGTAAGCGTAGAGGAATGTCGTTTTCAGGGTGACCGTGAAGAAAATCGAAATGCTGCGGTGGAAGCAGCATTGCAGTTGCTGTGGAAACAATTAAGGAGGCATGATGCATGAAACGAATAGAGCATAGAGAAGAAAAATGGGTATTTCCGTTTGTGGAATATCGCTACCAGGACACGGAACGTCCGTTGCCGCTGATTGTTCAACTGCACGGAGCCGGAGAAAGAGGCGCCGGTCAAGAGGATTTGAAATTGGTTGATATCCATGGCTTTTCCGAACATTTAAAAACAAATGACTATGAATGTCTCTTTGTTATGCCGCAATGTCCTGCTGACAGTTTTTGGGCTGCGAGAGTGGAATCCATCGCGAAATTTATTGAACAGATAAAGACAGAGTACAATGTAGACCCTGATAGAGTGTATTTGACCGGACTTAGTATGGGTGGTTACGGCACATGGTATACAGCTATGGCAAGACCAGATTTATTTGCGGCAATCGCGCCTGTCTGCGGTGGCGGTATGGCTTGGAATGCACACAGCTTAAGTATGCCGGTCTGGGCATTTCACGGAGTGGACGATGCGGTGGTCAGTGTCACGCAATCCGACGAAATGATTAGTAAATTAAAACAGACAAACAGCGATGTTACCTACAGTCGATTGGAAGGCGTAGGTCATAATGTATGGAATTATGCGTACAATGATGAATTAATTACATGGATGTTGAGTAAAAAATGTAAAAAAAACTAGACTAATGGCTAAGTTTGTGCGAAAATAGCAGTGTATGGGATGTTAAACATATAACAAATACCCAATTAAGAAATTACATATATTTGAAAGGAGTTTTAATCATGATTTATTCACATGAAGTAAAAACAATGTGTCCGGTAGCAATTGGTGCAAATCACGGACCAGCTCCAATCCCAGAAGAAGCAAAATGGGTAAAAGCAAAAGAAGTAAAAGATATTTCTGGTTTGACACACGGTATTGGCTGGTGTGCACCTCAGCAAGGAGCTTGTAAATTAACATTAAACGTTAAAGATGGTATCATCCAAGAAGCATTAGTTGAAACAATTGGATGTTCAGGTATGACACACTCTGCAGCTATGGCTTCAGAAATTCTTCCTGGAAAAACAATCTTAGAAGCTCTTAATACAGACTTAGTATGTGATGCTATCAACACAGCGATGAGAGAATTATTCTTACAAATCGTTTACGGTAGAACACAAAGTGCTTTCTCTGAAGACGGACTTCCAATCGGAGCAGGTCTTGAGGATTTAGGAAAAGGACTTCGTTCACAAGTTGGTACAATGTACGGAACATTAGCAAAAGGTCCTCGTTACCTTGAAATGGCTGAAGGTTATGTAACAGGTATCGCTTTAGATGAAAACAACGAAATCATCGGTTACCAATTCGTAAGTCTTGGTAAATTAACAGACTTCATCAAAAAAGGTGATGATCCTACAACAGCTTGGGAAAAAGCAAAAGGTCAATACGGCCGTGTAGCTGACGCTGTTAAGATTATCGACCCA
>JAZUCE010000012.1:0-6767 GCA_045638905.1 Faecalimonas sp.
ATTTATTATAGTTTATCCTTTGTGAACCGACATAGGAAGATGAACTATAAACTTATAGCCTTTACCATCATCCGAAATTACTTGGATGGAACCATTTAACAGATTTATCAGACTTAATGTGTCTGATAAATCTCTGGCTACCCATTCCGGCCATTCAGTATTTCCAAACTTCATCTTCATATCGGATCTACTATCTGCAATATATATAACCAACTTGCCATTTACATATTCGATGTTCAAGACAACATATCCCATCAAAGTACACTCGATGGCATTAGTCAACAGACGGTTGACAATCTCCTTGATGAGCTTATGATTTCCAAGAATAGTAACATCATCTCCATTAGATATTCCTGCAAAAATAAGCCCTTTCGTTTCCGCTAAAGGAGTGAAGTCTTCCACAAAGGTATCAACGAGTGCTTTGATACTAAATGGAACATCACCATACGAAACTTGAGACACATGTTTGAGAGAACAAATTGACAGTTGCTTTTCACCCCTATCCTTAAAAACGTCCAACATACCATGAATGAAGGATTTAGTCTTCTTTATAAAAACATATATTTGCTTCATGATAGTGATTTTTATAGTGGATTTTTACAATGGAGGATACTCCTAAAGGTATCCATCCATTGCTGTTAGAGTATATGAAGATGCTGTTATCTTTTATTTCTTTTCTTCTATTTTATTATATTGCTGTATACTTTCCGCTTCCACGCGATGACGTACTTTCTTACCTCCTGAGAAGTTCCATGTGACAGAAAAGGTAAATGATGTGGGTTTCGTTGCATTGTGATAATGCGAAGTATATCCCTCACCTTCAGTTCTGCTTTTACGTCCCTTACCCCAAATGTTCGATTGGAGCGAAAGACGCCATTTGTCATTACTGAACGATTTCCACAATGAAGCATTTACATTTCCTACTGGCTGCCAATGATAGTTTTCAAAACTAGTTTTTGTTTCCCAATAACCATTGAGAGAGCCCCCAAATGTTGAAGTGAAATTAAAGTTATTGTTCCACCAGAATTTTCCTCCCCAATCTCCTTGCAAGGTTTCTTTTTCTGATACAAACCGGTCCTGCATGGCTGCAGCCTGAACTTTAGTGTTCCACCATTTGGTCGGAGCGTAAGAAAACTCTATTCGTGCTCCCAACATTCTGCGATACTTTCCATTCTCCGGTCTAGACCAAGTAATGCTTTCATTCTGTCCGTCTACTCCATGCTCATAATAAATAGGATCGGATTCATGTCCATATACAAACATCATGGATACATGTCTGTTTATCGCCAAACGAGCCATCACTTCATGTGTTGTTGGAGTGTGAAGATTCGGATTCCCCGTTGTGTAATGATATGGAGTAGAGTAATTCTGATAACCATTAATTACACTATATGGCATATCACTGACTGTACATTGATACATGAAGCCAAACATTCTTCCTTTTTGTGGATCAATCATCCACATCAGGTTTGCCTGAGGACACAAATACACGTCGTCAAAGAATGTGGTTTCCTTTGCTGTTTGAACATCCATTTGATTATATTGTAAAGTAAGGCCAGCACTATACATCACTTTCTTTGTCATTCCAGAAAAGTTAGCATAAGCAGAAGCGGTATGTGCATCCGCATTATTTTTCAAACCAACAGTTTCATCATTGTAACGGATGAATTGATAATCTGCACCTATTTTCAATTCTTTGCCCCCACTAAATTTGTGAGTATACTTAGGATAGAATTGAAACATATTGGTCTTTTCTTGAGTGCTATTTTCATAAGTACGAACATTATCTTTATCCTCTAATTGCTCTAAATGATGATTCTGGTGATAGTAGTCAGCTGTTATCTCCAAATTTGATCCCTTATCATCAGTAGACAAGACATATTTTGCTACCGTTTGTTGTACAAACTGACTTTCTGGACCATGAATTTGGATGTCACTTTCCTGCGTTTCCTCGTTATTACCCAAAATCGTTTCTACAAGGTTGTTCTGTTTGTTCTTGATGGTCATATTTCCTACATATTCCGATACAGCAAGTGTAGAACGACTGTTTATCTCATAACTGACGTTCAAACGATTGCCAAAATTATTCAACCATGAACGAGTTTTTGAAACGGTGTTTGTCTGCAAACCAGATTCATACAAATAATTGTATTCAGCATCCTCTATCAGTTGTTGATGCTGATTTACCGCATAATAATTAAAAGTCCATTTCCCAATACTTCCATTGAATACAAAAGTAGGAGTACTGGTGTTATAGCCATAGGAAGTCAAGGCACCAGCTTTCAACGCGATATAACCGTAATATCCTCCGTCTTTGATCTTTTTGGTTGTGATACGGATAACACCACCTTTCGTTGTTGCCCCTTCACCTATGGCAAGATAGTCCACTTCTATGTTTTCAATATTCTTTGGTTGCAAGGCAGCAAGTTCATCCTGTGAAGTGATTTTTATTCCATTCACATATATTACTGGGAATTTGTCTAAAAGACTAATCTTGTTTTCAGACACACTTATTCCAGGCAAAAAAGCAAACAATTCTTGTGAAGTATTGCAGTTCTCCAAGCCAGACCCAGCAGGACGTAAACTATAGCCTTGAGCATTGTTTATGATACGACTTCCTACAACTGTCACTTCATCAAGCAAATTTTCATCTATCTGCATCTTGATAGTTCCGATATTTTCTGCTTCCCCTAAAGTGTGATATATACTTCGGTAACCAATAAATGAAAACATTAGAAAACCGGCATCACTTCTGTTTGCGAAAGTAAAAACACCATCTTTATCTGTGGTTGTACCCACAAGATATGTTGAATCTGCCTTTGACAGCAAAAGTACATTGGCACCAACAAGAGGCTGATTCTTTTCATCTACCACCTTTCCCGAAATGCTCTGAGCAATCGCTGTGCCCATAGAGCAAACCATAAATAAAACGACTAATAAAAATTGTTTCATATCGATAAAATTTTTGATTATTATTCCTGTTTCTATCGCAAATTTACCGAGACAAAAGTTTTCCACAAAAAAAGCGAGCTATAAATTCAACCTTATAACTCACTGATATTCAACTAATAATACAAAAATTAGTTTCCTTTGTTAAAAGTCGGTCTTGAAAAAGTTTACTCCACCTCATTTTTAAGCAGTTTTTGCAAGAAATTAGAGAGATTGGTGTCGGTTTCTATCAACCCGAGCTTCAGGCGCACCTCACTACTGTCCTTATGATTGTATTTCTCTCATCAAGAAATCCTGTAACATCTGTTTGTCAGGCAATGAAAGCATGTAAGTCGATACAAACAGTTTATTATCCATACCTGCCAGTGCATATTCCACCATCTTTTCTCCTTTACGTGTACATAGCAATATTCCCACCGGAGGATTGTCACCTTCGTTCATCTCATGCTCCTTGAAATATGAAACATATGCATTCAGTTGGCTGAGGTCGGCATGGCAGAACTCATCATCTTTCAGCTCTACAATCACATTACAATGCAATATGCGGTTATAAAATACCAAGTCTGCAAAATAGTATTCATCATCTATCAGCATACGTTTCTGCCTTGCTTCAAAGCAAAATCCTTTTCCCATTTCGAGCAAGAAGTCTTGCAAATGGGTGATAAGGGCATTTTCCAAATCTGTTTCTGTAAAAGCCTCTGGACGCAAGTCCAAGAACTCGAATGAGAATGGATCCTTGATGCTTAATGCAGGAGTACTATTGATACGTGTATTAGCCAATAGCAACTCTGGCTTGCGACTTATCCCTGCACGGAAATAAAGATTCGATGAAATTTGTCTCCGCAGCTCCTTCACGCTCCAACAGCACCGCATACACTCCGTTTCGTAGAAGAATCGGGCAAAC
This sequence comes from Faecalimonas sp., assembly GCA_045638905.1. GTDB lineage: Bacteria > Bacillota > Clostridia > Lachnospirales > Lachnospiraceae > Faecalimonas. The sequence continues at coordinate 3,854 of JAZUCE010000012.1, forward strand.
GGTTCTTTTACAGTCATTATTTCTACGATATGTGAAAATGAGAGTTGGGATATAAGTTGTTCAGCCGCTGTCTTGAATTCGTCCGATACCATCGGACTTATTATTGGAGATTCGTCCGACGTTGTCGGACTTATTGAAACCAATTGGTGCTACGTTGTCGCACTTTTTCCTTCCAAATAAGACTTGATATGTGGATAGTTGAGATAAAATGCACGTGATGCCTTTAACAAGGTCTCGTTAATACCTCGCTTATTGACTCTTTCGGCCAAACGCTTCAGGAGTTTTTCACCATATTTTGCACGGTCACTGCCATGTTGTTCGTACTCTACAATATAAAATCCGATGACATAGTTTCTTACAGTAGCAAAGCGATTGACCGCTTTGACACTTGCCGTATATGCAGAGTTGTGCAGTTGTGTGACCATATCAGTGAGGTGGTCAAAGGAAAACGTTGTTTCATTTTCCCAATTCTCCGGCAGATTGTATTGCACTACGATATTTGCATATTGTTTTTTAGAATCTTCCATAGGTACTGATTTCATAACTCGTTTATGTTCAACATGAATATAAAATTTAGTTTTCTTTTTCGAAAATCGGACTCGAAAAAAGTTTACTCAACCTCATTTTTAAGCAGTTTTTGCAAGAAATTAGAGAGATTGGTATCACTTTCCACCAATCCGAGTTTCTGACGTACCTCGCTACTGTCCTTATAGTGGCGACTGAGGTTGGTATATGCTTTTACCTCCTTGCCCTTCATACCGATAGCATAAAGACAACAGAAGTCAATCTCGTATTCTTCCAATCCCTTGTTATGGAGATAAGTAAAGAAGTGAGGATAGTTCTCTTCCAAGGTAAGGCGTGTAGATTGGATGAAGTCATTTCTATCAGCAATCAGTTTTTCCAACTCTTCATTAGCCCTCTTTACATCCGTTCCCTTTTCCGAGAGGTGAGATACAATAATTGTATTCAACACTCCCAACCGTTTCTTGATGATTTCCATCGTAGCCTCTTTAATCGCACTATTGGCCAGCATTTCATTCAAGGCATTACGCTCGGAGAGTACTTCCAGATACATCTTTTCATAATGAGCCTTTTCGCTTTCCAATTGGCGATTCTTAACACGAACCCGTTGTAGCCTTCTACGAATAATGAGGATAATCAAAAGGCAACCCATCAAAGCAATGACACATACCAGGATGGCAATGGTCCGCTTATTCTTCGCCTCGGTTTCCTTGGCTTTTTCCATCTCCAAGTTATGACGCTCCTCAACAAACTTGGTATCTTGCTGCATAATAGCCCAGGTGGTGCTATCGGACACGGTCATATACTCTTTATATGCTCTTAAAGATTCTTCGTATCTTCCTAATTTTTCGTAAATCTCAGATTTTAATGCCTTGTACTTTATCTCCTCTGATGCATTTGTGCGATTTTTATATTGGATAATTGATTGAAGTGCATCTTCATATTGACCTAATTGGATATAGGATTTAGAGAGCGTAAGCCAATCTATGTTTTCTGCGGGAATGGTATTACGATACTCTTCTATTACATCTTTAATTTCGTCATTAGTACCACACTTTTGAATATATATTATATATGATGAGTAGAAAGTGCATAATGTAGGTAAACTCATTGTTCCAATCAATTGCTTACACTCATCGATATATGGCAAAGCTGCCCTATAATCTTTCTTTAATGAATAGCAGTTTACTATAAGCGATATACATTCTATATAGTAATTATTCAGACCAGACTCCTTATATAAAGGTGCTGCCTTGAGTAGGTTTTCGATACAATTATCCCACTCGTATAATGAGTAATTTATCTTGAATTGAGCAAAACAGGTTCTTGCTTTAGTCTTTGTATCTTCGGAGGTCGCACCTTTTGAGAGCGCAATTACAAAACTCTCCATCGCCAAATCATCATTGCCTGCGTTCTGATATATGCGACCTTGATAAAAGTGAGTACGCAATTTATCTGTCGCCGTTCCGTTATCCTCGTAATAGTCTATGGCTGGTTGCAGAACCTCGAAATCGGTTCTGTCGATATAGTTCTTATCCATAGCCATAGAAAGCAACAGCGCATGCTTTGCCTTCTCTTCCTTGCCCGACAATTCTTCCAAGCTTATTTCTTGAAGAATGGGTAAAACGCTATCTGGTCTTACTTCCATCAAGGATTCCATTTGCGTCAGCGTCTCCCAATGTTTGGAATGCTGCCCACAAGAAGCCAAACAGAAGGTTAAAATAATGAATATTATAGATTGTTTCATGTAATTCTATTCTTTTGTATGCAAAGGTAATGGAAATTTTCAGAATAGATGCTTATATGCGTTTCAATATACCGAATAAAACGAGAATGCCTGCATTGGAGGTATTCCCATCTCCGGCCAAAGGACAGCCAACTTGTTGCGGAGGATTTTCAACCTGCGGATTTCTTTTCCGCTTAACGTTCTTTTTTCCGGATTTCCATTTCCGTTGCTTCAATCAACGAATCGAGCAACTGATGAAACAATGTTTTTTCTTTCATTTGTTTGTATATAATGATTGCCGGGCACAGATGCTTCTGCCCGGCTTGGAAGTTATCACTAAGATACTTTAATGGCATACCCTTTTTTCATCAACGATTCTATCTGTACGGAATCATCGTTACGCAAGGCTTTTCGTAAATAGGAGATTTGTACATTCAGTGCCAAGGAATTGGTGTGTGAGGAGACACCCCACACTTGTTCCAAAATCGTTTCCCGACTCACGGCCGAATCCATGTGCTTGACTAACAAACGTAAGATTTCCGCCTGACGGGATGTTATCAGAACTTTGCTAGCCGAAGTGCGAAGCTCGTTGTTGGTATAATCAAAAGTCGTATTACCGAAGGTATAAACTTCTTTCTCGTTACCTTCATCCAAACCATCGAAACG
>JAZUCE010000013.1:0-6400 GCA_045638905.1 Faecalimonas sp.
TAACACCACAACTGGCGAGTAATGATAATAGGAGGTGCCATATGTACGCAATTATAGCAACAGGTGGTAAACAGTACAAAGTAGCCGAAGGCGATATCATTAGAGTGGAAAAACTTGGTGTAGAAGCTGGAGAAACTTTTACATTTGACCAAGTACTTGCAGTTAGCGATGCTGAATTAAAAGTTGGTAATCCAACAGTTGAAGGCGCAACAGTGACAGCTTCTGTAATTGGCGACGGAAAAGCTAAAAAAGTTATCGTTTACAAGTATAAGAGAAAAACTGGATACCATAAGAAAAACGGTCACAGACAACAGTACACAGAAGTTAAGATTGAAAAAATCAACGCTTAATTGAAGTTATGACTAAGGTAACCATTTACAAAAATGTAAAAAATGAATGTGTTGGATTTAAGGTTTGCGAACATGCAGGCTACGGAGAAGAAGGCAACGATATTGTATGTGCTGCAATCTCTGTGCTGACAATCAATACAATGAATGCGATAGAACAGTTCACTGATGTGGATTTTACGCAGGATGTTGATGAGGAAAATTGTTCGATAGAATTTAAAATTACAAAGCCTACAAAAGATACAACACTATTACTCGAAACCATGATTCTGGGACTACAGACAATGGAAGACGACGAAAATTACACAGATTATATCGATTTAATATTTGAGGAGGTGTAAACACCATGATGAAATTAAACCTTCAATTTTTCGCTCATAAAAAAGGAGTTGGTTCTACAAAGAACGGTAGAGACTCTGAATCTAAGAGATTAGGTGCGAAAAGAGCTGACGGACAATTTGTAAAAGCTGGAAATATTCTTTACAGACAACGTGGAACTAAAATTCACCCAGGTACTAACGTAGGACGCGGTGGAGATGATACATTATTCGCATTAGTTGACGGTGTTGTAAGATTCGAAAGAAAAGGTAGAGATAAAAAACAAGTTTCTATCTATCCAGTAGCTGAATAATTATCAGGGAAATGGGCTTCAAATCAATCGGTTTGAAGCCTTGTTTTTTGTCTAAAATTTATATATACTATGTTTATTAGAAAAAGTAAGTAGGTGAAACTATGTTTGCAGATAGAGCTAAGATTTATATTCGTTCCGGAAAAGGCGGAGACGGACATGTGAGTTTTAGAAGAGAGTTATATGTTCCGAATGGAGGACCGGATGGCGGTGACGGTGGTCGTGGCGGTGATGTTATTTTTCAGGTTGATGAAGGATTGAACACATTGGTTGATTATCGTCACAAAAGAAAATTTGTTGCAAAAGACGGGGAACCTGGCGGGAAAAAGAAATGCCATGGTGCCAATGCGGATGACATTATTTTAAAGGTTCCTGAAGGAACAGTTATCAAAGAAGCAGTGTCTGGGAAAGTGATTGCGGACATGTCCGGTGATAATCGTAGACAAGTGATTTTAAAAGGTGGCCGAGGAGGTCTTGGGAATCAGCATTTTGCGACAGCTACTATGCAGATTCCAAAATATGCACAACCGGGACAACCTGCTCAAGAATTAGAAGTAATATTGGAATTAAAAGTGATTGCTGATGTGGGACTCATCGGTTTTCCTAATGTAGGAAAGTCAACATTGTTGTCGCGTGTGACCAATGCCAATCCGAAGATTGCCAATTATCATTTCACAACACTCAATCCAAATCTCGGTGTGGTTGACTTAGAAGGCAGTGAGGGATTTGTAATTGCCGATATCCCGGGATTGATAGAAGGTGCATCGCAAGGAATCGGTCTTGGACATGAATTTTTGCGTCACATTGAGCGTACAAAAATGATGATCCATGTGGTAGACGCATCTTCCTCCGAAGGTCGAGACCCGATTGAGGATATCTACACTATTAATGCGGAATTAAAGGCATACAATGAAGAGATAGCGACACGACCACAGGTGATTGCTGCAAATAAAACCGATTTGATTTATACAGAAGATGAAAATCCTGTAGAAAAAATTCGTGCAGAATTTGTGCCACAAGGAATCAAAGTATTTGCCATTTCCGGTGTATCTGGAGAAGGTATCAAAGAATTATTATATTATGTGAATGAACAGCTGAAAACCTTGGAACAAAAAACGATTATTTTTGAGCAAGAGTATTTCCCTGAAAATGAGCTGATTCATATGGATTTACCGTATACTGTAGAAGTGGATGAAGACGGTATGTATGTGGTAGAAGGTCCGAAGATTGAAAGAATGTTAGGATATACGAATCTGGATTCTGAAAAGGGATTTGCATTTTTCCAAACATTCCTGAAAGAAAGCGGAATTCTTGATGAACTGGAAGCTGCAGGTATCCAAGAAGGCGATACAGTTCGTATGTATGGATTACAATTTGATTATTACAAATAGAGGAGAACACACAATATGAACTCAAAACAAAGAGCATACTTAAGAAGTCTTGCAATGACAATGGATCCGATTTTCCAGATTGGAAAATCAAGTCTTACGCCTGAATTTACAGGTGCAATCAGTGAGGCGTTAGAAGCAAGGGAACTAATTAAAATCAGTGTATTACAAAATTGTATGGATGACCCGAAAGAGCTTGCGCAAATTCTAGCTGAGCGTACACGTTCGGAAGTGGTACAGGTTGTCGGCAAGAAAATCACCCTGTATAAAGAAGGAAAAGACGATAAAAAGAAAATTGTTTTACCGGAGAAAAAATGATGAAAATTGGTATTATGGGTGGAACCTATGACCCCATCCACAATGGACATTTGATGCTTGGTGAATATGCAAGAGAGTTATTTGCCTTGGATGAAATTTGGTTTATGCCAAACGGTAATCCGCCGCACAAGATGAACGAGAAAATTGAGTCCCAAACCAAACATCGAGTGGAAATGGTTCGCAGAGCCATTGCAGATAAAGATGGCTTTGTATTACAGCTTTATGAAGTGGAACGTAAAGAGATTAATTATTCCTATTTGACCATGGAACATTTTAGAGAAGCATATCCGGAATGTGAGTTCTATTTTATTATTGGCGCGGATTCCTTATTTGCATTAGAGAGCTGGGTGCATCCGGAAAGGCTTGTAAAAACCTGTGTGATTCTTGCGGCGTACCGTGATGGTAAGAATACGGATGAAATGGAAAGACAAATCGAATATCTGAACCAAAAGTATGGCGCAGATATCCGCTTGTTAAAAACTCCAAATGTTGATATTTCATCAACGGAAATTCGTCAAAGATTAAAAAAAGGGGCTTCAGTTCAGGATATGATTCCTGAATCGGTTTATCAATATATCCAAGAACATCATTTGTTTGTAGATGACTTGGAGGAAATGAAAGAAAAGCTTCGACAAAGTCAGAAGGGCTCGCGTTTTTCGCATACACTTGGCGTTGTAGAAACGGCAGTACAATTAGCAAGGCAATACCAAGTGGATGAAAAAAAAGCGGAGATTGCAGCACTTTTGCACGACTGTGCAAAGGAAATCTATCCAGGCCTTCAACACGCACCAAAGGGCGCAGAGCTTGCAAAAACAGAATACGAAATTCAAGATGAAGAGATTCTAGATGCAATTCGATGGCATACAACAGGCCGACCAAAAATGAGCAAATTAGATAAAATTATCTATATTGCAGATTACATTGAACCAAATCGTAATCAGGTGCCGAATTTGGACGAAATAAGGCATTTGGCAACACTTAGCCTAGACGAATGTCTCTACGCTATTCTAAAGGCTACATTAGCGTATTTGGCGACAAAAGAGGATGTTATCGACCCGATGACAGAACAGACATATTTGTACTATAAAAAACTTTTGAATAAATGAAAGAGGTGTAACCCATGGAACAATCTAAAAAAATGGCAAAATTAGCTTATGAAGCTTTGGACGAAAAATTAGGAGAGGATATTAAAGTCATCGATATATCAGAAATTTCTGTACTTGCTGATTATTTCATCATTGCAAATGGTTCCAACGAGAGTCAGGTGCGTGCCTTGGTTGAGAACGTGGAAGAGAAGCTTTCAAAAGAAGGTTTTGAACCAAAACAGCGTGAAGGCTATGGCCTTGGGAACTGGGTATTACTAGATTTTGGAAACATTATTGTTCATGTATTTGACAAAGAAAACCGTCTGTTCTATGATTTGGAAAGAATCTGGAGAGATGGAAAATATATGGATGTAGAAGATTTATAAAGTCATTATAGTTGAATTACAAGGTGATTTGCAAAAGTAGTTATTCAGGAAAACACTGGCTTTACAAATGAGTATCTTCCTCGGCAATAAAAAAGTAAAATGACAAGTGTTTTTAGATATGTACAATATGTATAGCGTCACGAAGATAGGGGTGTCTGGTGGTTTTAGGCCATCGGGTCCCCTTTTTTATTATCTTATTGTTATCAGGAACAAAATCATTTATAATGAAAGAAATTAGGAAGGTAAAAAATGATATTTGATATGATGAGGTGGTACTGTAATGAAAAAGAAAATATGGATACCAATCGTAATATTTGTATTTCTTGTTCTTCTAGTCATACCAATTCCAAGTGGAGTTTACAAGGATGGAGGTTCAAGAGAGTACACTGCTTTAACCTACAAGATTGTGAATTGGAATCGTTTAACGGGAGATAGCATGTACGACAAAACAAAAGTATATTTCTTCCCGAATAATTTCAAGTCCATTGACGACCTGTGGGGTATGGAAGAAGATGAAGTAGAACATTCTTTTGTGGCAACGGTTCTTAAAATTAATGGCACCTCTGTTTTGGTTGAGCCTGTCGAGGGTGAGGATGAGCTACGTAGTGCGGACCAAATATCCTTTGGTATCAAAGATTTCGCAGACATCAATGCAAAGGTTGGGGACGTGGTAGAAGTTACTTATAAAGGACTTATTATGGAGTCTTATCCGGCACAAATCAATGCAACCGGATGGAAAATTTCTGCCAATCTGCAGCACCTAGAGTATACAGAGCAGTGGCTGGATAAAACAACTGCGGAGAAGTATGACAATAACATTTTCGATCACATTGTTATTACGAAGATTTATTCGAATTGTTTTTTTGCGAAAACGGTAATACCGATGGCATATGAGATTAAACTGAACGGAACTTTGGCGGATGATTGGTGTGTGGGTGATCAAATTACATGTACCTACGAAAACACTTATTATGATTCCAAAAACAATCGTGTAGAAGTAGATATGCTGACTGTGGAAGCGAGTGATTGGCAGCCGGAACAGGGCGTTGACTATAAGCCGGTAATCTATCTCTATCCTGAAGAGGAAATGGATGTTTCTGTAAATCTTACTCTTGACGGTAGATTGACCTGCACATACCCTGCTTATGATAACGGCTGGAAGGTAATCGCATCCCCTGATGGTACGCTGACAGACAGTAAAGGGCAAACTTATAATTATCTTTATTGGGAAGGCGAAACATACGCACAGTATGATTTGTCCAAAGGGTTCTGTGTAAAGGGCGAGGATACTGCAACATTTCTAGAAGTTGCCCTTGATAAACTGGGCCTTACGCGCCGTGAAGCAAATGAGTTTATTGTGTATTGGTTGCCTTTGATGGAGCAAAATCCATATAATATTATTTCGTTCCAGACGGACATCTACACTGATGCGGCACAACTGAAGGTTCAACCAACACCAGATACGTTGATTCGTGTATTTATGGCGTGGAAAGCCACAGACACCCATGTGGAAATACCAGAACAGAAATTGACCGCTCCTGAACGCAAAGGTTTTACGGTTATAGAATGGGGCGGTACGGAGATAAAATAAGTTGGATTCGAGAAAATTTTGGCATGATATTATTAAGAGCATATAAGATAAAGGCTGGCACAAAAATGCCAGCCTTTATCTTTGGAGGAAGAGAGATCATTTATGTAATCGATTGCTCGGAATTGTTAGGCGAAGTCCAACAGCCGTAAATAAATACTTAAGTCCAAGTGTTGTCTTCTTTTGATGAGTTGCATATATTATGAGGAATTTCAAACAAAAGAAGAAGCTATGCGTCGCAAGTATGCGATTAAACACATAAGTAGGAGCGAAAAAATAGTTTAGTCAGAAAAGTATCATAACACAAAAGTTGTAAAACTTCGTTAATACTGAATTTCCAAAGATTATATCCAAGAAACTTCGGGAAAACAAGGGGCCTTTTGGAAAAATAAATTGTATTTTAAAGAAGAATGTGGTACGCTAATTTAGTAAAGTGAAAAAGTAAGAGGTGTTACTTGTGTTCGAACAAGATAAAACTAAAACTACAAAGCGTCTCTATATAAAAACGACTGTCAAGCTAATTGGAATAATTGTTTTAGCAGTCTCTCTTTTGCTCAATCTTTTTACATTTGTTATGCCGGTAGTGAAATACTATGGTACAAGCATGTCGCCGACTTTGAAGGATGGTCAGATTTTGATTGTAAGCAAATTATCGGAAAT
>JAZUCE010000014.1:0-2951 GCA_045638905.1 Faecalimonas sp.
GTAAATAACCAGTGATACACTGATTTTTGGAATCTCGATATACCCCATAACACCATTCCCCGTGATATTCAGCATGTCTTCATAGGTGAGACCAAGTTCTTCTAGTTTTTTCGGATTGTTTATATTTTTGTTATATGTAATCGCATCTTCTTTTGCCTTATTATATTCCTTAGGTTGAATATCTGAAAACGCTTCCTGATAATCCCCAATCAGTTTTTTATTCAAATATTCATTGTACAGATTACTGACTGTGGGATAAAGAAATAGGGAAAGGCCACAGAAAAAAATGATACCTACAATGATTGTTGATAAATGTTTTTTCATCTGCCTTTCCCTCCTTTACATTTCGTTATTTACTTGTGAAAAAGAGATAGCCCTTTTTAGAAAATCATTTAAGCCATACTATTTCTTTTTCTTGTAGAAAAAAAACCAACAGCACCTGCCATCATAATGATACCTAACATTGTAAATAATGTGGTACCCATACCTCCTGTTTCAGGAAGCATTGCACCCGGTTTGTTCGTAATCTCAGCCCAAACGGTCATAACCTGCTCTCCTTTACCTTGAGCGTTAACTATGCCGCCTTTTCCGTCATGTTCCGTGGAAACCGTAACAACACCGACTGTACCATAGCTATCAATCTGATCCGTCACTTTAATAATAAACGGAGCTTCCGGAAGAACATAACCATCCGGAGCCTTTGTTTCTACCAACTTGTAAGTTCCTTCTGCGAGGCCGAAAATGCTGATATCTCCCAAATGTCCCCCGAAATTGTTTCCTGTAATTGTAGTTGTCTCTTCTCCTTCACCATGAACAACAAGTGTAGTAGTCGTTTCATTTTCAGTTTCTGCAACAACATACTGAGTGTAGGCATTAAATCCGTTTTCTGCCGGAATTGTTCTGGTTATAAATTTAATTAGAGTATCCTCTCCGGTACCATTAACTCTGTATAATTGGAACTCTGCCCCTGCAAGACGTTTGTTGAGGAAGTTTCCGCTTGTATCCTGTGCAAACTTTGTAAATACGAATTGATAAGAATATACATAAGCCTCATCTGTTGAACTACCATGGGACCCCGTTGCATTTGGGTCATTGCTGTATGTAAGTTTCACTGTATTTGTATTCATTTTCTGTGCATTACCGTTAACAGTTGCTTGGTATATAACATAGACTTCATCATTTGCACTATATTTATCGTTTTCATGGCCTAAAAATTCTGAGAAATCAATTTTAAAGTCCACGTTTCCGTCTGTCGGAGTAGTCAGTTTATAATATTGTCCTTCAGTCAGCAGTTCATCTTCTGTTCCATCTGTGCTTGTCCTATATACCTTAATCGTATTCTCTTTTAATGTCAATCCGGCATCTAGTGTGTCTTCCAAATAGAAGTCATAGGTTGAACCATAATGCTTATGACTTGGAATATGCGTAGTAATCTTAAATTTTACGTCCTCTCCGATATTAGAAGATGTTCCCTTACCATATGTAACACCGTCATTTTCCAGTACTTGTTTCTTCACTGAAGGGCGGTTTGCCTTTAGGCTGATTGTCACATTCTGTTTGTTTGTAGTTAGCATTGCTGCTGAACGAACTGCTGCTGTTTCTTCTGATCCCGAAAAATCAGTAGCATCATAAACCATATAATATCCTAATCCTAAGTTATCAAATGTTACGGACACAGCATTTGCATCAGCTGTTTTCGTTGCTACCGGTTGTATAAGAAATGTATCATTTCCTTGATGAACATATTCGTGAATTGCCGATGCAAATTGGGACAATTCATAAGACTGACTTTCCATTTTACTAAGTTCTTCTACAACATCATTAATGGTACTTCCCGGTGTCGCTAAATAATCATAATCCCCGGTTTTGAAGAAGTCTTCAAATGTCTTACCATATTTATCTACACACCAAGAATACGAAATATTCGCTCCATCCTTGGATGTGACAGCCGAAAAGATTTTAAATAAATTAAATGTCTTTCCTGCTACTGTAGCATTCGTGCCTGACTGGTTCTGGATTGTAATACTGCCTCCAGCCTGTTCCTCTGCTAATGATGTTGTAAAAACACATCCTAGGATAAGGCAGAGACTCATAATCATTACTAGAATTCGTTTTGTTGCTTTCATAGTTTTTCTCCTTTTTTCTTAAAAATGTTTATGTAAATTCCAAGTGCTAATAAAACAAGTAGCACACCTATGGAATTAAACATGCTTGTGCCAACACCACCTGAATCAGGCAACATTATGCTTCTGGCATTGCGAACAATCATATTGTAGGCGGTCGTTCCCGCTTCTGCATAGTAACTATCTTCCACCGTCACCGAACCATCTTCGTTGATGGTAAAATAGATGTATTCATCCAGTTTTAAATAGCCTTCCGGTGCTTCTATCTCGGTCAATCGATACCTTACACCACATTTCATATTATCAAATATCAGCGTGCCAGTTTCTCCTGTGGTAGCTGTTTTTGCTATCTCCGAAGGAATGACATTCCCTTCTGCATCTACTACCTCCAATAAAAATGTGGCATTTTGCAGTTGCACACTCTTATTCAGATTGGTTTTCGTGAGTCTCAGCATAACACGCTTCGTGGTATTATTGACTGTCAAAACAACCTGCTCATTTCCGTTCTTATCTGTGGTATAGATTGGTAATTCATAAGATACCAACCAATTCACAAAACTTCCATCCGCTTTACAAGCTTCTGTTCCAATCTTGGTTTCCCGAATGGACCATTCTATTTTAGAACCGTTTACATAAATAGGCAGGTTATTCCATGTGTACTCCCAGTTGTTGGTTTTATTTAAAACTACCTGAGCTTCCACCCCTGCAATCAATGTGGTAACCAACTTTCCGTTAGCAAGTAATTGCACAGTGACATCCTGCCATTCACTTTCCGGACAATCCCACGTTTTCCTTGCGGTGACTGTAGCTGTCTGTGTACTGTTTCCA
>JAZUCE010000015.1:0-146675 GCA_045638905.1 Faecalimonas sp.
TGCACATATTAGTTAAACTTACGTTTTCTAGCAGCTTCAGATTTCTTTTTACGTCTTACGCTTGGTTTTTCGTAATGTTCTCTTTTACGAATTTCTTGTTGAATACCAGCTTTTGCACAGTTTCTTTTGAATCTGCGTAAAGCGCTATCTAACGTTTCGTTTTCTTTAACGATTACATTTGACATAGTCTCACACCTAACCTCCCCTCCAGCCCTATATTGTGCGTCATACGACTGTACGGGTATTTTTTATTTGCACTAGATGATATTATAGCATATTTTCATCATTCGTCAACCATTTATTTAGAAAAAATTTATCAATTATTATGATAAGCCCTAAGAAATTGCTTTGTTCTTTCTAATACAGGATGGTCAAAGACTTCACTTGGAGTTCCCTGTTCCATAATATAGCCATCATCCATAAAAATAACCTGATCTGATACCTCTTTTGCAAAAGACATTTCATGCGTAACAATAATCATAGTGGTCTTTTTATCTGCCAACTCTTTGATAACCTTCAAAACTTCACCTGTAAGCTCCGGATCAAGCGCCGATGTAGGCTCATCAAAGCAGAGAATATCCGGTTCTAAGGCAAGAGCACGAGCTATTGCCACACGTTGACACTGCCCTCCTGATAATTGATGTGGATAATTATTCATTCGGTTTTCCAGACCCATTTGCTTTAACAGCTCCGTTGCCTGATGCATAATTTCTTCATGAATTTCTTTCTTTCTCTTTTTATAATCAGGTTGTTCTTTCGCCAATAATTCTTTCGCCAACATAACATTTTGTAAGGCTGTGTATTGCGGGAATAAATTAAATGACTGAAATACAAGGCCGAAATGCAACCTTTTCTTGCGCACTTCTGACTCCTGTTGCGTTCTTACATCTCTTGCATCAAATATAACATTCTCATTTACTCGAATAATTCCTCTATCCGGACGTTCCAAAAAATTTAAGCAGCGTAAAAGTGTTGTTTTGCCACTCCCCGAAGAACCGATAATAGACAGAACCTGTCCCTGCTCCAAGGAAAAGCTGACATCCTTTAAAACTGCCGTGCGTCCAAAACTTTTCTGTATGCTTGATACTTCTAAAATCGCCATCTTGTACGCACCCCCTTATCTGAAATAATCCAACTTCTTCTCTAAACGCCCGAGAAGAACTGTTAAAATACCGTTAAAAATCAAATAATAAATGCTTGTGAAAAACAGTGGCCATATCGCCCCGGAGATACCCTGTGAACCTTTCATAAAGGATTGTCCCGCCCAGATAATCTCCTGCAATGCAATAATACGGGCAAGTGATGTATCTTTTACCAATGTAATAATTTCATTTGACATTGGTGGTATGATACGTTTGACCATTTGAAGCAGCTTTACTTTAAAGAAGATTTGACTCTTCCTCATCCCCAAAACAAGGCCTGCTTCCTCCTGACCTACCGGCACACTTTGAATGCCACCTCGATAAATTTCAGAAAAATAACATGCGTAATTAAACACAAACGCAACTACAGCCGCCAAAAATCGCCCAGATTCTCCACCTCCCCAGATTGGATTTTTCAAAACCAAGCCCGGAAAATAATAGATAATCAACAGTTGAATCATGAGAGGCGTGCCTCTCACAATCCAAACAATAATCTTTGTAAAATAACTCAGTGGTTTAAAACGTGACATAGAGCCAAACGCTATAATCAATCCCAAAGGTATCGAACCAATCAGAGTTGCAAAAAATAATTTTAAAGTCTGTACAAACCCGACATTCAGTGATTTCACTACTATCGGTAATTGCTCCAAAATTAATTCCATTTATGTATCTCGCTTTCTGCTTATTCCTGTGGAATAATTGCATCGCTTACGCCATACTTCTTCGCACATTTTGCCATACTTCCATCAGCATAAGCTTCTTTAAAGAATTTATTTAATTCTTCAGCAAGGTCAGAATTTTTACGGAAACCAACACCATATTCTTCTTCATTCAATCTAACAGTAAATGTCAAATCTTCATAGCTTGTACCTTCACCAATCATTGCTGCTGCCATAAGCAAATCAATTACAGTTGCATCTGCTGTTTTTCCTGACACTTCCATCAATGTTTGTGCCTGGTCAGGAACTGCGGTGAAATTCCATCCTTTTGGCTCAATTAATTCTTGTGCTGCACCGCCATCTTCCACTGCAAAGTTTAATCCTTTTACACTTTCTTCTGTCTGATATTTTTCAGCATCCTCTGCTCTTACTACAACAACCTGCGCGTTTTTACAATATGGTTTTGAACAATTCATTCCTTCTAATACTTCGTCAGTCAATGTCATACCATTCCAAACGCAGTCAATGCTTTTTCCATCTAATTCCATGATTTTATTGTTCCAGTCAATTAAAACAAATTCAACTTCCACTCCTAGACTTTCAGCAAATGCAGTTGCCATATCTGCATCAAATCCAATCCAATTACCATCTTCATCTTTGTAATCCATTGGTGCAAACTCTGTAATACCAACAACTAATTTACCCTTTTCTTTTACATACTCCATGTCCGTCTGTGCCTTTTTCTCGCCATCTGTTTCTTTGCTTCCTCCACAAGCAACAAGTGACATAACCATAACAACAGTTAATAATAATACAAGTAATTTTTTCATAATTTTTTCTCCTTATATAAATAATTTTACAATACTTTCTCATAGTAACGAATTAGCACACTAAAGTCAAGCTCTTTTACAAAAAAATGCGCCGGCTATGCAAACTTTTTTGCATAGTCGACGCACTATAAACATGAAATTATACAATTCCTTGTGCTGTCATTGCATCTACAACTTTTTCAAATCCAGCAATGTTAGCACCTACAACGTAATTACCTTCTACGCCGTATTTCTTAGCTGCTGCCGCAGCGTTATGACAAATATTAACCATAATTGTCTGAAGTTTTGCATCTACCTCTTCAAATGTCCAGCTTAAACGTTCGCTGTTTTGTGACATTTCAAGTGCTGATGTTGCAACACCACCTGCGTTAGATGCTTTACCAGGAGCAAAGATTACACCATTTTCCTGTAAGTAATGTGTTGCTTCTAATGTAGTAGGCATATTTGCACCTTCTGCTACTGCGATAACACCGTTTGCAACCAATGCTTTTGCATCTTCTAATAATAATTCGTTCTGTGTTGCACATGGAAGGGCAATATCTACTTTCACTGTCCATACACCTCTACCTTCATGGTATTCTGAATTTGGACGATATTTCTTGTATTCTGTAAGTCTTGCACGTTGTACTTCTTTGATTTCTTTGATTGCTGCAAGGTCAATTCCCTCTGCATCATATATCCAACCGTTAGAATCACTCATTGTTACAACTTTTGCACCAAGTTGTGTTGCCTTTTCAGCTGCGTAGATTGCTACGTTACCTGCACCTGAAACAGCCACAGTTTTACCCGCAAGTTCAATACCTGCTAATTTCAACATTTCATCTGTGAAGTACAATAACCCATATCCTGTAGCTTCTTTTCTAGCCAAAGAACCGCCGTAGCTAAGTCCTTTACCTGTAAGCACACCTTCGTATACGTTGCGGATACGTTTGTACTGTCCATACATATAACCGATTTCTCTTGCGCCTGTTCCGATGTCACCTGCCGGTACGTCTGTGTCAGCGCCGATATGTTTACACAACTCTGTCATGAAGCTTTGACAGAATGCCATGATTTCTCTGTCTGATTTACCCTTAGGATCAAAGTCAGAACCACCTTTGCCTCCACCGATTGGAAGTCCTGTTAATGAGTTTTTAAATGTCTGTTCAAAACCTAAGAATTTGATAATACCTAAGTTTACAGATGGATGAAGGCGGATACCACCCTTATATGGTCCGATTGCACTGTTAAACTGTACACGGTATGCTTTATTTACCTGTACTTGTCCATTATCATCTACCCAAGGAACACGGAAAAGAATGGTTCTTTCCGGTTCTACCAATCTCTCTAAAAGAGCTTCTCTTCTATATTTTTCTTCGTTTGCTTCAATCACTACTCGAAGTGACTCCATAACTTCTTTTACTGCCTGATGGAACTCTGGTTCCGCAGGGTTTTTCTTAACAACTAATTCAATAATCTCATCTACGTATGACATAATTGATACCCTCCTTTTTTTACTTTGTAAAGTATAATGCTTTATCACAGTGAAGTCAATATTTTTTTCAAAAAAGTCCCCCTTGCGCAAGGAGGACTTTTACTAATTATTCTTCATCAACATCTTTCATAGAGAAACTGATTCTTCCCATTTTGTCTTTTCCAAGGCAAACAACTTTTACCTTATCTCCTAATGTAAGAACGTCTTCTACTTGTTTGATTCTTTCTTTTGAAATCTTAGAAATGTGTACCATTCCTTCTTTTCCAGGTGCAAATTCAACGAATGCGCCGAATTCTTTAATGCTGATTACTTTACCTTCGAATACCATTCCGGCTTCAAATTCAGTAACGATAGTAGCAATCATCTTCATTGCTTCTTCCATCTTCTCTGCATCTGTACCACAGATAGAAACAGCACCATCATCTGTAATATCAATCTTAACGCCTGTTTGTTCAATAATAGCATTGATTGTCTTTCCACGTTGTCCAACAACATCACCAATCTTAGCTGGGTCAATTTGCATTGAACGAATCTTTGGAGCATATTGTCCAACTTCTTCACGTGGCTCAGCAATTGCTTTTGACATAACTTCATCTAAGATATATGTTCTTGCTTTCTTTGTGCAAGCGATTGCTTCTTCAATGATTGCACGAGTCAAACCGTGAATCTTAATATCCATTTGAATAGCTGTGATACCTTTGTGTGTACCAGCTACCTTAAAGTCCATATCTCCGAAGAAGTCTTCTAAACCTTGGATATCTGTTAATACCAAGTATTCATCATCCGTATCACCGGTTACAAGACCTGCTGAGATACCTGCAACAGCTGCTTTAATCGGAACACCGGCTGCCATAAGTGACATGCTGGATGCACAAACACTTGCCTGTGATGTAGAACCATTTGATTCAAATGTTTCTGATACTGTACGGATAGCATATGGGAATTCCTCTTCGCTTGGAAGTACAGGAATTAATGCTCTCTCTGCCAACGCACCGTGACCGATTTCACGACGTCCAGGTCCTCTTGATGGCTTTGTTTCACCTACAGAGTATGCAGGGAAATTATAGTGATGCATATATCTCTTAGATGTTTCAGATTCATCCAATCCGTCTAACTTTTGAGCTTCTGATAAAGGTCCAAGTGTAGTAACGGTACAAATTTGAGTTTGTCCACGTGTAAACATAGCAGAACCATGAACTCTTGGAATAATATCTGTTTCAGCAGCAAGTGGTCTAATTTGATCAATTGCTCTTCCATCAGGACGTTTGTGGTCAACCAAAATCATCTTACGAACTGTCTTCTTCTGATATTGATATAAAGCTTCGCCTAAGATTGCCAACCATTCTTCATTGTCAGCAAATGCTTCTTCTAATTTTTCTCTGATAACACGTAAGTTTTCTTCTCTTACCTGTTTTACGTCTGTGAAAACTGCCACTTCCATCTCTGCCGGAGGTACGATTTCCTTCATTGCAGCAAACAATTCTTCCGGAATAGCACAGCTTGTATAAGAATGTTTTTCTTTACCACATTCAGCCACAATAGTATCAATAAATTTGATAACCTCTTGGTTTACTTCATGTGCAACAAAAATTGCTTCGATCATTTTTGCTTCAGGAACTTCGTTCGCACCTGCTTCAATCATGATAACTTTTTCTCTTGTAGATGCAACAGTCAACTGTAAATCAGAAATTTCTCTCTGTGCTGCATTTGGGTTGATTACAAATTCTCCATCAATCAACCCTACTTGAGTTGTTGAAGTAGGACCATCGAATGGGATATCAGAGATTGCTGTTGCAATTGCTGAACCAAGCATAGCTGTAAGTTCAGGACTGCAGTCAGGGTCAACTGACATAACCATATTGTTTAATGTAACATCATTTCTGTAATCTTTTGGGAACAATGGTCTCATTGGTCTGTCGATTACACGTGATGTAAGGATTGCATTTTCAGATGCTTTTCCTTCTCTCTTGTTAAATCCTCCAGGGATTTTACCTACTGCATACATTTTTTCTTCATACTCAACACTTAACGGGAAGAAATCGATTCCTTCTCTTGGTTTTTCAGAAGCTACTGCTGTGGATAATACAACCGTATCACCATAGTGCATAAGAGCTGCACCATTTGCCTGAGCCGCTACTCTGCCGATATCTACACGAAGAGTTCTTCCGGCTAATTCCATTTCAAATTTTTTAAACATATTCGTTCTCCTTTATTTTTTGACTGAGTTCTCCGAAACTACTGAAGATGGCACGAATCTCCTTTCATACACTCTTCAGTGGTCTCGGTTTATCAACTCAGCCCACAATCTTAATTATTATAGCACAGATATTTTTTACTTGCAACGAATTTATTTACAAGCAAGAACTTTCATGGTAGAATATGCTGTGGAAAATAAAACCATGGAGGTAAATATATATGATAAGTACAAGTAATGTTACATTGCGCGTCGGAAAAAAAGCATTATTTGAAGACGTAAATGTAAAATTTACAGAAGGGAACTGCTACGGTCTTATCGGTGCAAACGGTGCCGGAAAGTCTACATTCTTAAAGATTCTTTCCGGAAAACTAGAGCCAACAAAAGGTGAAGTCATTATTACACCTGGCGAAAGACTTTCTTTCTTGCAACAGGACCACTTTAAATATGACGATTATCTTGTTCTTGATACTGTAATCATGGGCAATAGACGCCTTTATGAAATTATGAAAGAAAAAGAAGCCCTTTACATGAAGGAAGACTTCACTGAAGAAGACGGAATTAAGGCAAGTGAATTGGAGGGTGAGTTTGCAACCATGAACGGTTGGGAAGCTGAATCTGATGCTGCTTCTCTCTTAAATGGGCTTGGAATTGAAACAGATTTACATTACAAATACTTGAGAGATTTAAAGGGTTCTGAAAAGGTAAAGGTATTGCTCGCTCAGGCCTTATTCGGTAATCCGGACATCTTACTCCTTGACGAGCCTACCAACCACTTAGATTTAGATGCCATTGCTTGGTTAGAGGAATTTTTAATAAACTTTGATAATACAGTAATCGTGGTATCCCACGACCGTTATTTCTTAAATAAAGTTTGTACACAGATTGCTGATATTGATTATGGCAAGATTCAATTATATGCAGGAAACTACGACTTCTGGTATGAGTCAAGTCAGTTAATTATCCGCCAGATGAAAGAAGCTAACCGTAAGAAGGAAGAAAAAATCAAAGAATTACAGGAATTTATTTCTCGTTTTAGCGCCAATGCTTCCAAATCAAAGCAGGCAACATCGCGTAAACGTGCTTTGGAAAAAATCGAGTTGGAAGACATCCGTCCTTCCAGCAGAAAATATCCATATATTGATTTCCGTCCTAACCGCACTATCGGAAATGAAGTTCTCACTGTTGACGGCATTTCCAAGACAATTGACGGTGTAAAAATATTGGACAACATTTCCTTCACAATCGGACGTGAAGATAAGGTTGCTTTCGTAGGTGGAAACGAACTTGCAAAAACAACATTATTCCGCATCTTAATGGGTGAAATGGAACCGGATGAAGGTACTTACAAATGGGGCGTAACAACAACACAAGCTTACTTCCCAAAAGACAGCACAAGCGAGTTTGATAATGAGGATACCATCGTAGAATGGTTGACACAGTATTCCGAAGAAAAAGATGTGACCTATGTACGTGGTTTCTTAGGAAGAATGTTATTCTCCGGTGAAGATGGAGTAAAGAAGGTAAAGGTACTTTCCGGTGGTGAGAAGGTGCGCTGCTTATTATCAAAAATGATGATTTCAGGTTCAAATGTTCTTGTACTGGATGAACCAACTGACCACTTGGACATGGAAGCAATTACTGCACTTAACAATGGATTAATCAAATTCCCGGGCGTACTGCTCTTCGCTTCCCGCGACCACCAGGTAGTTCAGACAACCGCCAACCGTATTATGGAAATCATTCCTGGCGGTAAATTAATCGATAAAATCACAACCTATGATGAATATCTGGAAAGTGATGAAATGGCTAGAAAACGTCAAGTATATACAACAGGTGAGATTCCTGAGGATAATTAAAAATTTGAGCCGGAGAATATTCTCCGGCTCATAGTTTTTGCTATTCTTACTTAAAATATCGCATCATCTGAACAAGTCTTGGATTTTCACGCTGACCAAACATTAAAAATTGATTTTTAAGATAAAAATCATACAACTTTTCATTGGCAGCACATTCGATATAAGTTGTTTTACCACCTATTGTTCTCTGCACCTGTTTAATTCGGTCACATGCAAAATTAAGCAAGTCTGCTCCAGTAATTGGATTATTGTCAATAAAATTTTTGCCAAGCTGCGCAATTAACGGCATGGAAATCAAATAGGAATTTAACTTGTTATCATACTGTGAAAATCTTGAGATTTTCTTTTGTATTGTTTTACTTAACTTATCTTCAGTTACAACAACAAATTTATTTACTAGAGTATAATAACCTATCAATTGTCCATTCTCTTTTGAAAATATGCAAAAAGTAATTGCTATCCTTTGTTTTGCAAATGATATTGCTTTATTACGTATAAAATCTTCAACATCTTTATTAAGCGGACATGCAAAAGAAGAAACTATTTCTTGGCATGCTTCTTCTCCATACATATCCAACATATCTAAAATATTAATTTCTTGCATTTCTAATATTACTTAGCGCCTTGTCTAGGACCTCTCTGATTTCTTCTGGAGTGAGGTCTCTAGATTTTACTCTACTTGGCAATGGTGTCTCAGCAATTTTCATTGCTTGTTCCATAGCATTCACAAACATTTCTGCTGCTTTCGGGTCAGTAATCACAACGTTACTCATAATACTTTCTGTTGCCATAGAATCACTCCTTTCGTTTGTTATCATATGTGCTATGTACATTATACGTTATAAAGCTTTTTTATTCAATGGATTTTCTGGCTGATATGCCTAAAAGAAAATTGATAGTGTCTTTGACACAATGTAAAAATATTCTGGTTTTCTCTACACTCGAATGGACTTAAGGTTTCATAAGCCTTTCAACTTCCACCTTATATTTCATAAGCCTCAGCAGATATTCTGGCATTTGACGATTACCAAGTTCCCAATCGGTCACTGTTCGATACGGAATATCAAAGTATTCGCAAAATTGTTTTCTGTTCATTCCTGTTTCTTTTCTCAATTGAATCAATTGTTCTTTACTATTCATATTTTAACCTCTTACGCATTGCGTAACTTTATTCTAAGCAACTGTTAGTTGATTGTCAACATGTTTTTTCATTTTATATTAATATTGATTGATAACTGGAACAACTTGCAAAAATGGTTTGTCCAAAAGGGCAACCTTCTTTCTAAAAGAACTAAAAAAAGAACAGTCACCTCAGTTTTTCCCTGAATGACTGTTCTTCTTATTTCATAACATATCATTATATTTCTTCAGCAAATATAATACCTTCTAACGCGCTTATTTTCTCGATTAAGTCCAAATGATTTTCCTTATATGGAAGTCTCAGTGTTATGATAGCCGCCATCTTAGCTCCCATAGTATTATTCGGCTGTTCAATCTCTACATCCTCTACCTTGATATTATTCTCCCTTGCGAATCCTACCAAGCTTCGAATAACAGACATTTTCGTAAACTCAACATACAAGATAATTGCTTTTGTATTATTGGTAAGTCTTCTGTCAAAGCTATGTAATACCACCATAATAACAACAATGGCAAATGTACCGAGAATTGCGCCTTCATAGTAACCACTACCTATCGCCAAACCGATACAAGCAGAAGTCCAAAGTCCTGCTGCTGTGGTAAGACCTTTCACCCTGTTATGTCCCGTTGTAATAATGGTTCCTGCTCCCAAGAAACCGATACCGTTGATAACCTGCGCTCCAAGACGGGCAACATCTCCCTCACCATATAACTCACACAAATATTCATTTGTCATCATTACCAAGGTTGCGCCCAAACACACAACCATGTATGTACGAAATCCTGCCGGCCGCTTCTTTCGTCCTCTTTCAAGTCCAATAACCCCTGCACAAAACAATGCCAAAGCAATCTTAAACATTGAAATTCCAAGGTCGTGAAAATTGATTGTCCAATCCAAAAAATCAATGGTTACCATAATCTTTCCTCCCTTAATATAATTATATAGAATACTATATTTTATTAAAATAAGTCAAGTAAAAATGCAAAAAAATGGCAAAAAGCACAAATCATACCTTGTACATTTTGCCATAATTTTTTAATCTTCAAAAACTTCTTTTACTTTGTCGATAAATCCTTTTTTCTTACCCTTCTTCTCTTTCTCTGCTTCTTCTGCCTGTTTCAGAGAATTGTCGGTAAGTTCATCAAATTTGCGCAATAATTCTTTTGCTTCCGGGCTTAATCTCTCCGGCGTCTTCACAACCAATGTTACATATTGGTCTCCTCGAATTTTCTTATCGCGCAAAGATGGAACACCCTTTCCGCGAAGACGAACCTTGGTGTCTGTCTTTGTTCCCGGCGCAATAGTGTATAAAACGTCGCCATCTACTGTCTTAATCCGCACGTCGCCACCCAAAGCTGCCTGTGCAAAAGAAATAGATGCAGTAGAAAAAATGTTCATATCCTGGCGTACAAATTCAGGATGTCTTGAAACAGTAATTTCAACAAGCAAATCACCTCTCGGGCCGCCATTGATTCCCGGTTCACCTTTTTCGCGAATACGAATGCTCTGTCCGTTATCGATACCTGCCGGAATAGATACGGATATTTTCTTCTTATTTGCGATATATCCGGTTCCGACACAATCCGAACACTTCTCACGGATTATTTTTCCCGAGCCATTACACTGTGGACATGTCTGTACGTTTTGCATGGTTCCAAAGAATGACTGTGAAGTATAGACAACCTGACCACGCCCATTACATTTTGGACAGGTTTCCGGTGAACTTCCCGGTTTTGCACCACTTCCGCCACAGGTTGTGCAGGAATCTTTAATGATAACTTCCAATTCCTTTTCGCAGCCAAAAATCGCTTCTTCAAAGGTGATTCTTATACCCTTGCGAACATTAGCTCCCTGCATTGGGCCATTTCTGGCTCCTCTTGAGCGACGTGAACCGCCCCCAAAAAAGTCCCCGAATATATCTCCGAAAATATCTGTGAAATCCATTCCACTAAAGCCACCAAAACCGCCGGCGCCACCTGCACCACCGTTAAATGCGGCATGACCGAACTGGTCATACTGTTGACGTTTTTCCGGGTCACTAAGTACAGCATACGCTTCCGAAAGTTCTTTGAACTTTTCTTCTGCATCCTTATCTCCCGGATTTGCATCTGGGTGATATTTTTTCCCTAGTGCTCTATATGCCTTTTTAATAGCTGCGGTGTCGGCGTTTTTTTCAACGCCAAGCACCTCATAATAATCTCTTTTTGTTTCAGCCATAATAAATCGTCCTTATTAGATTTCTTTATAGTCTCCATCCACTACATCATCACCGTCAAATCCTTCTGGTGCTGAACCGGCGTCTTGTGTATATCCTGCATAATCAGCTTGTGCACCTGCGCCTTGTTGCTGAGCAGCAATGTTTTCATACATCTTTGTAAATACACCTTGTGCATCTGTCATTAGCTTTTCTTTTGCAGCCTTGATTTCTTCTACATCCGCTTCTGTCATAGATTCCGGTGTTGATTTTGCAAGGATATCTTTTAAAGCTTGGATATCAGCTTCAACTGTTGCTTTTTCTGTTGCATCAACCTTGTCGCCAACATCTGCTAATGCTTTTTCTGTTTGGAACACAATAGAATCCGCTTCGTTTCTTGCATCAACTGCCTCTTTGCGCTTCTTATCCTGTGCTTCAAATTCTGCTGCTTCTTTTACAGCTTTTTCAATATCAGCATCTGACATGTTAGATCCAGATGTAATGGTAATGTGTTGCTCTCTACCTGTTCCCAAATCTTTTGCAGATACGTTTACGATACCATTTGCATCGATGTTGAATGTAACTTCGATTTGAGGAATTCCACGTGGAGCTGGTGCAATACCATCAAGTCTGAATTGTCCAAGTGTCTTGTTATCTCTTGCAAACTGTCTTTCTCCCTGTACAACATGAATGTCTACTGCGGTCTGATTGTCTGCTGCTGTAGAGAATACTTGACTCTTGCTTGTAGGAATTGTTGTATTTCTCTCAATTAATCTTGTTGCAACTCCACCCATAGTTTCGATAGATAATGAAAGTGGTGTAACGTCAAATAATACGATGTCACCTGCACCTGCATCTCCCGCTAATTTACCACCTTGTACAGATGCTCCTAATGCAACACATTCGTCCGGATTCAATGACTTACTCGGTTCTTTTCCGGTTAACTGTTTTACCTTGTCTTGTACAGCCGGAATACGTGTAGAACCACCAACTAAGAGTACCTGGCCAAGTTCTGCTGCTGAAAGTCCTGCGTCAGAAAGAGCTCTTTTCACCGGTTCAGCTGTTCTTTCAACTAAGTCACTTGTTAATTCATCAAATTTTGCTCTTGTAAGGTTCATATCCAAGTGAAGAGGACCCGAAGCGTTCATACTGATGAATGGAAGGTTGATGTTTGTTGTTGTAGCAGTAGACAATTCTTTCTTTGCCTTTTCTGCCGCTTCTTTTACTCTCTGAAGAGCCATTTTGTCTGCAGACAAATCAACCCCGTTGCTTGCCCTAAAGTCAGCTACGATATAGTCAACAATTTTTTGGTCAAAGTCATCTCCACCAAGTCTGTTATCACCTGCTGTAGATAATACTTCGATAACACCATCACCGATTTCAATGATAGAAACGTCGAATGTACCACCACCCAAGTCGTATACCATGATTTTTTGTTCTTTTTCATTGTCAAGACCATAAGCAAGTGCTGCTGCTGTTGGTTCGTTGATGATACGTTTTACATCAAGACCTGCAATTTTACCTGCGTCTTTTGTAGCCTGACGTTGAGCATCGTTAAAGTAAGCAGGTACTGTGATAACGGCTTCTGTTACCTTTTCTCCAAGGTATCCTTCTGCATCTGCTTTCAATTTCTGAAGAATCATTGCAGAAATTTCTTGTGGAGAATATTTCTTATCATCAATGGCTACTTTGTAATCTCTACCCATTTCTCTCTTAATAGAAGAAATTGTTTTGTCAGCATTTGTTACTGCCTGACGTTTTGCAGGTTCTCCTACCAAACGTTCTCCTGTTTTTGTAAATGCAACTACAGACGGAGTTGTTCTAGCACCTTCTGTGTTCGCGATAACTGTTGGCTGTCCACCTTCCATAACGGCTACACAGCTGTTTGTTGTTCCTAAGTCAATACCAATAATTTTTCCCATTTTATTATCCTCCTAAATATTAATTAGCTACTTTTACCATGCTGTATCTCACTACAGAATCACGGTATGTGTATCCTTTTTGAAATTCTTCGACGATGATATTATCTCCAACCGTCTCATCTTCCACATGCATCACTGCATTGTGAAGGTCAGGATCAAATTCCTTACCCACAGCTTCAATCGGTTTCACACCGACTCCTTCAAGCATTGTCATAAGTTGCTTGTAAACCATTTCCATTCCTGTCACAAAAGCATCATCCTTGTCATCCTCTGCCACAGTCAAAAAACCTCTTTCAAAATTATCAACAACCGGCAACAGCTTTTCAATAATGTCTTTTGCACCAATTTCGTACATCGCAGATTTTTCTTTTTCAGTACGTTTACGGAAATTGTCGAACTCAGCCATCTGTCGCAGCAGTTTGTCTGAGAGTTCTTCGATTTTTTCATCCTTTGGATCTTTCACATCCTTTTTTTTCTTGAAAAATTTTCCTTTTTCCTTTGTAGTTTCTTCCTGTTCATCAGATGCCGCGTCAACTTCTTCTACTTCTACAGTTTCTTCGTTTTCAACATCCTCTTGAATCTCGGTTTCCTCTACAGCTTCCTGCATCTTGTTTTCTTCCAATTGGATTTCCACCTTTCTACTTTTCTTTATGGAAAATCTCATCCAACTCCGTCATGAGAGTCTTCAAAGTCTTCATTACATGTTCATAATCCATACGCTTTGGACCAATAATACCTATGGTTCCTTTCATTCCTTCACCTAGTTCATAGGTAGCTGTAACAACACTGCAGTCTTTCATAGATTGCACAGGCGTTTCATTTCCAATGTAAACCTGAATACCCGTATTATCTTCTCCTGCTAAGGTCTGTGTTACAATTTCCTGGAGCATTTGCTTCTCCTCGAATGCACTGATAATTTCCTGTGCACTCTGGTTATCGCTCAATTCCGGATATTTAAACACATTGGTTGCACCACTCGTATAGATTTCCATATCTTCCGGCTGAATGGTACTTCCAATCGCATCAAGCACATCACCAATTAATTCGCTTTGCATTCCCGCCTGTTCCTTTAATCTGGCAATCATACCAAGATTAATCTCTTCAACAGACATCCCTGTAAGACTGGTATTAAGAAGCATGTTCAGCTTCAACATAATCTCATTATTAAGGGTTTCCTCAACCGTAACAATCTTATTCTTAATGATGTTTCCTTCCATAACGATAACTGCAATAATCTGATGTTCATCAACTTGAGACAACTGAATGAACTTCAACTTATTTCTATTAATAGAAGGTGCTGAAATCATTGTTGCATAATTCGTGTTCACTGCCAACACCTTTGCGGCCTGCTTTAAGATTTTATCCATCTTATCTGCTTTTTCAAGCATCTGCTCACGCATCTCAATGACTTCCTGCTCTTTCTCGGCCATCAGCATATCCACATACAGGCGATATCCCTTATCTGAAGGAATACGTCCCGCTGATGTATGAGGTTGTATAATGTAACCCAAATCCTCTAAATCAGCCATCTCATTACGAATTGTTGCAGAGCTCAAATTCAAATCAGTATACTTAGAAATGGTTCTTGAACCAACCGGTTCACCCGTTTCTAAATATGTCTTAATAATCGTTTGCAAAATCTTTAATTTTCGATCATCTAATCCATGATTTAGTTCCATAAATACCTCCTCTTTTTGCTTATTAGCACTCTTTTCTTTCGAGTGCTAATATCTACGTTATTAAGATAGCACTGAGACCATTTTTTGTCAACAATATTTATATATTTTTTATATTTAACAGCTCATCGACAAATCTAGACCGCTGCATTTTTTTCCCGTTTCGCTCTTTGCTATAAGAAATAACCAGTCTTTTCTTCGCTCTTGTCATCGCTACATAGAAGAGTCGCCTCTCTTCTTCTATCTCTTCCCCCGTCTCTGCCTTTTTATAAGGACAAATATCCTCGTTGGCACCGATAACAAATACAGCGTGAAACTCCAAACCTTTTGCACTGTGCATGGTCATTAAACTAATGGCATTTGTAGGCTGCTCTCTAAATTCCGCCTGTCTTCGCAAATTCTCTCCATATTCCTCAATATGTGAAAACCACCCATCAATGGTCTTAAACTCCCTTGCACGTTCTTCTATTTCGTGCACAACATCCATTAATTCTTCTAATTTAATTCTGCGTTTGATTGCATATTCCTTCAAGAAATCATCATATCCAATGTGCTTTCGAATGTACTGAATGGCCGCATATGGCGCACATTTTTTTATTACACGCAAATCTACTTCAAGTTGCTCAATCCGTTCCTGCATCCATTCCTTATCTGCATAGTATTTTTTCAATTCCTCAAACGATACTTCTCCTTGTTCCACACTGTCACGCCCAATATAGCGGTTGGGCCGATTCATAATCTCCATAAATAACTTTCTGGAGCGTTCACCCAAAGCCATTCTTATATAAGCAATAAAATTTTGCGCGATAAAATGCTCGTAAAGATTTGGGAAATGCTCCTTCATATGAAACGGCAGATGATATTCCATGAGTGTTTCTACCAAAACCCTTGCCTCATTATTCGTGCGAAAAAGAACAGCCATCTCTGTCGGTGACACACCTTGCTTCAGCTCTTTTTGAATTTCTTTTAACACATACTTGCTCTCCTCCATGGGATGTCGCACTTCCTGTACATGCACGTTTTGGCCTTGCTCATTTGTGGTGACAATCTGTTTCTCAAATCGTTTGGCGTTGTGTTTTATAACTCGCATTGCACCATTTACGATGGCCTTTGTAGAACGATAATTCATATCCAATAGGATTTGTTTAGCATCTGGGAAATCCTTTGTAAAATTCAACATAATTTCCGGTCTTGCTCCGCGAAACTGATAAATAGACTGATCATCATCCCCCACGATAAACAAATTATCTTCCGGTGCTGCCAACATACGAATGACATCATACTGCACCTGATTAATATCTTGAAATTCATCAATCAAAATATACTTATATTTTTTCTGCCAAGCTTTCAGAATATCCGGTCGTTTTTGAAAGAGCTCAGCAGTCAACACTAACATGTCATCAAAATCTATTTTCCTGCGACATTTCCGTTCTTTCTCATATGCATGATAAATGCGAGAGAATTCTTCCTCATCGCAATTCAAAGACTGATACTCAGCCAATGGAATTCGATTATTCTTTACATTGCTGATTTCACTTGCAATTCCATGCAAAAAATCACTCTCATCGTCAAGTTCCAGATTCATACGCTCTACTACTTGTTGTAACAACTGATATTTTTGCTCCTCTGAAAAGATATTTTCTGATGTTAATTTGTAAACCCACTTAAGAATGCCGTAATAAATGCCATGAAATGTACCAAAAGTCACAGACGAAGCACTGCCTTTATTTAACTCACAAAAACGTGTTTTCATCTCTTTTGACGCAGTTTTTGAAAAGGTAATCACAAGAATCTCTTCCGGTTTTACCTTATGCTTTTGTATCAAGTGTACTATTCGATTGGTTATAACGGTAGTTTTCCCAGAACCGGGACCGGCGAGAACCATACATGGTCCGTCTTTGTGGGCAATGGCTTGAATTTGAGCAGAATTTAAACTCATCCTCATTTCCCCTTTTGATATTTGATAAAGGAAGGCGGGAAAACATTCTCCCGCCTCCAAACTATTTACTTAACAATTCAATTCCTTTACGAATTCTTGCAAGCGACTCTTCTTTTCCTAAGATTTCCATAATCTCAGTTGCTCCACCCGGTGTGTTTTGTTTGCCGGATACAGCTGTTCTAACCGGCCACATTGCGTAACCGTTCTTGCATCCCTTCGCTTCTACATATCCTCTTAACACTTCATACAAAGCATCGTTCGTATAATCGTCATGTGCTTCAAAAAGTGGCAAGATTTCTTTTAATACTTCCAATGAAGTCTCTTCGTCAGTCTTCATTTTCTTGTGTGTATACATTGCTGTGTCATATTCCGGAAGCTCCTCAAAGAAATCAATATGCTCTTTAATATCTGTGAATACCTCAATTCTTGTTTTTACAAGAGCTGCAATTTTCTTTAAATCGTAGCCTTTTGTAATCACTTCTTTAAGGTATGGTTCTGCCAGTTCATAGAACTTATCAAAATCCATAGCCTTTAAGTATTCCCCATTCATCCATTTCAACTTCACCGTATCAAATACTGCCGGTGATTTGCTCATATGGCGATAATCGAAGGATTTCACCAACTCTTCCAACGAAAAGATTTCTGTATTATCTGTCGGGCTCCATCCAAGAAGCGCAACATAATTCACTACTGCTTCCGTAAGATAACCTTGCTCAATCAAATCCTCGTAAGAAGAATGTCCGGAACGTTTGCTGAGCTTTTTATGGGTCTCATCCGTAATTAACGGACAGTGTACATAGGTAGGAACATCCCATCCAAATGCTTCATATAATCTGTTATATTTCGGAGCAGATGACAAATATTCATTACCACGAACAACATGTGTGATACCTTGCAAATGATCATCTACTACATTTGCAAAATTATAAGTCGGATATCCGTCAGATTTAATCAAAATCATATCATCCAACTCTTCATTTGGAACTGTAATATCCCCATAAATATCATCATGGAAAGTCGTCGTTCCTTCTGTCGGCATATTCACACGAATGACAT
This sequence comes from Faecalimonas sp., assembly GCA_045638905.1. GTDB lineage: Bacteria > Bacillota > Clostridia > Lachnospirales > Lachnospiraceae > Faecalimonas. Next base: position 18,087 of record JAZUCE010000015.1, read on the forward strand.
ATGGTTTTCCTGCTGCAAGGTTTGCTTCAACTTCCTCTTTGCTTAAATACAAACAATGTTTATCATAAACAACGATTTCCTCTCCGCCTTCCTTTACTTCACTCTTAAGGGATGCCAATCTTTCCTTGTCGCAGAAACAGTAATATGCATGTCCTGCTTCAATTAATTTCTTCGCATACTCTAAGTAAAGGCCTGTTGCCTGTCTTTCACTTTGCACATATGGGCCATATCCGCCATCTTTATCTGGTCCTTCATCATGGATGAGTCCGGTTTTTGCTAATGTACGGTAAATAATCTCAACTGCACCTTCCACATAACGCTCTTGGTCTGTATCTTCAATACGAAGCAAGAAATCCCCATCCTCATGTTTGGCAATCAAATACGCATACAATGCAGTTCTGAGATTTCCAACATGCATTCTTCCTGTTGGACTCGGTGCAAATCTGGTTCTAACTTTACTCATTATTTTTCTCCTAAAATCTTGTCAATACTTACTAACTTCACACTAAGTACAAAGATATTCGCTGCCACAGAAAGTTCCTCCGGTGTTGGGAACGATGGCGCAATACGAATGTTGCTGTCTTTCGGGTCCTTTCCATACGGGAATGTAGCCCCTGCAGGTGTCATGATTACTCCGGCTTCTTTTGCTTTTGCAACAATGGCCTTTGCACAACCTTCCAGTGAATCAAAGGAAATAAAGTATCCACCACGTGGGTCTGTCCAGCTACCAATTTCAAGTCCGCTTAATTCCTTATTCAACACATCAATTACTGCTTCAAATTTTGGTCTTAAAATATCTGCATGCTTTCTCATGTGTTCCACAACTCCGTGGATGTTCTTGAAATAACGTGCATGGCGTAATTGATTCACTTTATCGTGACCGATTGTCTGAATCGTCATTTGTTTACGAATATCTGCCAAGTTTGCTGTAGACGCCGCAATTGCTGCTATACCCGAACCCGGGAAACTGATTTTTGATGTAGAACAGAATTTGTAAACCATATCCGGATTACCTTCCTGCTTACATGCCATCAAAATCTCAATTAAGTAATCTTGGTTATCATCGTGTAAATGATGAATTGTATATGCATTATCCCAGTAAATACGGAAGTCCTTTGCAGCCGGTTTTAATCTTGCAAAACGTCTTACCGTCTGGTCTGAGTATGTGTAACCTTGTGGGTTCGAATATTTTGGAACACACCAGATACCTTTGACTGTTTCATCATTATTTACCAGCGCTTCCACCATGTCCATGTTCGGACCTTCCGGTGTCATTGGTATATTAATCATCTCAATTCCAAAATGCTCAGTAATTGCAAAATGTCTGTCATAACCAGGAACAGGACATAAGAATTTTACCTTATCTAATTTACACCATGGTGTGTTTCCCATTACACCATGTGTCATTGACCGTGAAATGGTATCATACATCACATTCAAACTAGAGTTACCAAAAATAACGATGTTTTCCTTTGGCACCTCTGACATATCTGAAAGAAGCTGTTTTGCCTCATTAATACCATCAAGCACACCATAGTTACGGCAGTCAACACCTTCTTCACAAGTAAGGTCTGCCTCACTGCTGAGAACGTCCATCATTCCCATAGATAAATCCAATTGTGCTTTTGACGGTTTACCACGTGACATGTCAAGCTTCAAATTTTTTGCTTTGATTTCTGCGAACTGTTCTTCCAGTTCTTTCTTCAATGACTTTAATTCTTCCACACTTAAATCTTTATATGCTGTCATCTCTCAAAACCTCCTTTTTTTCTCCTAACTTGTAAGTCTATACGATTTTCGTTGAATTATCAACATCTTTTTACATTTCTGACCACATTTAAACCTCTCCTGTGCTCAATCTGCGATATTGACTCTTCCAATTTGTCAAAGTATCCTCATATTGTAACACGGTAACCTGATTCTCAATTTCTAACACTTCTTCTTCAATTACAGCATCCAACTTCATATAGATTTGACTACGTTGTAAAAGCTTGATATATTCCTCCTTGCTCATGTAACGACGACATGCGTACAGATAAGCTTTCAGCATCGCTTCCTCTTCACAAATCTGAAATGCAGCCTCATACATTTTAGCAGCCTCTTCATATAGGAACAATCGACCATAGCATGCGCCAAGACATGCATACACCTTGCCGTAAAACTTCCCATCCACACTCTCATCACGCTCGCCACGAACAATTTCCTGATAAGCAGTAATGGCTGACTTAACAGAACCGCTCTGCAACAGATTGTCCGCCTTGTACTTTTGCTTCTCAACCGGCTTCTGATTCTTCAATTGTTCTAACACATCTTGAATCTGGCTCAATTCCCCCGTTGTATATATGGAAGAGTATGCTAAGATGGTTATGATAAAACGTTCTACTGTCACATTTTGTTCCAGCATACGTCTGAGATTGTCTGCCAACTCATTCAGTTCTAATTCTTCTTCCAGCCAATCGCATAAATGTTCATTCATAATGGTATAATCAACAAGATACAAATGATGATGCAAATAAAAGACAAGCTCTTCTATTGTATATATCTTGCGTTGAATGCGAGCGATTTCATATGGCTGCTTCGCTTTTTTCTTATGACAAAGAATTAAACTGCTCATTACTTCCTCCTAAACGTATTTCTCTCTCCACATAAAAATCTGTTGCTGCATAGAACTCTCCAAATCCCATATCTCGAAAACTGATACGACAATTTTTCTCATCCAGCATCATAACCTTCACCTGAAGTCTTAAAGTATAGTTCTTTCTCTTTGGCAAGCCCTCTAGCGACACACGTTCCACTCGCATCTGAGCACCCGCCAAGGATTCAATATGTATCTCAATGTCATCTGTATTCTCCAGCAAAATTTCACACTGTGAATCCGCCTCATACCAGCGACATCCCCAGGACACAATCGGATACCATTTATCCTTTCCATGCATGCGAAGCTTCAAACAGATTTGGTCCATCATCTTCGTTTCATCAAGATAAATCAGTGAATCCTCATAATCTAAGCTCTGTTTGTATGCAGCATAGCAAGCACCCTTGCTGTACAAATTATTTCCAAGAAATGCTCTCCTGCCATTACATAGCACTTTTAAAGATTGAGGGTACCAATTGTTTTCAAATCCTTCCCCCACCAAGAACACGGAAGAAACTAATTTCTTGTCAAACACGCCTTGTACAAACTGCTTAAACCGCAAATCTGCTTCTTTTGCCCTATCCACATTTAATACCGGATACACAGCCGCAAGTTCTTCCATCTGTGCCTTTGCCACCTCGTCTACAGTGATAAAAGCCTCTCTTCCCTTGCCATAACCTGTCCGAAGCTTGCGAAGCATATAAGCCTTCACTTCATGTCTGTCGCAGTGAAAAAGCGCCGCCTCATATTGCCACAACTCTTTTGGTTGGTAAATCATATAATTGCAAAAGCTTTCCTTGTAATCCTGCACATAGATATGGTCTTTCTCTATGCCTATGCGTTTTCCAATGCCCTTCAGCATACGCACGATGTCAACATTGAGTTCCGGCACAGTAAATACCAGCTCTTCTATGGAGTCAAACATGCTTAATGCCTGCTCAACAAACTCTCTTAACAAGTTCACCGCTTCATTACTTTCATGACGAACAGCGCGTGTATACAAATTAGGAACAGAATACATGATTGTCTCAAGCGTCTGTGGTTCCTGATATTCTTCGCTATAAAAACTCACTTGACAATATCTTTCATTCAAATCGCAGCCAACAATGCTCTTTGACATGTCACATTTCCTCCTTTAAAACGTCACAAAAATTTCTTCTGCAACCTGTTCTTCCTTCTTATAATGAAGCATAGACTCATACCTTTTTTCTCTCGACAATCTTGAAATCATATTCAAACGTCCGTATTTTCCATCTTCATAAATAATATGTTCTTTACGACAAGACGCTTTTTCACTAACGAACTGTTCACCCTTCCTGTCTTCGACAAAATAGTATTCCAGAACTTCCCCTTCGTATAACACAAATTCCTTTACACAAATCGTTTCATACACAGGGAAAAGTGTTTCTGCCTGTTCCTCGCCTAATACATCTCCCGGTCTGGTAATACGATAAACAATCTTTACCTTAGCACCTAAGCTTGCCTGATATTCCACCATTACTTTATCGTAGATTTGCGTTTCTTTCAGCCACTTTGACGGATATTGCAAATAGAATGGGAAAACCAAATGTTTTCCACTCATTTCCATGAAATAGGATTTGATCATCACTTCCATTGCCGGTTCAAGTTCTTTTCCTACATAGTACTTCAAAATGGCAACTTTACATATATCTGCCAAGTATTCCTTTTGAGATAATTCCTGTAGCATAATACGAACCATATTCTGTGACAGAATACGATTTTTTAAAACATACATTCTGGAAACATATGCTAAGTACGCTTGTTTCAACCTAAAATATGGTCTTCCTGCATAGTAATCCTCAAAAATATCTTCCTCTTGGAACATAACCTCTGAAAATAACATCTGTGTGATAATACGCTCTGCAATTGCCTTTGCATTTACACCATATTCTTTTGCCTTTTGCCACACTAATTTCATATCGCGTGTTGCACCGCAGTAATATTCGGCCAAATAGGTCAAAAGAAGCTTGTCATAAAAACCTTCTTTAACTAACTCAAAACACAAATACAGTAAGAAATCATCTCCTGCCTTTTCATTTTCCCTGATGTGCTTTGAACACAATACAAATATCTGTTTCTTATCAAACGCTTCCAAACCATACAGTTTTAGATTATCAAAAGAAAGCTCAACAGTCATATCGCTCAACAGTCTGTCATTCTGACCCAACTTTCGATTTTTACAAAGCTCTAAATAGCGCATCTCGTAGAATAAGCGTCTGGTTTCATATGGAATGGAATCGGTATAGTGAATTCCATTCTCTCCTTCCCACACAATCCTTGCCTCTTTGCTATACAAATAGACCTTTGCCCCCTGTCCAGGTCTATATGCAACTCTCTGTCTGACACTGCCATCCTTTTCGATAACAAGCACATATTTCATGCCTGGAATACGAGTTGTAATCTGATACGCATGACAGACATCATACATTGCATCCAGTTCATCCAAAGCAATGGTATTTGGATTAATAAAACGATTATAAATGACGCGCAACGAATCGTTAATATGACGTTTCAAGAGCTGCTCTGTTGCAAACACTTTCATCTGCTCATAATACTGCTTGTAAATCTCACTGTCTTCACTCTCATATGTAATAATATTTTCGTAAAGGAGCGACACCCTCCAATAATCCAAATTAATCCCTCTCAGGAAATACAAATAGACAATCTTAGGCAGCCCAGCCTTTACCCGTTCCGGATTCATGGACATCATATAGTACTCATAGAGCTGTGCAATCTTCATTTCTTGCTTTACAGCCATCTCATACCACTTAAAATATTCATTTCCGGTTTTATTACCTTTGATTAGCTGCATACAAATTGCACGCAAAATATCCGGTTCATCATACATCTTATATGCACGCTCTAAAATATGCAGTAATTTCGGGTCATATTTCTTCTGCTGGCAAACCAAATCTGCCATATGAAGTGCTAATTCTCTCGTAATCATTTTATATTTCGTTGCGAAATTTAATATCTGAACCTCGAAAGAATCTAATTTTCGCAACAAAAGTACTCTTTCCTGAAAACAAATATAGGCTTCTGCATAGAGTAATATCTGATTCGCCCCATTAAAGAACTGCCTTTCCAAAACACGAATCCTATCATTGTAATCACGATATTTATTATCCAAATTAATAATCATGCAAAGAAGAGCCCATGAATATGGATGTTTCATATAAGAACGATAAATTTCTTCCAGCACCTTGTTCGTATACACAGTTTCTTTTTTCAACAAAGCAGTTAAAAAAGTATAATAAGCACCTATTTCCGCCTTACGGCCTATAACAAATTTGGAATGGTTTCCATTATCCAATATCCATTTTGCTTCCTCTTCTCTTCTCCCGCGCAGATAAATGTGTGCCTTTAGCAGTTGATAATACTCACTATTTGGCTCTAATTCCAATAGCTGGTCAACTCTTTTAATGGCTTTTTCCACCCACTCATTGACACTCATCTTTCCGGAAATAAAGGCCAGATATTCCTTTAGGGCCTGACCGGCAACCATGCCTTTCATGCCGCGCATTTCATCACGTTTCCCACTCTGATGAACGGTAATCTCTGCGCTCAAGGTCTCATATGGTGTAGATACCTGAATTCTGCCATAGTTATAGCCGGCATGCAATTTTTCCACACGTATCAGATATTCTAGAGAATAATGGTTTCCCACAAAATCATCGGTTGAGATTTCACTTTGCTTTACATCCAGAAAATCGCCTTGGACATCAAAACATATCGGCGCATATCCCCATGTATTCTTGTGTATTTCTACTTTTCCTTTTTGTGTCTCAAGTATATCCTCGTAATCCGTTTCTCCCTGTTGCAAGGTCAAATAAATCTTTTCCTTTTGCTTGATACCAACAAGAAACTCCTCTAATGCCTGCTCATCAAGTGCCCACTTTCTGATGTTCTCATATAGATTTCGAATACGCACGTCTTCATATTTCAACAGGTCACTAAACTGTCTGGAACGGAACAATCTCTTTGCCTCGGGAAAATCCTGAACAGCCAAGCGCCTAAAATCTGCAAGCGTTTGAACCTTCCCATAAGCAGTCATGATATATGGATTTTCAATTACGGCGGTAAACTGAAGTTCATACTCGCCCCCATTGCATACTACTGTAAATTTACCTTGCTCTATATAGCCTGGCGCAAGTCCTTTGCTATCATAAGTAAAATGAACTTTAACCGGATTACCTTCAAATCCTTCTTCCAAACAATGCACACGAAAAGAAGACGGATATACAAGTCCCCTGATATCTCCGTCTTTTGTATTCTCTATAAAGAAGCTTCCCTCATACACTTCTCCTTCGCCCACAGATATCTCAATCTGTGTTTCCGAAAAGCGTACGTCAGGCTGCTCCACCTTGAAATCACCCTTCGAAAATTGTTTGATTTTGTTTTTCATCTAACTACCTGCTTCTTATTTCGCTAACATTTATCATAGCATTTTATAGCTGTATTTACAACACCATTTTATGGCTTGCAACGCCCGCAAGGGTCATAACCTTGCTCTAGCAATTCTTCTCTTGTCCCCTCATATTCCTGCTTATTGCTTTCACTCATCGCTTTCACACTGGAACATCCCGGTTCATGAAACTTTTTGTTATTCATATTCAGAATATAACTTGTTTTCTCTGTACTTTCAGGGGCAGTCTCAGGCACACTTTGTTCTGTCGCAAGCTGGCTTTCCCCTGTCGCATAATCGATTTCAATTCCCGGCTGCGTATTATATACATACACATGAAAACAAATACCCTCGCCGTCATCTTCCACGGATTTAGCTTCCATCCTGACACCGGATGCCACCAAATTTTCACCTTCAAACACAGGTGTCACACGATAGACCACATGATTCCCTGTCTCCTTCACATAGTCTGCGACCATGTTTTCAAAAGGCAACATACCTTCCACATTGAGGTAGCGGGTTCCCGTAATTAAGTTTTTCTCATTCGCATTTTCCCCAGTTAATTGAAAACCAATCAAATGACACCGATTATATAAATATTTGCCATCCACATTATCATATTTCACAGTCTTCCATCCGCTTGGTTTCACCTGCCCGATACTTCCGCGCGCTTCTGTCGGCATCAAATCTAGTCCAATGCTGGCCATTACAACACCACATCGCCCGCTATCATCCAACTCACTATAGTTTTCATAAGATTCCGTACTCATATCGGTTTCCGTAAAATACGGTTCATTGTCATTTAAAACAACATAAGGTTCCCCTGCATACGCCGGAATTTCATTGGATGCTTCTTCATTCAAAGTTTCACTTCCGCCGACAGTGTCTTTTTGTGAATCATTGTCAGTTGTACTGCTACATGCGGGAAATATACATAATAATAGTAAAAATAAGATGAATTTCTTTATTTGTTTCATAGTTCATTTCCTCATATCTCAATATATCCTTATAGTAACAGAAAAAAGGGAACTCCGAAAGTCCCCTTTAAAAATAATTACATTAATTCTGCAATTCTGGAAACGCCAACATAGATTTCCGATATCTTATACCACGTACGATAATCAACTGTACCCGTTTGCGGTAATCCAAATACAGATTGAAATACTCGCACAGCTTCCTCCGTAGCAGGTCCGTACACACCATCTGCCGTCACTCTCGGTATAGCAGGATAGGCGCCGGAAATCACTGCCAACTGTTCCTGCATCTGACGAACCTTATCTCCGGTTGCTCCCTGCGACAGCACATAACCCGGCCATGAAGATGGAATCCCCGAAATTTCTTCTGCAATATTAATATACATATTGTCCCCATAGAAATAGCGTAGAATTTCAATTGCCGAATATCCCTGGTCACCAAGTGCTTTACTTCCCCATTGTGTCATCCAGCCCGGACAACTCACCCGATTTCCGTCACAATATTGTGTCAAAATGGGTTGCCTTACATTTGGGCGTGACAAATAGTTCGTAAATAATTCATCTACAATGACAGAGATGGTATTGTAGTAATTTCGTTCCGGTATCCATTTATGGTCGAAAGCTGTAGATGAGGTGATGGTAAAATCATAACCTTGATTTCTGTACCACTCTGTGTAGACTCTGTTCAATGTAAAGGACATGATAGCAAGCACATTGGCACGAATGGTATTAGCCGGCCAGGTCGCATATATTTCGCTGGAAGCAACATTTTTAATATAGTCCTTATATTTGACATAATAGTTTTGTGCTGTGGTATCATTCGGTGTGCCGTCATGTACAACAATATATTCCGGAACTACTACCCGGCTAAGTACAATTTCTCCCGTTTCTCGAATAGGTTTGATTTCCGGCTCCGGAATCTTCGGAGGATATTGCTCATAAAGCGTATGCCCTGGAATGACAAACACTTCATCGCCTGTTTGATTCGGTTCACTTGGATTCATCCTAACATTCTGCAGTGCAGTGACATCTGCCAGAATCTCTGTTCCTGCTATGACAACCGGCTCAAATCCCGGTGCTGTTACATTCAGAGTATACTCCGAATACGGCTGCACTTCTGTATTCGGATTTAAACTATATTCTACAGGCGGTGCGCTCAGTTCCAAAGTCTCTGTTTGACCCGAGGAATTCGTCCGAACCTGTTCTAAGGGCGCATTCGGAACTGCAGTGTATGAAATAGAAACAGTCGCATCTGTAACTGGGAATGATGTGGTTGACGATGTGACACTAATTTGCAAACGCCCCCTGTCCACGTTGTTCCCATTATCTATTTGTGTGGATTTTAATATATTCATGTGGATTCCTCATCATAAATCTGTTACTATTATGGTATGCAGACCATTAGGAAAGGTGAACCAATATGAAAGTTATCATTTGTCTGGACGACAACAACGGCATGCTTTTTAACCATAGACGACAAAGTAGGGACCAAAAAATTACAGAGGATATCTCCACTTATACCAAGGAACTATGGATTGCCCCATTTTCTCAAAAATTATTTGAGCACGAAGAAATCAAGCTGACAACTTCAGACAAGATCTTGGACGATGCTCCATTTGAAGCTTACTGCTTTATTGAAGACAAGAGTCTTAAACTATACGAGGATCGCATCGAACAGCTTATTGTATATAAGTGGAATCGAAAATATCCATTTGATTTCAAATGCGATTTAAGCCTTGAAAACTGGAACTTAGTTGAAAGCACAGATTTTATCGGAAAATCACATGACAAAATCACAAAAGAAACTTATAGAAAATAAAGAGGTATCCTTAGCATTCTCATGCAAAGGATACCCTTTTCTTTTAAAACAATCTGACTATATCATTAAACATTACAAAAGCCATCAAGGCAAGCAAGAGAAGCATTCCTATTCCATGCACCCATGCTTCCTTCTCCGGTGAGACACGTTTCCTTCTTATTGCTTCGATAAACAGGAACACCAGCCTACCACCATCCAAAGCAGGAAGTGGCAACAGATTCATCACACCCAGGTTTGCCGACAACAAAATACCTATGCTCAGCATTTGCATAATGACAACTATAAAACCATAAGTCTTTGTCTGCTGGTATGATTGGTCTACAACACTCACAATACCAACCGGTCCAGACAGCTGGTCAACGCCGACTTTTCCCGTCAAAAGCATTTTTAAACTTTCTATCGTTGTGGAAATAGAGAATTTCACTTCATATACTCCATACTTGAGAGCAGTCCACAAGTTGGCCTTTGTGTATCCCTTCGGAGATTGCACTCCTAAGTAATAGGAGCCATCCTCATCCTTTTTAGGCTCTATGGTCACCTCATAGGTTTTCCCATCACGCTCGTAGACTACATCCATCGTTTCTCCCTGATGAAACGCATTGTAGTAAGTAATTTCTCTCCAAAGGTTAATGTTCTTATCATTTATCTTAACAATGCGGTCGCCGGCCTGCATACCCGCCTCATGAGCAGGAAATCCTTCTGTCACTGCAGATATGACCGGTTCGTCATATCCGGTATAACCGACAACAATCATAGAAAAGATGAGTGCCAAGAGAAAGTTAAAAATAGCACCTGCAGCCACAACAGAGATACGTGCCCAAACAGACTTGCTGTTAAAGCTTCCCTCTCCCACATCGTCTACATCATCTTCCCCCATCATACAAGAACCGCCAATCGGCAGTAATTTCAGTGAATACCTAGTTTCACCTTTTACAAAGCTGAAAAGTCTAGGTCCCATTCCAAGAGAAAACTCATCCACACGTATTTTATTCATCTTCGCGAGCAAAAAGTGTCCCAGCTCATGAATGAAGATAATTAGTCCAAAAACAATAATTGCAAGAATAATGCCCACTCTACCACCTACTTTCTATTTGCTCATACACATCCTGTTCGGTCCGTAAGATTTCTTCTACTGTCGGACATGCTATGTTGGTATGATTCTTCATGCAATAATCAATAATTTCCGGAATCTCCGGATATCGAATCTGTCGATTCAAAAACTTATGGACAGCAAGCTCATTAGCCGCATTGAAAACAGTCGGCAGAGAACCGCCTGCTTTCCCCGCTTCCATTGCCAAACGGAGGCCATAGAAAGTATCCATGTCCGGCTTTTCAAAGGTAAGCTGTGCCAGCTCAGAAAACGAAATCCTATCTCCCGGTAAATATCGTCTTTGCGGATAATAAAGCGCATATTGTATCGGCAATTTCATGTCAGGAGTGCCGAGCTGTGCAATAATTGCGCCATCCACATATTCTACCATAGAATGAATGATGCTTTGCGGATGCACAACCACTTCTATCTGCTCTATTTCAACATCAAACAACCATTTTGCCTCAATCACTTCTAAGCCCTTGTTTACCAAAGTGGATGAATCAATGGTGATTTTCCTTCCCATTTCCCAATTTGGATGTTTTAATGCATCTTCCACTTGGATATGCTCAAGGTCCGCCTTCGTTTTTCCACGAAACGGACCGCCGGATGCAGTTAATAATATCTTGTGCAGTTCACCTTTATGGCTGCCCTGTAGGGATTGAAAAATTGCACTATGTTCACTGTCCACAGGCAAAATCTTCACTTGATGTTCTTTTGCAAGTGGCATAATGATATGTCCTGCCGTCACTAAGGTCTCCTTATTTGCAAGCGCAATGTCTTTCCCCGCTTTAATGGCTTCTATGGTTGGACGTATGCCAATCATACCTACAATAGCTGTAACCAGAATCTCAGCTTCCTCCATCACTGAAACCTCAATCAAGCCTTCCATGCCTGATACAACTTTCACATCCAAGTCCCGTACATTCGCCTTTAATTCGTTAGCTTTCTCTTCCGTCCATACTGCAACAAGTTTTGGACGAAATTCACGAATTTGTGTTTCCAATAATTCAATATTATTGCCAGCAGCAAGTCCTAATACTTCTATATCACCATTTTCTCTCGCAACCTCTAAAGTTTGTGTACCTATAGAACCTGTAGAACCTAAAATTGCTATTTTCTTCATGTATATGCTCTCCTACACTGACAACAGAATTGCCATATAATAAATAATTGGCGCTGTAAAAATCACGCTGTCAAAACGGTCAAGAATTCCGCCATGCCCCGGGATCAAATTCCCATAATCCTTGATGTCGTGGTTTCTCTTAATTGCAGAAGCCGCCAAATCTCCCACCATGGAAATCAAAGCACCGGCACCACAAATAACAGCGTACAATGCAACATTTGCATCCGCTTGTGCAAATTTTTGAATCGCCAGTGCATAAAGCGCACCTAAAAGCGCCGCTCCAACAACACCACCAACTGCACCTTCAATGGATTTTTTAGGGCTGAGCTTTGGGGCCATCTTGTGTTTACCAATCAACATTCCCACACAGTATGCACAGGTATCACTTCCCCATGAGCATAAAAAGACTAACCATACCAGAAATGCTCCCTGTTCCAGCATACGAATCTGGTAAACATATGAAAGCATAAAAGCCACATAAAACAGACCGAAAAACGCCAGCATAATCTGTTCTGAGCGATACTTTGGATATGCAAACACGTATATCATCATAATCAGAATCAAAAATGCGATACATAGCATTACAATCCAATCGGTCTTTTGTAATCTTAACAGAAAATAATATGCAACAGCAATCACGTAGCCTGTAATTCCAAGCAACGTCCCGCCAATTTCCAAAACCTTGTAAATCTCAGTCATTCCGATAAAACTAATCATTAATAACGTTGCAAATAAAACATCTCCACCCGTAATAATGGTTGCCAATGCAATGATGACAAGTAAAATCCCGCTTAACAATCTTGTTTTAAACATTTGTTTCTCCTTCCTTCACTCCGCCAAAGCGTCTATCTCTACTATTATAGTATTCGATTGCTTTCGCCAATTCCTCTTTGGTAAAATCAGGCCATAGCACATCGGTAAAATAAAACTCACTGTAGGCTAATTGCCACAATAAATAATTGGATAATCGCTGTTCTCCACTGGTGCGAATCATCAAATCCGGATCCGGAATACCATGGGTGTCCAAATAAGATTCATAGATTTTCTCATCAATCTCCTCGGCCTTGATTTTTCCTTCTGCACAGTCCGCGCAAAGGCTTTTCACGGCACGCAACATCTCATCACGACTTCCGTAGTTTAATGCAATTTGGAAGCACAGACCATCATTGTTTTTGGTCGCTTCCTCCAACTGTGCAATACGCTTGCGGATATCATCATCCAAAGCCGATTTATCTCCAATCACACGCACACACATGCGATTCTTTTCCGCCGTCTTCAGGCAGGTCTTCATGTAGTTGCGCAACAAATTCATCAGCGCATCCACTTCGTCCTTCGGTCGTTTCCAGTTTTCTGTCGAAAAGGCATAAACGGTCAGATATTTGACGCCCATCTTATAAGCCGCCTCACAAATACGCTCCACATTCTTGCTTCCCTGGGCATGACCGTAATTCCTTGGCATTCCCTTCTTTTTTGCCCAACGTCCATTTCCATCCAAAATAATTGCGATATGTTGTGGCACATTCATGTGTAATCAACTCCTTTTGCTGTATTACAGCAAGAAGATAAGCAGTTGTTCGCCACTTATCTTCTCAAATTCTGATTTAACTATACTGTAAGAACTTCTTTTGATTTTACATCTATTGCTTTATCAATATTCGCAATATATTTATCAGTAAGTTTTTGTAATTCACTCTCTAAATCTTTAATTTCGTCTTCTGAAACTTCTGTGCCTTTTAACTTTTTAAATGCATCATTTCCGTCACGACGAATGTTTCGGATTGCAACTTTTGCTGCCTCACCTTTTTTCTTTACATCCTTTACAATCTCTTTTCTTCTGTCTTCCGTCAATTCTGGAAAAATCAAACGAATCACGGTACCATCATTGTTCGGATTAATTCCGATATCAGATGTCATAATTGCTTTTTCGATTTCTTTAATTAAGCTTTTTTCCCATGGCTGTATTTGAATAATACGTGCTTCCGGAACTGATATATTTGCCACCTGCTGAATCGGTGTCTGCATTCCATAATAATCAACAGTTAATTTATTCAAAACATTTGGGTTCGCACGTCCGGCACGAATGGTAGCTAATTCTGCCTCTAAGTTTGCTACCGTCTTTTGCATTTTTGTGTCAAATACCTGTAATTTTTCATTCATAGTAATATCCTCCGATTATTTTATTTATCATTATACAGTTACCCTTGTACCTGTAAATGTTCCTTTCATTGTTTCGACAATGCTATTCTTTTCATTCAAGCCGAACACCAACATCGGCATCTTATTTTCCATACACAGAATAGACGCTGCCAAATCTACTGCTGCAAGACGCTTGTCAATGGTTTCCTGAATGGAAATCTCTTCATACTTCTTAGCATTCGGATTCAGCTTCGGGTCACTGTCATATATGCCATCGATTGCTTTTGCAAGCAACATCGCATCTGCCTCAATCTCAATTGCGCGAAGCACGGCTCCTGTATCTGTTGAAAAATAAGGATGTCCTGTTCCTCCGGCAAAGAAAATAACCTTTCCCGAATTCAATGCTTCCACTGCCGCATCTTTTGAAAATAATTTAGTAAATGCACCACATGTAAATGGAGTAAATATTTCCGTCTGCATTCCTACATGTCTAAAAATATCAGACACATAAATACAGTTCATAACCGTTGCTAACATACCTATCTGGTCAGCCTTTGTACGGTCTATTGTCTCGCTGGTTCTCCCTCTCCAGAAGTTCCCACCACCGGTGACAATCGCAACCTGAATCCCGTCATCCACCAACTCTTTTACCTGCTTCGCAACACCAATACAAGTCGCCTCATCAAATCCAGTCTTCTTATCTCCTGCCAGTGCCTCACCACTCAGCTTTAGTAACACTCTTTTCATACGCTTTGCTCCTTGTCCTTATTCACCTTTTACGCACATTATAGCATAAAGACATCTGTTTTCACACCCTATTTTTTTATCCTTTTAGAAAAATTTCATTTTTATTTATAAATACACAATTTTCTTTTATGTGAAAGTGTGCTATCATCCTTTTTGAGGTGAGAAATTATGAGAGAAAGATTACAACGTTTTATGATGGGACGGAACGGACTAGATGACATCTGTAGATTCTTAATGTTTATTTGGTTTGGTCTGTGGATTGTTCAGATATTCGTATACATTCCTTTTTCATCCTTGCTATCTTATGCCATATTGATATATATGTACTTTCGCATGTTCTCAAGAAACATTCCGAAACGTTACCGTGAAAATGAATGTTTTCTGAGATGGAAAAGCAAGTTTTCATTCAACTCACGTGCAAGGAAAGCACAGAGGGAACAACGTAAGACCCATCGCATTTATAAATGTCCGACATGCAAGCAAAAAATCCGCATTCCACGTGGAAAAGGACGCATCTGCATCACATGTCCAAAATGCAAAACAGAATTTACAAAAGTAAGTTAAAAATCAGTTTTATTTGTTGCTCTTATCTTAATTATGTTGTATAATAATCATAATTACATAGCAAAGGAGTGATTCCCATGATTAATTTATTAACAGGGCAAAAAGGTAGCGGCAAAACTCAGATTATGATTGAAGCTGCAAATAAAAAAGCAAAGGAATGTGACGGAAATGTAGTATTTATCAAGAATAGCCACAACGATACATACAGCTTATCTTTTGATATTCGTGCAATTTGTATGGCTGATTATCCTTCTATCCGTAGCATTAGTGAATATACAGGTTTTATTTATGGTATGCTTAGTGCAAACAGTGATATTCAAGTGATTTTTATCGATGGTATTTTAAAACAATCCGGAGTATCTCTTGATGTTATCCCAAGTTTCATTGATACTCTTAACAGTATCTCTGCAGCACATAAGGTTGACTTCTATGTGAGCCTCAGTGCCAGCAAAGAAGATTTAGCAGGTGTTGACGCTGAAAAATGTAATTTTTTAAATTAATAAGTATAGAAAAAATGGATGGAAACTGAGGTTCCATCCATTTTTATTACTTTATTTCCGTCACAATGTTCACATCATCGCCTATCTTATATTCAAAGCTAATCTCCTGTCCAAGCTCATATTTTATAATTTGAATGAAATCTCCAACCAAAACATCAAATATTTGCTCAGAAGTATCCAACATAATATAGTAGTGCGAATTGCCATCCACAACGGCAGGTGCAATCTTGACAATTTTTCCGCTTATGCCGCTCTTACTGATTTGTTCTTCTTCCTGAAGCCCTTCCTTCTTTAAAAGTTTCTGGTACTCTCCCTCGCACTCAGCAACCGTATCGCCAATTCCTACAACCTGATATTTCTGCACATTTACCATAGCATATTTTTTTACCAAGCCCGCCTTATCCTTTAATGCAATAAAATAGGTTGGCTCTCCGCTGATATTAAGCAGCAATGGGAATGTGGCTTTATATGCCAGGTTCTGAACCTGCCCCTCTGCCGAATCCATAGCCGAGCGTTCCGTTGCCCCTTCTATTTCGTAGAATTTTGTTTCCATAGTTCTCTGATTAATTAAGACAAAACCAACATTCGACTGGTCTCCGCTTACTGAGGTTACACCGGTATATACCCACACATCATCATTAATCGCAAGATAATTATATCCATCCGTTGTAACAAGACAATCCTTCTGTCCAATTACGCTATTAATAAATCCATGTTTTAAGGTTCCATAATAGTCAAACAATCCAACTAACATATCCGCCGTATGCGCACGGTCAACCCACTGTGGTACATCTTTAATTGCATAATCTTTGGTTTCTCCGGTAATGGCATTGCAAAGAACTACATTCCCTATCGTTTGTCCACCGAAAAGTCCGATATTGAATTTGATAACCGGACACACCCAATATGGTACACCTTCTTCATCAATTTCAAAACTCAACTCGTCAAAAATATAAGTCGGATAATGAAAGCGTAAATGTCTGTATATGTTTCGATTGAAATATTCCGAAGTAGAATATTTAATGCCTTTATCCAGCTTCACAAGTTCCGTTGTCTGTGTTGCCATATCAATCATAATATATGCCGGGATACCTTCCGATTGATTCGTCAGCCATTTAATTGCATCTGCATATTTTAGCGGAGACACACGTACCGGCTTTCCTTTGTAATTAATCTGACTATAAATATCATCCACCTCAAACTGGGAAGCCATATCAATCATGCTACCCATCTTACGGTCACCCAGAAGAATCGCCGAATCTTTATCCAGCAACGGAATCTGCTCGTAAGACAATTCCTCAATATCCTTTGTAAACTCGCCTTCTTCTACCTTGAGTAGTTTCTGGTATTTCTTTGCATTTACAATTTCAGACGATAAAATTGCTCCTATAAAAAACACCAAAATTACCAAAATCAAAAGAATACCCATTGTCCATACAACTTTTGATCTTTTCATCTCATATACGCCATACTGTTTTCGCAAAATATAAGCCACTGCTATTACAATAAGAAGCAAAATTATAAAAAACCAAAAACCTCCGGAATGAATGTTGATTGCAGGTAATGTCACATAATAATAAATACTTGCTATGAGCAACAATGCAACTCCTGCCAAGATTTTAAATTTAAGTCCTTTCATTCGATTACCTCCTAAAATTTTCTTCTCCACAAGCTAGGTGAAAAAAGTAATAAAAACGGGAATATTTCCAATCTCCCTATCAACATATTTAAACAAAATACAATCTTCGATACATCTGAAAATTGTGAAAATGTATAAGCCGGACCTAATTTAGAAAGTCCAGGTCCCACATTGCTCATAGTTGTTAAAACCCCTGTGAAATTGGTCGTAAAATCAAACTTATCAAGAGAAATAAGCAAAAGTGAAACAACAAAAATTGTTACATATACCGCAAAATAAACACTGACACCGCGAATTGTGTCTTCTTTTATCTTCTTCCCATTTACTTTGACAATATTCACTGATTTTGGATGTATCAATCGTCTGATTTCTATTTTTATACTCTTTAGCAAGATTAAAATACGGGATATTTTAATTCCGCCACCAGTCGACCCTGCACATGCACCTATCATCATAACAGCTAAGATAATGGTTTTGGAAAATTGCGGCCATGTATCAAAATCATATGACGAAAAACCAGTCGTTGTAATAATGGACGCCACTTGGAATATGGCATAACGAAATGCCTCTACAATGGAATCAAACATATTAGCAATATTAACGGTTATAAGTGTTGCAGCTCCAATAATAATTCCCAGATATGCTCTCAATTCCTCATTCCTAAACACATCTTTTGCTTTCTTGAGCAATATCAAATAATACATATTAAAGTTGATTCCAAACAGAATCATAAAGACAGTCAGTACGCCCTCAATGTATGCACTATTATAGTACATAACACTATCCTGATGGTTGTTAAATCCACCGGTGCCGGCCGTACTAAAAGCATGAATGACACTATCGTACAAGTTCATTCCGCCAAGCAGGAGAAAAATAATCTCAATAACTGTCAGACTCAAATACATTCCATACAGAATCTTTGCCGTATCTCTTGCCTTTGGAACCAGTTTGTCCGTTTCCGGTCCCGGGACTTCTGCACGCATCAAATGCATGGTATTTTTATCCTCCAAGGACACAATGACCAACACAAAAACCAGCACACCCATACCACCAATCCAATGGGTCAAGCAGCGCCAAAAATTCATGCCATAAGGCAGGCTGTCGATATTATTTAAGATAGTAGAACCTGTCGTTGTGAACCCGGAAATTGTTTCAAAAAGTGCATCTACATATGATGGGATTGCACCTGAAATCCAAAATGGAATTGATCCGAAAACAGACCACAATATCCATGCGCTTGCGATAATGATAAAACCATCTCTTCCATAAATAGTGGAGTCCTCCGGCTTTTTACGTCCGAATATCAAATATAAGAATGCCAAAATTGCACTAGTTATAAGAAATGATTTCCACCCATCTTCTCTGTAAATCACAGACACAAGTGCCGGTATCATAAGAACTGCCGCTTCTACCCCGAGCATTCTACCTAAAATATAAGTCGTCATTTTTCTATTCATAACATTCCTCTATTCTAAGATGTCTGTAATATCTTGTACTTTTTTCGATTTCGTGATTACCACCACAGTATCGCCAACCTGAATACTATCACTACCACGCGGAATAATCGTCTGACGTTTTCTTCCAATACATGCAATCAAGTTATTTGGTTTAATTTTTAAATCTTTCAAAGAAACATTGGTATACTTTGTTTCCTCTTTTATAACAAATTCCAATGCTTCCACGCGGTCTTCAACCAAACGATACATGGATTCAATATTTGCACTGGCAAGAGAATTCTGCCTTGCTCGAACATAACTGTAGATTGCATCAACCGTTGCATTTTTAGCTGAAACAATGCTGTCAATTCCAAGGCCTTCCACCATCTGTGCTCTGGAATCTTCATTGACCTTAGCTATAATTTTTTGCACTCCCTGTTTCTTTGCAAATAAACTCATAATGATATTCTCTTCGTCCACACCTGTAAGTGCAATCAGTGCATCCGCATCACGGACTCCTTCTTCCAACAATAAATCGTGGTCTGTAGCATCGCCGTGAATAACGGTTGCTTTCGGTATTTCTTCACATAATAACTCGCATCTTGCCAAGCCCTGCTCGATAATTTTTACTTCCATTCCCATGGAACAAAGTTTCTTTGCAAGATAGAAGCCAACACGTCCACCACCGCATATCAACACATTTCTCACACGACGTTTGCGATTGCCGATTTTGGAGAAAAATTGAGCAATCTCATTGTGTGTTGCAACTACATGGAGCTTATCTCCCTCTTGAATGACAAACTCTCCATCCGGTATGAACACTTCCTGTCCCCTGCGTATCGCACCAATCAAAATTTTAATTTGGAACTTGGAATAAATATCTGCAAGTTTATATCCAATAATAGGGCTTCCTTCACGCACTAAGAATTCCACCAATTCAATTCTTCCCTTAACAAAAGTTTCCACCTTACTTGCATCCGGAAGAATTAAATTTCTTGCTATTTCATTAGCCACCGCAAACTCCGGATTAATAACCATACTAAGATGTAAATCTTCTTTTAATAAATCAATTTGTTGGTAATACAGTGGATTACGCACTCTTGCAATGGTATGCTTCGCTCCCAATCTTTTTGCCACCAAACAACTCAACATATTTAATTCATCCGTGGAAGCACATGCAATGACAAGGTCCGAATCCGGAACGCCCGCTTCCTTTTGTACTTCGACACTCACACCATCCCCTGCAAAGCAGTTGACATCCAGGTTGTTAATTGCACCTTTGAGCTTTTCTTCATCATTGTCAATCAAAATGACATCATAGTTATCCTCTGACAAATTTTCAGCCAGTTTATACCCAACTTTTCCATCACCGATAATTACAATTTTCATTGATAGTTCCTCTTTTTTTATTTTTGCTAATGTAAGGCAAATTATAACACTTTCATTCCAAATATACAAGTAGGGCACGGTAAAACACCATGCCCTGTCTTTTATTCTTCATTTGCTCGTTTTGCAATTTCTTTTTCCTGTACATCAGATGGCGCTTGTTCGTAGCGTACAAATTCGTAAGAATAAGTTCCTCTACCGCCTGTCATAGAGCGAAGTACTGTACAATATCCAAACACACCTGTCATTGGGATATCTGCTTCCACAATCTGGTTTCCACCTGCAACCGGTGTCATACCAAGTACACGGCCACGACGTTTGTTCAAATCACCCATTACATCACCTGTGTATTCATCCGGAACTGTTACTTTAATATTTGCAATAGGTTCCAAAAGCACAGGATTTGCCTGCATGAAGCCATCTTTAAATGCCTGAACAGTAGCCGTTTTAAATGCCATTTCTGAGGAGTCTACCGGATGGTAAGAACCATCATATAATACAGCCTTAACACCAACTACCGGATATCCTGCCAACGGTCCTCTTACTACAGATTCCTGTAAACCTTTTTCTACAGCCGGGAAGTAGTTCTTTGGAACTGCACCACCAACTACGATTTGTTCAAATTCGTATGGTGTTTCCAAATCGCCTGAAGGTTCAAATGTCATCTTAACATGTCCATATTGTCCATGACCACCTGACTGTTTCTTATATTTCTTATCAACATCTGATTTCTTGCGAATTGTTTCGCGGAATGCAACCTTTGGAGTCTCCAAAGTCACGTCCACCTTATAACGGCTTGCCAGTTTGCTGACAACGATTTCCAAGTGTTGGTCGCCCATACCATAGAGCAAGGACTGACGGTTTTCACTGTCATTAACAGCTTTTAAGGTTACGTCTTCTGCCATCATTTTTGCAAGAGCCTGCGAAACCTTGTCTTCATCACCTTTTGCCTTCACTACATATTTCATATATGTATACGGTGTAGAATATTCTGTCTTACCAAATAATACCTGTGTATTCTTTGTGGAAAGTGTATCGCCGGTCTTTGCTGCTGTTAATTTTGCAACTGCTCCGATATCACCTGCATGAAGCTCAGATACTTCTACTGGTTTGTTACCAATCATTGTATATAATTTACCAAGCTTTTCTTCTGCATCTGCGTCAGTGTTATAAAGAACGTCATCTCCCTTTAATACACCGGAGCAAACCTTGATAAATGAATATTTACCGATGAATGGGTCAACCATTGTCTTGAATACATAAGCACTCTTAGATTTTGAAAAATCATAGTTTGCTTCAAAGATTTCATTTGTCTTACGGTTAATACCTGCACAAGACTTTTTGTCCGGACTTGGGAAGAAACGAACGATATCTGATAAGAGGTTTGCAACACCTTGTGCTTCAATGTTAGAACCCATAGCAACCGGTACGATGCTTCCATCTGTTACAGACATACGCATTGCGGCACGAATCTCTTCTACAGAGAACTCTTCTCCCGCAAAATATCTATCCATGAAATCTTCACTTGTCTCAGCAACCGCTTCCATTAATGCGTCACGGCAGATTTGCAAGTTTGGTAAACAGTAATCCGGAATTTCACATTCTTCTCTCTGACCTACACCTGTATATCTTCTACCTGCATTCTTGATAACATTTACATAACCAACTAATTTTTCATTTTCACGAATCGGTTGGAAATGAGGTGCGATTTTCTTGCCGTACTTAGCTGTTAAATCTTCTACAACCTGGCGGAAGGATGCATCATCCACGTCCATCTCTGTTACATATACCATTCTAGGTAATTTGTACTTGTCACAAAGTTCCCAAGCTTTTTCCGTACCTACTTCAACGCCTGCTTTACCGGAAACAACGATAACCGCTGCATCAGCTGCGCTAACTGCCTCTTCTACTTCACCAACAAAGTCGAAATAACCCGGTGTGTCAAGCACGTTGATTTTCGCTTTTTCCCACTCAACAGGAATTAAACTTGTGCTAATTGAAAATTCACGTTTCTGCTCCTCTTTATCAAAATCACTTACTGTGTTGTGATCAGCAATCTTTCCCATTCTGTTTGTTGCGCCAGATACGTATAACATAGCTTCAACCAAACTAGTCTTTCCACTTCCTCCGTGTCCTAATAGTACTACGTTTCTAATTTCGTCCGTTCTATAAACTTTCATAATTCTACTTTTGCCTCCTTGATTTGTAGTATCACATGTTGATATTGTACTAAAATATTTTGATTTTTTCAAGCTTTTTATGAAATTTATACAACTTTTTATTTTGAGTTTTCTGAATTTTCAAACACTTTACTTTTAGGCTAGGCTGACGGTCCCGGCGCCGTTTCCCCGGGTTTTTAGGCTAGACTGACGGTCTCGGCGCCGTTTTCCCTGGTTTTTAGGCTGGGCTGACGGTCCCGGCGCCGTTTCACCTGGTTTTTAGGCTAGGCTGACGGTCCCGGCGCCGTTTTCCCTGGTTTTTAGGCGTATAGAAAAAAACCTCCAAAAAACTAACCAAATTTTATACAAAACAAAGCTTTTCATGATATTTTTGTTCGTATACAGAAAAATCAAGCTTTTACTAACCAAAAACTTTTAAAGTTTGGTAGAATTTTACCCAATTATTTCGTATACGAACAATTTGATTATTTTAGATGATTTCCCATATCTTTTCTCCACTACAATTTAGCATGTCTCATGAAAGAAAATAGTCTTTTACTATCTTCTCTACTTGCTCGATATTCAGCGGATATTCTTTTGTTTCATATGTGGTAATTAATTGAATGGTAGGTATAATACCATGTGAAGTATAAGTTTGAAGTTTGGAATATGCTTTTTTACTATAGTCCGCATCATCCATAAGACCAAAATGTTCCCAATAGAATATTTTTCCCGTCTTGGGATGCCGAATTGTAAAATCCGGATAAAAAACAGTTTCGCCAAATCTCAAAGCACATTCATAACGGAAAGGGATTTTGTTTTGATAAAGAATCATATCAATCATTTGTTCTGATTTTGACCTTACATTAGCTCCAGAAATAGCTTTGTGCTTTAATGTTTCAGGATGATGATTATTTTTTTCATAAGGTGATGTAGCCCAATCGGATAGTTCTTTTGAAATTGATTTGAAATACGGAGAAAGCAATTCGTTATATTCGGGTGAAGTTAGAAGCTCGATTTCTTTTGAAGTTGCATCCTCGTCGTGATGCCTTAGATAATAGTTAATTGCATTTTTTTCACGTTGAAAATTGTGTAACTGAAGTGTCAAATACTTTTTAAGAGCAAGTTGTTCCGCAAGTTTTCTTTGTGCCTTGGGAATATATGTCTGTTCTTGCCCATTACTCAAAAACCATTTTATATATTTGCCCGTATGCGTACAATATAATTTCCCTTCGGGCAAATTTTCAAGTTGTTTCTCAATAAGATGGATCTTCTGCTCTATGCTTTTATACGCTTTAATCATGTATGTATATGTCATTTTTTCCCTCCTTTGTAAAATACTTTCGCGCTTTAAAGTAACATAGTGTTGACTTTTTCTATGTGAAGTAGTAAAATTCAGTTTAATCAAGTACCACAACATAAGTGGATGACGCACCTCCATTTGGTGCACCAAGAAAGACGAGGATATTAATCATGAATAGCAAGAACAAAATCGGTTTCATAGGACTTGGACTCATCGGTGGATCCATCGCAAAAGCAATTCGCCAATACTACCCTGACTATGAAATCGTTGCATTTGATAAAAGTAAAGAAACTCTAGCTCTCGCCACACAGGAATCTGTGATTGATGTTGCTTGCACCACAATTGACGATAACTTCGATAACTGTAGCTACATTTTCCTATGTGCACCAGTGTCTTATAACACTGCTTATCTGAAACAGTTAAAATCTCATCTAAATGAAAATTGTATTTTAACAGATGTGGGGAGTGTAAAAACCTCCATCCACAAAGAAGTGATTGCACTTGGAATAGAAGAAAATTTTATCGGCGGACACCCAATGGCCGGCTCAGAGAAGTCTGGTTTTGTGAATTCCAAGGCGATGTTAATTGAAAATGCTTATTATATCATCACTCCAACAGATAAAGTTGCAAAAGAAAAGGTTGATAATTATGTCGCCTTTGTGGAATCATTAAAAGCAATACCTGTTGTTCTTGGATACGAGGAACATGATTACATTACCGGTGCTATCAGTCATTTACCACACATTATTGCTTCTGCCCTCGTAAACTTTGTCAAAGAGAAAGACGGCAAGGAAGAACTCATGAAACAATTGGCAGCCGGCGGATTCAAGGATATTACACGAATTGCTTCCTCTTCGCCTACCATGTGGCAACATATTTGTCTAAAAAACAAAGACAACATCGTACAGGTATTGGATGAATACATTGCGCTTTTAGAAGACGCAAAATCTTCTATTATATCTGGGGCTGAACAAGATATTTATCAGTTCTTTGAATCATCTAAAAACTACCGCAACTCCATTCCAGGCGGTTCATCCGGACCAATCAAGCGTATGTTTGCGGTATACTGTGATATCATCGACGAGGCCGGTGGAATTGCAACTATTGCCACTATCCTAGCTGCTAACAATATTAACTTAAAAAACATTGGGATTATTCACAATCGCGAATTTGAAGAAGGTGTGCTCCGCATTGAATTTTACGATGAAGCATCCTCAAAGAAAGCTGCTGAGTTGTTGCAGAAATATCGCTATGTGGTGTATGAAAGATAAGAAATAGTAGACGTGATAAAGATGCTTTATTACGTCCTTTTTTCTTTTTAGTTTTTGTTAATAAATTCTATTCTCTTTTAATTTCAAATATATATACACAATCAAAATTCCCGTTGCAGCCCCAGCACTATCAATCAACACATCCAGCCCTCTTCCGGCGCGTCCACTGATAAATAATTGCAAAGTCTCATCCAAGGATGCAACAAGAACGCAATATCCCAGTCCAACAATCACTTTATGCACAAGTTTAATATATTTCAATGCAATAGAACTCAATACACCCAAAATCATAAATTCAGTAAAATGAGCACCTTTTCGGAGAATCAGATGAAACATCTCCAACTTTTCCGGGCTCTCCAACACACTTGGCATAAAGAAACCAAGAAACGTCTCTAGTATGGAACCGCTCAAATCACCGGATTGCTCTCCCGATTGCAGCGAAAACGTGTATATGACTGCCGTCCATATTACTGTAAGGGTAATAAAAATCCATTTTCTCTTCTTCATTTCCTTCCCCTCCAAACATACCACAATCCATACCCAATTAACGCACCAAGCACATTGTGGAACACGTCATCAAACTCAAACAATCCCAGTTTTAGTACCAGCTGTGTTGTTTCAATCGCCAGCGAAAGTCCTGCAGCACTCAAGAGAGTCGCTCGAAGCTTGCGCCCAACACGTACTATCTCCGGGAGCAGTATCCCCCATGGAATAAACACCAGCAGATTATAAGACACTTGAATGGCCATATGTTTACTCCATTCCGTGAGCAAATTATAATAAGACCAAAATGGTATGAGTTCAATCTGATACTCTTCCCCAATGCTTCTATTCAACAATGTTCCGCCTAGCAAAAACACCAAATAAATGGACAAAGCCAGTCCGCAAAGGATTTCTTTCTTAGAAACACTTTGCCCCTGGCTCTTTTTATATTTTGATACCCCAAACAGATATCCACAGAAAATCACAAGACCGATAGCTAGCCCCACACCATAATGAAAAGTCATATAACTGTCAATAAAACTTTTCCAATATTGCATACTATGCCATCCGCTCCTCTCATTTTCTAATATTTTCTCCAAACCATCTTATCAACCACGCCTGTGTAGCTTTGGATAATCTTCACAACCTTTGATGAAACATTCTCATCCGTATAATTCGGTACAGGAATACCATAATCTCCATCCAAGTTCATACCCACTGCTGTATCTACCGCCTGTAATAGCGACTTCTCATCGATTCCTGCAAGCACAAAGCAAGCCTTATCCAATGCTTCCGGTCTCTCAGTTGAAGTACGAATACATACTGCCGGGAACGGATGTCCAACTGAAGTAAAGAAACTAGATTCCTCCGGCAAAGTACCGCTGTCAGAAACAACAGCAAACGCATTCATCTGCAGGCAGTTATAATCATGGAATCCGAGTGGCTCATGCTGAATCACACGTGCATCCAACGAAAAGTCACTCTCTGCAAGACGTTTCTTGGAACGTGGGTGACAAGAATATAAAATCGGCATATCGTATTTCTCTGCCATCTTATTAATAGCATTGAACAAAGACAAGAAATTCTTTTCTGTATCAATATTTTCTTCTCGATGTGCGGAAAGCAAAATGTACTTTCCTTTTTCTAAACCTAATCTCGCATGAATGTCAGAACCTTCGATCTCAGCCAGATTCTCATGTAATACCTCTGCCATCGGACTACCCGTTACGTAAGTACGTTCCTTCGGCAAACCACACTCTGCCAGATAACGACGTGCGTGCTCTGAATACGCCAAGTTTACATCCGATATAATATCTACAATACGTCTGTTTGTCTCCTCCGGCAAACACTCATCCTTGCAACGATTTCCCGCTTCCATATGGAAAATCGGAATGTGCAGACGCTTTGCAGCAATGGCCGAAAGACAACTGTTTGTATCACCAAGAATCAATAACGCATCTGGTTTGATTTGATTCATCAACTTATAACTACAATTAATAATATTACCAACAGTAGCTCCAAGGTCATCACCAACCGCATCCATATACACTTCCGGTGCATCCAATTTCAAATCATGGAAGAATACACCATTTAAGTTATAATCATAGTTTTGCCCGGTATGCGCCAAAATAGTATCAAAATATTTACGACATTTCTTAATCACTGCAGCCAGACGGATAATCTCCGGTCTGGTTCCCACAATAATCAAAAGCTTTAATTTCCCGTTATCCTTAAAACTCACATCTGAATAATCTAATTTAATCTCCATCTTGCACCTCTATTCTACAATCTCGAAAAACGTATCCGGTTTCTCAGGATTGAAATTCTCGTTTGCCCACATTACAGTTACCAAGTCCTCCGTATCCGACAAGTTGATAATGTTATGTGTATATCCCGGCAACATATGCACTGCTTCTATTTTGTCACCACTTACTTCAAAATTCAGAACCTCATCTGTTCCGACTTTTCGCTGTTGAATCAGTCCATGACCGGCTACCACAATGAAGAACTCCCACTTGGTATGGTGCCAGTGCTGCCCTTTTGTAATCCCAGGCTTGGAAATATTCACACTCACCTGTCCGCATTTCTCAGTCTTCAACAGTTCTGTGAAACTACCACGCGCATCCACATTCATCTTTAATGGGAATGCAACCTTTTCCCTTGGTAAATAGGACAAGTATGTTGAATACAATTTCTTTGCAAAGGAATTGTCCGGAATCTCCGGAATCACCAATCCCTGTGGCTGTTTTGCAAAAGTATAGATTAAATCTACAATCTCTCCCAAGGTAATCTTGTGTTCTACTGGAACATAGCAATAACCGTCTTCTTTCAAATTGGCTTTGCCACTTAAAGCCGCTATCAATTCTGCAACCACATCATCAATATACACCAAGGTCATCATAACAGACGGGTCATTGACTGTAATTGGCAAATCATTTGCAATATTATTACAGAAGGTTGCGACTGCACTGTTGTAATTCGGTCTGCACCATTTTCCAAATACATTTGGAAAACGATAAACAAATACATCTGCCCCCGTTTCCTTGCCATAGGCAAACATCAAATCTTCTCCGGCTTTCTTGCTTTCGCCGTATGGATTGCTAAGTGCCGCCTGGATAGACGAAGAAATCATAATCGGACAATTGTTGTTGTGTTTCTTCAAACTCTCCAGCAAGGTAGAGGTAAATCCAAAATTCCCCTCCATAAACTCCTTCGGGTCTTGCGGACGGTTCACCCCTGCCAGATGAAATACAAAGTCTGCATTCTTAGAGTACACATCCAGGAGTGCCGGGTCTGTATCAATGTCATACTCATAGATGGTAATATCCGTATCCATTCCAAAGGAACGGTCCTTTCCATCTGCAATGTTATGTAATGTTGCTATTAAGTTTTTGCCAATGAAGCCCTTGGCTCCGGTGATTAGGATGTTCATGATTATATTTCCTTTTATATTTCTTTCGTTTTGTCAGCTAATACTATTTTATATGAAATAATATATTAAGGCAATTAAATATTGCAAGCAACCGAAGTTACTCGCCATATATACTGAATGAAATAAGCCTTGCGTAAATCTTGTTTTTTATCTAATTCCGTGTTATTCTTATCACACGCAACATCAAGCATAAATCCTATATGCTTATTGCTTTCTACTTGGTCTAACCTGTCCGGCAAATCGCCAATATTCCAAGTATCTTTTTATTATCAATATTTTACAAAGGAGGTTTTTGCCTATGCAAAACAAACACCAACCGTCTCATGCAGACAATACTGTGGTCATACAGTATAATATGACCAATGATTACATGTTTCGTTACATCCTACAGAAGAACGAAAAAGTATTACGAGGACTCGTCTGTGCCCTACTGCACCTAAAACCAATACAATTGAAACATGTTGAAATCAAAAATCCCATGGATCTGTCCAAAAATATTACCGGTAAAGATTTTGTGCTCGACATCAAGGTTCTGCTCAATAACAACCGCCTGCTCAATCTGGAAATGCAGGTAAAAAACGAGTACAACTGGGCCGATCGTTCACTTACCTATCTGTGTCGTGCATTTGATCAACTACAAGAAGGACAAAAATACGAAGAAACACTTCCTGTAATTCACATTGGTTTTACAGATTTCACTCTTTTTCCAGATGATCCGGAATTCTATGCCACATATCGTATGATAAACATCAACAATCATTCCCAAGTTTTTAGTGACAAATTTACCTTGTCTGTGGTAGACTTAACTCAGATAAATAAATCCACCGAGGAAGATAAATCTTCCAAAATTGATTATTGGGCTCGACTTTTCAAAGCCCAAACCTGGGAGGAATTACAAATGTTAGCACAAAATGATGAATATTTACAAGAGGCTGCCACTTCCATTCGTCTTGCCAACGAAACCGACATTGTTCGAGAACAATGTCGTGCCAGAGAAGATGCACTTCGCCGCGAGCGTACTCTTGAAAGGGACAAGAAAATCTTGTTACAAGAAAATCTGGCTCTACAAAATAAAAATGCTTCTCTGCAAGATGAAAATGCTTCTCTACGCAAGCAAATTGCTGAATTGCAAGGACAGAATTCAAAGTAAGATAAATATTTGGATTGGCGATTTTCGCCAATCCTTTTTTACTGCCAAAAAAACTACTTACTCTCCCATTCCGCAATTTCATCACGAATATACTTAAGTTCCAATAACTTGACCTTCACTTCTTCCACATTCAGCAATTCCGTATTATTGGAATTAAACTCTGTCAATGGATTTCTATCCACGTCGCCTTCTTTGAAATACTTGTCGTAATTTAAATCACGCTTATCACATGGCACACGGTAGAAATCACCCATATCAATGGCATTGCCACATTCTTCATTCGTCAAAAGAGTTTCATACATCTTTTCCCCGTGACGAATACCGATTACCTTAATCTCACTATCCGCATGGAACAGTTCCTTCACAGCCTGTGCCAACACTTCGATTGTACAAGCAGGTGCCTTCTGTACCATGATATCTCCGGACTCTGCGTTTTGAAATGCAAATACAACCAATTCCACAGCCTCTTCCAAGCTCATAATAAAACGTGTCATGGTCGGTTCTGTTACGGTTAAATCCTTTCCTTCTTTAATCTGGCTAATAAAAAGTGGAATTACAGAACCACGAGAACACATAACATTACCGTAACGTGTACAACAGATGCTTGTCTTCTCAGGCGAAACAGTTCTTGATTTCGCAACTACTACTTTTTCCATCATTGCTTTTGAAGTTCCCATTGCATTCACCGGGTATGCTGCCTTGTCTGTAGATAAGCAAATCACCTTTTTCACTCCTGCTTCAATTGCAGCTGTCAGTACATTCTCTGTACCAAGTACATTTGTCTTCACCGCTTCAATCGGGAAGAATTCACATGATGGCACTTGTTTTAACGCTGCCGCATGGAAAATGTAATCCACCCCATGCATTGCATTACGCACACTCTGGATGTCACGCACATCTCCTATGTAAAATTTTAATTTATCACTATACTCAGGAAATTCCTTCTGATATAAATGACGCATATTGTCCTGCTTCAATTCATCACGCGAAAAAATGCGAATCTCCTTAATATCTGTTGTTAAAAAGCGGTCAAGTACAGCATTCCCAAATGAGCCTGTACCGCCGGTGATTAATAATGTTTTCCTATTAAACATTTCAATTTCTCCTCATTTATCTGTTTTTAATTATTTTATGGGGATTTTGTCTAATGCTCTCTTTTTTCCCAAGCAAAAAATCTTTCTCTCCAAAAGCAAACTCAGCATACTTATCCAAATACTGATTTACGTTTCCAATCACCTTCGCTGGATTACCGGCAATAATTACATCGCCTTGAAACGACTTCGAAACTACACTCCCAGCTCCAACAACCGTTTTCTCCCCTAATGTAACTCCCGGCAATATAATTGAACGTGCTCCAATAAAACAATTGTTACCTATTACTATTTCTCCAAAAACATCGCATTTTTCCGATATTAAGCGATCAATACAATTATCATGTGTTATAAATTGAACATCATTAGAAATTGTTACATTATCTCCTATAGTTATCAAGTAACTTTCGGGGGTGGTAATATCGGAAAAAATCGCACAATTCTCACCAATCTTAACACCATGTTGAGAAAAATATTTTCTTTTAATCTTTTCCTCTTTCACAAATTTTCCAATCAACTTACATTTTACTTTAACTAAAAGCCACCCTAACATCTATATATCCCTCTTAATTTAAACAATCTATGAAAATATTTGTCCACACAGCTATATGAGATTGCGTAATCGTTTTATTATAGGAATTTCATACAACCTCTCTCTAATTCGAATAGAAATAGGAGAAACTGTATACTTCTTATACACATAATCATACCCAACCTCTAAATAATCATCAACAAATTTCGTATTCCTTCTACCTGGTGGCAAGCCTCTCAACTGTTCGTGAGTACAATCATCCTCAGTACATATGATAGTTTCCAAATCCTTGCTCGCTTTGGAAAACCACTCTTTCCCCTTTTGAGTATTTACAACAACTACTGAAACTCCATATGGATGTTCAAATTCTTTATGTGAATTTTCAATTCCCCAAAAATCACCAAGTGTAATATCAGAAACACGTTCAAAAGATGCATAATCGCATGAATAGCAACTTTCTCTAAGGCAATAATCTCGCACAAACATACGAAAGTAGGAATTCACCAATTCCCCACTTTGTTTTGTCCCATCTTCATATGTAACCAAGGTCTTTGGCTCATGCCAATTACCATCAGGACTGTATCGAAAATTAATATCCGCCACTACTTTCCCCTTTTCTTCTAATTTTTTTATAAAATCATCATAAAGGGCTGGTGCAGTAATACCATGGCAAAGAATATCTACTAATATCAAATTGTCATAATCCACTTTCAAGAAAATTTTCAGCGCTGCATTTTGACACGGTGTTCCTGTAAACATAACTGTTCTTCCGGCATCTAAAAATTGTTTAACACGTACAAAAACCTGTTTGTCACACAGAGAATATGTATACTTGGAACCGCACATGGCATTTCTTTGTTCCACTGTTTCTGCGAAATCATGTTGTACACCCATTTTTTTATTATATACAGCACCAACAACAACACCGTTTACACTTATCACTTGTTCGGACAAAGCACGAAACACTCCGCCTGATGAGCTTGATTTTCTGGCATCTATATTCTTGTGAGTTGCTGCAAAAATTTCCCTTTCTAAACCAACAGGGAGTTTCTTCACCTCTTCACAGGTTTTAAGACAATAGCCACATCCTATACACTTATTTTCATCAATGTGCGGTCTCAAAAAACCAAGACTATCTTTTTTCATTGTAATGCATTCTTTAGGGCACACAGCTACACAAGCGTGACATCCCGTACAGGTTACTTGTTCCAATTTAATTTTCATGAATTTCACTCCCATACGCCAACCAAACAAAACTACTGTTTTGGAGCAATTGCATTCTTCAGGAATTCCAAACTTTCTTCCCTCCAAAAATTCATTTTCTTTACTACTTCAACATAGTCAATAGGTGACCTTTCAATGTCATCTCCCAAACTATATATTCTATGGGACAGCCCCAACTTTTCACTCAAAGTTTGGAACCTGTAATTCGTCCCCTCTGAATTCGCATAATTATTGGTAAAACAATAGAATTCTTTTTGAAGAATTATAGAAAGCGCCATCCCATGAAATGAATTTGTTACAACAGCTTCTGCATTTTTTATTAAGCTCAAAAATTCGCGCGGACTAGGAGCATAGGCATTTCTCACATTTCGTCCACTAAAAGCCAATGGCAAACTCCTATTTATATTGACCACAATACCATCCATTTCGTCAGCTAACTTTTGGGCATATGTTTCCAAATGACAGGAACCAAACGAATAAACCAATACATATGGTTTTTTATATTGTGACGGCGCACACAACTCTTCCCATTGTTCTTTTTTTAGCAAGAATGTCGGGTCGCACACCTCCTGTGGTCTATTTCCAGTGAGCCTTTCCACAATGTCTGCTCCAATCGATTCCCTCACAGATAATGAAGAAAATGCGCATAGGTTATTCTTCACCCGCTTCAAATGTGAAGCATCAATCTCCTTAACACCAAAACTTGGTGCATACCCTATCTTCTTCTTATTATTTTTTTCAAATTCAAGATAATAATTAAAGTCATCACCTGTTCCATTATAGTTAAACACCTGGTCACTTCCGGTAATAAAATGCTTATACTGTGAAGAAAGCGCCTGTAACTCTTCTGTTTTGTGGATACTTTTCCCCGACAAATTCAAGTATTCTTTTGAAAACTGTCGAAACTTTTTTATAGTTCTTGCGCGCATTGGCAAACGATATAAATATATCATATTATCTACCAGTGATTCATGATGCGGAAAATAAAACCTTTTTGATTCATGATTCATTTTTTTTCCGACATAGTTTATTACAGTACATTGTTCGCCCAACCTCCTTACTGCACTTTGTAGTGCGTAAGCCTGAAGAACCGCTCCATAATTAATGGCCTTGTGAAAAGTTAAAATTCCAACCATACTAACCTCTATATCTAATTACGCTCTTAAGCTTGTTTTTTAATAACTTCATGTATATTTTAAACGAGTTGAATTTAATATCAAAAATCCATGCAACATTTTTGTCTTTTTTCCACTTTTCTTTGTTTTTCTCAAATTCGTTTTTTATTTTTCTCCAATGAGCAGTATGATACAAAAAATGTGAAGATAAATATTTATGTATAGCATCATAGACATGTTCATCAACCTGAAAACCATAGTTGTTCGGATTAGCCCCTGTTGCCGTTAATGACATAATGGTTCTCATGCATTTCTCACAATAATTGCAATTCTGCCCCTTTTGTGGCGTAAAACATACTCTAAGCATCATTCGTTTATCGTTTTTCTCTCCGTAAGTTGAAATCAAATTGATTTTGTCTTGCCTTGTCATATCATATCCATCATGATAACATTTTGTATTTCCCAAACATAATGCTTCGTCAATAAATGGATATGATACACAGTTTATTTTTCCTTCACTTTCTTTCGTAAATGATGCTGCAATAATACATGTTTCTATTTTTTCAGCATATGCATATGGAGCCATGAGAGACAACATACCAATAGAATGCTGTGCCCCATGCCACCAAGAGTCCTTAAGTTGTTTTTCATAAACGTCTGTAATTTTGACACCATCATAAAAATAACGTACAGAAGAACGAATAAACTTACATGTTAACCCAAAATATCCCGCATCCGCAGACACATCCTGTTCTGCTGCAACGATATTTTCCGTATCATCTAGTCTAACATCTGCCCCTAATATATAAAAAGGTTGTGGTTTCTTAGATAGATTATTTATCAAAGAAGCGGTAGCATCTACACCACCGGTAAAGAAAATGGTATTTCCACCATTTGGCGTGTAATCATTTTCTTCTATTCTATCCACCAATAATGTTCCCTTAAATTTTACTTTAGGGTATACCCTCTCAAATCCTTTTTTGATGTTTCCCAAACAATCATAAAATTGTTTATCTAAAACCTCTACCTCGAGAATAGAATCGGATATCCATATTAACGGCATAATGTTCATGACAAATGGAATATTTAATATACTCTTAGGTATAGACTGTAAATCTATATCAAACATATACTCATAGAAAAATTTATACTCTTTAGCAAACAAACACAAAAGTTCGTTTGAAATTGTATAATCAAATTCCACCTTGGTTCCTTTTACATAAGTAGAATGAAGCGATATTTTTCCATTCATGCACTGCTCTTTAATTACTTGGTTCATTGTTTTTTCCTACTTTTTTAAATATTTCTTTTATAAACGTTTTTTCATATGCATTCAATGATGCTCCCCACATGATGACACCATATAACACCAAATACAAGCACACATAGACGAATATAAAAATATAGTTTGTTGCCGGCAAGATAGTCTGCACTGCACTCATTAGTATGTGAAGCAAAACAACAGTAAATAACAATGGTAAAATCATTTTCAACATTGTCATCCAAAATCTTTTAACATCAATTCCTACAGTTTTTTTGTAATATACATTAAATACTATTTGTTTTATTAACCATCCAGCCAAAAATGCGATAGCACATCCTAACAAACCAAATTGCATCGTCATAATTACTGTTAAGATTATTTTTACTATTGAAATAAGAAGACTTATTATCGCTCTCATCTTGTGCAAATTCATTGCCTGCATAAGTGCATTAAACATCGATTGAGCTGCTCCAATTACTTCCGTAAAAAGAATAATAACTGTCAACCAATAGGCTTCCACATATTCAACTCCAACCCACCGAATAATAAATGGTCTCCCTATTGATAAAAAGCCACCAAAAATAAGTCCGGCAACAAGGACTTGAATTCGTCCGGTACTAATTAAAGCAGCCAATATCTCTTCTGTAAATTGCCCGCATTTCGCAATCATTTTGGTAAAACGTGGCAAATAAAAGCCAGATAATACGTTCGCGAAATTATAAGAATAAGTGTGAAACTGCATAACTATTGCATATACAGCAACAGCATATTCTGTCATAACAATACTGATAATTACTTTATCTGAGTTCATCATCATT
The DNA here is from genome assembly GCA_045638905.1 of Faecalimonas sp. GTDB lineage: Bacteria > Bacillota > Clostridia > Lachnospirales > Lachnospiraceae > Faecalimonas. Next base: position 53,907 of record JAZUCE010000015.1, read on the forward strand.
TGTGTTGCCAAGGAATTAATAAACACAAAAATTGTAAAAGAGAAAATCTTTTTAAACAACTCACGATTATGTCCTCTGAAAGAGAACTTTATCTTAAATCGCTTTAGACAGAAAAGCATTTGAACCAATCCAAACAACAAACTAATGGTTGTAGTGACGCAAAGCATGCCTACTGATCGATAGCCCAAATATAGCACTGCAAGCATTGAAATTGGTCCAAGTATTGTCTGCATAAGAGTAATGATTTTAAGAAAAATGTACTGCTCATACGCAATAATAATTGCATTAAATATTTGAAAAGCAAAAGTAATTACCAAATTTAAAACAGCAATAACAAATAGTGTTTTAATAAGTTGTATACTCTCCTTTGAATAATCCACATATATATCATCCAAAAAAAAGAATAAAACTGTTGCAAAAGCCACGCATACTCCTGCAATTCCCAAATACATCTTCAAGAACATCCCGTTAACGGTTTTCTGTCCTTCTTTGTTCCCTTCAGCAATATATTTTGAATTATATCTGGTCGCCGTGGTTCCAATCCCCATTTCTGACATCTGCAAATAAGAGATTATAGACTGCACAAGAGCATACAAACCATACTCTGCTTGTCCTAAAATGCCCAGCATGATAGGAACATATATAAAAGAAATTCCAATGCTAAGAAATTGTGTGATATATGTAATTATTGTCCCCACTCTAATATTCTTAGAACTTTGGTCTACCATTTCCCGTCCCTTTCTGTGTGTTTTTCCATGCAGAACTCAACAAACCTGCTAGCCTGCCTTATATTATTCTTTTCTTTTAAAATAAATTTCCGAGCTTGTTCCCCTTTCTCAGCTAATTTGCATGCGGAGAACTCAAGTATTTCATCTATTTTTCTTGCCAAACTTTCAGCAGTCTCTTCCTCAGAATAATACAAATATTCATCATATTCCTTTGGAATCCCCGGAAGTTTGAACATAACTACCGGCACACCTGATAACATATATTCTGCTGTCTTTGATGGAAATGAATATCGAGTAAACTCTCCATACGATGTTCTTGGATTAACAAGAAGTGTACTCTTCATCTCTTCCTTCACAACCTCATCAACAGGAACTATTCCATGCATACGTAGATTATTCTGTATGTTGGCTCTTTTTTCTAATTCTTCACGATAATTACCATCACCATAGATATGAAACATGCAATCTGTTTTGACCTTTGTAGTTGCTTCTGCCAATATATCCAACCCAAATTGTTTATGAAGTTTTCCGGCATACAAAATTGTAGGACACCCCGCATGTTTTTCAACTAATTCTTTTGTTATGCACGACCCATCTACCAAGCACTCCATCAGCATCCACGGTTTTTTTTGATTATTAACTGCATCATTCATAGCCTCAGTCAAAAAAATATACTTATCAAATTTGTTTAGATACTGATTACATTTTTTATTATAAACTCGATAAAAAAAGCGTTTTAAAAATCCGTGTTCATCGCACTCATCTGCAAAATCGGGCAAATCTGTCAAAAAGCCTATTGTCTTCTTTTTATATTTTCTCCCCATCTTTATTACAGGGATAGTTCCTTCTAACAAAAGTGGATCAGCGACAATAAACGTTTCCTCTTTGTTTGTTTTAACAAGTGATTTTATTTTTGATTTTACGGCATGTTGTGCTGTTATTGTTTTAAGTATCGGATAGTTGATCACTCCTACGGAATGGTAGGTGATGTTCTCTTTTGACTCCTGATATTCTCCTACTTTCCACCCCGGATATGTGCCATGAGAAACCGGTGGTACACTAATACATTCAATCTTTATATCTTTTTGATGAGTTAATCCATTTAAAAACATATCAAAGAATTTCTGAGATGAATCTAACATAGGAATTATTCTTTTGTTACAAATCTCTTTATATTGTTTAGGCGAACAAGTCGCAGAGACAAATATTATTTTCATAAATGTAAACCACCTTTTATGCTTTTGACATTGGTCCCTCTGAATACCGTGGCAACGGTTGCTTATCTAAAATAGCTTTCGAAAATTCATATAATCGCGTTGCTGCCACCTCCGCATTCCATAAGCGTTGTATTGTATCATAAGCTTTGTAACCAAGTTCATCACATAAAGTCTTATTATCAATACATTTCTTCACAAGTTCAAACACAGTTTTTTCGTCTGAGCTATTTTTGTACATAAAACCATTTTTCTCATGCTTAACCAAATACTTCGTTGCCCCCGCCTCTTCACAAGCAATTACTGTACACCCACTATTCATGGCTTCGTTTAAAACAGCACCCCAGCCCTCTCTATAATCGCTGGTAAAAAGGAAAATATTTGAGTTTTCCATCTCTTCACGTACTTTGTCTGGACTCATACTTCCCAACATTTTTACGTTTTCACTCAATCCATTTATCTGAATATAATCCGATATTTCATATTTCATTTCACCTTCACCTACGATATCAGCTGTAAAGGTATAACCCAACTTTTTCAGTTCACTACAAACAGACAAAAAAATCTCTGGATGTTTCCACTTCAACAATCGACCAACCCACAATAGCTTTATCAAACCTTGTTTCTTATTCTTTATTGTTTTCCTGCTTGAATAAAGCTTGGTCTGTGGAAAATACCCCCACTTCAAAGTTTTCTTTCCAAAACCCACTCGTCTACAATCCCTAGCTGTGTATGAGCTTGCGCATAGTATGTAATAAGGTTTAAAACGATGCATGGTGGTATTTTTTATTGTTCGCAAAACATCTCCCGGGTGGGACCAAAAACCATCTTTAAAGAACCTTTCACTATATAGAAAAGTAAGTTTGTTTTCATTTAACCTACACCTTATGTATTGTTGTGGTGCAGAACCTATTATTACAACATCACTTTCATAACATATTTTCTCTGCATCTTCAAAAGTAAATTCTTCGCCAATTTCTCTATAATATGAATACGCTGAAAAATCAGAATAATATCCCATTTTCTTCCGTTCATCCGGAACTTGTTCAGTTGCTATAAAAGTGAACCTTACGTCTTGGTTCTGTATCAATGCATCACACAGTGGTATTTGGTGATGATTGAGGAAATTCGAAATAAAAGTTATCTTCATGATAAAATTTATCCTTTCACTTCTTTATACACACTTTCATAAATTCGTTTAAGACACTCCACATTATCATGTCTATCATATAATTTTCTTGCATGCTCATATGCCCTGTTTCCAAGATCCTTAACTGATTCTTTTTCTTCAAAAACTTTACATATATATTTTGCCATCATGGAAGGATCATCGTTCGGATACAAATATCCTTCTGCCTCATCAGTAAGAATATCCTTTGTTCCTCCTACACAAGAAGCAACAACTGGCATTCCCAATAACATAGCTTCACCTATGGAGTTAGATGAATTCTCCATACTTGATGCAGAAACAAAAACATTTGCTCTCAAGAACTGCTTGCACATTTCTTCTTCATTTAACCAACCAAGATAAATCACTTTGTCTCCTAATTTCAATCTATTTATCAATCTTTTTACATATTGATAATATTTTGACATCCGATAAAATGGAAGTTTTCTTGGGTCGTTACCAACAACATATATTTTTGCATCAGGATACTCCAACAAAATTTTTGGCATTGCTTCTAACACTCTATGAAAACCTTTCAAAGGGTAGCTAGACGCACTTACAAAAATAGTGTGTTTCTCACAATTTTCGTATTGCCAAATGTTTCCCTTAATATAAAAGCTTTCTCGCAAAGTTTCACTGCAATAATGATATTTAGCTTTTGGATTTGACTTGAGCGAACTCACTTTATCAAACTCTGTTCGTCCGATTACATGTCGGACCAATGCTAGCGTTTCACTCTCAATCTTGGCACGTCTGCTAAAACTCATTTCCCTCCTATGCACATTATCCAATCTACATAGATCTCTAAGTGTATATCCATAAACCACGTTCCATGGAACACCGGCGCGATAGTTTTCTGCAATGGCCGCACACACACCCTGTATACTACATATGGTTCTTTCCGGTCGTCCCCAAACTTTTGCCATTGCAAGCGAATGCGCATACTCCGTTCCCCAAATATGAACAACATCCGGCTTAAAATCTTCAATAATACTGATAAAATCCGCTTCTAATTTATCATCATATTTTTCCTCTGGACATTTCGGAGAACGAAAGCCGTAATATTGTATCGTACCAACTTTTCCCCTAAACATTTTTCTTGACACATCTTGTGGGAAAACAACTGCGATGTTTAATTCTTCCTGCTCCCGAATCGCTTCCAAACCACTGGAAATCCATCCTCCCCCAATAGGCATTTCCATTCCCAGCTTTTCTGCAATAATCACTGGAGCAATATTACACAGCCAAAGAATCTTCATTTTGCTTCTCCAATCTTTGAACACAAACCGCAAGCACAAAAAGAATCATGTATATTGTCATGAAAGTACTTGGATTAAGAATTGACACTGCTACAAAGGCTAACCAAGTCAATAATATTGTACTATTCAACGCTTTTCCATTTTCTCTAATTACAAGCCAATAGACAACAATAAAGATAATACTCACAAGCAACAAGCCCACCAAGCCCATACCAGACATAGTATCAAAGACCATTGAATGTCCTGAGATATTATCCTCTGAAAATTCACCGATATTATTTCCTATAACAGGACTCTCCGAGAATTTTTTTAGACAATGCTTGTAATGGTCAATTCTATCAGTGGATGTCTCTGTATGTATCATAGCTCCTTCTAAAAGTTGGGAAACTTGTAACAATCTATCACCAACATATTCTATTCCAATATGTTCACTCACATATTTGAATCCACCAGAAATTTTTTCCATTATACTGCTCGTGTCAAAGAGAAAAACTGTCGACAATAATATCATTGTGACAATCATCGTTTTCTTAAACCTTTTCATTACAGTTAAGATTAAAATAATTGCTGCTATAATGATAGCAATCGTGTATTGGCTCCTATATATACAGTAAATATTAATAAGTAATGCAACAATATTGACAATCTTCCATGTTTTATTTGTTTGTTTTATAAGCCATATGAGAATTGGTAAAAGTAGTACAAGTGCATATACGTGTTGATACCCACCTATATTTCGTATTGTATACCTGGTTGTGTCATACATTTCTGATGCTGTTGCTAATTCTCGAGATGCGTTTGGATACATAACCAAGCCAATAATAGTTGTAAGACTGGTAATTGTGGTCGCGATAATATATATTTGCAAATAATTCCTTACAAACTTGTCATTATTACTTTCCTTGATATACAAAGCAATGATACAAGGCAACCAAACGATAATCCCATCAATCATCCATCTGAAAAACTCTTCATTTCTGTAAATACCCCAATACTGCAAAAGCACGAATACAATTGCAGCAGCCATGGTATAACAAACTGTCATAAGGGTTCTTTTATATCTAAATAATCTATATGTAACCAGTAAAAAAGGTAACAAAGTAATATACCAACTACAATAATAGTCGATAACAGGCAATGCTACGATAAATAAACTAATATAGCATGCAAACTGATATATGTTTAGATAAATTCCTTTCGGTTTCTTAAACTTCATAATTATATTAATTCCTCACTAGTAATGAATGTATAATTGATAAGATTTTCAAAACTGCAAAATGCTTTTTTTCTGCAAAATATAAAAAGACTCTTTTATAAGCCGGAAGTTCTTTAATATGTCTATTTGCTTTCCACATTGGAAATTCAGTCTCAAAATCCAATAAAATTCTTTTTGCCTCTCTTGTGTTATAACTGTATTTAAATAAATTTAAAAGTCCTCCATAAATCAAATTACGAATGCCAATAATCTCAAGTTGTTCGCTGTATTTATCAGATACATTTTTTTTCACATAAGAGAAAGACTGAATTAATGCTTGTACCACTTTATCGTTTGCTTTCATGGATGCTGAATTTTCACGATATAAATAATTATAAAGGCACTCATTTACCACTCCAAAGGATTGAGATTTTGCAATCATAGCAGGAATAATTGCCATATCCTCTCCATTTCGCAAATCCGGAAAATCAACTTTTTCGATAATGCTACGTTTCACCATTATGACACACAAGCTGTCAATTGGTAACTGTAATACTTTTTCTACAGATAATTTGTTTGGCATAATTGGTAACATATGTGAATTTTTCTTTACTTTTCTCTTTTTGACAGAGACAGTTTGATACCCACAAAAAACCATATCTGCATCGTTTTCTTCCGCCTTTTGAACCATCAATTCCAAATAGTTTGGTTCGTACCAGTCATCATTATCACAAAAAGCAATGTATTTGGAAGTTGAAGCATCAATACCTTTCTTTCTTGCAATTGACGGACCCATGTTGCGTTCATTTTGAAGATATCGTAACATCAAATTGCTATTAACTTGATATTTTTCAATACAAGAAAGCGTTTCGTCCGTGGAACAATCATCAACTAAAATCACTTCAAAATCACGAAAACTTTGTTCTTCCATTGCTTGCAAACACTTTTCAATATAAGCAGAAGCATTATAACACGGAACAATAACTGATACGTATGGCATTCTCTAATCCCTCGCAAATTTTCTAAATACATATCCCCTAACCGAATTTGGCAAAAGAACTTGTACAATCCATCTTTTTAAAACATTAATCGTATAGATTTTTTTACTTATAATTTTGTGCTCCAACATATATTGTTGAATTCTTTTTTCACTCTTAAAATACTCTTTTCCCCCGCGGCGTCGGTACATATCTTTTCCAATACGAACATTCACCAACATTGTCCCTGTATTTCCAAATACACAGTTTTGCCTTAACATGCGTAGCCATAAATAATAGTCTTCATTGCAGAACCATTCTATATAATTGCCCACCTTAAGTACCGCGCTTTTCTTGTACATAACAGTAACGTGGTTCATTGCGCATCGATATCGCATATAATCTTTGATTTCGTCATCCACACACGGCACTGTCCGTTTGGACACAATATTTTCCTCAGTATCAATAAACTCCGAAATGTCTCCTCCGACGATATCTAAATCGGGATGGTCTCTAAAAAGAGTCAGCTGTTGTTCAAATCGCGTTGACACAGAAATATCATCACTATCCATGTGTGCAACCAATTCATTCTTACATTTCTGCGTCGCAATATTCAATGCATTACCCAAACCTTGATTTTTTTCAAGGCGGATTACATTAAAATTATTATGTAGTGCTTCATATTTTTGAATTACTTCATTAATTTCTTCAGAAACCGGTCCATCCACAACCAACACAACTTCCTCCGGTTTTACGCTTTGTTCTATCGTGATACTTCTTAACGCTAAATCAAAATTCTCCGCCTTATCATTTTTATACACCGATATTACAACAGAAAATGGAGCAAAACTATTCATTCCAACAACCTCACATCATCAATTTCTTGGCTTCTTCCTGTTTTTCATTGTATGTACTTTGACTTACGTTTCCTTTACGCAATAAATAATCACCAAAGTCTTCTGCAGTCGCCATGTCATCATAGGTAATGCCTTCTTTTTCTACAAATGCCACCGGAATGGTCTTTAAAATAATTTTTAAATCGTTCCAAAAAGTAATCTTCTTGATATATTCCAAGTCATATTCCAGTTTGTGTTCCCATTCTATGGAATTTCTTCCGCTTACTTGCGACAATCCTGATAATCCAGGGGTTACACTATGCCTTTTACGTTGTTCTTCTGTCATAAAAACCATATCCCGCACCAAAAGAGGTCTTGGTCCCACAAAACTCATATCACCTTTTAATATATTATACAACTCAGGCAATTCGTCTAAACTGGTGGCGCGTAACAGTTCTCCGAATTTTGTTAATCTCACCTCATCCGGTAATAATTCTCCGTTTTCGTCTCTTTCATCCGTCATCGTTCGAAATTTATACAACCAGAAGATTTTTTCATTTTTCCCTGGTCGTTGTTGTTTGAATAGCACTGGACTTCCCAACTTTATTCTGACTAGTATTGCAACAACTAAAAGAACAGGAGAAAGAATGATTAGTGCCAATAATGCCATAATAAAATCTATAATACGTTTACAATATTTCTCATACATAATTTGTTTCCTTTTATCGCTTTATTTACCTAGTAAACTTTTACTTACTTAATAATTAATTTTATCATTAATCTCTATCATTTACAAGCAAAAGTTCGATTGTAAACTGTCTTCAAAATCAGTTCACAAGGAACACCACACTAAAAAAATGCCACGGTAGAGGTTTGTTTTAGCTCTCCCACCATAGCATTTTCAAATAGTTCATTTATTTATTTTCCCATTCCGCCTTCTCATCACGAATATATTTCAATTCTAACAACTTCGCCTTAACTTCTTCCACATTCAAAAGCTCCGTATTATTTGAATTAAATTCAGTCAACGGATTACGGTCCACATCACCCTCTTTGAAATACTTATCGTAATTCAAATCACGCTTGTCACATGGCACACGATAGAAATCACCCATATCGATGGCATTGCCGCACTCTTCGTTGGTCAAAAGTGTCTCATACATCTTTTCCCCGTGGCGAATACCAATTACCTTAATTTCACTATCCGCATGGAACAATTCCTTCACAGCCTGTGCCAATACTTCAATGGTACAAGCAGGCGCCTTCTGCACCATAATATCTCCGGATTCTGCATTCTGGAATGCAAATACAACCAATTCCACAGCCTCTTCCAAGCTCATGATGAAACGTGTCATGGTTGGTTCTGTCACTGTCAAATCCTTGCCATCCTTAATCTGGCTGATAAATAGCGGAATAACAGAGCCACGTGAGCACATAACATTTCCGTAACGTGTACAGCAAATGCTTGTCTTCTCCGGAGAAATCGTTCTTGATTTCGCAACAATTACCTTCTCCATCATAGCCTTTGAAGTTCCCATCGCATTTACCGGGTACGCAGCTTTGTCAGTCGATAAGCAGATAACCTTCTTCACGCCAGCTTCGATTGCAGCCGTCAAAACATTCTCTGTACCAAGTACGTTTGTCTTCACTGCTTCAATTGGGAAAAACTCGCATGACGGAACCTGTTTCAAAGCAGCTGCATGGAAAATGTAATCCACCCCATGCATTGCATTACGCACGCTCTGGATGTCACGCACATCACCTATGTAGAATTTCAATTTGTCACTGTATTGCGGAAATTCTTTCCGATAAAAATGACGCATATTATCCTGCTTCAATTCATCACGCGAAAAAATGCGAATCTCCTTAATATCGGTTGTCAAAAAACGGTCTAGTACGGCATTACCAAATGATCCCGTACCACCGGTGATTAATAAAGTTTTTCCATTGAACATGAATATTGTCTCCTTAATTCATTTATAGTAAATGTTTCATACCTAATTCATCATATAATTTGCTAAGTCTTTTTACTTCATCATCCTGTGTATGCAGCAGTCTCTGGATACGTGAAATATTCTTCCTTCTTTTTCTAAAAACGTTTATCCATCTCGCACCCCAAGTAAATGGCAAAAGAATTGGCACTTTCTTAAGAACCGGATATAAAAATGTCATCGTCTTATACGGTGGAAAAATTGCTGTTATAATCGCTCTCCATCTTGCTCCTTCATTCACACTTTCTCCTGACTGTTTCACGACTTCCAAAATCTCTTTATGCTCTTGAGTACCCAGATATCCACTTTCCACGATATACGTACCCAACTCATCATAAAATTCATTGGACTCTGCACCAAGAAACCATATCTCTGCTAATTTCTCCGCATGACAAGCAAATGTATACAAACCAGCCTTTTGAAGCTCCTGTTTGATATACTCGCGGTCCATAACATGACCATATTTATCCAAATAAACACGAATATCTAACACCGAACGGATTCCCACGCCTCCATGTGCAAAATGGTATGCCATATGGCCAATCACATGGATGTAGAAATCTTCTAATGATAACTCATATGTATAGGCATGCCCTTCTTTCAAATATGCTCTCTCGAAACCAATCTGGAAATAATCTTCCATTTCACCTACAATGAGCAACTTATGTAATTCCACATTACAGATCCCTAAAAAGGTATAAATGTCATGATGCTCGTCATATCTCCACGCCTCAAATCCTAATTCTGGCATGATTTGACGTGTTTTCTTCAACTTTTTAACATCAATCAAAATATCTAAATCAGACATTCTTCGCATAAAAAATTGAGGATATAGATGCTTTAGTATAATCCCTTTCAAAGGCATACACTTAATACCATCTTTCTCAAAACGTTCCAGAATCTTTTCTTCATAAACGTCTTGTAACACTGCCTTCTGAAACTCTTCTATGTTCGTCTTATGCAGAAACAAAAGAATTCTTTCCGGAACATTGGGAATGTCCTTTACCCGTTCGTGTACCAATGTTACAAATCCGTTCTGCGATACGAGACATAGAAACGTATTCCAGTTGATTTCCTTTGGGATTTCTGGTGATGGTTTACTATATAAAATTGTAGAAATCAAATTAGTTAAAAAAATTAATTCATTTGTCATTATTAGATTAACCCCACTATTTCTTATATCAATGCAGAGCCAATGTCAAAACACTGTAATTACTTCTTAATTATAGTTTTTATAAATGCTTTTAGCTTCTGTTTTGCAAACCGTAAATAACGTCCTGGTTTTTTCGACATCCCCCGGATAAGTTCTTTCATAGTCAGGGCTTCGGGGACATTTGCTCTGAGCAAAAATTCATCAAACATCTTAGGGCTGTAAACCCTTGAACGTCTATATGCTGGTTCAATATCTTGGTCAAATATATGACATAAATATTTTTCTAAATTCTCAAGAGTTTTTTGCGGAAATTTTTCATCTACAAATATTGGTTGGCGAAGCATTTCAAGATATTTTTCATCATCTTGATCAAGTTCAATAATTGCTTGTATAACATCATCAAAGTTATCATAATCCGAACAGTTTATAAATGCCTTCGTATTAAAAATGGCCTTAACCGAGTCGCTTCCATAATATACTGGAATTGTATCTAAATAAAATGCATCCACTATTTTTTCCGTGATAAATCCTTCATGTTTTGTAGACTCGAAACACAATGTGAACTTGCATTTGCATTGTAACTGTCTTTTGCTATCATCTTCCCAAAAGACTCTATAACCATCTTACATATTATTTAAATAGGTTCCCGCTGATTCTACCCTTTTGTATTGGCATAGTTTTTTGTAAAAATCATCCCTGATACTATATTCCGACTCATGTCCAGCTATAAAATTAGCAAAATATATTTTTTCATTTAATATAGCATCTGGGTAATTCCGATTTTTATTCTGTAAACTTTCACAATGACCAAACTCATCGATACAAAACGGGAAGTAAAAACAGCGGTCTTGCAATGATATCGGATAATTACAAATCTCATAATCTATCAAATTCAAATCTGGTATATAATTTTCTCCTTCATACATAATACGTATTTGAGGATATTTGCAATATTCATAGACTGGACCGAATATACTACATATTATATAATCGGCATCATCAGTCACCTCTACATTATAATGCTTTTTGAGTAATAAATATGTGACATTGTATAATCAAAATCACTATAAAACCCAACAAATTTTATCTTAATAGTTTTCATGTTTATCTCCTAATGCTAAGATTCGCGTTGTTCCATGTTTTATCTAACTTATATAGATTCGGAAAAAACCTAGACAGTATACGACGAATTCTAGCATTCAATGATTTACCCAAATACTTGTTAATTCTTTTTTCAAAATCATCAGGATACTTCACAATCTCTTTCAAAAATTTACTTCTAAATGGCGAGTGTATACTCGAACGCAAATACGAACGATTATGCTCAACTGCCCTTGCGAAATCAACCTCTTGTATTACAGCGTCTTCCTTGATCTTTTCCAGTAACTTATAACCTTTATTTGAATGCACACATACTAGAGATGTCCCTTTATTGTCACTCATCGTTGGAAGTAACGTATCAATTCCCCAAAAATCACCAAGTGTTATATCACTTTGGCGCTGCAACTGCTTAAACGAACAACTACCACATGCAGGTCTTAAAAATAAATGGCCTAGATATCCCTGCATATACGGGTCATAATTTAATACATTTACGTACCTAGTACGATTTACAAATTCAAACAAGATAGAATATCTTTGCCAGCCCAATCTCTTGTCTCTAAAGGATACTCTTTTAATGTCAGAATCCGCTTCCTTTTTGCGCCACTTCAAATACTTATCCCAGACCAAAGGTGATGGTACACCATGACAAATAATATCTTGCGTATATAAATTGTCGTACTCTTTCTTTAAAAATGACTTCAATCCCGCAATTTGACATGGTGTTCCTGTATATAAAACCATTGTACCTTTTTCGAGAAATCTTTCGGCAAGAATATAACTTTCGTTTGTGCTTCCTTGTACATACTTGCTTCCATATATCTCCTCTATATCCCTTTCTGCTTCTATACACTTGGTTATAACCTGAAATGTTTCATCAAATGCAGTTCCAAATACAACGCCATTATTTTTTAACACTTCTTTGGCAAGAAGTGAAAATACTCCACCAGACGAACTTTTCATTCTGATATTTTCATTTTTATTGACAACAGCATATGCCGAAGGCAGTTCCTTGTAAATTTCATCTTTAGGCTTATTCAGTGCCGGACAAACTCTTTGACACAAACCACAATTCACACATATATTAGTATCAATTTGCGGATAAAGAAACCCTTCCTCATCTTTCATCATATAAATACAACTCTTAGGACACTTTTCTTTACACGCAGCACACCCTGTACATATATCTTTACTACATACTTCAACACTTTTCTTTTTCTCGTTTTTTCCTTTTATTATGTAACTATTTATTGCTTTTATCAAACGATCTTTGTATTTTGTTAAAAAACTTTCATATCGCTCCTGTATCCACTGTTCATTTTCTATAAGATAGTCAAAAGCAACTTTGAGCTCCATTTTCTCTGTTAAATCAGTATAAGGCAAAACAAAATTCTCATATGTCCCAAACAAATCAGTTGCTATCCCTTTAGATTTCACAGAATACCCCAATACTAAAGTTGGTATTTTAGATGAATACGCAGCTATTGTAGAATGCGTCCTTGCGCCAATAAAGTAACTGCACTTTGAAATAATATATTTAAGTTCTTCACATGTCAGTTCTTTATCCACAATAGAAACTGATGGATGGTCAAGGTCTTTATAAAGTTTTTTTAGTATAGGATAGTCATTTGTGTTTTCATAAATACTATATACATGTGGAATTAAACATATACTCATCTTTAGAGTGTCAAGAATGTATTTTGCAGTATGTAAAATATTCTCATATACTTGGGGATTTTTATCGTTTATAACCATTTGACTTAAATTAATACCTACTGTATTTCCTTCCTCAAAACCGTCTGGAAGAGAAGTCTCCTTTGTCTTCAGAAAAAAAGCCGGATCACATACTTGAACAATTTTTTCTTTTTTTATTCCTGCCTGAAGCAAATTATTAACTGTCATCTCTTCCCTAGCAAAGATATAGGCATATCTATTTAAATCTTTTTTTATTTCGCTGTTAATAGAATCCTTTTCAATTGAACAGCACCATAATATGTTTTTTATCCCTTTTCTATGAGTATACCTATTTAAAGTCAAAGCATTAATTGGCCGATTATAACAATAGGTATCTCCACCTATATTAAGACTGACATCGTGTGATGATATCCGTTCAAACAATGGTTTTTGAATTACAGAAAGCCCCATAAGTGAGCGTTTGAAAACTTTCCTCATAGCACCATAAATGTATCTATGAAGCACTGTCGGATATCGATTGTAGGAAATTAAATTAATCCCAAGTTCTCTTGCCATAGGTAAATCTTGTTCCTCAGCAAAAGTTGCCAAATACAACTGTCCAGGCTTTACATCGTCTGTAAACAAATCCACAGTGGAACGTATTATAGCTTCACATCCTCTATTCTTTACTCCTGTATTACCACACATAAATATCCTCATAAAAGCTTAACTCTCCTTATGTTATTTGGTATTATTTTGATTTTTGCTTTCTTTTTTCACAAATTTATTATATATTCGCTTTGCATATGTAACAAACAGATTTTGCATGTACACATATTCGTCTGTTTTCCTATATAATAACATAAACAAAGCATTAACAACAACAAAGCTTGTTACACCACTCAAGATCAAATTTACGTAAGCACTAAATTTAAATTGATTACATACAAAGTATGTAAGTATTCCTACTATAATCACCACTAATACTTTTGACAAATAATCAACCAAATAACGATATACTGCCTTATCAAACACATATTTATATACAATGTATGCATCGTACCACCAAACAGTAATCATTCTACTAATTATCGTAGCCAAGACAATTCCTGTTGCCCCCCAAAAGTATCCCATCACAACAGAAAACAAAACATTGAACATTGCTGTGAAAATCGGTCTATATCTTCCATGATAATAAAGTCCGCAGGATTCTCTATAAATGCTTACAGCATAAGTCATTCCATTTGTCAAAAAATTGAGACAAACAACAAAAACAAAAACCATAGGCATTAAATATTCTTTACCAATCCACACCACGACAAATGGTTGCACAAGAACCAAGAAACAAATTGAACATAGCCCATATAGCCAAAAACTCATGAAATGGATTACGTTGAATATGCGTTCTTTATATTCTTTTGAACTATTCACGTTAAGATTTCCAACACTCGGCTTTACCGAAACAAACAGTATATCTACAAAACCAGACACTAGAACAAGCAAAGTTTGGTAATTAGAATATAATCCAACATATTGCAAGCCTATCAGCATCGATATAACAATATTGTCTATTGCGTTATTAACAATCACACTAATTTTTGAAATTGCTAGTCCGTAAGTGTTTTTATATATTGAGATTTTTTCTTCTCGACTCAACTTACCTTTAGGTTTTTGCTTGATATATGGATACCATTTTGCAATAAATATTCCATTTGTGGTTCTCTGTACAATTGTCACCAGAATAGGTGTAGCAATATAAAGATAAAAACTGTGAAATAGCACTAAGGAAATAATTTGCATAAACACTACACAAAAGTTCCCAATATAATTTATTGCCGTCAGTCGATAATCTTCCTGACAAGCAGTAAGGAATCCTCCTCTATAAGAATAAACATAAAAAGAGGATACTGCATTTATTAGATATAAAATGTATACTACATATATGTTCACTGTCAATTCACTAATGTCAACCATATAGCGAAGAAACGGCATAATTACAAGTCCAATTGTCAGTATTACCAACCCGAGAATATGATAAATTTTTCTATAATAACCCAGATATTGCTGAACCTTTTCTTTATTATCTTGCGCAATTGGTTTATACATAGCGAATACAATTGCTGTTCCTATCCCAAGATCTGTAAGATTTAAAAATGATAGAATACTGGAAACTAACCCATTGACACTTAAATACTCATTTCCCAAATATTTTATAAATATAGTTCGTGTCACAAACCTTAACACTAATAAAATAATTTTCAAGCCTACTCCTGAAAGTATATTTTTAACGCTATTTGATGTTCTTGCCATTTGCTCTCCTCATTACATTTTAGTATTTATATCGTTTATTACACAGGATTTCTGTTTTCATTTGAAAGATTATATCTCGGAATCATGAATCGCTCAAAAATTTTGCTTAAAAAAGTAGTCTTCCTCGGTCTGACACCAAATGCATATATGTATCCTGCCTTTTTTACCATTTTAACATCTCTTTTTGTTGCAATACCGTTTGAATAAGCATATAAATTAATGTCTTTCCCTATGATTTTCTGCAATTTTTCCTTTGATTCGTATATTTCATACCACGCCTGCACATCATTACATTCATTGAGTTTTGTATGTGTACACCCATGAGAACCTATGGTAACTAATGGATCCGCAGCCATCTCCTTCAACTGTTCAGCTGTAATATACCCTTCCTTATCTAGTAGATCAACACTTATGAAAGCAGTAAAAGGTAACCCTCTGCTGATCATCTTAGGATATATGTTTGTATATAAATCATCTAATGCGTCATCAATAGTAACAATATAAATTTTTTCCTTTTTCGTCAATCCATTTATTCCTGTAAAAAAATCAACTACCTTTTTCTCACATATAAATTTATCAAAGTTTTCTTCAGATATAATACAAGACTCAATAATAGGTTTTTCATCCGTTACATGATGTACCATAATAACATGTGTGCATTTCAAACAATTATATATTTTCCGTAATATTCTTTTCACTTTTACCTACTTCCTTTCCACCGTATAACTTACATTCCTCTATATTTCCGTCGTTTAGCCATTTAATATAATCAAATTTATCCAAATATCTTTTACTGTACAACGAAAAAGGTAGATAAGAAATTATTTTCCCTGGTTTATAATTGACTTCATATATATCCATAAAGAAAGTATGTGGACATTGTTTATAATGCTTATTAGTAATAATAACCTTATTTTTATATGGCAAACCTTCAAATCGTTCTACAATTTCATCCGTCGTTTCAACACCTGCTTCCATAAACACAAACAAATTATCAAGATTGACACGCCTTCTTCTTTCGTACCATTTGTTTCTAGCATCTTCGAAATCCTTATAATGCACAAAATGTATTCTAATTTTCCGGTTGTTTTGAAGCACCATTTGACCAATAGGCCACTTCGTCCCCGACTCGAAAACCTGCTCAATCTCAGCACTTAAGCACTCTTGTAAATTTTCAAGAAAGCAAAAATAATCGTCTACTCTTATAAACAAATTAATTGTTGGGGATAAAAATCTTTCCCCCAAACTATTGTATATTATACCACCACAACAATTGTTGGAAATTACAGTAAATCCAAAATTCTTTAATTTTCTACGCCTTAACCAAATCAAAACTTTTTTATAACATGTCTTCAATTTATTCATCACAAAAATACGCACTTACAATATCTCCTTCGGAAATTTTTTGAGACAATGACAACCTTAACTTTATAATATTATCATCACCTTCATCATCAAACCCAGTTTTTTTCAAAGCAGATAGCAATACACTGTTTCTTCCAGTTTTCCTTCCAAGCATTTCTATGTTTTTTTGATATTTCTTTTGCAATATTCCAAATAGTGCATTCTCAACATACTTTGCAGCAACCCGACACGACATAACAAATTCACTAATTATCAAATTATCTTTGATTTCAAAACATAAATATGCAACTTGTCCGTAATCACCAAATTTATCTTCCGCATACACCACCAACGATGTTATATTCTTGTCTTTTAATAGCACATCAAATTCTGCTTCCGTATAACGTTTGGCTGATAAATTTAACTGATTTGTACGTTGTATTAATTCCAAACTTCTAGAACGCTGCAATTCTGTTTTTAAAGGTTCGATTTTGATTTGCAAATTACAACTTTTAATAAAATCCGTATTATTCCCCCCGAATTGTAATTTAATTTCTTTCCGACCAACTTCCTGTTGATAACTCAACCTACGGCAAGAACTTTCATCGGTTATTGGCAAATCAAACTCTGGTAGTGCTAATAATCTCTGCAATTGCTTTTCTGTATACACTCTTACACATGGCAAAGTATACTTTACTTCATTCCGCTCAAACTCCGAATCATCTATAAGTGCAAAAGTATCAACATTGATATTAAGCATTCTTGAAGCCTGAAAAATATTAGTACTTTTAGCATCCCAATTTGCAAAAATACAAACAAAATAATCGTTTATCCCAAGCCTATCTAAAACAGGTATAACACACTCTCTGTCATTCTTACTGACAACTATCTGTATTACTCCCCGTTTATCTAACACATCCATAACTTCTTTTACAGATTCACGAAGCATCAATTTATCAGGATTAGTTTCAATAAGAATACCATTCCAAACTGTATTATCCAAATCCCACGCCACACATTTCACTTTTTTATTTGGAACATTCGACACAGTATCAAACAACTCTACAAAGTCTGCTGCAAACACATGCAATTCTGCTGTAAAATCATTTTCAGGAAATATTCTGACTAGTCCTCCCTCAGGAAGTCCGAAATCGAACCGCATAATTTCCTGATTAAACCCTTTTTTCACCCGAAAGTTTGTTTTGTAAATTGTTTTATTTTCTCTGTCTGCTATTTCAAAAATCAAATTAAAACTTTCATCTTCTTTGTAATAACATTGAAAAAGAAAATCATTTACAAATTGAGATTTTGATTTTATCGTCGCATATTTCCTTCGTTTTAATCCATCCCATTTAGTGCTTAATGAATACTCTTTTTTGAAAAACATTGCTGAGAGCCATTTAAAAATGCCAGTAAACATTCTATCGATTTTATCCATTTTGTTAATATCTTGGACAGATAGCGTACCTTTATTGATTCTAGCCTCAAGTTTGCCCCAACTTCTAAATTTCATTTCAGAATCCCACAGAAGAACCTTATGATTCATGCACCTAATGCCATATTCAAGACGCATGCACGCTTGATCTTTTCTTGGTTTATAAAGTGAACACGTATTATAACATGCTGGTGCAGAGCACTCCAAACAATGCTCATCCCAGTATAAGGTTCTTACATACTTTATTTTATCTTTTGTAATAAACTCCGAAGGTAATTTATTGTCAATTGTGTGCTTAGAATCATTTTTTCGTATAAACCATGCACTTTGAAACATTTTTTACCACTCCTTATTCTCTATATTGTTTTAACGATCCTAATCAGTATTAATCCTTTAGAACCATATTGAATTATATGTCCCCAAAGAACTTCGACTACGAATCAAAAACAACAAAACAGCACACGCAACAAATAAAAAGGATAGTTTACTAATACGCCACTTGTCCGTTTTTTTAGCCAATCCTTCTGGGATCAATATAATATATGCAGGTATAAAATAATATGCAACACGCTCCAAAGCCAACACGTAGAATCTGCAAACATACAACATTAATGCTATAATTCCCATAAATACCAAAACACTAATTTTCTCCAACTCTATTTGTGTATATTTTTTATCTGTATTTTTATATTTCAGAAGCAACATTAGCATTGTAGTAACATCTACACCAATATTGATCAAAGCTCCAGTATAAGAAGTAAATTGATATCCACTACCATACCCCATTTCAAATAATTCATTTCCGTAAGCCACAAATTGTTCTAAAAACAAAGTAAACACTAACATAGCACTTGAAAAGCCAACCACGTTTCGGACTCTAATTTGCTTTCCTTGCAACAAAATAACTGGCAAAAAAACTATGGCTGTTTGATGAAACATACTTGCAAACAAAATAATAAGTATTGCTCTTACATAATGTTTCTTTTTAATTGATTCATATGCAATTAAACAAATAGTTATCGCCATTGCCTGTCTAAATGCATACAAGCAAAACCCAAAAGTTCCCAAACATATATATACAACCAAACTCAAAAAAACGTCTTTTGAATTCAAATATATAAATCTGAATACTATCACCGTAATAAACGTATATTGCACAAACAATAAAGCTTGTGGATTTTTGAAAATATGTGAAATAACCCATATAAAAGTGGCATAACCATCTTCAAATGCACATATATCTAAATAATCATTGTATCCCATTCTTAATGCCGTTCGTGCATTATTATAATAGTTCATTATATCGGTTCCAAAATCCAAGGCATCCACACTACCCCAAAATAACACTATAACTATCCCTGCATATATCAGCTGAAGTTTTCTAGTATTCCGCACTAATGACCTATCAATAAACAATGCTCCGCCTAACAAGACAGTAATAAATATAGCATACGTTATCATAGTTCTTTATCCTTCTCTATCTCCAGTAATATTACTTTTTAACTTTCAAAAATAGTTTCAATATTTTTCCATAAAGCACAACAAATCCAAATGAACAATATGATAATTTCATAAATATCCACCTTGTTTTTGAAAGTTTAGCTTTCTCTAATATCTGCTCTCTATCTCTAATATAAAATGCTTTCGCTTTATTATATAATGCTTGCCAATTATCAATTTGTTCCTTTTTGTGATTAAACACAACACTCATTTGACTAAAATATTCATTTGCCGTTTTATTAGCCAGTTCTTGTAATCCTCTTTCTTGATAAAATTCAAATTTCTCTTCTAACATATAAAAGCAATCCAAACGATGTATATTATATTTCCTTTCCGTAATACTATCACAATTATAATGATAATAATACAGATAATCATCTATAATCCCTACTTTACTAGCTCTATACATGAGTAGGTAAATCAAAGACTCATCTTCATTAATTCTACCCACAGGAAAACGAAGTCCTTCAAATAAAGAGCGCTTAAACATTTTTCCACATAAACACATAGTAAAATATCGATTCCTGTCAAAAATCTTCATTTGCATTTCCAAACCACTATATATTCTTACTTCTTTCTCAACCTCTTGTCTATTGATTTCTTTTCCTTCTCTCACTCGCAATAAACAACATTGAGAAATGTCCAAATCATTCTCAACTAAAGTATTATATAATTTATAAACATAATTTTTGTCTGCTTCATCATCACTGTCCAAAAATACAATATAGTCTCCATTTGACATATCAATCCCTTTATTTCTTGCATCAGAAACACCTGCATACTCTTGGTGCCAAACTTTTATTCTCGAATCCTTTTGACTAAAAGAGTCACAAATACTTCCTGAAGCATCGCTTGAACCATCATCAATCAAAATAATCTCAATATTTTGGTATGTCTGATTAATTAAAGAATTCAAACAACGTTCTATATATTTTTCTACATTACTAACTGGTACAATAACACTTATTAAACTTTCCACAATTACTCCTTTTCTCTGCATCAAACTTATGCTTGACTCATTGGACCTGATTCATATTTCTCGTAACTGACTTCATCAATCAAATTTTGACTGATCCTAATTAATCTCTCTACTGCTATTTGAGCATTCCATTCATTTTTAATCGTACTTTGAGCCTCATCATAAAAAGACCTTTTTGTGCATGCTTGCATTAGTAGCATTGTCTTATTATACATATCCCTAACATTTCCTACACAATATGAATATCCATTTTTTGCTTCTTTAATCAAGTACGCAATAGAACCACATGCATTACTTCCAATCACAGGACATGCGCTTGCTAAACTCTCATTAACTACAGCTCCCCATCCTTCGTAATAATTACTAGAAAAATACAATGCGTTACTTACTTCCATAATTTCAAAAAGTTCTTCTCGTGATTTGCTGCCAAGAAAATGGACTTGTTGCAATTTCATTCTCTTAGCACAGTTTTCCAACTTGCCTTTTTCTGGGCCATCGCCCACGATATTTAATTCATAATCTATGCCTTTTTCTTGTAAAATTTTCGCACATTTCAAAATATCTTTTATTCTTTTTAATTTTAACAGTCTTCCTGCGTAAAGCATACGAAATGTATCATTCGATTTTCTTTCTATAATGGTTGAAACATCACGTAATTCAATCTCTGGAAAATATCCAAATTTAAAACAATGCTCTGTGTTAAAGCCAAGTAACTTTAAATCAGAAACTACATATGAACCCGCACACAACACATATACATTATCGCAATTACCTTTGAACTTCCTATCGTTAACCTTCTTTGTTGTTGGTATGAATCTTCTCCACTGACCACGTTTAAACAATCTTTCCGTATAAATATAAGATAACTTGTTAGTCTCTTTTCTCAATTCCAAAAGTTCCAAAGAACTGCCTCCAAAAATAGCAATATCACTTTCAATAACAAGATTCTTTACTAACTCTTTATTTTCTTTGATAAAATAATCAATAACAAAATCATATTTCAAAATATCTTTAAATTGTTCATGAACTTTTTTTGTATCTTGTGTGGCAATAAAATAAAACTCACAGCATTTTTTCAATTCAAGACAAATCGGCAACATGTGCTTATTTAAAAATCCCGAGACCAATACCACCTTCATTCTTTCACCACCAAATCTGCCCGCATACTTCTATACATTGCTAAATATGCTTCATAATTTTTCTCTCTATCATGTGCTTTCTCAGCCTTAAGAATCGCGTTACGCGAAAGTTTTTGTGCCAAATTATCATTTTTAAAAATTTCTAAAATTCTCTCAGCAAGATACTGATACTCGCCAAAATCGTAAAGGAAACCATTTACCTTATCTTCCACGAAATCCGCCATTCCTCCTCTGAATGTTGCTATTGTTGGAACGCCCAAATGCATACCTTCTCTCAACACTAGTGATGGGCCTTCTATTGCCGAAGGAATAACTTGAATATGTGCCTTTAACATATTTCGAAGCATTTGCGACACCGTTTGCGCTCCTAAAAAAATCAGATTCTTTTCTATACCTAACTTTTTGATTAAATCATTTAAATATTTAGAATAACCATTTGTGATAGCAAGGCTTTCACCATCCAAAGACATACCAGGAATTTTTACTCTCACATCCGGATAATATTGTTTCACTATAGCAATGGCCTTGAACAGATTATGTATGCCTTTTAACGCCGTCCCACCGGGGTTTGTTGTAATCTCATATCTATTGATATTAGAAACATCCCACTTTGACGATTGATAAAACTCATCCCTTAAATTGTAGTCAATTTTGAATAATTTCAACTTTGGATTAATAAGTCTGGCCATAGACTGATGCCACGCATCTACCACCATACAATAATCCACAGAATTCAACATTTCTCTCTCGGATTTAGAATTCTTTACATGAAATAAATGTTGTTCAAATACACCATTAAAATGAAACCATTCTTTCAAAGTCTTAAACCTTAATATCTCACATTTTGAAAGTCCACCAAAATCGTACTTTCTTATTCCAGACATAACTCCTTGCAAAGAGATTACTGTAGGCATTCTCTTAAATGCTCTTACAAAAGACAATGCATGACAATATTCTGTTCCGTGTATGTTTACAACATCCGGTTTGAAGTCATTTACAATCATTTGCCAATATTCTTTAAACTTTTTTCTATAAAAGATCATATCTTTGCCATTACCCGGTATACAATAATACGTGGTATTACCTGTAAAAACTTTGCGGTACGAAGCACCATGGACACAAGCAACTGCAAACTCTATTTGTGTATCTTCCGACAATCTATCAGCAACATCAAACATCCATGTACCACTATTTCCCATCTTTATATCTAATTCTTTCGCAAGTTCTGGTAGTACCATATTTACAATCCACAAAACTCTCATCTTTTCTTACGCCTACTTCCTACTTTTCCGCATATAAATATACATAATTTTAAATAGCATTCAATTGGAAACAAAAAAGACAGATAATTAATCAACATTTGTTTTTTTGTTAAATTTCCTTTTAAACACCCCGTCAAAAATGGATAAGGATAGAACTTTTTCTGTTTAAGTAAGTTCAATTTTTCCTCGGCCACACCCATATCTCCTTGTTGCACTAGATCAAAGCACAAAGCCTTTACAGCAAAATGGCGTTTGTTTTGTATTATCTTTCCCCATGCCACATCCTGCTCCTTAGTAGCTAGTGAGTTGTATTTTTCTGCCAAAAGAAACATGGACTGCATGTGTTTTTTAATATTGCCACTATGCATAGCACTTCCATCTCTCTGCCGATAAAAATAAAGAATCGCATCTGTCTTCATGCATATTTTGGCTTTTAGCAATACTTCAAAATTAAACAAAACATCTTCTGAATAAGCAATGTCCTCAACAAACAATATGCTATTATCTTTTAGCAACTCAGCTTTATAAATATTACAACACACTCCGCCACCGCCTTTAGAAAACATGAAATCATACAATTCGGAACGTTGATCACACGTTATAACTTCCACTTTATTCTTTAATGAAGGAATATTCTCAGTAAAATTAATCATTTTAAACCAGAATATATCTGATGAACTTCTTTTCAATTCTACAGTTATCGTTTTTAGACAATTTGAGGCAACAATATCATCGCCATCAACAAACCAAATATATTCTCCTTTTGCTAACTCTAAACCTTTATTTCTTGCTGAAGAAACACCGCCATTCTGTTTTGAATAACACTGTATATTGCCAAATTTATTTTGATAATCTTTAATAATCTGAAGGCTATTGTCCTGCGAACCATCATCAATACAAATAATCTCATAATTGTCGTGAGGAATATCCTGATCTAAGCATGACTCAATAGTCGCACCAAT
The DNA here is from genome assembly GCA_045638905.1 of Faecalimonas sp. GTDB lineage: Bacteria > Bacillota > Clostridia > Lachnospirales > Lachnospiraceae > Faecalimonas. The sequence goes on from JAZUCE010000015.1 coordinate 78,134, forward strand.
ATATTTTTCCACATTATACACCGGTATTACAAAAGATAATATCGGCTTCATTTTACTCATTATTTGCCGCACTCCTTATACAATCAAATAAAATTTTATTCTGCTTTAACTTATCGTGATTCTTTTTCCCACATTCATATGCCTTTTTGCCATATTCTTCAATCAACTGTGGAGTCTGCACAAGTCTCTTTATCTGTACTTCTATTTCTTCATATGAACAAGCCGTAATAGCTGAATCATATCTTTTAAAATAGTCAATTGGAGCGATATCATCATCTCCTATTGCAAATATACATTTTCCACTCTTTAGATAATCAGTAATTTTTGTAGAAAACGATAACCTTGCAGCATGTTTGTACTTATTTTCTAAACTTTCTACGAACACTAAAATATCAGCTTGCTCCTGAACATCTTGGACTTCTTCTAAGGATAGTGCTCCTTTAATTGAACAACCGTTTTTATTTAACGCACACATGATTTTTTCATCTACATTGTCTGTAGTGTATATATCAAGTTCAATTTTTATTTCGTCTTGGTTAATTTTTCCAAACACATCTGCAATGGCTTCCAAAGATTTCCACCGTCCAATAATTAACTTTCCTGTATATACCATTTTTATTGGATTTGAAAGTGTCTCCTTTTGATAAGGATATTTAATAAAATCTACACCCTTAGTTAAAATAATACTCTCTTTGTTAAATAATCTATCATATTCTTCTTTTTGTTTTGGAGCAATCACCATCACTCGCCTTGCACTTTGAAATAACTTTTTCTGATGTTTTCGAAGCCACCAACGCATAACATAACTCAGTGGAGTCTTGCTTATAGATTTGTACGAATAATTGTCATCAGAAGCATACAAAACAACTGGCTTTTGAGTGTACTTAACAATATAGTTTTGCAAACGCGCCATATATACTGTTGAATATACTGGCATAAATAGCACATCTGGACGAAATTCATCCAAAAAGCAATTTAATTCTTTTGTCTTCCATTTTCCCAACAACCAAACGAATTCTCTAGCAAATGTGAAAAATTCATTATGTTTCTTATTATACAACTTTAATTCATTACTCTTTTTTTTCTCTTCGTTTTTTACAACATCACCGGTTAATACTGTTCGTCTCCAAACACTCTTAATCAGTTTTTTCTCAGAAATCCGAAAAAACGTATCACAGATACACGTATTTGGATTGCCATCTCTCGTATATAGATGAGCAAGTGAAGCTTTGTCCCACTGTTCAAAAAAAGAAATTAATGTATTTATTCCTGTATTATCAATCCAAGGATTGATACCTACTACTAAAACTTTTGGATACTCCAAAATTCATCACCTCATCTTATCTATTAGACATAACAATGTACACGTAAGATTCATTCCTAAAAATTTCGTACAGAGATAAAACTTATTTGCCCTTGGATTAAGTCGATATCTTAATAATCCTTTAAAGTTCCAAATATCTCTTTTTAATTCTTTCAACTCTTTACGATGTCTAGAATATGAAATCAATAAATTACAATACAATTTTGCAAGAGATGACAATAATACCTCTCTCTCCCTGTCACTCTCTATATTCTCGAATTTTTTCTTCCACTTTTTGAGTGTAAGAACATAGTCTGTTATACTCTTTTGTTTAAACACAGATGTTACTGAATTTTCCCTTTGTCTATAATATACGTATGGCTTATCTATAATTTCAAAGCTTTTTGCATGCTCAATTACAGAATAATACCAATCCATATCCTCACAAGAGAGTGTTTCATCAAAAACGATATTGTGTTCTTTCAATAAATCCGAACGAATTGTTTTTGACCAACAAGAGCAGAAAAAAGCATCCCTTTTCACTAATTCGTATAAAAAGTCGGCCTTATTTCTTTGTGTTATGCCTGCATACGATATACCGCAATCACTTATTTTTGTTTCCCAATATTTGTAGTATCTATAAACTATTACATCAGGACTATGGATTGTTTTAGAGTGCAATTCTTCAAGGAAGCTGTCGCTACATATTAAATCATCACTATCAAGAAAAACCACATACTTACCTTTCGCATTAGACACTCCTATATTTCTTGCTGATGATTGTCCACCATTTTTTTTATGAATCACTTGAATACGGTTATCACATTTTGCATACTCGTCACATATAGCGGAACTGCCATCTTTAGAACCATCATCTACCAGAATTAATTCAAAATCTGTAAAAGTTTGCCGCAAAACACTATTAACACATTCTTTTAAATATTTTTCCACATTGTATACTGGAATAATAACACTAAAAACCATTTTATTTCACTCCATTTATTACACAATTGATTTGTTCACCATTTAACATGGCATTTAGGTTATTGGTTATGTGTGTCTTTAATCGCTCATTTACTTCTTGGGAGATCGCTGCAACTCCTGGCAACACCACAACATTACTCAATCTTCTAAATGGATTAGTAATCGGATTTGGAAGTTTTTCAAATATATCTAACACAGCCCCTCCAATTTTCTTCTTTTTAAGTGCATAAAGAAAATCTTTTTCATTAAAAACTGCTTTCCGACCTACATTTACTACAACCGAACTTTTTTTCATCTTTTCAAAAATTTCAGCATTAATAAATCCTTTTGTTTGTTCGTTATCCGGCAATGTCGAAATAACATAGTCATATCTGTTTATATTATCAAGAAGTTCTTTTCTGTTTCGAACTATATGATGGTATTGCGGCTTGTCTACACAAAATGGATCATACCCTTCAATCACCATTCCAAACCCTTGCAATCTTTCTGCGATTGAAGTTCCAATGTTTCCCGCTCCCATAATAAGAACACTCTTTCCTGCCAACTCAGTAATGGTATTATAGTGACGTTGTAATTTAACATGACGATTGTTTGCGTTTTTATGTAATTTTTTTGCTACAAGCAACATGCCAAATATAACAGTTTCTGCAATAGGGTTACTATATACACTACCTGCATTTGCAACTGCAACACCTTTTTGTCGATATGTTTCACAAGGAACACCATCAAATCCTGCACTAGTTAATTGAAAAAGCCTTAATGACGGAAACTCCATTTCTGCACACTTAATTGCCATTGCCCGCGAACCAACAATAGCCACCACAGAACTATTACAACTATAATCGCCTAACTTTTTAATATTTATTCTCTCAAAAATAACGTCTTTCGGAAAATTTCTACTATCTAATTCTTTATCAGACAAAATTAGTTTCATATTTACCGTTTCTCCTCTACCTTAACAATTCCCCATAATCTTTCTTTTGATTTTCCAACATAATTTCTCGTCTAAAATAGGTTTCCACGCGGTTTCTTGCTTCTTGTCCCATCTCTTTACTTTTCATTTCATCTGACATGATTTCTTTCATTCTCCTGTAAAGTGATTCTGCATCTCTTGGTTGCACCAGCAAACATGATACATTCTGCTCCATGACTTCTGATGCTCCCGGAATATCGGTTGTAATAATCGGACATCCCATAGCAGCTGCTTCTTGCAGAACCATGCCAAATCCTTCCCTGTATGTTGGGTGAACATAACAATCCATAGCTGCGTAATATCGTTTTAATTCTTTATTGTCTACATATCCTGTAAAAATTACATTTGGGGAACTTGTTGCCCACTCATACAGTTCATTATCCACACTACTATCTATCTCCAGCGGACCAACACAGAGTAATATGCAATTCGTTTCTCCTATCCTTTTAAAAGCCTCCAGTAGTTCATTACTACCTTTATCTCCTGAAAATCGACCTACAAAACCAAACACATATTTTTCTCCCAAATTGTATTTTTCTCGGATATTATTACTGTATTCAACTTTATTTTCGATGTCATATTCACCTAGGTCTACTCCAATAGTACCACCCTGTCCTAAAACTTTTACTTTATCTTGTTTATACAATTTTTCTCTAACAGCAAACTCTCTGTTTTTCATGCTCACTGCACGCACATCTGTTGAATTTGTACATACAATTTTCTCTATAATTCTAAAAATATGTCTCTTAATTCCCGTAAATCCAACATAACGAATCCCCCATTGACAATATAAGCGAATGGGGATATTGGCCTTTTTTGCAGCTATTGATGCATATAAAGATGCATTCGGTGTTGAGTATTGCACTAAATCAAAACTTTCTTTTTTAAAAATTGCTTCCATCTTTTTAATACACTTAAACACATCTAAGTTCACACCGCGCTTCATATCTACTGGAATATATTTAATATATTCGGGTAGCATCTCTGCAAACTTTTCATCCCTACTACATATAAAAGCGACTTCATATCCCTCCTTATGTAACATAACTGCCGTTGGTATAACAAACGTCACCAAAGTGATTGACGTTGTAGTTACAAAACAAATTTTCTTCATCGTTTTCCCCGCATAATACTTTTCTTAATTTGTTGTACCTTCTCATTTAAGATATGGTAATTTTCTTCATAATCCACATCCATATATTGTTCTATCTTTTCCTCATATATACGAATATTTCGAACGCCCTCTATAAATTCTTCTTTTACAGCCTGTGGATTCTCCACAGTATTAGCATCGCAAAAACTTCTAGATAATATTGCCATCTGTGAACCAATTTTATAATGATGTGTCAAAATTACTTCTGCCGGTAACATTCCATAGCCTATTCTTGCAAGTCCGCCAACTCCAAATCGAACACCATGTTCATTTAACACTTTAGTTATTTTATCCACTGTCCCATCAGCCATTAATTCGAACATAAAATCTTTTTTGTATGCTAAATGTAAATCATTTAACCCAATATGTACTTCATCTATTCCTGGCAAATCAATATATGTTTCGATACCTTCTGCCGCTTCTGCAGTTTCAACCAGAAGAATTGTTCTTGCCCTTCCGTCTACAAAATTTAGAAATTGTTCAACTTCTTCTTTTTTCTTAAACATAGGCAACATAACATATTCTGCCCCTGCATCAATAACCTGATTAATCTCATCTTCCGATTCTACATCCATTGGGTTCACACGAACCATAAGTTGCGAAGTGGATAGAATAGGTTTAATCTTCTTGATATCTTCAATTGTATGCTGCGACTTAACAGTATTCATTCCTTTTTGTCGCTCTTCTTTTCCTTTTACTTCCAAATCAATCCAGATGCGGTCAACTCCTGCCTCTTGTGCTATTTGTGCTACATCTACTCGATTTGTTATATACATTAATGTAATCGCCATTTTTACCCTCTACACAATTTTCTTCGCAGGCACCCCTACATAAGTCCCAGCTTCTTCTATATCTTTTACAACCACAGCACCTGCACCTATCATGCAATCGCCGCATATTTTAACATTATTTTTTACTGTTGCTCCTGCACCAATCCAAGTGTTTTCTCTAATCTCAACAGTGCCACTCACATGTGCTCCCACTGAAATGTGAACATAATCTTCAAGTTTGCAATCATGGTCAACTGAAGCACAGGTATTGATAATACAGCCCTTGCCAATTGTACTATCTGAATTAATAACAGTTCCTGCCATAACAACAGTTCCTTTTCCAATTGTTACTTTGCTTCCAATAACTGCTGCTGGATGAATTAAAGTAGCTATATTCGCGCCCTGCTTCATCAACTGTTCTGTGACACTTTTCCTTATATTTGCATTTCCAATTGCCACAATATAATCTGCGTTATCTATGTACTGCTTTGCATCTGAACTTTTTCCTACAACTGGAAATCCCATGCATTCTTTTACGTTCTCATCGTCATCTAAAAATAATATCTCATCATATTTCTGTAGTTTTAATGCAATGTCAGCACAAACCTTTCCCTCTCCACTTGCACCAATAATAACCAATTTTTTTTCCATGATTATCCTTCCATCTCACTTCCCATGAATTCTTCCATGGTTGCACTTGTTTCCGAACTTATTCCATCACGTTTCAGCACATTCCACACTGTTTGGAAAATAATCTTCCAATCACCTAAGAATGTTACATTGTCAACGTATTCCACATCATATTTAAATTTATCTTCCCAACTGATTTCATTACGCCCATTCACTTGAGCTAATCCACTCAAGCCTGGTCGCACCTCATGACGACGTTTTTGTTCGGCATTATATCTAGGCAAATATCTAACCAATAATGGTCTCGGCCCTACAATGCTCATATCACCTTTTAGAATATTAAACAATTCTGGCAATTCATCCAAGCTTGTGGAACGAAGCAATTTACCAAACTTCGTAAGTCTCACTTCATCTGGTAATAGATTCCCATTCTCGTCTTTTTCGTCTGTCATAGTACGAAACTTATATAGTTTAAAGATTTTCTCATCTTTACCTGGTCTGTCTTGTGTGAATAATACTGGGCTGCCAAGTTTAATTCTAACTAGTATGACAACCACTAATAGCACTGGAGACAGTACAATAATCGCCAACAGAGACAGTACGAAATCCATCACACGTTTCAAATAGTTCTTGTACATTTTTACATTTCCTTAAAATAATGATTTAATAATACCAATTACTTTCTGTATATCTTCCTCTGTCATCTTGATATCGCTTGGCAAACATACACCTCGCTTAAAGATATCTTCACCTACGCTACTTTCTGCTTCCGTTGTTACAAAGTCATTTTCTTCGTATACCGGTTGCATATGCATCGGTTTCCAGATTGGTCTGCTTTCAATGTTTTCTTTTTCCAAAGCTAGCATTATATCGAGTGGTGTCACCTTACATCCTGGTTTCAAAGTGATGCATGACAACCAATAATTTGCCTCTGAGTTTCTTGGAATTGGATTCATTTCAATATCTTCAATATCTGCAAATGCATTTTTATATGTATCATAAATATTTTTCTTTAATGCAACATGCTCTGCCAGATGTAATAACTGTCCGCGACCGATTCCAGCCACAACATTTGACATACGGTAGTTATACCCAATCTCTTTATGCTCGTAATGTCTTTCCGGCTCTCTTGCCTGTGTAGCCCAGAAAATTGCTTTTTTCATATCCTCTTCACTTTCAGATACCAGCATTCCGCCGCCTGAAGTTGTGATGATTTTATTTCCATTAAATGAGTAGATACCGTATTTCCCAAAGGTACCAGTCATTTTCCCTTTGTAGGTTGCTCCTAGACTTTCCGCTGCATCTTCAATGAGTATTGCTCCATGTTCTTCACAGATTGCCATAATCTCATCCAATTTACATGGTGTACCATAGAGATGCACTACCACGACCACCTTTGTGTCCGGATATTTTTCAAACGCTTTTCTCAATGCGTCTGGTGACATGTTCCAAGTATCTCTTTCAGAATCAATAAATACCGGAATTGCATTTTCATATGTAATCGGATTACAGGTAGCTGAGAAAGTAAGCGAAGATACAAACACTCTGTCTCCCGCTTTCACACCTGCCAATTTCATTGCCAGGTGCAATGCCGCTGTTCCTGCACTTAATGCAGTAGCATGTCCAATCCCTACATATTCCGCCATCTCTTTTTCAAATGCATTTACATTTGGTCCAAGCGGTGCCACCCAATTAGTATCAAATGCTTCTTGAATATATTTTTGTTCTTCACCATGCATTGTTGGTGTAGAAAGATAAATTCTATTTTTCATAATTTTTCCTGCTCCCGTTATTTTATAGTCCACTTATTTCAAAGAATTTTTGTAATTCCTTTCCATATTCTTCATCACCATTCTTATACTTTTGAATCTCTGATTTGATGTTTCCACGTCGTGTTTTTACACTTCTCACTCCACGTAGCACCCATGCATATGGCAATAAAATTGGACATTTTCCTAACCACGGAAACATAGATTTCATGTTGGCATAATTAGGAAAGACTGCTTTCATTAAAAACTGAGTTTTGCCTTGTTTTGCAATGGAAACTGCAGCCGCATTCCTCTGTGTTCCAAATGTACCATTTGCTATAACATATGTAGCCAATTTGTCTAGAAGCGGTCTATCTTCTTCTGCTGATGTTTCCTTCCCAAACCACTCTTCTGCTAGCTTCGATATATTTCCATAGAACTCCCTTAGCTGAAGTTGCTCTAGTTCACTCTCAACGTATTTCCAGTCCATGTCTTCTAAACCATTATAGACATAGACATCCATTATAAAACGAATACCAATTCCTCCATTTTGGAAATGTCTTGCCAGATGAATCAATGTGTAGATATATTCATCCTCCAGCGTCATTTCCTGAACATACTGGCAGTTTTCTTTTGGCTTTACACGTTCCCAGATATTCTCATAATAAGCTGTGTATGCCGAATCAGCCTCTACCAGCTCACGGTGCATTTCTACAGCAAGATATGGTCGTCGGGAATAGCAGTCATGCTGTCTTCCTTCAACATGTCCATCATACCCCAATTGCCTCATAATCTTCTTTACTTTTCCATTTTGTTGTGGCTGATATAGGATATCAATATCTCCCATGGTACGCATGTCCGTCTGTGGATAATGTTCCTTGGTACATATCCCTTTTACAGCCAGCGCATAAATCTTTTCTTTTTCAAATGCTTCAAAAAGCTCTTTTACTCCTTCAATCTGGTTGTAATTACGAACGACACTATTCACAAAAGCTTTGTACAGAAGGTCGCACACATCCTTATCTGGCTTATGCTCTATCGGAATACAATCCACTCCATAATAGACAAAATTAAGTATGCTGTGCTCCTTGGCCAGTTGAATCAATCGATTCCAGTCCATATCTTTTGCCGGAACTTTCATTTTGCCCTGTTTGCTATTCAATATGTACTTTATAATCTCCAACAAATACTGACCTTCTTGTTTCATACTTCATGAGCTCCATTTATTATTATGCACAGTTTATATGCACACTTTAACCAATTTATTATACCTCTAAATATGTTTTTTTACAAGAGCTCGACGGAGAAATGTGCAAGAAAAAACATCAATCAAAAATGTCAACCACAAACAAAAACACCACCGCACTTCTCAGCGCGATGGCATCTTCCTAATCCTCTTTTAATTTCAGAATATCATTCGGTGTACATTCCAGATATGTACACATTCGTCCCAGAATTGTCAGGTCAACTCTTCCAACCTTATTTTTGCAGTAATTATTTAGCTGTGTCCTTTGCAGACAGCATTCGATGCATAGGCGATTCTTACTGACCTTCTTTTCTCTTAATACCTGTTCCAAATCAATGTAGATATAGCTCATATCTTCATCCTCCCTTTTTCCTATATCGTATCGAAAAAAGGATTATATTGGTAAAACAAGTGCCAATAGGACTTTTTTACGCTTCCATTTGTTTTCTCTGTTCTTCGTAAGCCTTTCCCTTATCCTCGCTTCCATGCTCTCCGGCAGGATGATAGGTCGGCACAATGGCTTCTACCAAGTCACGGATATTATCTTTGTTTTTATAACACGCCACCATCAAATCATTCAGCTGTATCAGGAATTTCTCCATATCAAACGGAATCGGACATCCTATATGTATCAGTCGGTTCGGCGTATTCTTAAGTCCTTCCTCTGCCATCAGCTTCTCTTCATACAGCTTTTCTCCCGGGCGAAGTCCCGAATACTCAATCTTAATATCCACATCTGGTTTAAAGCCTGATAGTTTAATCAGGTTTCTTGCAAGTGTATCAATCTTCACCGGTGACCCCATATCCAGAACAAAGATTTCCCCTCCGTCCGCATAGGTTCCTGCCAAAAGGACCAGTCTTACAGCCTCCGGAATAGTCATAAAATAACGAATAATGTCCGGGTGTGTAACTGTAACCGGACCACCTTTTTCTATCTGTTTCTTAAACAGCGGAATCACGGAACCGTTGCTTCCAAGTACGTTTCCAAAACGAACTGCCACGAACTCCGTCTGCGACATGATATCATCTGGGCTTAGCACAATTTTATCATCATCGTCCTCTGCATGGGCAAAGATTTCCGGTAGTTCATGAGCCCGTCCTTCCTTTACCATGTAGTCAAAGGTTTGAATAATCATTTCACAAAGGCGCTTACTTGCCCCCATAATATTGGTCGGATTCACTGCCTTATCCGTGGAAATAAGCACAAATCTCCGGCATCCGTTTCGCATTGCAGCATATGCTGTTTTATATGTACCAATGGCATTATTCTTAATCGCTTCATTCGGACTGGTTTCCATTAATGGCACATGCTTGTGAGCTGCGGCATGGTAAACCACATCCGGCTTATATGTCTCAAACACCTGATAGATTCTTCTGCTGTCACGCACAGAGCCAATCAAAACCACCAAATTCAATTCCGGATAGTTGGTTTTGAGTTCTTGCTGAAGCTCATAGATATTGTTCTCATATACATCAAACAGCACTAACTGCTCCGGTTCATGTTCTGCTACCTGCTGTGCAATCACACTGCCGATACTTCCGCCTGCTCCGGTAATAAGTACCTTTTTCCCGTGAATAAACCGGAACACCTGCTCCATGTCGGCTTCGATTGGCGGACGCCCAAGTAAATCTTCCACCGTAACATTCTGCATCTTACTTATGGACACTTCACCGGTTACCATTTGGTAAATACCCGGGAGTGTCTTCAGCTCACATCCACTTTCCTTACAGATGTTCAGTATTTCCCTTTTATTCTCCGCGCTTGCACTTGGGATAGCATACAAAATACGATCGATATGATATTTTTTTACGCTTGCCAGTATATCGTCACGATTCCCTACAACCGGTACACCATCAATGTAGCGCCCCCATTTATTCGGATTATCATCAATAATGCAACAAACATTTGCACTGAGCTCCCTGCTCATATGCAATTCACGCAGTATGGTCTGTCCGGCCTTCCCTGCACCGATAATCATAATATTGGTTGCGGATGCTTCATGAGTTCTTCTCTCCTGCAGACTTCGCAGCTTTAAAATCAAGCGATAGGAGAATCGTATGCCGAGCACTGCAAAAAATTGTAATACAATTCCAAACACGTAGTAAGAAATCGGCATTCTTGTAAACAATACGGTTATACCAACTACTTGGATAACTCCGGTAATCATGGTGGCCATTGCCACGCGGATTAATTCGGTATAGCTTGCAAACCGCCAGATACTTTTATATAAACGTAATCTCCAGAATACCAAGATACTGACAACTGTGTATATCGGTGCAAACTTCAGATACGCATAGAGATAATGGGAATATTCCTCAAACATCTGCGACAACGAGCAATCGAAGCGAAGCCACATTGCCAAAAAAAATGCTGCATTAACAGCGAATATATCATACAGCACTAAGCCTAGATTAATCAGTTGCCAATGAGCAATTCTCGGTTTTCTGTATTTTGGTGTTGTATTTTCCTTCATAAACACTTCATTCCTTTTTACATTACTACTCTATAGTATAACTTTTTTTTGCAAGAATTTCAATACCAAAAACGACGCCAGAACAAATCTGACGTCGTCTTTCAGCTTATCTGACCATTGCTTCTATCTCTTCTAATGGCATTTGCAAAATTTTTGAAATATCGGCAACACTATTGCCTGCACCGAAAAATTTCACCACAGTTTCTTTTATTCCCTGTGCCATTCCTTGTGCCATTCCTTGTGCCATCCCTTGTGCCATCCCTTGTGCCATTCCCTCTTCCATGGCCCTTTGTTTTGCCTCCGTTATTTCAGGCTCCATCAACTCTCTCAAAGCTTCACACATTTTTCCTTCCTCCTTTACCATATCAAACATTTTTCTGTTTTCTTTTACCGCAATCTGCATGACAGAGTCACCATACATCTTTTCCTTTTTCGAAGTTAATTCTTCTATCTGCGAAACGATTCTCTTTGCATCTTTTTTCTCCAACTTACGACTTAACAGGGTTATCCATTTTTGACTCTCTTCAGATAACTTGCTCGACACTAATACCTGTGTCAAAAAGCAATTGTCTCTCTGTATATAATAGATACCTGGGTATGCTTCACTAATTTGATATCCGTTTTTCTCGAACCAGTGAAATAATTTTTTGGGTTGTCCTTCTCTTACCAATGTAATTGTTATTTCTTCAAGTTTAATCTCCCCTATATGTTCTTCATATGATTTGTATAGACATGCATAGGCCACGACCTTTAAATATGTATTCTCATTCATCGAATCATCTGGTGATTTGTACTCAATAATGTTGTGCTTGCAAAATATTCTTCCAATCTCGTTTTTTATTACTACATCTTTTTCTTTCTTTACAATCAGCAAATCCATTTGAAGCGGTTTTGTATTCAAATTATACTCATTTGTATACTCAAGATATTCTGCATCTTCTCTTAATTCTAATTTTATTGCAGAACAAAATGCGGGGTGCCACTGTGTTTTTCGTTCATCTGTCATCTTTCCTCACTTTCCTGGCTCCTGAGACTGATGAACGACAAATTTTTACTTATGCCTGTATCTATCTACAGTATACCATAATATTTTGTATTTTGTTAATCAAATTTGATTTTTTTGGCAGAAATGCCTTGAAATTAGATGCGCGCAACGGATATCGCGCAAAAAGATATCTCAAATATGATTGGATATGTCCTAGTATACTATAATTTTTTCTCGATAAGATATTTGTTTTGTTGATAACTTTTTTATTTTGTTGATAGTGTTGATAAATAAAAACGGATTGGAGTTTCACCTTCAATCCGCCTTTATTTTACATTATTTAATTATAAAATACTCTATTTCTCTCTTCTTCCGCCTCACGGTCTTCCTCTGTCATATATTTGCGGAAAACTCTTTCCAGAATGCGATTGGCAATTACCATGTAGATTGTCATCGAAAAGAAGGATAGCACCGGAACAAACATGCTAGCGACTATAACAGCCGCGAAAATCAGCAGCAACAAAATTGTCCAGCCAAAATTAGCAATTGCAATTAACATTGCGTTTTTAATCAATCTCTTTGTTCCAATGGAAAATCTAGCCATATATGGGTATGCATAAAGCATCCACATTGCTAAAACCATCAAAAAGGAGATCATAACAACTGCAAGAACACTTGACCCCGGAATCAAGTCCCCTGCTTTTCTTAAAATATAGCTGTCAAATAAGCTAATCAAAAGAACCAAAAGGTTCAATAACCACACAATGGTTGCTTGTTTAAAATTGGCTCTGAATCCGTGCCAATACTCTTTCCATGCGTAACCGCGATTATAACGGATAGATTTGTTAACCGAATAATAAAGTGCTGCAGTAGCTGCACCAATTGTAAAAATAGGAATGGAACAAATTGTCCAAAAGAATCCCAAAATCATACAATCACAAATCTTTCCCAAACCTGTCATAAATGAATTATCATAACTAAAAAATCTGCCCATTTCTTTCTCCTTTTTATGCCCTCATTTGTGCACCGAATTTTTCTTCCAATGTTGCAATTACCTTCTCAATCACAACATCTGTCATTTCATCTGTTACATCACACTCTGGTGATACAAGCTGAATCTTAAATGCCATACTCTTCTTATCTGCACCTAATTTCTCACTTTCAAAGATATCAAACAGTGTTACTTTTTGAATGAATTTGTCGCACGAAGTAATCGCATCAATGGTATCACCACATGTAATCTTCTTATCAATTAATACGGAAATATCTCGACTATTGCCTTTAAATCCTGTTTCCGGTGTATATTTGATTGCTGTTTTGAAGAGCTCAGCTAATACACTGTAGTCGATTTCTGCAATAAAGATTTTCGTATCTGCTTTCTTTCCGCCGGCAATGTTCATATTGTCTACAATCTCATAACGAAGCTGTCCGAAATGTCCAATTTTCTCTCCCTTGCAGTAAACCTCTGCCGTTCTTCCCGGATGTAAGTACGGAACATCACCCTTTTTATAAGAAAAGCTCAAATCATTGTATGCTGCAAGACTTTCCAATGTTTCTTTCATTGCAAAGAAATCTTCTTCTGCCCCGCATGCACCGATACATAAGATTTTCTTTTCCACAGGTGGCTCAACTAATGGCAATGCTTTTGGAAGATATACATTTGCCATCTCAAAGAAACGCATGCTTTCATTTCCGTTTTTAATATTGTTCTCCATCACTTTTACCATGGAAGGTGCCATAATGGTTCTCATAATGCTCAAATTTTCTGTGATTGGATTTAATAATTCAACAACATTTCTTTCTTTTGCATCTTCCGGTATTAAGAACATGTCAAAATCTGTTTTTGCTGTCATGGCAATGGTCTGAATTTCAAAATATCCCTGTGAACATAGATATTCTTTTACAGAAAGCTCCTTCGCCTGATATCTGTTCAATCCACCATTGGTAACCTTTGCATCATCAAGGAAGGTAGGAATCACTTTGTCGTAGCCATATTCCCGGATAACTTCTTCGGCAATATCCTGATACCCCTCAATATCATCACGATATCGTGGAATTGCAAGTGTCATTTCTCCATCCTTTAACTCCACTTCAAATTGAAGTGCTGTAAGAATATTTACCATTTCCTCTTCTGGAACATCAATGCCAAGAACATTGTTTACCTGTTCAGCAGTTACTTTAATAACTCTCTTTTCTGTAGATGCGCCGCCGGATACATCAAAGTGAGTGGAACTGATTTTTGCCACGCCCAAGGTCTGTGCGAGGTTCAATGCTCTTGCCATACCACATTCCACGGTGTATTCGTCGATACCTTTTTCGAATCTTGCAGCCGCATCTGAGTGGAGTCCGAGACCTCTTGATGTTTTTCGAACACTGTCTTTTAGGAATTTTGCAGACTCAAATACAACTTCCTTCGTCTGCTCTGTAATTTCGCTGTTTAATCCGCCCATTACACCGGCAAGACCAACTGCTTTTACTTTATCACAGATTAAAAGATTATTGTGATTAAGCACACGTTCCTTTTCATCCAAGGTCACAAGGGTTTCGCCGTCCTCTGCTCTTCGCACGACTATAGACGAACCTTCCAAGGTATCCAAATCAAAGGCGTGCATCGGTTGTCCTATCTCTACCAAAACATAGTTTGTGATATCCACCATCGCATTAATTGCATTGTGTCCTACCGCAATCAATCTTCTCTTCATCCAGAGTGGTGATTCCATATATTTTACATCGTAAATATAGTGTCCCAAATATCTTGGACAGGTTTCTTTATCTAGAACTTCGATGCTGATATTGTCATTCTTTGTACCGTCCGGTGTATAACTGTAATCCGGTTCTTTAAACGGTTTCTTCAAAAATGCTGCCACTTCTCTTGCAATACCGATAACAGACTGACAATCCGGACGATTTGCCGTGATACAGATATCAAACAGATAATCATCTAACTCCAGATAATCTCGCATTTCCATACCAAGAGGTGCATCTTCTGCCAGAATCATGATTCCATTCACATCTGCTCCCGGATACCAATCTTTGTCTAAGCAAAGTTCCTCACCGGAGCAAAGCATACCGTAAGAAATCATATCTACCATCTTTCTCGGCGTAATTTCAAGACCGCATGGCAGTTTTGCGCCTACCAAAGCTGCAGGTACTTTTGCGCCTACAAAGACATTAGTAGCCCCTGTCAAAATCAAATGGTCATTTCCTTTTTCCCCACAATCCACATGACAGATTTGCAGGTGCGTGCCTTCGTAATGCTCCATAGATGTAATCTGACCAACTACAACATTTTCTAAATTTTCACCTAAGTACTCGATACCATCCACTTCAAAGCCGGCTGAAAACAGTTTGGTCTCCAACTCTTTTGGCTCAATGTCGATATCAACGTATTCTTTTAACCAACTATATAAAACTTTCATATTACCCTCCGATTTATGCCTTAAACTGTTTCAAGAATTCGATGTCATTTTCAAATAATTTGCCCATATGGTTGATGCCGTATTTGAGCATGGCAATACGTTCGATACCAATACCAAATGCAAGACCGGAATACTTGGAGGAATCAATGCCACAGTTTTCCAATACTTTATTATTTACAACACCGCCACCTAAAACTTCAATCCATCCGGTTCCTTTGCAAAGAGAACATCCTGCTCCTCCGCATTTGAAGCAGCTTACATCTACTTCCACGGACGGTTCTGTAAATGGGAAGTAAGACGGACGCAATCTTGTCTTAGCAGCATCTGAAAACAGTGCTTTCACGAACTGGTCTAACATTCCCTGCAAGTCACAAAGTGTAATATGCTTATCTACTACCAAACCTTCCATCTGACTGAACATCGGCGAATGTGTTGCATCACTGTCAGAACGGAATACTTTACCCGGAACAAGAACCTTTATCGGTGGCTTCTGTGCATCCATCACACGAATTTGTCCCGGTGATGTATGTGTACGAAGGAGCAAATCCTCTGTTAGCCAGAAGGTATCCTGCATGTCTCTTGACGGATGATCTTTCAATACGTTTAATCTTGTAAAGTTATGGTCGTCGTCTTCTATCTCCGGCCCTTCAAACACATCAAATCCCATACCTACAAACACATCGATAATTTCATTTTTGATGCATGTAAGCGGATGTAAATTTCCTGCTTTCGTCTCCTTTACCGGAAGAGTAACATCGACTACTTCTTCATCGTATCGAGCCATCATGGCTTTCTTTTCAATCTCAACCTTTTTCTCATCATACAAGCCTTGTACCCAGTTTTTCACTTCATTTACAGCTTGTCCATATGCTTTCTTTTCTTCATTTGGAACGTTCTTAATTCCACCCATCAGCTTCTGAACTTCACCACTTTTGCTAAGATACTTGGTCCAGAAATCTGCAAGTTGTTTCGCATCCTGCACAAGAAGAATCTCCTCTTGACACTGCGTTTTGATTGTTTCCATACTCATATTGTTTCTCCTTCTTATTTGTTATTAAAGAACTAGGATTTTCCTATTACATAAAAAAACCTCATCCCTACAAAGGGACGAGGTTGAATCGCGGTACCACCCTAATTCTCGATATACGAGCACTTAAGACTGCGTAACGTGCAGCATTCGTTATCTCCTACTATTTGTTCAAAGATACAGCTCCCGTGGGAAATTCGTTTCCTATCTGAACCAAAGGGAACTTACAGCCGACGATTCCCTCTCTCTGTTGGAAAATAGTGCACTACTATACACGATCATTGCTTTTACTATTCAAAATACCATTTCATTTTACCACATTCATTTATGATGTCAAGCGTTTTATCCAAGAAGCGTCAATAGCTTATCTTCCTTGCTGCGTTCCACAAATGTCGGAGTTTTGTCTGTCTATCTTCTGCTGCCTCAGCCAGTTCTGCTTCCTGCCTCAAGCCTTCTACAAACGCTCTCGTTCTTGGCATCAATTCCACATCATCCAGTGCATGGATTCTTTCTTTTAAGCGTGCAAACTCTTTCTCTATGCCTCTGTCTTTTCCCTTTATCATACAGCATATCTTCTCTGCCATAATGCCAAGACCGGTAATCCACATTTTGTGGCATTTTTCGTCTGCAAAGCAAGTCTCTACCGCCTTCTTATAATAGATGGCTGCGGCTGTATATTTTTCACTGTGACACAGATAGGATGCATATTTCCATTGCACGACTTCCAATGGATGAAACTTGATTTTGGAATTATCCTGCTGCACATCTGCCATATCAACCAGACAAGATTTCTCAGCACGTTCTGCCTCTTTTCTTATTCCACAAAGATGCATCAGTTCTTCTTGAGCAGTAAGTGCCTTCCACATCACATCTGCGAATGCACAGCCTGCAGCTTTCGCTTCTGCCATAATCAGCACATAATACATCATGTAATACTGGCAGTTGGTTTCACTTTCAACCAGACAGATGCGTTGTAAAAACCGAACCAGATTGGACTGCGTCTTTTCAAAGCTTGTCCACCTTTGTGCTTTCAACAGCCAGTTAAGAGCCTCTTCATAATTACCCTGCTCTAATTCTATTCGGCTGCGATATTTACGCAAGCGTTCCAGTTCTGCCTCATAAGGCGGATACTGTGCAAATGCACGGTCACAAAGCTCACACATTTTTGGATACAGCTCCGGCTGTTCTCTCTGTAAGAACATCATGGCATAAATTAACATACACAAGGTCTTTCCATAGTGCTCAGAACGTAAATTTGGAAATCTCTGTTTCAAATGATCATCCATGCGAACCGCATCCATCAAGTGTTCAAAGCTATGACAAATTCCTTGCAATAAGTCACATGCCTCCTGATAGGCAAACTCATCAATCAACAAGAGGGCTTCCTTTTTCTCTAATTTGTAATAGCTAAAAACTTCTTCCAGTGCATTTCCCAGTTTCTGTTGCATTCCTTTGCATGCTTCCAACTCTTCCCGTGCATCGACAATGTTTCCTTCGCTCAGATACATGTCAACCAGCCGCAGGTTTAAGTAATTTTTCACTTCCATGCAAGGATATCCCTTTTCTTCCATAAAAGCCAAAAAGCCTTTTCGAACCCGCTTCAGAAATCTTTCACCTACTTTAAAGTCATCCTGCAAAATGGTATAGGATTTTATTTCTGCAATCAACTCCTTCATCTGGGACTTGAACAAACGGTAATTCATGTGTTTTACACGTTCCAGCATCAGCGCTAACTGCTCTTTGTGATTGGTAACATCCTTTGTGCCATAAAGCTCCATAACCGCATCGGCCAAGCGCCCTTCAGCTAGGCTCTGCTTAATAAAGTTCTCGGAACCTACTTCTGAAAGTTTAAAAATATAGGCATCTTCATAGAGAAGCATAACTCGTTCTTTTACTGCTTCTAAGTTTTTGCTGTCTCTTCCCATACGGGTATTGCACGCAAAGTCCGCTAATTGCAATCGCGGTTCTCTGTATGCCGGATAGATTTCAAAATGCAGTTGACTGTTTTCATCAATACAAAGCTTGTGTTCTTTTTTCTTCTGATTAATACAGAACTGCAATGCCCGGATATATTCATCATCCCGAATTCGTCTTTCCGATTCCGGGCTGTCTACATCCTGTCTTTGTGCGATGATGACATCCAAAATGACACTCTCGTTCTGTGCATTCAAGGTCTGTATCAACTGCAATAGGCCTTCCGCCATAATGCGCAGATAAAGCTGACGATTGGAGTCTCCTTCTTCAAACTCTGCATTCTCGAAGAACACCTGCTTTGCGCCGTAATCATTTTTCAATTGTTCCAATACCGGTAATATATACTCTCTTTTGTCTTCTGCGGACAATTCCACGGCATGAGTTCTATCTTCATCAATCAACTCATGAAACGGAAGATGTGGCACCATCTTTTTGTTGAGTAAAATTCCTCCAACAAAAGATGGTTTTAAATGCTTTTTCTTAAGCGCCGCTTCTTCCTTAAATTTTCCGCTTTCATCGAGCCATAATTCATATCTTGTTATCATACTATCCCCTATTCATCCTGCATTGCGTCTGGTGCACCTACAGATAAATTTGCATCTGCGTCTAAATCCGCAATAAATTCCACCTTATACTCACCTAACAATTGCTTTAATTGCACTTGTTTATCAAGAGGACAATTGACAATTTTATAGTAATCTATATCGGACTCTGCCAATTTACCAAAATCAATGCCTTCATTATACTCTACGTATAAATCATGTACTGTTCCCACATTTTCAACATCAAAACTTGCAATCACATTTCCATATACAGCCAGGACTGCCAAATCTGTCTCCTCGGACAGGTGAATACCAAGCAGGCCATTATTGCTTAGATTAAGAGTCCCTTGATATCCATATTCATCAACAAATTTGATATTTTTCAACGGTTCGGTTGAAATAATGCTGTTGTTGGATGCATTTAAATAAACGAGTTGTTCCTTTCCTTCCAATCCAGCCAATGAGGACAATGAATTATTAGCAACTGACAGATATTTTAACCTACTCAGTTCTGCCAACGGCTGAACTGAATACACTCCGCAGTTATCCGCATCCAAATTCTCCAGTCCTGTACAGCCACTGAGGAATTCCAAACTGCGAATATCATTATAGTCCACATACAGCTCGCGTAAGGAGCCTGCAGATTTACTCAAAACACTCATATCTGTAATTTGATTCTTTCGCAAATTCACTTCTGACAACACAGTCATATTTTCCATACCTTCTGTTGTTGTTAGTTGATTGCCCCACACACATAAGACTGACATATGCAAGTTGTTTTCAATTCCTTTCAAACTGGTCAATGCATTTCTACAAGCATCCAACTTTGTAATCTCAGTACTTCCTGCCAGCGCATCCAAAGAAGTGATAGAACAGCCTGCTACATTGAGCATAGTCAAATTTGCCGCTATGTTTTCCACGCCACTTAATTCCGTAATTTCATCATTCTCTTCCAATATTAATTCTGACAACTCCTGCAACTTTGAAAAATCAATATTGGCAATGTGCTCATTTGTGAGTTGACAGTCGGACATTTCCAAGGTCAAAAGATTTAACTTGGAAATTTCTTTCATTAACTCAGGCGCAATGCTACAGCCGGTAAATCTAAGTATTCCAAGTTCCTCCATAGACTGCAGCTTTTCCATATCTTCCATGGTGATGGTTGCCTGCCCTAAATGAACAGAGAATGCATCCTTCTCCCAGTCTACTCCACCAATTGTCAACATCTCTGTTCGGTTCATGAAAGAAAATGCGATAATCAGAGCTAAAATAATAGCTGAGACAATTGCTGCAATCGGAAGCGGCCCTTTTCTCTTTTTATTCTTTGCCATCGGCAGTGTTTTTTTATTCTTACCCTTCTCTTTCTTTGGAGCTTCCTCTTTCGGAGCTTCTTGCTTCGGTTCCTCTTGTTTCGATTTCTCTTGTTTCGATTCCTCTTGTTTCGGTTCCTCTTGTTTCGGTTCCTCCGGTTTTGGCACTTCCTGTTTCGGCGCCTCTGCCTTTGCCTCTGCCACCGACTCTGCCATCGGTTCTTCCTTTACTTCCTCACGAATACCCAAGATTGCTTTAATTTCTTTTACCATCTTTTCCACAGCAGACATCTTGCTTTCATATGCTGCATAGCGCTGCACATTTGTAAGATAAAAATTAAAATCATCCTTCAGCTGACAATTTTCCAACATAAAAGGCATAATAATCTTATTTTCATTAATCGCACGGTCTACCTCGCGGGACACCCATTTGGATGATTGGGATTGTTCTGACAAAATCAAAACAAACACTGTACAGTTGCGAATTGCCTGTGGGATTTCCGTCGCATAGCTGGAACCGCCGGTAATGCACATCGGTGCCATCCAACAGCTGATGCCGTTGGTTTCTAAGACTGTTCTCACCCAATTTGCTTCA
Organism: Faecalimonas sp.; assembly: GCA_045638905.1. Taxonomy (GTDB): domain Bacteria; phylum Bacillota; class Clostridia; order Lachnospirales; family Lachnospiraceae; genus Faecalimonas. The sequence continues at coordinate 99,267 of JAZUCE010000015.1, forward strand.
TCAAATTCTTCTGATTTATAGCTGATAAATACTTGCTTTTTGTCCATTCTTTTCTCTCTCCTTATTCCGAATCGCTCCTAAGATGCGGATATTTTGTCAACACAATATTGCTTGCTAAATACGTATCTGCCGCATCTGCCTTCGACAGTTGATTGACCTTTCTGAAACAATAAATATACAAAAATGCCAGGAAAATATAGAACATAATGATTCCCGTCTCATCCCCTCTCATACAACAGAAATCATAGAATCCATGAACTAAGGTTGGCACTACAATACTTAACACCAAGAATTTTGTTCCTGAAATCCATTTCCGTGGCGCCGGAATGACAGCCGCCGCAACCAGCCTTTCCTCCTGTTTTAGTGCAAGATCGTGCAAATGCCAGCTACTGTAATAATAACCCATGAATATCGCAAAGAATGTATGTGCCGGTACTGCCGTCACAAATCTCAGCCATGCTGTATCCCATCCGTAATTAAAACAATAAAGAATGTTTTCAAATGCGGCAAAGCCAAGTGAAACAAAAACTGCATACACGATGCCATCAAACAGACAGTTGAAATTCTTATTTTTGCTTGTAAGAATCCACATCGCAAGCCACTTTAATCCTTCCTCTACTAAAGCGATACCTACAAAGGCGCTCCAAAATACATAGCTGTGGTATGCCTCTTCAGAGGCAAAATACCACTCACCTTCGTGCATGACAACCTCCGCTGCGTTATCCCAAATAACATCACCTAAGATTCTCTCAATCTCACCGGCCGGATAGCAGATGACAACTCCACTGATAAGCAGAGTAATCAGTAAGCCCAATGGTTCTCTCTCCACTCTGTCTTTCTTAAAAATATATACACATAAAATAAGTGCCGGCAACAACGCAATCGTTAATAATACTAATTGATTTTCTTGCATTTTACTTTCCACTATTAATGATTACTGAACACAATCAGTTTATCCTTCTCTGTCAATTCGACCTTTATCGAGGATTGATTGCCATTAAACAGTACCATTTCCTTTCCTTGCTTAATATATCCCAGCGCAATCGTTGGGTTTTGTTTGTGTTTTGGTAAATTCGGGTCAATTGAAGCATAATACAAAGCACGGATAAACTCCTCCGCCGTGCATGGACCCGGAACTTCCTCAAAGAGGCGACTCACCTTTTTAATATAGATTTCTTTACTGTCGTAAACAGTCTCATCCTCAGTATCTTCGTCACTCTCTTCCAAGATATCATAAGTAAGAATGTCGTTGTAAAAATTATACAACTCTTCCTTCTCACCGATTTGAGTAATCATTTTACTAATATATCTGTTACTGATTACTACATTATGTACACTGTAACTACTAATAATGTCATGATGTTTCGGATCTACGATTTCCACAATGACGTCGATACTACTTTCATCAAAGTCTGGATTTCCCAACTTTTTCTCACGGATAATATCCTGTACATATACCAAGTTAGCCAATGCATTTGCATCAATATCTTCATTCAATGCAGAGTCATCTGACAAGATCAAGATACTGGTATCCTCTTCATGTTCGTCAATAAATTCTTCGATAGTAGAGCAAATCAAATCCCTATCATAAATTGCCGCTGCCACTTTTTTGATTACAAACGGATAATCTTGATAATAATTCATCTTCTGCAAATTCTTTTCATCATCAATGACAACAATACGGACAATCTCGTCATGGTTATCCTTGTAATGCCATTCACTTCGAAATGCTTCAAACCCCTTCATCAGATCCACGCAATTGCTGTTGTGGCCTAGAATGATAACATTCTTTCGTTCAATCCAATAATTTGAATTTAGTTTCACGCTGTAATCTGATGGAGCAATCGTGCTGTTTTTCTGTATATGTTTTTCATTTTTTGCCGAAAAATAGGTATTTAGTTTATCTCCATCGCGCATAACTGTAAGCGGAATAGCATGTTTATGATTACTTAGATACTGTTTGATGAATACATCTTCATCTACTTCCTTATTAATCTCATGTACATAAAATGTTGCTCCCTTGTTTGAAAACAGCTCACGATATGCCAGGTTTAACTCCGGCATCAATGAAAATTGTGAAAGAATCTGTCCCAATACCTGATTGACACGAAGCGGAACAATGTTGCATTTCCCCTGCACCTCTTTATACTTGATAATCCTTTCTACAACTTCCAGTGTCCAGTCGTCTGTAATTTCAACGATGATTTTCTGGTCATCGTCAGAATATTCCGCCGCTGTAATGTCGGCAACCTGCATCAAAGTCTTAATTGTCTGGGAATTTCCTCTGCTGTCACGTTCTAAGCGCTCTCTTTGCTCTAATTGACAAACTGTATTATTGATATCATTTCCCAAAATAATTACTGTCTTTGCTTTTTCCAGGCATAAGTCCTTTAACTGTCTGGAAGAGAACACGTCTCCTTCTCTGATAATGACTGTTACATTATTGACAAATCGATGTTTGTTCTGATATGCCTTTCTCTGCCAATAGCCCATTCCATAGCATCTTTCTCTGACTGCTTCGTTTTCACGAACCACTGTATCGGCAAGTCGTTCTGTAATCTCTTTTTCAATTTCGTTCTTTCTGCTTCCAACAAGTACAACCACCTTTTGTGGTGTATCACAGTACAGCAAATCATTCACAATCTCCGAGGCTCTGGTGTTCCAGTTTAAAATCACCACATGTCCAGAAATATTAAGCTTTCGGATACCTGTATTCGAACGTTCAATAAACACAGAAATGGTATGTGTTGTATACCCGATAACAGCACCGGTAAATGAAATCATACCAACGATTACAACAATTAAACACAGCACGGAAATCACAACCCCGCTAGTGCCGATGTCCGCAACGACAAACTGGATACATCCAGGATCCAAAATCATAGTTAATGTACAAAATGCCGCTTCGAAAAAGCTCATGTTTTCTGTTCCTGTCACAGAAAAACTGCTGATAACAACAGATGAAAAGAATACAAAAAGAAGGTTAAAGAGCAAAATTGCTCCCAATACCATCCTTCTTGGTTTCTTTGCCACCTGAACACTAAGCCATTCTCTCATCCTTTGTTTCATATTGTTTCCCTCTCATCAATCATCATCTTTTACTTGTTCTTCTTCTGAAAGTTCTTCATACTCCACAAGACAATGATGTGTTTTCGCTAAATTATTTCTCTCTTCACCATAGGAATATCCCTCTGTCCGCATATATGCATTCCATCGGCGGTGCTCCAAGATTCTAAGAGCTAGTCTATCTTTCTCATCTCGTTCCTCCGGTTTTTGATCTGCTCCCGGGATTCCACATAACACTTTCATCTTATGATGAATAGCTGATGCAACGGAAGAACGATAATTATATTCGTATTTCCAAAAATCTTCTTCTTTTCCCCATTTCATATGGCGCTTCAATGCTACTTCTTCTACATCTGAATCCAAGATTACTTTTTCAGAATAGGAGGCCTTTATATCGCCAACAAAATTGATATTATACGCTTGTTTCGAATGATTTGTTATACCAGTCAACGCTTTCTTTTTCTCACTGTCTCGAATCAATGCATCTATCTGAGGGTGCATTCCCTCTCGTTCAAACCACGAGCGCAGCTCCACTGCCACTCGGATATTGATTTCATCATCACCAAGCGCAACAAATACATAGGTGACCCTTGGAATTTTCTTCAAAATTTCACGAAATTCCATTGTGTCCACATCAATATCATCATACACATCAATGCTGTATCGCGCTTCACCTTTCGTATCAAACTTTTTATTATGGTTTTCGTCCATAAGTTCCGGACATTGCACGCAAAAGCGTGATTTCACATCTTTTTCTTTATCAAACAAATGGATGTATGCCCGATATCCATCCATCTGACAGAACCACGGAAGTGCCTTTGCCATTTCGATTCCACGTTCTCCCATGCCTAAGACAACTGCGGAAATCTGCTTTTCTTTGTCGTTCAAGGCTATTGCACTTTCAAAAATTTTGATTCCTTCTTCATATAAATGGCGACTAACCAATGAACGGACTTCATTAATTCTTCGCACTTTAATTTTCCCTTTGTCAACAGTGCTAAGGAGCAATTCATTCTCCTTTTTTGTTGCAAAAACATAAAGTGATATATTATCACGTTCTTTATACTTCTCTATCAATTGAAGAGATTGTTTCATATTTTCCACTTGGTTCTCACCGATAGCAAAAAACTGAATGGCCTTCCTCTTGCAGTGGAAACCGAAGCCGATATCTGTAATGTCTTTTTTGAACATAATAACGCCTAATTCGCGTGCTGTTTCTATCAATTCATGAACACTCTCTTCGTTCTTTTCATAGACATCTGTAAAGATAATGACTCTCTTCTTATTATTTTCCTTCAAGTTTGTAGCAAGAGCCAACGATTTTTCATTTAATTCGGAAAACACGAAGATCTCTGCCCAAAAATGTTTCCAATATTCAATATATGCAAACACATTTCTAAAAAAGGAAAGAACAACTCCGAATGAAAGGACCGGTGCAAGTACAATTAAGACTGACACATACATGGTATACGCTGCTTTCAACCAAAGATCTAAATGCTCCGTGCTCTCTTTCACTAAGTCAAAATTACCTTCTAATATAAACAATTGCAAAGCATTAAATATGGAAAGCAATACTGTTTTTGCACCTGAAAATGTATCTCCTCCAACTATTTCATTACACGACGGAAGATAAATAACAAATGCAGATAAAAAAACACCGCATACTAGGACATTGAGCGAATTAAATATCCGTTCTTTACGATATTTAATTTTAAACAAAATATATGATGTAATTACGGTTAATACCAGCAGTATTATTGCCACAATAAAGCTAAGCAACCAATTCATTTTCATTCTCCTTTTACAGTTTTACCGCCCACTTTTACAAAGGGACGGTAAAACTATGTTTATTATAATGGTGGAATCTGCTCAAATGGAGTCTTGCTCTTTTCCTGTGTATAGGATAATGGATATTTTTCTGCATATTTGATAAATCCTTTTCCATATGCATCATCTCTCATACGGGTTGTAATTTCCTGACGTTTCGCGTATGCAACTTCATTCAAATACAACAGGTATTGGATTTCAGCCCATTTTGCCATACCTTCATAAACTTCCAATCTGTTATGCTTACCATATTTTTTGACAATTTCCTTGTCATTCCAATTCAGGTATTGCCAGATATGTGTAAGTTCATGTGCAATTGTTGCCATAGCTGCAAGCTTTGGCGAACCATTTTCCACATAAATACTGTATCCTGTTGAGTCTTTTTGTGCAAATCCCAATGTTCGGCCATCGAAACCAGGGGTTGCCACAAATGTCTCACCAAAATGTTTTGCAATCTTTTTCGCATCAGTCATACGAACTTTAATTGCAACGTTAATTTTAATTCCATAGAAGATTTCCATGTTACGCATCACGGTCTTGAATATTTCTTTGAATTCTTCACCGGTACGCAAAGCTGACATCGAACAACGATTACAACGCTCACGTCCGTCTTTCAACACTTCATATTCTCCACCTAACAATTCTACACCACAGAAATCACAGAAATGTGCTCCGTTTTTGCTTGGATCGTAAGTCTTTTCGTATTCTTCCGCAAGTTCAGCTCCACTGCGCACTTGACTTAATGGGTTCTTATCGTATCCGTATTGTACCAGATATTCCACAACACCACCAAAATCCAAACATTCGTCAAATTCATCATAACCAAACTTCAAGAAGCAATTTTCCTGATAATTTGTCATCCGAATATCCGCATCTTCCGGTTCAACAAGTTCTTCGTCTTCTCCTTCGATGTCCAATTGTTCATCTAACTCATCACGTAACACATCTGCTTGTACTTGTGTGTCTGCTTCTGCTGAAGTTTCCTCCTCTGTAACTTCCTCTATTGGAGTCTCTTCTACTGGAGGCTCTTCTACAGGAGGCTCTTCTACAGGAACTTCTTCTACTGGAGTTTCCTCTTCCGGAACTTCCTCTGTTGGAATTTCTTCTGTCGGAGCTTCTTCCTTTGGTTTCCTTTTAAACAATCGACCAAAGAACGCCGCGATTCTTCCGAAGAACCCTTTCTTCTTTGGCGTCTCTTCTACAGTTTCTTCCGGTGCTGTAGCTTCTTCACCTTCCGGTGCGGTTGCTTCTTCACCTTCCGGTACGGTTGCTTCTTCGCCTTCCGCTACAGTAGCTTCTTCGCCTTCCGGAACTACCGGTTGTTCACCTTCCTGCGTTGCTGTTTCTGCATCTTCTGGTGTTTCCGGTGTTTCACCCTCTGCAATTCCTTCCGGTGTTTCTTCGGTTTCTTCTGTCTCGTCTGTTTTCTTTGGTTTGCGCTTGAATAGTTTGCCAAAGAAGCCTTTTACCTTATCCCACGCCTTGCCGAAAAATCCTTTTTTCTTTGTATCTTCCGGTTCTGGGTCAAACTCAGGAACATACTCCTCGGTTGGTTCTTCTTTTGGCTTTTCATTCATCTTCAAGTCATGCCACATCAAAACTTCTGTGAGGATTTCAAAATAACGTTTCAAGTTTCTGTCTACAGAATCAATGAGACCCAAATCAATTTCACTGTCTTCCACAATATAGATGCACTCAGAATCCATTTCTGTATCCAAAGTATACATGATATCTTTCAATCTCTCTGAAACGGTATCCTCATTTACTACTTTTGTTACGGCACAAATATATGGATAAGCATCCGGGTATGTAGTTTTGAATATTTCGTTCAAAAGCATACAAATGGTGTACCGCACTTTTTCAGTTGATTCAGGGAGCTTAATTTTCAAAACAAGTTTGTTTCTATAAGACCGTCCCGGAATACCACTTACTGTAACGCGTTTCGCAGTCTTGAAATCTTCATAAGATGCCATTTCAAGGTAACCTTCTGTATCCACATGAATCTGGCAATATCCTTTGTCAATTTGAATATTGGCAACATTTCTTTGTGCACCAACGTTCACATCGTCTTTCCAATCAGACAGCTGAATATGACGCAATTGTCGATAATACTTTCTGTCTGTAATATGATCGGCTGCTCTTCGTACAACCACACCGTTTTGTGGAGTGATGGACTGCACTTCGTAATATTTACCTGCAAATGTCAAAAATTGCCCCGGAATCATTGCCTGGAACACGTGTCCATAAAGTTTTGCACCGATATGGTAGGTTTCACCTTTTTCATCTTCCGCGATATAATATGCATTTCTCAGATTCTTCGCATATTCAGCAATTTCTGTTTCACCTTCAATTGCATAATACTTCTTCACTTCTGTACGTAATGCATCTTCCATGAGTTGCTCACGGAAATATACGCGAATATTGATTTCATTGACAGTACAATGTTTGCGTATTAATTCTTTTAATGTTTCGAAAGCATCTTCGAATTTAATACCACTAATCATGAGCGCATTCACAATTTCTTCTTCACTTACCTGATTTTCAGTCATGCGCATGATTAATTTCAATACGGTATTACGTTCCGTACGTGCATAGTCTGCCACGATGGTAGGTATTGCCTTCGGGTCAGAAACAAATGTCAGTACGTTGTCGAGCATGTAATCACGCAAGAGATAATTCTCACTGATCACATTGACAAATCCTTGCTGCTCTGCTCTTGTTGAAAATACTCTCACAAGTTCGAATAAGTTTTGGAACTCATCCTCAACTACCAGGAACGAATTTTGCTTTTTTGAGGTATTCCAAAGATTGGAATCCACATGGAATGCTTTGTTAAAAGCTTCCTGACTAATTGGAAGATTTGTATAATCACAAATCTTTTTGTAATACTGCCCGGCAATCCATTTCATATCGAGAACCGGGAACTTATCGCTACTAATCCAGCTTGTATCCGGAATCTGATACTTCATTGCAACGGAATTAATTTCGGTACCTATACCCAGATATCTCGAAATGTTGGAGTAAATTTTATGGTGCATGTATGGACCATCTGCTTCCCAACACATCACTGAGGTCATAGTTCCGCCTTTTGATGTGGCAGCAACTTCCGTAATATTGGTCTTCAATGTATGCGATAGGGCATCCACCAAACCATCACAGTTTCTGTCACAGGCAGCATATACAACTTCTTCGCGACTATTGTCAAAATAGTTGACGAGTAAGCTTAATCCCATCTGACCCGTTGCCAATAATCTGGACGGTTCCACAATAAAGACAAATCCCACTTTTTTCAAAAAGTCTTCATTATTTTTTTGTATTTCCAGATTATATAGGTCACTGAACTTGATAATTCCAATATCTGCTTCCGTGATATACTTGCTTAAGATTTCCACCTTCCACAAGCTGTCTGTATGTACAAAATCAAATACACCCTGTTTTAACCATTCTTTCACATCATCCGTGGATGAATCTCTACCTGTTACAACAAGACATTTACGATATCTCATTAGTTGTCTTATCATAGGGAAGATAACATAATTCGTTAAATCCTTATAAAACGGATTTAAGAACAGCGTACTTTGTCCCTGTACTAAATGTAATGCACTTTTTGCATAATTGGCATCAATTTCTTCTCCGCTTTCTTTCAAGGTTTTAAAATATTGACCGAGATTTGCTACTGTCTGATTGTCGCTGTCGCACATCTCTTCCAATGTTTCATAGTTTGTGTCTCCATCCAGACCATCATCCATCGTAGCGTCATATAACACACGATTTCCGAAAAGTCCTCGCAAAATATCTCTTAACAAACCATAGTTTGCAACTCGATAAGACTCTTCATCTTCACCCAAAATATCTTCAATGAATTCAGCCTTTGTTAATCCGGAAAGGAAATTCACCACTTCACCTAGTATAATAATACCAATAGCAGGATAAAATGTGGCTTTAAAAAACGCTGCATCCGGATATATTTTTGAAAGCACCATAACAGCTGTAGATGCAATCAAAGCTGCAGAGTAAATACCTACATAATAGACTTTTACCTGCCCATATCTCTTCTTCAACATCCATTTGTCAATATCTTCCTCATACTCATAGCAAATCCCTGCCGTATGTTCCATCAGCCAATGTGATTTGCCCCAAATCCCTTTTACAATTGGTAATAGGACATTTTTTATGAGCATAAAGACAAACAAAATTGCAATATTAGAAATATAAATCATATATTTACTGATATTGAAGTCGCGCAGCATAGGAATAAATTTCGCAAGAAATTGAATTCCTGATGTTAATAACGCATTGATTTTTTCAAGGAAATAAATTGCTACAATACAATAAATCACTGCGACTATTGGTATTATAAACTGTTTTCCTCTCTCTGCTTTGTTTAAATTGGTCTTTTTCACAGCAAAGCATAAGAGCACGAAAGGAACAGCCCAGATAATCCATTTAAGTACTTCTATCACTATCGGCTTCCTCCTTTCATGTCATCAAATATATCTTCTCTCTCAATTTTGAGTTTTGCTATGAACTTGTATGGTGCAGTTACATAATCTCCCGTTCCATTTAATGGAATTCCATCTGCAACACTGGTATTTGCCTCAAAATAATATAGTCTGTTATCCTTTGGCAATTTTGTTTCATCAAAAAATGATGTTACATTTCGGATTGCTTCTGCTTCCCTCTTAATTCCATAGGATGCTGCAAATTCCTCACTTTGTGCAATCGAGAGTTTCAGAGCCTGTTTGTGTGCTCGCAGGGTAAATCTTGCTGACGACATAGAGTCACTCTTCAAGCGAATTCCCGCGTACACCGACTGCGCTTTCATGTAAGAGCAAACAATTGAAAAATACTCTCCGAATTTATCAGATAAAGTGTTTACTTTAACTATCATTCGTTTTATTGCACGATTAAAACGTTCCATACTTTTCACAATACGGCTTCTCAATACCAAAAGTGCAATCAAACCACCTATTGTCACAATCAGCAATGCCCCGAAAGACATCATGAGTGCTGACAAAAACTCGCTGGTTCCTTGCATTGCCGAATTGTACATATACGGCACAAATCCCATTAGATACACAATGAGCGCAATAAGCCCTGTGCCAAGTACAACTCCTTTATCCATACGTACGGATATGTCTTTTCTTACTTTTTTATCAATTTCTTTAAGTTCAGCTTTGATTTTTTTATCATCGACAATTCCCTGCGTATTGCATTCCAACATTTCTTGCTCCAGGCGTTCCATTTCCTGTTCTAAATCCATCACTTGGAAACGGTCCAACTCATATTCTTCACCACAAAAGCTGTTCGCCTTGTCTTTCATATATTGAGCTGCTTTGTCTATCGCCCGTCTTGGTTCCTTTAAAAACCATTCTACATTTCGCTGCTTTTCAAAGACCTGTCGTATCCAAAACTCCATTTCGTCTCTTGGGCAATTCTTGCTCAAGCCAACTGAACTTGTCTTAATCAGCAAGTTTTTTCCTGCATTGCTTTCATATATAACCGGAATACGTTGTTCTTCTACCAATTCTTCCTCCGGTTCAAAGCTATAATCAGGCTTCATTCTCATACGCTCTTGAATAAACTGATATACTGCTTCCAATTTATCTAAATGTCCATTTATCAACGAACTCATATCTTGGTATGAAATATCAATTCCCAATCGATATAATCGATAAGCCTGCAGAGTACTTGCCGGAATCTTATTAAGTGCCACTGTTAATACCGATAACCATAATTCCACCAGTTCACGCATATATCTGCTGTTTTCAGGATTGGTAATATCGTAACACATAAAACGACAACTGTTTGGATATTTATTTCTCGCACAGAAGTTGGAGCTCTCCATCTCAAGTTGCGTGTTCCACGACGCAAAGATATCTTCTTCATCCATTTGGTGTTTACGTGTTGAAATAAAGATAACATCTCTTGGTCGAACGTCCATAAAAGCATATTCTTCCTCAAGTTGTTTTTGCGCTGTATGAATCGCCGAATCTACAACTTTTTCCATATAGATGGATTTCAAGAGATCGCCATACTCGCTTCCTAACTGAAGTTTTTCTTCTTCTGTCAAGTCTGCTTCCCGCACACGCCTAGTCTCATTAATTTCTGTATCGAAATATTCAAAACCTTTTTCAAATTGCTTCACAGTGGCCATTGGATAACCGCAAAGCATATGTGCCATGCGAATCACCGGTACATTACTTTTTTTCGGGATTCCTTCTTCTGAACATTCACTTACAAAATCAAACGGATTTTTCTCATCCGGAATGAATTTCGGCGGTTGTTCTCTCATAGAATCGGTTCCCAAAACAAGTGCACGCCATTCATGTTTCCCTTTTATCAGGTTATACAAGTCCGGAACAGACGTTTGAATGTCTGTTCCAGACTCGTTCCAATCACAGAAACTAATAAGTCCTTTGTCAAGAAATGGTTTGAAAAGAAATTTGAAATCTTGCAACAAATCCGATGAGTGCTGATTCAGTATAATAACTGTATGCATATTTCATCGCCTCCGTAAGTTACTACTATCTTCTTGCATCCTCAGACTCTTGAATGAATTCAGCAACTTCTCTACTTAATCCATATAAGCCTTTGTTCTCAATATCGTTGTGTGCAATCTGCATAAGGTCATCGATATAATCACTAAAGTTATCATTTCTGGTATTTAAGTACCATTCAATGTTTGCATTAAACTTCTTGAGTTGTTCGAATACAAACTCTCCGTATACTCGGTCTAAGTCTTCTCCCAAAATGATAGTGCTCATGTAATCATACATCACGCTAAGCATTTCTGAAAGCACACCTTTTCCGATTTGTTTATCAAACTCTGCACCCGGAGTTGAAACCTGAAGCAACAATGCAAGGTCAAAGATAGATAATCCGTCTTTGTCAAATTCTTCAGTTCTTAATTTGTCAAGTTTTGCTTTGAATTCACATGTTTCAAAATTAATCTTTCCGGAGTTGTTTTTCTCTCTGTGGAATGTGTTTTCCATGTAGTTCAAAATGCATTTTACTACAACAGGGTTAATGGTCAATGCATCAAGTACTTCATAATATTGGTCACATGCCGTTCCATTTGAAACTACAAATTCTTCTGTTTCAATACCATTTAATTGAAGACGATATAAATATTTACCCTCTGAAATTCTTCTGTAGCGAATCAATCCATAGACTAAACCTAACACAAATGCACGATAAATCTCACGTTCTTGTTTCTTTTGATTGCCTTCATCCAAATCCGGTAAATTAGTAGCAATATGCCAGTTACGGTCAATATGCGGTGTGATAACCGGTGTCTTGTCAGATTTTGGTTTGATTTGGCTTACTAATTCATAGTATGCTTTGAAATATTCACCATCCGGACGATTATCAGCTTCATTTCCAGGTGCAAATTTAGACAATTTGTTTGCACGAAGACCATACATTGACTGATAGAACATAATCATGTTAAGCGGAATATCTTCATCCGGAACTCCACCGTAATTTCCTAACTCAGATGCAATAATATCTGATTTTGGAGAACCATCTTTTGGATCCAATGCAATATTATATGTACATGCAGAAATTGGTTCTCTTTGCTCTCCAAGTGGTCTTTCGATAAACGGATGGGAAAGATTTCTTGTTTCAGCAATGATCTTCTTCACATATTGTTGTATTTTGCCGTTATCAAATTCTTTTTTCTCAATAACAGCTTCTTTTTCAAGGGCAGAAATGATATCCATATTCACCATTTCGCCATATACTTCCATCAATGATTTTTTGAAGTAACCCAAAATACCATCTTCAAAAATATCTGCGAAATAAGAACCGTTGTCATCTTCCGGTTTGTCTTTGAGCATTGCGTAATTACGCACTTTTGCATAAATATTTTCCGCAAGTGTTTCATCCAATGTAATAGTGTTTCCTGTGTATGGCATTTCTGCTAACAATTTGTCAAGACATTCCGGAGATGCACATACAAAACGTGTGGTTTTTCCTGCAGTATTTCCGTATTTCTTTGCCAAACCTGTAATTCTGCTGTTAAGGCCATCAATTCTACTGTCGAATGAAGAATAGAAGTTTTGGAATGCATCACAAAGTGCACGGATAAATTTAATACCTTCATCAAGTACTTCTGCCAACACTGCATTGATACGGTGTTCATCAACTTGGCTCATGTAATTATGGAATTTATCCTTAATTTCCTGTTGCATTTTTTTGTCAACTTTCCACTCTGTCAATTGCTCTACAGTCTCGTTATCTTCTGTTTTCGGATTGTCAAAAGCATTCTTTTTAAAGTTGTCAAAATAATCTACTCTTTCTTCGTTATCTGCATCTGTACGTTTCTTTTCTTTTTCCAATAATTCTAACGCCTGATACAAGAAATATCTTACTGCGTTTGGATGGATAAATCTGCCCTTTTCATCTGTAAGGTATTTTTCGATTTGATATGAATGTCTTTCTTTTACAGCTTTGTCACCATTCGCTCTAAAGATTGTATAAGCAATTGTTCTTCCTGTTTCTTCACTTTGCTTAATAACCATATCTTTATATTTTTCCATTTCACCAAATGCATTTTGCAAATCTTCAGCAGCACTCTTTGTACCCACTTCAACATTTCGAATTGCACCTGATACGCTGTCTCTTTGACCATCAATAGACAATTGACCGGTTGTAACACTTTCATCCACAAATTTTTTCAAGTTTGCAAGATATTTTGTCCATTTATCGCCAATTTTCTTGTATCCGTCACTATCGTACTCATTACATGCCTTTTCAATAGACATTGCAAATGGGTCTTTCTGCAATGACATTTGATTAATGGATGTAATATAATCCTGTGCGGCACTTACATCCTTTGGATTATACCCTTGTGCGCGCATCTCAGCATTTGCCTTACATTTATCTTTGTACATGTTATCAAATACAAGCCATTGTTTTGATACACATTCTTTTGCCCAATTCAAAGAAATATAGTCTCTGACATCCTCAAATGGGTAGATGAGCATAGCAGAACCCGCACCGGCATAACGATTACGTCCGCTTTCTGCACACAATTCACGGATTGTATTGTCTTCTGAAGAGTTACTTCTCTTGTTTGTTGGTCCGATAGATTGTGAATAAATACAGCTAGCTGCATGATCCAAATATTGATTGAAGCTGTTTAATTTCTTTCCTTCTGTATTTTGTGCATCAAACAAGAAACAGAAATCATATGGTCTGATTGTATATTCTTCCACTTCAGTTGAACCAACTCTTGGGAATTCAACCTTTACAGATTTTTTGTATTTATCCGGGAGGGTGTCATCACCTTTCATAAGGAATGCATCCAATTCACGGATTGCTGCATAAGCATTACATCTTAAGTTATTTCTTTCTGATTCTCCGTGGATAACTTCATAAAATACTTCCGGAAGAATAAAGAAACCTCTTGTAATATTTGCTGATGATTGGAATTTTGTTGCCAAATGGTTTCTCAAGTAAAGTGCAACCGGCAAAATAAGTCCGGAACCGGTACCACCTGCTAATGAACTTACAATTACAACACGTAATGCTTGTTCTGCTGAGTCCCCTTCCAATTTGTAAAGTTCTTCAATTGCTTTGTGAAGTGGTTCCATCTTACCTGCGCGCACTGCTGTATCTAATGCAAGACGAGAAATCGCTCTAACTTGTCCTGCACCTTCTGTAAGTGATTTGCTGTTCAAGATTCCGTTAACAGGGAACCATGTGTCTCTTGCATGAGTATCGATATTCAAATACTCACCTACTGTTAATTTTGTAGATGTTTGAACTGTGTTAATAAATGGATTCGCTTCTTGAATCTCTCTTAACTCATTGATGTCCGTGTCAAATACTGCAAACGCAATTCTCTTACGTTGCTCCTCCGTAATCATTTTTGAAACACGACATACGATTTTTGAACCTGTACCTCCAAGTCCGATTAATAGTGTTGGTGCAATCATTATTTTGCCCTCCTTGTGTTTTTTATTTTTTTGTTTTGTTTTTTATCTTCTGCCCTTTTTCTTACCGGCTGAATATTTCACCTTTGGTGTACATGTAAATACAAAATTGTCTCCATCTACTTTGAAATCTGTACTTGAGGAAACTCTCTTGTAAACCTTTTGTTCTTTTGGAATCGTTTCTCCATTAATCTTAATATTTTTCTTTCCTGCAAAAGTAGATGTATTAAGAATATTCATAAACTGTCCACCGATAGCACGGACATTTGCAACGTAACGATTTGGTTGACAGCTAAAGGTCAATTTTCCTTCCTCCGGCATATACGGAATTAGTGTTGTGATTAGATGTCGTTCAAATTTTCCCTTTTCATTTTTATCCTTAACATCATATGATTTGGATTTACAATGTATGTTTGGTCTATCACTTATCGACCTTGGAAGATATTTCTTAAATGGTGGAACGTATCCAAGAATCAAAGCTAATATAGCAAGACAAATCACAATTTCTTTCCAATAACGCTGCAGATAATCCAAAATCGTTCTGTCATCATTGATTTCCAAGTTGGTCTTTGCAATACCATTGGCTTCTTTTCCATCCATGGTTGTTGTTACCACAATGGAAAGGTTCATCATACCGGTATCGGTGTCGTACATATCTCCACCTTTGTACTTTGGAGTAAGTACCCATGTAGCAACAGTACTGCCTTCCTTAATATCCCATTCAATATCAAACGGTTCACCTTTCTCATTGGTTGCCGTCACTTTTAAATCAGCCGCTTTCCATTGTTCTTCTGTAAGGGCTTTGCCCATTCTGGAAGCGGTTACCGTAATTGCATTTGAAGAATCTTCCATAGACTTTAACGGTATGCTTGTCGGTCCCTTAGCCTCTGCTTCCAATGTACATACAGTATATGTATTGGTAAGATTGTCTGTAGATTCCGAGAGGTATTTAACTCCTGCTTCAATTTCCAGGCTTTCTCCCTCAGCCTTAACATCAACTTCCTGTACAGTAACTCCGTCCTTAACACTTACAGACTGACCATTTATCTTTAAACTATACTTTGGCGTTCCCAACAGTTTTGTCTTTTCGATAAATTTTCCGGTTCCTTTATCTACAAAACCAAGTTTCAAGCTGTAATCACCATTTGCGATTTCCTTGTCAGTTACTGTCCTTCCTTCTGAGTCAATCAGTATTGCACTAAATTCCACATCCGGTTCATAGTATACTTTAATTGAATCGGCGCCTTCGACATCTAATTTATACTTTCCAATTTCAATAGGTGAAGAATCAGCAAATACAGCCACTGCACCCTTTAATGACGTATCCGGCTCAGGTGTCTTATGTACATACGTGGTTAGTCCGCCACCCGTATTTGTGCTGTACGAAACATCCGTACTCTCCTTAATATCTACTGAACCACCATCCGCATTTTTCAGACTATTAATTTTGACATCCTTTCCTTGGGCAAATACAATCACCTTTCCCATCGGAACATCAAACTCCAGCTCAGCTCCTGTCTTATATCCCTGATATTCATTTCTTTTAAAAATTCGATTACAGATAACTGCTAATGCATCTACAACCTCTTCACTGCTTCCTGCCTGCTGCGAATAAAATCCCACAGACTCGTCTCCTCGTGGAAGTTCTCCTACCGCAGTTCCCATTGCCAAAAACTGCACATACATGTTCTTTCTTAACGATGCTTTATCCACCAAATCCTCATTTAGCTCATCTGTAGGATATACGGTTCCCAGAGGTCCGTTTGGATCTTCAAAAACACCATCAGTTAACACAATCAGCCAACCTTCATCCTTTTTCTTGTCATCTAACAGTTTCTTTAATTCCTTCGCTGCATTGTTGGCCTGTACATACGGTGTTCCATCTGGATACGGTGTAAACATATCATGAATCTTTTCAATATCAGACTGACTGGAAATGGTCATAGAAGATACCTCGCCATTTTCCCCCGTTGTCTTGATATTATGCATTGGAAAGATTTTCATAACATCTCCGTTCTCATAATTCATCATCGATGCGAACACTTCCATTGCATATGTAGCCTGTGACCACGCCTTATTGATGTTTCCGTCCGGTAATGCATACATACTACCCGAGTTATCAAACACAACATAAATTGCACGTGACTTTGAAGTCGTATTTTTCGCATTTACAGTTGCGTTCGGCATAATCAACATCGTGGCTAACATTGCAACAATTAACACTTTTGCAATAACCCTCTTCATGTCTTCCTCCTTTTGTTAGCTTTTCGATACAAAATGACATAATCTGACACTATGTAATGATTCATTATACCACCTTATCTTGTCGCTTTTCAAGGAATCATTTGAAAAAAATAAATTTTTTGTGTTATTTTCTGAATTTTTTTCTATAATTATAAAAAAAGGATATCTTTTTCAGACATCCTTTATCAATCGTTGCTCTAACATATCATTGATTTCTCCGCCAAGAAGCATCACATACATACAAAAATAGAGCCATAGCATAATCAGTACAATGGTAGTCAAACTTCCGTACATATTCGAAAACCCTTTGAAAATATCCATATACACGGAAAACAAAAATGATGCAAAAGTCCATCCAAATGCCGTAAACACTGCCCCCGGTATCTGGCGAAGCGGTTTACCTCTCTTGTTTGGCAGAAATTCGTACATTAATGTAGTTACAAATATCAAAATACCAATGGTTAATACAATGCGAATTTTGATAATAAAATCAATCACATATTGAATTACCGGTATGTGTTCTCGCACCAACAAACTGATACTGTTACCAAAACCCAAAAGTACCAATGATAGTACAATTGCAATTAAAAACAAAATGGTATAAAACGCAGCTCGAATTCTAAGGTATACATAATTTCTTGTTTCTACCGTACCCCTGATTGTGCTGAGTCCGTTAGATATCGCAAGCACGCCTCGCCCTGCGGACCACAACACCATAAAAATGGATATGGAAATGGTAGTACCTGTTTGTTTGTACACCTCATCCACAATTGCTATAATTGTTCCGCTGATTGTCTTGGGAAAAATTTCATATGCCACTTCAATAATATTCGCCTGTGTGACAGGTGTCACGCGCACTAATGTCATAAGCAATAGCAGAATCGGCACCAAGGATAACATAAGAAAAAATGCTGACTGCGCAGCATAAGCTCCCACATGGTCATTCGCTATTTTCAATATTACCTTTTCTACTTTTTTTAACCATATTTTCATTTTATTTCACCTGTGTGTCTGCATAAAAGAATTGTAGAATCTCTTCACAAGTCTTCCCCTCTTTTGCCATTTCATTCGCTCCGTTCTGACTCATGCCGATTCCGTGACCATAGCCCCCACCTTTTATTATATAGTTTTTACCATTTTTTTCAATGCTAAAAAATGCGCTGGGCAATAGTCTTGTACTTTCTATAACAGTTCCATCTTGTTTGGTAATATGGTAACCCTCACCACCCAACACGGAACGGATTCTATTTTCTGTATTTATTTCAATGGTTTTATCCGTGCCAATTATAGTAATTTGCAAGGCAATGTCCCCTGTTCCGCGTTTGCTAACCCGAATATCTCGTAATTCCCCAATCTCCTTTCCCGAATTTAGTTCCACGAGATTCGATAGTACTGCATGCGGTATCACAGCTTCCCAGCGATACCAAGGTAAATCTTTTTCATACGCTTTTCCGTCTTTATTGCAAATAGAAACTCCCTTTAAATATTGATTTTCCGTCGTCATTTTTGAGCCCCATGCCCCCACATCTGTGGAGTGGCCACTGGAAGTGGAATAATAGTATGTTTTTATAACGTTTCCCTTATACCATATTTTTTTCCCTCTCGTGTCATCAACCGCTTGACTCGTCGGCTCTTTCTCAAGTGAATTCCCATATACCTGGTAAGAAACACTATCATCTACATGCGCATAATACTCCGGATAACCATATACCTGCATCTGACAATAGGCATAACTTCTTGCACAAATTGCCTGGCACTTGAGTGCTTCTGCATGATAAGAAGCAGGCATTTCGCTTGGGACAACTGCGTATAAATACTCCTCCACTGTCAGCTCATTGACAATGACTATCCCTTCTGCCATCGGATACAATTCCATACATCCCCGATAGGACGGTGTGCCATAGCCTCGCATAAGGGAATGAAGGCTAATACGTTCCTTCTCTTCTTTTGGATAAATCCGTATTGTACCATGCTGAAACAATTCATGGTCAGGTAAAATGACCATCCGTTCTCCCGGTGAGGTTTCGTATGTTGTTCCATCTGTCATTTCAAAAAGCAAGCCCTTCTCGCCACTGACTTCCACCTGTTGATGCGCAATTTGACGAAACCCATCTGTTTTGAGCAGCACTCTTATCAGGGGATGTTCTGCGTCAGGCAAATAGTCCCCTGTAGGCAGTCTGGATTCAATGTTTTGTTGTGAAGGCCATTCTTGCCTGTTGAGCAGATGTGTCCATATTACAATTGCAGTACACAACACTATTATAGTCATTGAAAGATAGAAATATCTCATTCGTTTCAAATTATTCTCTTGTCCATGCTTTTTTGTAATAATATGAAATAAAGGCCGCAATTATGCGACCTTTTCCTCTTTTGTTATCCCCCAAAATGCCGTTTCCCGTATTTTGACGCCTAGCCTCAGCTAGGTGGGTGTTCGCATCTGCTTTTCTGTCTTCCACTGCAATGATGGCCTGACATATTACAGAGATATAGAAATCCCTTATCAAAATTTGTAGGTTCAAAATAACAGGATTATCGCACATCCCAGGTTTATATTCATTATATGTCATAATATGCTGTTTTTCAACTAATTATTCTTGCCATTTTCAAGCAAAGAGGTGAGTCTCCTAAGAAACTCACCTCTGTCAAATCAATATAAATTATAATTGTGGACCTGCTTCAACTAAAGCTTTACCAGCTTCGTTTGTTGTGTATTTAGCGAAGTTCTTCACGAAACGTCCAGCAAGGTCTTTTGCTTTTACTTCCCACTCAGCTGCATCAGCATATGTGTTGCGTGGGTCAAGGATGTTTGTGTCAACTCCCGGAAGTTCTGTTGGTACTTCGAAGTTGAAGTATGGAATTGTCTTTGTATCAGCTTTTGCGATTGATCCATCAAGGATTGCATCGATGATACCACGAGTATCTTTGATTGAGATACGTTTTCCTGTTCCATTCCATCCTGTGTTTACTAAGTATGCTTTAGAACCATGTTCTTCCATTTTCTTAACTAATTCTTCTGCATATTTTGTTGGATGTAATTCCAAGAATGCTTGTCCGAAGCATGCAGAGAATGTTGGTGTAGGTTCTGTAATACCACGTTCTGTACCAGCAAGTTTTGCTGTAAATCCAGACAAGAAGTAGTATTTTGTTTGTTCTGGTGTCAAGATTGAAACTGGAGGAAGTACTCCAAATGCATCAGCTGACAAGAAGATTACGTCTTTTGCTGCTGGTGCTTTTGACACTGGGCGAACAATATTGTTGATGTGATCGATTGGGTAAGATACACGAGTATTTTCTGTAACACTACCATCGTTGAAATCAATCTTTCCATCTTTATCTAATGTAACGTTTTCTAATAATGCGTTACGTTTGATTGCATTGTAGATATCTGGTTCAGAATCTTTGTCAAGGTTGATAACTTTTGCGTAGCAACCACCTTCAAAGTTGAATACACCATCATCATCCCAACCGTGTTCGTCATCACCGATAAGAAGACGTTTAGGGTCTGTAGACAATGTTGTTTTACCTGTTCCTGAAAGACCGAAGAAAATAGCTGTATTTTCGCCGTTCATATCTGTGTTTGCTGAACAGTGCATTGAAGCAATACCTTTTAATGGTAAGTAGTAGTTCATCATAGAGAACATACCTTTTTTCATTTCTCCACCGTACCATGTGTTAAGGATTACTTGTTCTTTGCTTGTGATGTTGAATGCTACAGCTGTTTCAGAGTTAAGTCCTAATTCTTTGTAGTTTTCAACTTTTGCTTTAGAAGCATTGTATACTACGAAATCTGGTTCGAAGTTAGCAAGTTCTTCAGCTGTTGGTTGAATGAACATGTTCTTAACAAAGTGTGCTTGCCAAGCAACTTCTACAACGAAACGGATAGCCATTCTTGTATCAGCGTTAGCACCACAGAATGCATCTACTACGAACAATCTCTTGTTTGAAAGTTCTGCAAGAGCAAGTTTTTTAAGCTCTGCCCAAACATCTTCTGAGATTGGGTGGTTATCATTTTTATATTCGTCTGTTGTCCACCATACTGTATCTTTAGAGTTTTCATCCATAACGATATATTTATCTTTAGGAGAACGTCCTGTATAGATACCTGTCATAACGTTAACAGCACCAAGTTCACTTTCTTGTCCTACTTCGTAACCAACTAAATCAGCTTTTGTTTCTTCTACAAATAATTCTTCGTAAGAAGGATTGTATACGATTTCAGTAGTACCAGTAATTCCATACTTTTCTAAATTGATTGTTGACATCTGTTGTTTACCTCTTTCTTTATAAATTTATTTTTTCTAAACCGTACATATTATACAAGATACAACCTGTCTCGTCAATATCTTGTTTCGCATCTTTGTTAAGTTTTTAACCTTTTCTTTACACTTTCAGTATGTTTTTCACGGTTTCTTCCATTTTGTCCGCATCACACTCTAATGTATGAAGAATTTTTGCATCTCGAATCTCTTCTACCGCATTTGGGATATCCACATTCGAAATCACTTCCAATGCATCAATCAAATCAAATTCTTCTAATGAATCGTAATTGGAATCAATGGCTGTCATAACACTTCTTGAAAACTTATATGGGCTTGCTGTAGATGCAATGACTGTCTTTCTTGCATCCCCACTTCCTTGTCTGTATTTCTCATACACAGATGCTGCAACTGCCGTATGTGTATCCATTACATAACCTGTCTTCTTGTAAGTAGCTGCAATTGTTCTCTTCACCTCTGCTTCTGTTGCATATCCTGCCGCAAAATCAGAAAGTTTTTCCTTCATATCTTCAGCCAGTTCATAAACACCTTGTTCTTTCAAAGCTTTCATAAGTTGACTATTTTTCTCTGCATCACAACCTGCAATCATATACACAAGTCGCTCCAGATTACTTGAAATCAAAATGTCCATAGATGGAGAAATCGTAAGAATAAATTCTCGATTTCTGTCATATACACCTGTTTCAAAGAAATCAAACAATACCTTGTTTTCATTTGATGCACAAATTAATTTTCCGATTGGAATCCCCATATTTTTTGCAAAATATGCAGCTAAAATATTTCCGAAATTTCCTGTTGGTACTACCACATTTATTTCTTCCCCAGCTACAATCTCCTCGTTTTGCAAAAGTTTCGCATAGGCATATACATAATACACAATCTGTGGAACTAAACGTCCAATATTAATAGAGTTTGCAGACGAAAACTGATATCCAGCCTCATCCATCTCCTTTGCCAGTTCTTTGTTCTCAAAAATAGCTTTCACACCGCTTTGTGCACAGTCAAAATTTCCATGAATAGCAACAACCGATGTGTTGGCACCTTTTTGTGTCACCATCTGAAGTTCTTGCACCTTACTTACACCATTCTTCGGATAGAACACAATAATCTTTGTTCCTTCCACATCTGCGAATCCTGCAAGTGCAGCTTTTCCGGTATCTCCGGAAGTTGCTGTTAAAATCACAATTTCATTTTTCACATGATTCTTCTTTGCAGAGGTTGTGAGTAAGTGTGGCAAAATAGAAAGTGCCATATCCTTAAATGCAATGGTTGCACCGTGGAACAATTCCAAATAATAAGTATCTTCAACCTTTGCAATCGGTGCAATCTCCTCTGTGTCAAATTTCGAATCATATGCTTTCGCAATACAGCTTTTCAATTCTTCCTCTGTAAAATCTGTAAGGAATTGTTTCATAACTGCATAAGCAGTTTCCTGATAAGACATCTCCTTTAAGGCATCCAATGTCACATCCAATTCAGGAATCTCCAGTGGCATGAATAAGCCGCCATCATCAGCCAAACCCTTTAAAATTGCTTCTGAAGCTGTGACTGTTTTTTCTGAATTTCTTGTACTCTTATATAATAGGTTCATACTCGCATCCTTCTAATAACTATTTTCTTTTATTATTCGTATAATTCACCAATCCACCTGCTGCAATTAACTTCTGCATAAATTCCGGAAAAGCCTGTCCTTGAAACTCAGTTCCCTTGGTACGGTTGTAAATCTTTCCGCTGTCAAAATCCACTTCCACTTCATCCCCTGCCTCAATGCCTCTTGCTGCTTCCGGACATTCTATAATAGGAAGACCAATGTTAATTGCATTTCTATAGAAGATTCTTGCAAAGGTCTCTGCAATCACACAGCTTACCCCTGCTTCTTTCAAGCACAATGGTGCATGTTCTCTGGAAGAACCGCATCCAAAGTTCTTGTTTGCAACAATCAAATCACCCGGCTGCACTTTTTTTGCAAATTCAGGGTCAATGTCAACCATGGCATGACTTGCCAATTCTTTTCCGTCAAAGGAATTCAGATATCTTGCAGGAATGATAACGTCTGTATCAACATTATCCCCATATTTAAACACATGTCCTAATGCTCTCATTATCTGTCACCTACTTTCTCCGGATTTGCAATACAACCTGCAATCGCACTTGCTGCTGCCACTTCAGGTGATGCAAGATAAATCAAGGAATCTACATGTCCCATTCGTCCTACAAAGTTACGGTTTGTCGTAGAAACACATTTTTCTCCCGCTGCCATAACACCCATATGACCACCCATACATGGTCCACAGCTTGGTGTGTTAAATGCACATCCTGCTTCAATAAATGTTGTAACAATACCTTCCTCGATACATTGTAAATAAATCTTCTGTGTTGCCGGAATGACCATAACACGAACATCCGGATGTACCTTATGACCTTTGAGAACTGCTGCTGCTCTTCTCATGTCTTCCATTCTACCATTTGTACATGAACCAATGACAACCTGGTCAATCTTAATCGGCTCCATCGCTTCTACCTCATCAATGGTATGCGCATTGCCCGGCAAATGCGGGAATGCTACGGTTGGTCTCACCTTAGACAAATCTACTTCTACTACGTCATCATATTCTGCATCTTCATCTGCAGTGTAAATAGTATATTCTTTATCAGAATGTTCTTTCATGTAGTTTTCTGCTTTTTCATCTACCGGGAAAATCCCGTTTTTCGCACCGGCTTCAATAGCCATATTTGCCATTGTAAATCTATCATCCATAGAGAGATACTGAATACCATCCCCTACAAATTCCATGGATTTATAGAGTGCACCATCTACACCAATACGACCTATAATATGTAATATAATATCTTTACCGCTAACAAATTCACTTGGTTTTCCGGTAAGTACAAACTTGATTGCACTCGGAACCTTAAACCAAAGTTCTCCTGTTGCCATTCCGGTTGCGATGTCTGTGGTACCTACACCTGTTGAAAATGCACCAAGTGCACCGTATGTACATGTGTGCGAGTCTGCGCCAATAATGCACTCACCTGCCACAACGATTCCTTTTTCCGGTAAGATTGCATGTTCAATTCCCATTTGTCCAATTTCAAAATAATGCTTCAAGCATTGACATTTTGAAAATTCACGAATAGATTTCGAATTTTCAGCAGATTTAATGTCTTTGTTTGGTGTGAAATGGTCAGGCACCAAAACTACTTTATCTTTATCAAATACTCTATCTGCCATTTGGTTAAATACAGGCACCGCCATCGGTCCTGTGATATCATTTGCCATAACCACATCTAACTTCGCTTCAATCAGTTGTCCTGGAACTACTGAATCTAATCCCGCATGGGCTGCAAGAATTTTCTGCGTCATTGTCATTCCCATTTTCAGGTCCTCCATTTTGTAGAATACTTATTCAGTCATTCTAGCACATTTGAAACGGTTATGACAAGATATTATCACTACTATTATAAAAGAAATTATTCCAAGTGCCCCAAACATAGTCCCCTGTTCACCATCACCGGTTTTTGGCGGCTTAGGAATCGGCACTTCCGTAACTGTTATTTGTTCATACTTTGGAGTAGCACTGACCTCATATTGTAGTTCCTTACCATCTTCTGTCCATGCCGGCATGCTAACCAGCATTGGTGCAAATTCGTATTCCTCGTCTCCCGAAATATATATCTGGTAGATACCATCCTCCACATCTTCAATCTGAAACACGTTCTTATTTCCAACATGCTGCATATGTTCATAGTTGATTGTCTGTTCCAAAAGCTCTTCAACCTCTGCAATGTCAAAGTTTTCCCTTTCGCATACCTTTTGGTAATACACAGTCAGGTTCTCTGCCTCTTCCGGCAAAATGACTTCTATATATTTACTCATTCTATTCCTTCCTCTCTCCCGTCACAACAAGGCGATGGGTGTTGATTCCATATGGGGTACATGTCACTAAGGAAACCAAATCCCTACTTTCCTGCACACGCAAAGTTTCTGTCTCATTGGGACGTATGACTTGAATGCTACAAACTTCATATACCAGTTCTTTCTCTTCTACATGCAATATAAAACAATCACCCTCCTCCAATTCATCTAGCCTCAAAAACAGGTCTGCATGAAGCAGCCCCCGATGTCCTGCAAGAATACTATGTGCACCCTTGCCACTTCCCAGTGGACTTGCCTTCTCTATACATCCGATTCCCTTTTGCAGAACATCTTCTTCTGTTCCATTATATATAGGTAGATTCACCTTGATTTTCGAAATCATGATTTGTCCTATATTCTCTTCTTCCTCAAGCGCATTCCCATGCAGGTTTTTCCTGGCAGTCCATTTAATTATGGGCGAATAGAGACATAATATGACTCCTAATACAAGTAGACCATACGGAATGATTTTTTTCATACTAATTCACCCAGTTTGGTTCAATAATTCTAGATTCATTCCTTTGCGAAAATCCTGTATTCGAGATAACTTTATTCACATTCCATTTACTCAAATTCAAGGACCATGTGGCATCTACACCTGTTGCGTAGAACGTTTTATACATATTTGTAACATTGGAAGTGTTCCAACTACCCAGATTCCCCAAACTAAATGTGGTTGAATGCTGTGCCGCTTGATAAAACATATATTTCATGGTGGTAACCTTTGATACATTCCATTTGCTGAGGTCCATTACAACAGACGAAGCATTAAAACCAAAGCCTCCAAACATCCATTCCATACTTGTAACCTTGGACACATCCCAATCATTAATACCGGTGATTGTAAGAGTTTTGGAATCCCAAGCAAAATGCTGAAACATATATTCCATATTGGTTACCTGAGAGGTGTCTAAGTTTCTCACATCCAACTCCGTACAATCATATGCGAATTGAAACCAATGTGCGGTACTTTTCGGTTTGATAACATCCTCAAAAATAATCTTGGTTACAATACGGTTATTATAGTAATTTCCATCGTACCACGGGACCTGATTTTCCGAGGTATATATAGCCTCTTCAAATCCCGTATAAAGATTTGTTACCACTCTTCCGTTGTACGTATCTCCTACACGAATTGTGTCTGCTGTACGGATAAATCTGAGTGAGGTGTCAGCGGCTGAATAGATGGCGTATGCAATTGTTTCTTTCCAAATAGCTTTTAAGGTCACATCTCCAATCGGCATAATGAATTGATCGGTATATAATTTCCCTTCTTCATCTTCCCAGCCTGCGAATGCATAACCATCTCGTTTTGGTGTCGGCAACTCTACCGCATCGCCGTTACAAGCTCTCTTTGCAGCAACAGTTTCTCCGCTTCCATTTGCGTCAAACTTTAGCTTGAATTCTTTCGTCCCAATGGTATATTCAAATTCCAATTTTAAGGCTGTTTCTTTTTCGCTGGAAGTAGTCCATGCCCCTCGCTCCACATGAATAGACATTGCTTTTTCCGTCTGTTCTGTAATCGGTATATTCACAGAGTTTTCTCCTGCCATAAGAGCTTGCTCCTCAATTTCAAAGACGAGCCGCTTTGTATTGACCGGTATTTCCTGTCCCTTAGAAGACATCTTCCAATCATTGCATTCTGTAACATGAATTTTTTCAATTGTAATTGGAACTAGTGACTGATTATTTATGTCAAACCTGCTGATGCTGTTTTCTCCAGATTCGTCAAACGAAATAGAAATGTTAGTTGGAATAGTTACATTGACATTTTCCGGTGTTTCTGCCGCCAACACTGAATTATTTGTTAATAACATGGTGAAAATCAATGCCAAAACAGCAAGCATTCCTTTTCTCCTTTTGCGGATAACCACGAAAACTACTATTAATGCAGCCCCAAGAGCTACTATGTACTTGATCCAATCTTTAGAATCTCCTGTTTGAACCGTCTCATTACCTGTATCTTCTGGTTTAATCATGTCTCTTTCAACCTGCCTTTTTTCGTTCGCTTCTATGGTAATATCCACGTCCGTTGATGTATTCCCAGCTGCATTTACCACTGTACCTATCGCCAGACAGGCACAAAACAGAACCAATACTTTTCCTAAGTTTTTCTTTATTCTTTTCATCATTTCACCTCAATTGTGATTGGGAATGCGGAAGATACATTCCCTTCTTCCGCATACCCTACTTTCAATCTACAATCATGTGTCCCTTTTGCCAAAGCCTTGTCTAATTCAATCCAATTCATTTCATAGCCGGGCTCTATCTTCTTCGATGCGTAAATACAGTCGCCGTTTTCATCAAGCAATTCAAATGCAATCGGATAATGATTATTTTTAATATTCTTGATGTTGAAGTTTTGACTGACTTTACCATTAAAAACCACTCTCGGTGAATAGTTGACATTCATTTTCCCTTCCTCAACAATCGCGTTTAATTCCTCTTGTCTCTTGGTTGTGTCTATTTCTGTAATTTGATTCACATTTGTCTCATATTCTGAAATTGCCAGTTCCGGTTCACATGAATTTCCCATCAGCACTACGAACAAAAGAATAAGAATACCCATTACACCAATAAAAATACTTTTATTTTTCTTCTTCGCCTTGTTCATGCTCTTTTATACCTTTTAGTTGAAATTAAATGTTAACACCATGTCAAAAGCCTTAGCAGACGCTTCTGATTGTGTAAACGCTCCTCGCTCCACGCCAAAGGATAAAACTTGTGTTTCTCCGGACGGAATGGAAATCTCTGTGTTTCCAAAGCTTACGGAGCCAACTGCACTTTCCGTTCCACTTGTCGGGGCAACTAACTTCAGTGCGCCTGCTTTTCCAACGGAAAATTTAATGGATTTGGTATCCTTTGAAAGTGTTTTTACATCCTGTGAAGCAGCCAATAGTTTCCATCCGGAATCCTCTGCGTTCATATCGATTTTTACCAAATGGACCCCTGCAATAGCACTCACATTTTCAATGGTCCAATTGGTAGGTAAGGTGTTTGTTCCGTCTGCATTAAACACAATCGGAATGGTTGTTGGTACCGTTACGGACACATTGTCCATTGTGGTTTCTTTGACCTCAATGTTTACATCGGAAGATGCTGCATAGGTAGGAACTGCTGCTCCAAAGATTACGCTTACTGATAATACTGCTGCTAATAATACTTTCATTTTTTTCATTTTAAAATTCTCCTTTTTCATCTTTCTTTTTTCTCATCAAATAAATACTCAGGGCACAAAGTGTGCTGCCTGTCAAGTTCATAATAAGAGGGATGGATGTACCTGTGTTAGGAAGTACAAAATCCTTTTCATTTTTCACATTCATATGTACTTCTTCTGATGGCATACCCTCTTCAAAGATTTCATATACTAGTTGTTCGCCGTTCTCATTTGTAGGACCGGCATATCCAGTTGGTGTCTTCGTTTCTTTCAGATAGTAATTCACCTTTGGAAACAAGTTTTCAAACCGTAATTCCCCATTTCCATCAGTCACTCCTTTTTGAATTTCCTGCTGACACTCCTTGTCTGAATATAAAGTAAACTCTACTCCTTCCAACACCTTTTCATTGAAATCGCTTTTATGAAGGACTAGGTCGTAGGTAATCACCTGCTCCGAAATTATCGGCGGTTGGTAGGCAAATATCCCCGTTTCACCTTCCGTAAGCTGTCTGACAAAGATTTCCTCATTTAGCATATATCCTTCGGATGCCTTCGTTTCTTGGATAACCAGTGTTCCAAGAGGCAAAGAATCGTACAAGGAATGTCCGGAAGTCCGATATTTTTCCGTATATTTTACAATTCCTTCTTCATCAGTTTCAAAAATCCAGGTTCTGCTTGGGGATACTCCCAAACTTTCCGGATTTGTATGCTGTTCCCACAAGCCAGGAAAATATTTCACGGTAAATTGGGCCCCCCTTAATGTAGCGGCTCCTTGTGGTTTATCGAGATTTGTATCAGCATCTATTTTTTTCAATAAGATATCGATATCTTTCACTTTTGGTGTGTCAGAAAATTGTAGCTTTGTAACCTGTTCGGCAACTACCTGAAATGCTGTAAGCTTATCGCTTTTTTCGTATCCTTTTGGCGCCTTTATTTCATACGCATAATATGTGCCCGGCGTAAGTTGTACTGTGTTTGACTGTCCACGCTCATCCGTTGTCAAAATTGCCACTCTCGAACTGTCTGAAAGTGACTTATCTTTGTATATACCATATTGCGCACCAGCCAATGAATAACAAGAATTTCCTTCCGTTAAGCTCGGTTTTTCAGATATCTTGACTGCACTTGCATATCCATCCTTTTCCATTTCATAAAATGCTAAATTCTGCAACTCATCAGATACAGTAATTGCCATATAAGCTTTGAAATTAGACGGTGGTGATGGGTACTTATCAGGATTGTTTACAATATCCCAATAGAACTCATCATACTTGGCACTTGCTCCGGTTTCTCGTTCCCCTATATTTGCATCTGAAATTGCAATTGCGGTCAGAACATGAGCCCTTTCATCCGTGCCCAACTGATTTGACGGACCATTATATCCGTAATACAGTGCTTTGCGTAAAACTTCGTTGGTACACAATTCGATTCTCTCAATCGTTGTCCCAACAGTTGGCCATGTCTTGTTATACTGCGCACAAAATGCATGGATATGATTCACATAATATCGTCCTGTGCTAATTCCCCATGTAATTTTTTGGTATCCCGTAACAGAACCTGCAGAAGCATTTATTGAAACCAACGGGATGGCAGACAAAATACAAATACTGCACAGCACTAACAACACAACTTTCCATTTCCCAATATTCAATTTTTCTCCTCCTTTTCGTTATCGCATCTATTTTTGCATAACAAAAAAGCCTACAATCATCCTATCATGCCTCCCTTCGTTGTGAAATTTTTGCTCGTTTTGGATACTTGGGATGAATCTCCCTTTTGAAAATAGATTTGCTCTTCGACGAGTAACCATACTATAGTCCTAATTTAGATGTTTGTCAATATGGTTTTGATATTTTTTGCTTCTGGAGCTATGCAAATGCAAACTTGTAGATTATTAGGCGTATATCAAAAAAAGTGCAAAAAACTAACTCAAATCATATCGAATTTCTCGTTTTTAATGATTTTTGTTCGTATACAAAATAATTTGTATTTTTCTAACCAAAAAACACACAATATAGGTTAGTTTCTTAGTGTTTATTTTGTATACGAACAAACGTTATGTTTAAGTTTGAAATTAAAGTCTTCACATCTGCATAGCAGATAGTTTGTTTTTCATCCAATTACTTCAATTTTTCCAACTCCTGCAACCACACCGTAGCACAGGCATCACTTGGCATGCGTAGGCCTCCGCGAGGTGATACGTCTACACTGCCAACCTTCGGACCATCCGGCAGACAGGAACGTTTGAATTGTTGTGAGAAGAATCTGCGATAAAATGTTTTTAACCACTTCAAAAGGGTTGCATCATCGTATGCTCCGGCAAATGCATATTGGGCCAGACGATAAATTTTACTTGGTGTATAACCAAAACGAAGGATGTAGTATAGATAGAAATCATGCAATTCATATGGTCCTACTAAATCTTCTGTCTTCTGTGCAATCTCACCATCCTTTGGCGGCAACAATTCCGGACTTACCGGAGTATCAAGAACGTCAAGAAGTACTGCTGAAAGTTCTTTATCCTCACAGGTATCAGCATAATATTTTACCAAATGGCGCACCAAAGTTTTCGGTACTGAGCCATTTACTCCATACATGGACATATGATCACCGTTGTAGGTTGCCCAACCAAGTGCAAGTTCTGACATATCACCGGTACCGATTACCATGCCGCCTGTCATATTTGCAATATCCATCAGCACCTGTGTACGCTCTCTTGCCTGTGCATTTTCAAAGGTTACATCATGAACATTTTCATCATGTCCGATGTCACGGAAATGGGTACGTACTGCATCCTTAATCACTACTTCTTTAAGTGTTGCGCCCAACTTTTTCGTCAATGTACAAGCATTCTGATAAGTTCTGTCTGTCGTTCCAAAACACGGCATGGTGACACATTCAATGTGACTTCTATCTAGACCTAGCATATCAAATGCTTTTACAGTAACCAAAAGTGCCAAAGTAGAATCCAAGCCACCAGAGATACCAACAACTGCACTCTTGCATTGTGCATGCTGCATACGTTTTTTCAATCCCATTGCCTGAATAGTCAAAATTTCTTCGCAACGATGTTCGCGTTCTTGTAAATTTGATGGTACAAATGGCATCGTCTCTATTTTTCTTGTAAGAGTCGTCTCTTCCACTCCTAATCCAAAGAAAATTGGAATCGCAGCTTGTCCATCTTCAATTGTGTGAAAAGATGTGTTCTTCCTTCTTTCACTGACAATTCTTTCGACATCTATTTCACTGTAAATAATCTCATTTACAAACTGTGGAGATTCGCTTAATATAACGCCGTTTTCTGCAATAATATTGTGACCACCATAAACTACATCTGTGGTAGATTCACCTTCACCTGCATTTGCATAGATATATCCGGCAATAATTCTTGCCGACTGACCTCGAATCAAATCTCCTCTGTACGTGTCCTTTCCAACTGCCTCTGCACTTGCAGAACAGTTAGCAATGACAGTTGCTCCCATAAGTGCCGCCTCAACGCTCGGTGGATTAGGCGCCCACACATCTTCGCATATCTCTGCTGAAACAACAAGATTTGGCATATTCATACATGTAAACAGTAACTTTGTCCCAAATGGCACATCAGTTCCATTAACTACAATCCATTCCGTTTTCTTCGGCGCCGGACAGAACTGTCTCATCTCATATGCTTCACCGCTGTTTGGGAGAAAGGTTTTACTTATCAATCCAAGTAGTTCTCCACGATTAATTACTGCAGCCACATTGTATAATTTCCCTTTCACCATGTATGGCAACCCTACGAAAACCAATGCGTCTTTATCCTCAGTAAAGGTAATAATTTGGCGCAAAGCTTCCTCTGATTTTTTCAAAAGTACATCCTGCGCAAATAAATCACCACAGGTATAGCCTGTAACACATAATTCCGGCAAAACTACAATCTTTGCTCCGTTCGATACTGCCTCGTCAATTGTCCTGCAAATTTGCTGCCTATTGTAATCAACATCTGCCACTCTCACACTTGGTGTCGCCGCTGCAACCTTTACAAATCCTTGTCGCATCTTCAAAGCCCCCTATCTGCTTTTCTTTAATAGTTTCTTTAATTCCTCTACTGAAAATTGATAACTGGTATTGCAGAAATGACAATGCATTTCAATCTCCTTGCCATCATCAATCATTTCCTGGATATCTTTTCTGCCAATACTGATTAGCGCCTTTTCTACTCGTTCCTTAGAGCAATTACATTGGAACTGGGTTGGCATTGTATCATTAAATTCCACATCCATGCCTTCTAGTACAGTTTCCAAAATTTGCTCCGGTGTCATGCCTTTATCCAACATGCTTGTAACCGGTTCTAAGTTTGCAATGTTTGCCTCTAGTTTATCCAGCACCGCGTCTTCCACAAACGGCATCACCTGAATGATAAATCCACCGGCCTGTTTTACGGTGTTGTCTTTTTCCATCAATACACCTAGTCCCACAGAGGATGGTACCTGCTCCGATGTCGCAAAATAATAAGTCAAGTCCTCTGCAATCTCACTAGTTGTTAAAATAGTGTCTCCAACATATGGCTCTTTCAATCCCATATCTTTGATAACGCTTAATACACCTAAGCCTAAAGCCTTTGCTACATCCAGTTTGCCTTTCTCGCTTGCCGGAAGTATCACCATTGGTTCTTCTACAAATCCCTTCACGTTGCCATGTACATCTGCTGTCACCGTAAGTCCTTTAATCGGACCGTCACATTGAATCTTAATGGTCAGTATATCTTTTTCGTTTTTCATCATGCTTCCCATAAGACTTCCTGCTGTCAAAAGTCTTCCCAAAGCAGCCGTTGCTACCGGGCTTGTCCCATGTGCTGCACGCGCTGTCTCTACCACATCTCTTGTTGTCGCCGCAAATGCACGTACTTGGCTATTTGCCGCTGTCGCTCTTACGATATAATCACTCATATTATTTTCCCTTCTCCCTTGCAATCACATAGACGCGTTCGCTAGTTTCCGTAGGCACATCCTTCGTAAACGCATCATATGCGGTTATATATTCTAAACCTGATTGTTCAATCAATCCTTTAATCGTTTCCAAATCATAAGCCTTTTGGAAATGTGTTTCCTGATATTTTCGATATAAATCCGAATCTGATTCTTTGATAAATAAGCTCAATTCATATTCGTTTATCCGATCATCTTCATAGTAATAATTATCCCAAATAAAGCTACATTCATCCCTGTCTTCTGCAATCGTCTGATTTCCTAACACTTCACTATATTTGTAGACCGTGTTGAAATCAAAAACAAATATACCTTTCGGATCCAGATAATTATTCACCAATCGAAAGACTTCTAACAGGTCTTCTTCCTCTGTGATGTAATTGATGGAATCACAGATGCTGACAATGGCTTTTACGGTTCCGTAAAGTTCAAACTCACGCATATCTTGAAGAAGATATAATATATCATGTCCGGATTCTGCCCGTTTTTCCATTGCAATCTCCAGCATATCTTCCGCATTATCAATCCCAATCATGTCATATCCAGAGTGTGCCAGAAGTTCTGTCATGTTGCCTGTTCCACATCCCAAGTCTAACACAAGACCGTCATGAATACCATATTCTTTTAAAAGTCCAATTAAATACTGTGCCCATTCTTCGTATGGAATATTATCCATAAATGTGTCATAGACAGAAGCAAAACTTGTATATGCGTCCATAAAAAATCTCCTTATCTAATGAATTGTAACATAGAATGAAAAAGATGTCCAATATACAATCACAACAAAAGGCACGATGCAACCGCACCATGCCTTCTCATTTCACATCTTATTTCATCATGTGCATAAGCATATGATGCGCTCCGCACGGATGTGCACTTCACTCCGTTACGGCGCTGGTATAATGTAAACATTATACCAAAATCTCGTGAATCCATCCTTCCGGTGCTTCAATTCTGCCCATCTGAATACCGGTTAATGTGTCATATAATTTCTTCGTAATTGGTCCCATTTCTTCCATTCCGCTTGGAAGGCAGATTTCTGTACCATGATCAACAATCTTTCCTACAGGAGAAATAACCGCTGCCGTACCACAAAGACCACATTCTGCGAAGTCTTTGACTTCCTCAAAGAATACTTCTCTTTCTTCCACTTCCATACCAAGATATTCTTTTGCGACATAGCACAAAGAACGTCTAGTGATTGATGGAAGAATGGTATCTGATTTCGGAGTCACAAGCTTGCCATCTTTTGTAATGAAGATAAAGTTTGCTCCACCTGTCTCTTCTACTTTTGTTCTTGTTGCAGAATCAAGGTACATGTTTTCATCGTATCCTTGATTGTGTGCATCTACGATTGCATGCAAACTCATGGCATAGTTAAGACCCGCCTTGATATGGCCGGTTCCATGAGGAGCAGCACGGTCAAAATCGCACACACGAATCGTAATCGGTTTTGCACCGCCTTTAAAGTATGGTCCAACCGGTGTGGCAAAAATACGGAATTGATATTCACTTGCCGGTTTTACACCGATTACCGGGTTACTTCCAAACATATATGGTCGAAGGTACATGGTTGCACCTGATCCATATGGTGGAACGAAGTCTGCATTTGCCGCTACAACCTGCTCTACTGCTTCGATAAATTTGTCTTCCGGAAATGTCGGCATTTCCAATCTCTTTGCACTGTCAACCATACGCTTTGCGTTGAGGTCCGGACGGAATGTTACAATACGTCCGTCTTCTGTGCGGTATGCTTTTAATCCTTCGAAAATAGTCTGTGCATATTGAAGGACACCTGCACATTCATTTAACACAATGTTTGCATTTTCTGTAAGACCGCCTTCATCCCATGCGCCATCCTTGAAGTTTGAAACATATCTTTTGTCTGTCTGAATATATCCAAAACCTAAGTTTGCCCAATCAATTTGTTTGTTACTCATGTTGTATCCCCCTATCTTTGTGTCATGTTTATCGCTTCGATTCCAACGCTACCGCCACGAACTACCTCGATAAACTGGAATTCTTCTTTCATCAGTTTGATAATCGCATCATTCTTTGTCGCAGAATGAACAAACTCTAACAGTAAGCTATCCTTTCCATAATCCACGATTCTTGCTTGGAAGGACTGCGCAATCTGGAATAACTCTTCCTTTTCATGTCGGTTAATCTTCTTTACTTTCACATAGAGAAGTTCCTTCATGCAGACAGAACAATCTGTAAAGTCTACCACTTTAATGACTTCGATCATCTTGTTCAATTGCTTTTTAATCTGTTCAAATGTTTCATCATCACTGGATGTGGCAATGGTCATTCTGGAAACAGTTGGGTCTTCTGTTGGACCTACTGTCAAACTGTCCAAGTTATATAATTTCCCTGAAAACAGACCGGAAATCTTAGGAAGTACACCGACCTGATTTTCTACAAATAAGGAAATCCATCTTTTTTTCATTGTCGAATTTATAGCCATGTTCTTCCTCCTAACAATCCATAATTAATTCTTCTAAGGTTCCACCTGGTTTTACCATTGGATAAACCAAATCTTCTGGGTCGATGATAAACTCAATGAGTGTCGGAGTCTTCGTGTTCTTGCGTGCTTCCTCAAACGCTGCTTTTACATCTTCCGGATTAAACACACGCATACCCTGTGCTCCGTAGCTTTCAGCTAATTTTACAAAGTCCGGTGTGTAAGGTGGACATTCACAGCCTTCTGTGCCACATTTTCCATCACATGCTTTTCCTGCACGCAAACAGGTCATAGAATAACGTTTGCCATAGAATAATTTCTGCCATTGACGAACCATACCAAGGTATGTGTTATTAAATACACACAAGATAAGCGGCAATTCTTGAAGAACTGCTGTTGCAAATTCTTGAATGTTCATCTGCATACCACCGTCTCCTGAAATCATGATAACCGGTACCTCTGGATTACCAATCTGCGCACCAATTGCCCCCGGGAAACCGTAACCCATGGTTCCAAGACCACCTGATGTTAATAATTGTTTCTTCTCGTTCAACGCCAAATATTGTGTTGTAAACATCTGATGCTGTCCAACGTCTGTAACCACGATTGCCTCATCAAAGGTTTCATTTATGGTTTCAATAATCTTCTGAGGAGTCAGTTTGCTCTGATTCTTCATCATCAGCGGATGCTCCTGCTTCCACGCATCAATCTGCGCCAACCATTCCGATTGCTTATTCTCTTCCACATATTCCAACATCTTTTCTGTGGCTTCTTTTGCATCTGCAACAATCGGAACATTTACGCTAACATTTCTCGAAATTGAACCGGTATCAATATCAATATGTACAATCTCTGCATTTGGTGCAAATTCATGGAGTTTACCAGTGATTCTGTCGTTAAATCTGGTTCCGATTGAGAACAACAAATCACATTCGCCTACTGCCATGTTTGCTGCATATGCGCCATGCATACCGAGATTTCCAATAAATAATGGGTGGTCGGTTGGAATTGCTCCTCTTCCCATAATAGTTGTCACAACCGGAATCTGTGTTTTGTCTACAATCTTTGTAAAATTCTCATTGGCATCTGCGATATTCACACCGCCACCAGCCAAGAACAAGGGCTTTTCTGCCTTTTTGAGCATTTTAATTGCACGTTTTAACTGCCCGATATGTAATCCTGGATTCGGCTTGTATCCGCGAATATTCACGGTTTCCGGATACTCTGCATCACCCAATTCTGCCATCACATCTTTTGGAAGGTCTACGACAACCGGACCCGGTCTTCCTGTTCTTGCAATATGGAAGGCTTCTTTAATGATTCTTCCCAAGTCTTCTCTGCGTTGCACCGTAATACCATATTTACAAATGCTTCTTGTAATGCCTACAATATCAACTTCTTGGAATGCATCGTTACCAATCAAGTGTCTTGCTACCTGACCGGTAAAGCAAACCAACGGCACGCTATCATAATTGGCTGTAGCAATACCTGTAACCAGGTTCGTTGCTCCAGGACCACTTGTAACCAAACATACACCCACCTTACCTGTGGAACGGGCATAAGCATCTGCTGCATGAATCAACGCCTGCTCATGTCTTGGCAAAATAACTCTCGTGTAATCCTGCTTATATAGTTCATCGCTGATATCAATGGTACATGCTCCCGGATATCCAAAAAGAACATCTACTCCTTCTTCTTTCAGCGCCTTTACAAACAATTTATTTCCCGAAATTTTCTTCATATGTCGCCTCTTTTCGTAAATCTAACGTATCTTAAAATTATAAGATTTTCTGGTGGGTTTGTCAAACCTTTTCCATGAAACAACAAAAGAATGCATTACTGCATTCTTTCGTATCTTACAAATTCATATTCTAAGTTAAAGTAGGTCTGCTCATCACTCACACCTGTCACTACCCATTCGTCTTTCTCATCAAGATTTGGGAAATAGGTATCTGCTTCATAAGCATGATTGATTTTTGTTACATGAGCAAGTGTGCAATACGGAAGCATCTGTCTGTAAATGCTCTCCCCGCCAATTACGTAAATATCTTCATCATTATATTTCTTTAATTCTTCCAACAACTCCTCGATAGTATGAACCACAATCGCATCCTTTACGCTGTAGTTCTTATCCTTTGTGAGAACGATATTGGTTCTTTGCTTTAAGGGTTGTCCGCCCGGGAAACTCTCTAATGTCTTTCTGCCCATTACCACTACTTTTCCAATTGTGGTCTCACGGAAGAATTTCATATCCTGTGGGATGCTCACCAACAATTTGTTTTCTTTTCCAATTGCCCAGTTTTTATCTACTGCAACGATTAAATTCATGTCTTGTCCTCCTAAACTGCAATCGGGATATTTTTAATCTGTGGTCCCGTCACATAATCATCCAGACGAACGTCATCCGGTGTAAAATCATAGAAATTCTTCACTTCCGGATTCAGCCAGAATTTCGGTGCCGGAAGGGGTTCTCTTGAAATCAGTTCTTCTACCAATGGAATGTGTTTGTCATAAATGTGTGCATCTGCAATGACGTGAACAAACTCGCCCACTTCCATATCACTGACTTGTGCAAACATATGTACAAGCACTGCATATTGGCAGACATTCCAGTTGTTTGCCGCCAATACATCTTGTGAACGCTGATTCAAAATTGCATTTAACACAAGCTTATCAGAGCCTTCTTTTTTTGTTACGTTAAAGGTCATGCTGTATGCACATGGATACAAATTCATCTCATGCAAATCTTGATGTACATAAATATTGGTCATAATACGACGGCTGTAAGGATTGTTCTTTAAATCAAAAAGTACACGGTCTACCTGGTCCATCATGCCCTCTTTATATTGATGCTTCACACCCATCTGGTAACCGTAAGCCTTACCGATGGAACCATCCTCATCTGCCCAACTATCCCAGATATGTGGCTTTAAATCGTTCACATTGTTTGATTTTCTTTGCCATATCCAAAGTAATTCATCCACGCAACTTTTAATCCCTGTACGGCGAAGAGTAAGTGCCGGGAATTCCTTGGATAAATCATATCGGTTTACCACACAGAATTTTTTCATGGTATAAGCATATGTACCATCCTCCCATTTTGGGCGAACCTTTTCACCTTCTGTGCTGACACCGTTATCGATAATGTCACGGCACATATCTATAAAAATCTTATCAGCGTAACTCATATCGCAAACCTCCTAAAAAACATATAAATATTTTAGCATGAAATGTAATCTTCTGTCTATTAAATAACCAGCATTGTAATAATTACTGCAATTATGCAGGAAATGATACCTAATACAATGCACTCTTTTCCAACTTGTTTTTGTTCTTCCTCATCTTTGGAAAGCAAAATTGCACCAAGAATAAATCCAACAAGTGGCACAATAAAACTACAAACATATTGAAAACTATAATTTACATCAGAATTTTTTTCATTAACTCTTTTTTCCAAATTCAATACCTTTGCTTTTTGTAATGCCTTTACAAAAGCGAAAAAGATAACCGACTGAATTGGCACTTGAATCACCTGTTGAATGGCCTTTGAACTCATTAATACCCAGAACCCTTTTCCATATAACATAGAAGACCACAAGCACCCCAAAAACATATTTACTACAATGGCTACTACGATTTTGGATACCAAGATTCTTACAAACGTAAGTTTCTTTTTATAGAGCATAATTCCATAAATCAGCGGTCCTACCATCGCATTTAAGGTCCAGCCCCAGAAAAATGCCCCTGTCGGTTTCATAATAAATTTCAGGATATCTGCCACTCCACCCATAATTCCGCCTACAATAGGTCCGTACAACACAGCAGTTAGCTGAGTTGCCACAAATGAAACACCTATTTTAATGCTGTCGGTTAACTGAATGCTGAAATAGCCCAAAACAATTCCAATTGCAATAAGCAACGCTGTCATCACAATTGTATCAAGTTTTTTTAATTCTTGATAAGAATCTACGAATTGTTGTTTTAATTTTCTCATAAAAAATACCTCCTCTGCAGTTGTCCTTAAAGCTGCATAGCAGGTATCTTATATCTGTCATGTGCAGCAGCGGGATGCAAAACGTATACCGCGAGTTTTAGCTCTTCGTCCAGGCGGCAACTCCCCGTCCGTCCGGCACTTAACGCATACATTTTTACTCTGCTCTTCCTATGTTATTTGTTTGAATTTTATCATACTGCCTTGAGTCCGTCAATGCGTTTTATTTCACATGTTCGTGGGTAAACAGATGGTCCTGACAGTATTCGTAATTCCCGTTACATTTTGAACAATATCTAAATTCCAGAGTCTCATCGTCAAGCTCTGTACGCCCACATACATGGCAACGATGTCTTGCCCCGTTTTCATATTGCTTCTGTTGTTGACCTTCCCGAACTTCTCTGTGATAAGTCTTTCTTCGTTTCACCTGACTAGGCGAATATTTCTTCATATTTCTGGTCATAAGGAAGAACACCAAAAAATTCAATACAGATACGAAAGCCTCCAAGGCACATACCTGATAATACCATCCGTACAATATGTGTCCACCGTATGCCGGCATAAATGCCTGTGCAATAGTATAGGCAAAGTACACCGCATCAATCACAGCCAGCCATTTCACCTTAATAGGGATGATGCCCATAAGGAAAAATTGTTGTTCCGGATAGATGGTTGCATAGGCAAAAAACAATGACATGTTGAGATAATAGGTTCCCATTGGCATGGAAATATCAAAAATCAAATATGACAACAGTGATGCTATAATGTGGAAAAATACTCCCATAAAGAAATAAAAATTAAACCGAAAGCTTCCCCACACATATTCCAACTGTGTTCCAATCATATAATACAGATACAAGGTGAAAATAATGAACCAGACACTGGAATTTGGCGGTTGAATAATAAACGTAATTAATCGCCATAGCTGTCCTTGCAAAACAGCGGCCATGTCAAGAGATAAATACGCATAGTAAAATTCCGGATTCACCATGCTCAGTACAAATCCCACTCCGTATAAGATAATGATGTAGAACATTAAATTTTGAATGGCGTATTTCCCAAATTTACGTTCTAATTTATTTAACCATTTCAT
Source organism: Faecalimonas sp. (assembly GCA_045638905.1). Lineage (GTDB taxonomy): Bacteria > Bacillota > Clostridia > Lachnospirales > Lachnospiraceae > Faecalimonas. Next base: position 140,210 of record JAZUCE010000015.1, read on the forward strand.
TTTAATACCCCTTTCTGTTATTCAGACTATAACATTGTATCGTTTCTGTCCTTCTTTTGTCAATTCATACCTTCTAGAAAACAAGCATTATTCCTGTTAAAATCAATAAAAATGCCATATTGAATATGGTAAATATTTTTATGTAGTAACTGGTCTTCTCCGGATTATGTGTTGTATATTCGCGGAAGGTAATTAAACTTGCCAAAGAAGCAATCAGTGTTCCGACACCGCCTATATTGACACCCAATAACAATTCCGGATAATTCTCTGTAAATTGAGATAATAAAATTGCAGAAGGTACGTTACTGATGAACTGACATGACAGCACGCTAATCAGCAAGGTGCTTTTCTCAAGTAATATGGAAAACATATCCCTTATAATATCTATTCTTGCCATATTTCCGGAAAACACAAAGAAAAACACAAAGGTAAATAAAAGGCCATAATCTACCATTTTCAATGCTTCTCTATCCATAACTACAAGCACTGCCGGAATAACAATAAGTCCAACCCAATATGGTACTCCACGAAATACAATTGCTATGGACAGTACAAATAATATTAAATAAATCGTAGTTTTTACCGGTTCTACCGCAAATTGCTTATCATCTAATTCTAACGGCTCTGATTTTACAAATGCAATGCAACAAACAGTAATGAGAAGTACTGATATCAGAAATGGCGGAGCCATAATCTTCATGAACTCTAGGTTCGGAATCTGAAATTTGGTATATAAATATAAATTTTGTGGATTTCCGAAAGGTGTTAACATCCCGCCAAGATTTGCAGCAATATTTTGCATAACAAACAAAAATGCCATGTACTTTTCTTTTCCTGTCTTCTTAACCACCAAATAACCCAAAGGCAAAAAAGTCATTAAAGCCATATCATTGGCGATGAGCATAGAGCCTATAAATGTAATATAAACTAATGCAAGCACACTCATTCTTGCATTCTTGAAAAGCTGTACTATTTTACGTGCGAGCATATAAAAGAAGTTCACATTTTTCAGTGCACATACTACTGCAAGCACGCAGAACAGACATGATAAAGTCTTTAAATCAAAATATTCCAAATACTTTCTATCAGGCGGAACGATAATACAAGTCAGAATCGCAGCTAGAAATGCAATACATGTAACCGTATTCTGTTTGACAAACGCTTTAACTGCTTTCATGTTTCTTCCTCCTGGTTTTAATACCAAAGCCTTGGAGACAGAATCCCCAAGGCTTTTATCCTACCTATTTTACTAACAGAGATGCACCTGACATTTCTTTTGGCTGTTCCATACCCATTAATTCGATTAATGTTGGAGCAATGTCTGCCAAACATCCGCCTTCTCTAAGTGTATATGCAGGGTCTGCATTTACTAAGATAAATGGAACTGGATTTGTTGTATGTGCTGTAAATGGAGCACCTGTTTCGTAATCTAAAAGTTGTTCTGCATTTCCGTGGTCAGCACAGATAAACATTTGGCCGTTCACTTCTTTCACTGCGTCAACTGCTCTTCCTACACACTCATCAACTGCCTCTACTGCCTTAATTGCAGCTTCTTCCACGCCTGTATGCCCAACCATATCAGGATTTGCAAAGTTGATGATGATCACATCATATTTGTCAGATTTGATTGCTTCTACTAATTTATCACAAACCTCGTAAGCACTCATCTCTGGTTGCAAATCGTAGGTTGCAACCTTTGGTGATTTTACAAGAATTCTGTCTTCGCCTTCGTTTGGTTCTTCTACACCACCATTGAAGAAGAAGGTTACGTGAGCATATTTTTCTGTCTCCGCAATTCTTGCCTGCTTCAATCCATTTGCTGCTAAGAATTCACCGAATGTATTTGTAATTTCTGTTTTACGGAATGCAACGTCTTTATTCTCGATTGTAACATCATATTCTGTAAAGCATACATAAGTTGTCTTTACTCTTTCTCCTCTGTCAAAGCCTGTGAACTCGTCATCACAGAATACTCTTGTGATTTCTCTTGCTCTGTCAGGTCTGAAGTTAAAGAAAATGATAGAATCGTTGTCTTTAATAGTAGCAACTGGTTTGCCGTCTTTTACGATAACTGTTGGAAGAACAAATTCGTCTGTCTTATCGTTGTCATAAGACTCTTGGATTGCGCATGGTCCACAGCATCCTGTCTCGCCTTCACCTTTTACCATTGCATTGTATGCTAATTCCACACGGTCCCAACGATTGTCACGGTCCATTGCATAGTAACGTCCCATAACGGTTGCCACTTCACCAACACCGATTTCAGCCATCTTATCAACTAATTCTTGTACAAAATCTTTTCCTGATGCAGGAGGTGTATCTCTTCCATCTAAGAAACAGTGTACATATACTTTCTCAATACCTTGTCTTTTCGCAAGTTCAAGAAGTCCATAAATATGTGTATTGTGGCTGTGAACTCCACCGTCTGATACCAATCCAAACATATGAAGTGCCGAGTCATTTTTCTTTACATTTTCACAAGCAGCTAATAACGCTTCATTTTCAAAGAAATCACCATCTTGAATTGATTTTGTAATCTTTGTCAAATCTTGATATACAATGCGTCCTGCACCCATATTCAAATGTCCTACTTCTGAGTTACCCATCTGTCCATCAGGAAGTCCTACTGACATACCACTTGCATTACCATGTACAAATGGACATTCAGCCATTAATTTATCCATCACAGGTGTTTTTGCTTCGCATACTGCGTTCGCTTCACACTTGTCATTTAATCCATAACCATCAAGAATCATTAAAACGGTTGGTTTTTTATTCATTTTTTCTTCTCCTTTTTATCCTGAAATTATTCTTTTCGTAATTCACCCAATATATTCTACATGATTTTAGATGTAGTTGCAAGATTAATCTGCGTTTAAAAAGTCGAAAACTTCTCCCGCTGTTTTTAAGTCTTCACCCTCATCCACAAGCCCCGCCGGAAATTCGTATATGTAATCGTCAATTGGACAACGATACTGACGAATTAAAACCAGTTTCTCCTCTTGTGTTTCCTCGTCACGATATACACTATAAATAATTACGCCGTCTGGTGTATTTTGCCTTGTACGGATTTTTAATTCATCAATATTCTTTGCTCTAGATGCAACGAAATATTTACCGTGCTTTCCGTTATCGTTCTCCATATCAAGTTCGTACATGTTTAGGAAACGATTGTTAGTTGTCTGTGTAATTCCTTTTACTGTTCGCACACTGTCACCTGTCTTTCTCGTATTTCAACTTCTTTATGATCTTTTATAACGTGGTTTATGTTTTATAAATTTTGAATTGGCACAATCTGTAGCGTATAACCAAGTGGCACCAAAATCCGCAGTAAGCTATCAATCTGTGGAGAATGAGTTGATGACTCCATTCTCGCAATCAATGGTTGTTTAACATCACATAATTTTGCTAATTGTGATTGTGTTAGCCCCTTCTCCTCCCTTATCTGAACCATTGCTTCAATTAATTTCTTCTCTAATGCAATTACTTTTTCATCTTCCGCCGTAAGATTCAATTCTTCTCTCAACGTTTTCCAAGTAGTCATTTTACTCATTCCTTTCCAAATAATCTTTCAACTTCTTTTTTGCTCGTTCAAGCTCTTTTCTTGGTGTTTTTTGTGTCTTTTTGATAAAATGATGTAGAATCAAAAATTTTCCATCTCTTATGTAAGCATATAGAAAGCGATTTCGTAATGGTCGCAATTCCCATATTTCGCCTTCCAAATGTTTTGTTACAGGTTCACCAATTCTCGTTCCTTTTTCCTCCAACAAATCGAAATATGCCACAGTCTTATTAAAATTAATTCGGCTTTCTTTATTAGATTTGCTTTTTTGTCTTAGTTGTTTTATGTACTCCACAATTTCACTATAACCATTTTGGTCTTCATAGAACTCTATCACGTACATTTCTCTTTCCTCCTTATATTATATCAAATTTGTTATAATGTCAATAAAACAAATAACAATCATAGGCATCTATCCTTTCTTTCCATATTCTTTTGTTCAAACATTGAAATAATCTAGCGAACTGCCATAAGATTTTCGAAATGTATATTAGAATGTTTGAAAATGTATTAGTATACTATCAGAAACCCATGTAAAAAGCAAGAAGCGAAAAAACCTATCGATTCACTAATATTTAGAGGCACAAAAAAGCATGTAAGCGTCATTTTACTTACATGCTTTTTATAATTATTGTTATTTATAATTTACAATCTTACCAAAGTCTGGTTTCAAAGCTGCACCACCAACAAGACCACCGTCGATGTCTGGTTGAGCAAATAATTCCGGAGCGCTAGCTGCTGAAACAGATCCGCCGTATTGGATACGGATTGCTTCTGCTGTTGCTTCATCATAGATTTCTCCGATGCAAACACGGATAGCTGCACAAACTTCTTGAGCTTGTTCTGTTGTAGCTACTTTACCTGTTCCGATTGCCCAAATTGGTTCGTAAGCGATAACTGCTGTCTTTGCTTGATCAGCTGTTACGTCTAAGAAAGCAATTTTAATTTGTTGACGGATGAAATCGATTGTAACACCTTGTTCTCTTTGTGTTAATGTTTCACCACAGCAAACGATTGGTGTAATACCATGTTCGAATGCTTTTTTCACTTTTTTGTTTACTGTTTCATCTGTTTCAGCGAAGTATTCTCTTCTTTCTGAGTGTCCGATGATAACATATTTAACTCCTACGTCTGTAAGCATGTTAGGAGCGATTTCTCCTGTGTATGCTCCGCTTTCTTCGTAGTACATATTTTCAGCACCGATGCAGATGTTGCTGCCTTTAGCTGCTTCCATAGCTGGGATAATGCAGATAGCTGGTACGCAGAATACTACGTCAGCATCTTCTGTTGCTACTAATGGTTTTAATTCGTTGATTAATTCTACTGCCTGGCTTGGAGTTTTGTTCATTTTCCAGTTACCAGCAATAATTTTTCTTCTTGCCATGATTTTTATTCTCCTTTATGTATGGGGACAAGCCCCAATTTTTTACTTATCGTTAGCTGCTGCTACACCTGGTAATTCTTTTCCTTCTAAGAATTCAAGTGAAGCTCCACCACCTGTAGAAATGTGTGTCATCTTGTCGCCATATCCTAATTGGTTAACAGCTGCTGCTGAGTCACCACCACCGATAATTGTAACAGCGTCTGTTTCAGCCAATGCTTTTGCTACTGCTTCTGTACCAGCTGCGAAGTTTGGCATTTCAAAACATCCCATTGGTCCGTTCCATACAACTGTCTTAGCTGTTTTTACTGTTTCAGCATAAAGAGCTGCTGTCTTAGGTCCGATATCAAGGCCTTCCCAACCATCTGGAATTGCGCCTGTTCCTACGATTTGAGTATTTGCATCGTTAGAGAAGTCATCAGCAATTACGTTATCTACTGGAAGGAATAATTTAACGCCTTTTTCTTCTGCTTTTTTAAGCATGTTCAATGCGTATTCGCAGTAATCTTCTTCTAATAATGAGTTACCAACGCTTCCGCCTAATGCTTTTGCAAATGTGTAAGCCATACCACCACCGATGATAAGTGTATCTACTTTTTCAAGTAAGTTTTCGATTACAGAAATCTTGCTTGATACTTTTGAACCACCTAAGATAGCTACGAATGGTCTTTCTGGATTGTTAACTGCATTTCCTAAGAAATCGATTTCTTTTTGCATTAAGTAACCAACTGCTGCTGTGTCAACATATTCTGTCACACCTACATTTGAACAGTGTGCTCTATGAGCTGTACCGAATGCATCATTTACGAATACATCACAAAGAGAAGCTAATTCTTTGCTAAAAGCTTCGCCATTCTTTGTTTCTTCTGCTCTATAACGTGTGTTTTCAAGAAGAACAACATCTCCGTCGTTCATTGCTGCAACTGCTGCTTTCGCATTTTCGCCAACAACTGTAGCGTCTGCTGCAAATTTTACTTCTTGTCCTAATAATTCAGTCAATCTAGCTGCTACCGGAGCTAATGACAATTCTGGTTTTGGCTCTCCCTTTGGTTTACCCATGTGTGAGCAAAGGATAACTTTTCCACCATCTGCAATTAATTTTTTGATTGTTGGAAGAGCTGCTACAAGACGGTTTTCGTCTGTGATTTTTCCATCAACCATTGGTACGTTAAAGTCACATCTAACAAGAACTTTAAGACCTTTTACATTGATATCATCTACTGATTTTTTGTTAAGCATTGTGTATGCCTCCTTTTTTTCTTTTATCGGTGTTTGCTTGCAAACTCCGTGCGCGAGCTGCGGTTGCAAAGCAACAACACCTTGCGCGGCTCTGCGCATCCCGCGGAGCGTATTTTTTGCGGCATTGCCGCGAAAAAAAGGTGCGGTCCTAATCGACCGGACCCTTTAGGTCATATTAATATTCAAAAATTATGCTAATTCAGCAAAGTATTTGATTGTTCTAACCATTTGGCTTACGTATGAGTTTTCGTTGTCATACCAAGATACTACTTGAACTTGAGTTG
>JAZUCE010000016.1:0-1038 GCA_045638905.1 Faecalimonas sp.
TTGCACCAGGTGCGTTTGTTGCATCTGGGACATTTCAGGTAACGGGTTGTTCCTCTGTGCATCGCATTAAGAGCCTGCGTGTAGGTAGGCACAATCTCGTGACCGCAATTTTTGCATTTGTAAGCACCCACGCTGACCTCAAGCTTTAATGCATAGAAGCACGGTATCAGAAACACAACGCAAACACCAAGAATTGTGACAAGCTGCCACACGCCTTCGGGAATCAAAAATGCAGCAATAAAGATACCTGCAAGTAAGGCGGTCATACTTACAATCATAATTGCCCACATAGAAGACCAAATTGTTTTGTTTTTCTTTTCTAATTCTTTCGCCATATCAAGCAAAAGCTGTTCGTTTTTCTGATTGTTATTTTCCATATTGATTTTCTCCCCACTTAATAATTCATTTACACTGATGCAAAGAATATCGCAGAGCTCAAGCATGATCGAAGTATCGGGCATTGCCACGCCGCGCTCCCACTTGGATACTGCTTTATCGGTGATACCCAGTTTTTCTGCCAACTGCATTTGTGTTAAATTTGATTTCTTTCTGCACTCGGCAATAAATCCTCCGATTTTTATTTGGTTCATAAACTGCCTCCTTTCGCATTCAGTATAGATAATTAAGGGGAGAAAACACACCCACCATTGGTTTAGTGAGGAGAAGTAAACCAATGGTAGAGTAAAAAGTGACCGTCAAATTCAAGTCTTCTGAACTGTTTAATTTTGTTTTATTATATTCAGAGCTGAATTGAAAATCAATTCCAATCACATCATTTTGATAGAGCACAGAATATTTTGGGTGTATGCCTTGCATTCTAATTTTCATTGCAGTACAGTAACAGAAAACAATGACAAAAACGGTCGAGAGATTTTTTCTTGATTCCTGTAAAATATAAATGATGATAAGGAGGTGACGAACATGACTGAACAGATTCTTGCAGTTCAGAAAATGCAGGACTATATCGAAGCCCATCTGACAGAGGAGATTACGCTGGCTGCTTTGGCAGACATTTGTAATTTTTCTCCCTGGTATGCT
>JAZUCE010000017.1:0-15247 GCA_045638905.1 Faecalimonas sp.
CTTCGCCATCGTCGCATACAGGCTTGGGTGATTTCCAGTTTGTCAGGTTTCTCTCTTGCGCCTTCATCTATTTCTGCCCATACATCCGCAAAGGAGGTGTATTTGACCGCCCTTGTCAGACGTTGGAGCCGTTTGTTCATCAGTTTCAGCTTCGGGCGGATGGCAAAGACAATCTCGACACGCTGTTTCTCCGTCATTTTGGTGTTGCTCAGACATACATGACCGATGTCGTTGACGATTTCCACGCTGCCCAGGATGATTTCACGATATATTTGGTTACGTCGTGGTGTCAGTGCTACTGCCAGTGCGTTGCCCGGACTTTTCCGCAGTTGCTCACTCAGTCCGCCCATGTTGTCCGTCAGTCTGCCAATTTCATGATAGAAGCCGTATATCTGTGCAGCATAGCAGATGATGTCACGGAAAGTGGCATTGGGACAGGTGCAGCAGGTGGGTTCGGTGTTCTTCAACCAGACCACGAACATCCTCATCTCGTTCATCGCCGCCAAGTCGGTGGTGGAAGGACAGATGACATTGGGGATGATGATGTCGCTCACCTATATCATCGGCCAGTTGAACGCTCCGGTGAGTGCCTTCATCGGCTTTGCCCGTCAGTTGCAGGATGCGAAAATCAGTCTGGAGCGTCTGAACGAGATCCACGGACGGGAGGACGAGGAACAGCGGATAGAGGCGAAGCTGTCCGTACTGCCCGAACGGAGGGACATCACCGTGAATCATCTGTCGTTCAGCTACGACGGGGCGGATAGGGACTATGTATTAGCTGACGTATGCCTGACGATCCCCGAAAGGAAGATAACGGCGATAGTGGGTGCAAGCGGTAGCGGAAAGACCACGCTGCTGAAACTGATACTGGGATTTTACGAACCGAACCGAGGGGACATCCGCATGGGTGACACACCGATTGGTCTCATCAATCCGCACCTGTGGCGGGCGAAGAGCGGGGCGGTGATGCAGGACGGCTTCATCTTCTCCGACACGATAGCGAACAACATTGCCGTGAACACCGACCACATCGACATCGAACGGCTGCGCCATGCCGTGACGGTGGCCAACATCCGCGAGTTCATCGACTCGCTGCCCTTGGGCTACAACACGAAAATCGGTATGGAGGGCAACGGCATCAGCCAGGGGCAACGACAAAGGTTGTTGATAGCAAGGGCTGTCTATAAGAATCCGGAGTTCCTTTTCTTCGACGAGGCAACGAACGCACTGGATGCCAACAACGAGAAGGAAATCATGGAGCATCTGAATGAGTTCTACCGAGGGAAGACGGTGGTGGTCGTGGCGCACCGCCTGAGCACGGTACGGAATGCGGACAAGATTGTGGTACTGGATAAGGGGAAGGTGGCGGAGGAAGGTACGCACCGGGAACTGACAGAACGGAAGGGATTGTATTATCGGTTGGTGAAGAATCAGTTGGAATTGGGGAATTGATATGGAAGAAAAAGCATACAAGGACATCGAACTACGGAGCGAAGAGGTACAGGAAGTGATGAACAAGGTACCGCCCGCCATCCTGCGCTATGGTATCGGCATACTGGCAAGCATCGTCATCGTGCTGATGGTAGGCAGTGCGCTGTTCCGCTATCCCGAAACGGTGCAGGTGGAAGTGACGTTGAGTCCACGCAATCCGCCTGTCTATATCAAATGTACGAAAAACGGTGGAAAACTGGAGAGGTTGTATGTGGTGAACGGACAGCAAGTGAAGAAAGGCGATGCCTTGGCAGTGATGGAGAACATAGCGAATACGGAAGAGGTGCTACAACTGAGGGAACGCCTGGCATCCTGGCAAGCCGATGGGGCAAGAACGGAAAGACTGGACAGGCTGTTTTTCCATCGGCTGCCGAAGTTGGGAAGCGTGCAGGGAGCATACGCATCCTGTCAATTGGCATGGAGCAACTACCTGCAACACGTGGGCGAGAACCGCATCTACGAGACGGAACTGAACAATGCTGTGGCACAACTGATGATTGCCCTTAGTGAATGGGAAACGACCTGTCTGCCGACAGCACCCGTAGACGGGAAAGTGGCCTTCATGCAGATTTGGAAGAAAGACCAATATGTGAATGCTGGCGAAACGATGTTCGTAGTCGTTCCTGCTGAAGATTCGGAGTTCGTGGGAAAGGCGTTGCTACCCATGCAGGGTTCGGGCAAGGTAAGGACAAGGCAGCGTGCCGTCATCCGACTGACCGGATTTTCCGAACTGGAATACGGAAGTCTGGAAGGGGAAGTGGTTTCCATTTCTCCCGTACCCGATGAAGAAGGAAACTACGTGGTGGAAATCAGCCTCATCCGTATGCTCGACAAGCAACCGCCCGTGCTGAAGGTGATGAATGGCACGGCGGAAATTATTATCCGTGAACAGAGTTTGTTGGAAAAATTATTTGAACATTAAAGAACCATGATATGAATCAAAAGAAACAAGACATACAGGTAGAATTGAATAATCTGATTGCGAATTATTACAACGGTTCCTTCGCCCAAATGGTGTGCGAGTATATCCGTGCTACGAGTATGACAGAGGAAGAAGTTAAGGCTTTGTTGGAAGTAATTAGGCAAATGATAAAAAGCAAGTAAATTCATGTTGTTCTTGATTTTGGTAATAAGTTGAATTCCGTTCAAGAATAGTGTTTCAGAAAGAGTCTTGCCTATATATCCTTTGTCTGCACATAGTTTTTCCTTGATATTACTCAAGAAAGAGCCTTGTTTCAATGGTTTTTTGCCATTTACGTTTGCGGTCGTAAACATGAAGGTTAGGATTTCTCCTTTGTCGTTGATAAGGTGCAATTTGAATCCGAAGAACCATCCCATGGAACATTTTCCACGGGTGGCCAATCCCTCAAATGTCTTGTGAATATGGATTCTCTGGTTCGGCAGACACGCAAAAGAGTAGAATCCATAAAACTGATACTAGTGCATGTACCAAGCAGTGCAGTCTTGATGAATATGGTCAAAGGAAACAATACTTCTTTCTCCAGCTCAACGAAACGGTTGTAAGAGGACTCTTCGTGGGAATAGGTGTGTCAGATGTTAGCAGACATATTCTTGATAGAAGTGTTTAAAACATCGGTATTCTCCCGAATGAAAAAGAATCATGATAAGCATAATTTCAGCATCGCTCATGCGGTTAGGCTTGTTGCGATGCTTTGCATTCTTTTTCGTATTCTTCACTTCAACATGTGTTTTATTGATTTCTTGCAAATTCTTTGCAGAAATCATCTGCCAAACAATAAATTTCAGTAACTTTAGCCTCGGAGAACATAGCGGTAATGGTTTTAAGGTTGTAAATCTAATAAAATTATCGCTATTCTCCTATTTTTCAGAGCATTATTTAGAATCCTTATATCGAACTTATGTATTTAAGGAAGAATGGAGCTTTCCAAGGTCTCACTATTAATAAATTAGAAACTGAATGAGCGGAATATCTCGTGTTTCACATTGATTTCAACGGTTCTAATTTACGGAAACAGAAGTAGTGAAAAAAGCGATTGAAAAGTTCCTTACTAATAAAGAAGGTATTTACGGAAGAGCCCCAATGCCAAGAAACAGGAGCCGATTCAAAGATATATTAAAAACTGCTCACCAAAAGACAGGAAAACGAGCTGTTGTCCTCATAGATGAAAATACGATAAACCGATACTTGAGACATATCGATCAATATCTATGGAGAAAACGCTTACTGGAAGAGCATCATCGCAATTTCCTAAAAGGTTTTTATTCAACTCTCAAGGGACAGATGCGGATTTACAATTCGTCCTGCTCACCGATGTCACCAAGTTCTCTTAAGGTTGCGTGTCCTGTGGTTTCAACCAAGTGCAAGATATCAGCATGAGCCTTGATTTTGAAGCAGTTTGTGGTATCACCGAAGAAGGTTGTATCACTTTTTGCCAAACCAATAGTGAAACTGGCAAAAGAAAGCGACTGTTCGGTGGACGAGATGAAACAGATGTTGAAGAGACTGTATGATGGTTGTCATTTGGCAAATCAATGACAGACATTTATAATCCGTTTTGTATTCTGAATGCGTGTAAATCACGTACGACTATTGGCTCCGAAACTGTACACCCAGTTACTTGTTTGTTAAACCATACGCAACAGAATCTGAACGAACTGACTAACCGTTTTTATACTACTCAGCAGTTTATCGATTAAATGTGGATGTCGAGATGCCTCTTCCGATGATTTACAAAAATGGGTATTTGACAATAAAGGATTATAACCATAGTATTAATACTTATCTATCTGATTTCCAAAATAATGAGTTTATTCCCGTTTTAGCCAACGATTATTTAAAGCCTCGTAAGGATGTCAACAATTGGATACAGGATGTGGTGGATACATTAGATAAGGATGACATCGAACAATTTCGCAAGCTACTCTACTCATTCTTGGTAACCCCCTTACTCCATGCACTGCAAAGAAACGAATGGGAACGCTACTTCCACTACACGTTCTATCTGCTCATGTACATGGTTAGCGTCTATACCGTTTATATGAGAAGCAGCAGAGCGAAGGATGGGGGCTGTACCTCGAGATACCCGACTATATCTTCGAGTTCAAGTTAGACAGTACAGTTGAGAATCCTTGGCTCAAATCGAAGAGAAAGGCTATTTCCGCCCGTATGAAGCTGATGGGCGCAAGTTGTTCAAGGTGGAAACGGTGTTTTCTTCCGAAATGGGAACCATTAGTGATTGGACGGTGATGGATTAAAGCGACTTTGAATATAAGATTCAAGTTGTTTATTCTTTTGCTCATCCCTGCTACAACTTACACTCTGTTTTTAACTACTTTTCTGCATAGCTTTGATATAGCGTTAGGAGCCAACAAGCCGTCATTGTCCAGAAATAGAATATAATCTCCTGTTGCTTTATCCAGTCCTATATTGCGTGCATACGCCGGGTCGTGATTAGAAATTCTGACATTTATAAATCGTTTGTCAAGGCTGCATTGCCTTTCAATGATTTGTGGTGACTTGTCTGTCGATTCATCATCAACCAGAATGACTTCCAGATTCTTGTGCTTTTGTTGTAGAATACTGGCGAAACATTCTTCCAGATATTTTTCTGCATTATATACAGGAATGATGATTGATACTTTATATTTATTATAATCTATTTTACTCATGTCAAATGGAGATTGTTGTTTCTACTGCTTTCTATCGCTTGCTGTATAGTAGAAAGAAAAAAGTCTTTCTCCGGAACATTACCTATTCTAGCCAAAGCAATCTTGCAAATCCGAATCAGATTCAATAAATTCCATTTGTTTTGTTCTTCCCATTGGACGTTGAAAAGTTGGTAGTCGGCAATGACTCTCTCACAGACAATCCGCAGTGATTGTTTCTTCAGGTCATCCATGGTTGAATTGGTTATCGAACCGGTTCTTTTGTAGTAATTGTAATAGTTTATCGAAGAACAATACAGTCGTTTGCATTTGTTTAGCACCTCCATAGTCCATAACTCATCTTCAAACAGGATATTTTCAGTGAAACGTAGTCTTTGTTCTTTTAGCCAATCGTTCCGATATAGCATATTGGTACCTGTTGCATTATAGCTTCCATGAGTGAGTAAGGTTGCATAATATTCTTGCCCGTCCATTATTTCTCCTTTCACTTGTTGTGGCACACGGTCTCCTAAGTTCAGCGTAACGGAGGGGGAGGTAATGAAATTCATGCTTCCTACCACCACATCTGCATTTCTTTTAATGGCTTTGGCATACAGCCTTTTCAGAGAATAGGGTACTAATGTATCGTCACTATCCAAAAAGGCAATATATTCACCTTGTGCAATATCAAGACCTGTATTTCTTGCCGATGAAGGTCCTTTATGTTCTTGTTGCAGGAAAGTGATATTGTCATATCCTTTTTTAAGAGATTCCACTATTTGTTGGGTGTTGTCTGTAGAACCGTCATCTACTACGATGATTTCTGTTTTCATTTGCTTGTCAATCACAGACATCAAGCAGTTTTCTATGTAATTCCCTGTGTTATATGCAGGGATTATTACTGATATTTTTGCTTTCATGAAATTCGATCACAATAAGGGAAATAACCTATATATAGCATTTGTAATAATAAAAAACTCTAACAAAAAAAATCTTATAAATCCTTTTCTGAAATGTCGCAAACATTCAGAAGTTTTATGTTCTTATGCAGAATTGGCTCATAAGATATTATTTGGTGACGATCTTCCTTTTGGTAGAAATTATATTTTTCTTTTCGCTTATTTTCTTCCAAATAACCGAGATGAAGTAGAAGTGTTTTGGATATAAGACTGTATTTATCTTTCCTGTAGGGAACGGAACTAAAATGTAGTGTTCTGCCTATGTGGAATTGCATTCGTCCTTTGTTACGGAACATTCGCCAACGAAACCAAAGTCCGTTTTTTGAATGAGGATTAGAGTCTTCCATATCAGTTCGATATGTTTCTGTACTATCCCATAGGTTAGCAATCCATAAACCAATAACATCAACATCCTTTCGCTTCATGTTTTCTCGCAAGTCCATTAAACGGTCGTCAAATCGTTCGTCTGCATCTATAAAGATAAACCAATCGGATTTAAAAAATGAGGCAAGGTCTAATAATATATTTCGGTTCTGTCGGTCGTTGAATTCTTTTCTTTCTTTTCTGACTTTCAACAGCATCTTGTCTGAATAGGCCATTTGGAATGTACCATCTTTACTATCATCGTCCAATAGAATGATTCCATCACAATGCCGTTCAACACTACGGATACAGTCTTTAATGCGACTTGATTCATTATAAGTTGGTATAAGGGCTATTAATGAATAAGACTTTTCAAAAATGTCGTCTGATAATATTTCGTAATCTTTGAAAGATGTCAGATAATTTCTACATTGCCGGAAAGAAATCTGACGATTTCTCCAATCATAAAGAACTGTCGATGAATACACATTTTGTATATCTCCCATTTTTAGTTCTGTAGGTAGGAGCATTTGAGCTAAGATTTGCTTAGGAAGTGGCAAGGGACCTCTTCCGTAGGTGTCTGTTTGTAAGCCGTTTTTCTGTAACACAATGGAATCTGGAAGACACAAACGATGAATCCCCATAAACTCCAGACGAATACAAAGGTCTCTTTGCTCTTCTCTCCATGTTGCATATTGTTCACTATAACCACCGATTTTTAATAGATCTTCCTTTCGAACCATGATGCAGCCGGTTGGGTTCGTTTGAGTTATCGCATAATGTCCGGTATAATATTCGAGCTTCTCACGCAATTCATAAATCACATCGGTCTGAATAGTCATGTCGGCTTCAAAGAATAACACAAATCGTTTCTCTGATTGTAAAATTCCCGTATTTAAAGCTTGGACGGGATTTTCCCATAAATTGTTATCAGTAGAATTTATAACAACTTTCCAATTAATGAAGGGGTAGTTACATATATAGTCTGTAACCTTTCTCCCCAAATGAGAAGCCATAGCGATTATTATAACTTCGATTCCATTACGTTCGTAATAGGGCAACATGTCCAAAGACAATAGCCGACACTCTTCTGGAGGGATACAGAGAGGTAACACAACCGATAAGTCAAAATCATCTAAATGTTTCATAAATTAAACAGGATTAATTTCACTTTCCACAATTCATACAGGTTATCCCACAATATTTTAGCTTCCTCTTTATTGTAACTACCCTGAATAATTAATTCACGTATGGTTGTCATGCCGTCACATTGTTGTAATAAAAAAGAAAATTCCTCATCCATTTCACAGAAATAATCTTTTCCGTACATGATATAACACTTACCTTCTATCTCTTTAATCTGCCATGTAGAAGAAAGAAAAGGTTTTAATTCATATCGTCCGGTGCGATTTTTTATTTTTGCTGATAGATTAATAATTCGGTCTGCTTCTTGGATTATTTGCGCATTAAACTTCTTGATATTGTAAGTGTCCCATACCATTTTACGAAGTTTTTCTGCATTGGCTTTAGAGTCAAATTGAAAGGCTTTGGTTATTTCTACTTCCAATAAATCGGAAGGTACCATCTCACCATAAACCCCTCCTTTGCGTCCAGTAAATCTTATGGGACGAAGTTGTTCATAATTAGCTGTTGTAATCATTCCACCCAATCCATAATCCCCCAATACAATACAGGGCTTTTCTAATGCCAGCGCAAGCAAAGCATCTATACCGGATGCTATTACGGCATGAGCTTTTTTAAAGATTCTCGTCAAATGCTTTCGGGGGACTATTTTTACAGAAGGAGGAAAGGAAGCAGCCACTCCTTGATATTGATTGGAAATAATAGTCAGTTCAGCGTTGGTCGTTTCCAAAAAAGCTATCAATTTCCAATCATTTTCATAGACGCTGTTACCGGTAGGACAATATGCAATGTGGACTGTTTCCGGATTTTGTTCGAAAAAATAATAGTGTCCTGTTTGAATTACAGGTTGGTGGAGATAAAGTTGCATTTCTTCGGGTATGTCCCAAAGATTTAAGTTGGCATTCCCAAGATTGATTATGCCATATAAATTAGGAAATGGAGCAATATACCCTTCAATATCAGAACGGGTTGTCACAAATAAGCAAGGATATTTTTTCAATCTGCCGAGTTGTGGTATCCACCAACTGGCATCTTGAAGAATAACCAATTTCCATGCTTTATTTTCCCACTCTTCATCTTGTCCTATATGGTGTACGGACACAAGATATTGGGAAGAAAGAGCTTTCAGAATAAAAGATTCCTCTTGTTCGCAAATATATAATATAGAGTCACGCATCATTAATATTATTTTATGCAAATGTAAACGGATAATTATTCTTTTCTCAATTTAATTGATATGTTATGTAACATGTAAATTGATTTGCTATAAATATAAGTTCTCGTTATTTTTATAAAATAATCCTAAATTGATTGCAAATATGAAGAAATTAAAAAGTTTAAAATTGAATGTTCTTTCTAAAAAAGAATTGGAAAGAAGGGAAATGAAGATGTTGAAAGGTACTGCAGGTAGTTGTGCTTGTGTATGCGCAGGTTCAATTCTTCCGTTAGCTAGTAATCCTGTAGGTACAAGTGCTAATACCGCTTATTAAAGCGGTGCTTTATGTTTTCTGGCCTACTCTTGTTGATTTGCAAGTGTAGGTCGGTTAATATTGTTATTTATGGAAAGCTCAATCTTATACACAACGGAAAGTAATAATGCTTATTTATATGACAACCGTTATCGGTTAGCTATGCTTGTGCATCCGGATTTGAGGAAAGTGCATGAAAAACAGTCTGATTTTGATTCTTATTATAAAGACAAGTACGAATATCTAAAATCTCATGGTTTTTTCTCTTTAACGGAACCGTTATATAGAGTTGATTTAACCCCGGCTGATGTCCAAGATAATCTGGGACGAGTACAACAGATTGTTTTTGAGGCTACAGGTGCGTGTAATTTGATGTGTTCTTATTGTATACAAGGGAATTTATATGATGGTTTTGAAGCAAGAGAATATGGTTCTATAGACAATAACATTGTTGGAATATGTCTTTGAATATAAAAAGAAAGTGGCACAAAATAAAATAACTATAAGTTTTTATGGTGGTGAACCATTATTGAATATTGGATTTATAAAAGATATTGTTGGGTTTATTAAAACATCAGATTTGGCGAAAAACTTTAATGTTTCTTATTCAATGACGACTAATGCGACATTGTTGTATAAAAACATTGATTTTTTCCATGATAATAATTTTAAAATCCTAATAAGTTTAGATGGAGGTAAAGAAAATAATGTCTATCGAAAATTACGCAGTAATGGCTTGGAAGCTTTTGAACAAATAATTGATAACGTTGATTGTATAAAGAAGGAATACCCTGATTATTTTAAGGAAAATATAGAGTTTAATTCTGTTTTAAATGACAAAAACTCAGTTAAAGATATTTATGAGTTTATTTATGGAAAATATGGGAAAATTCCTAGGATATCGGAATTGTCTTCTGAGAATTTAAAAAGTAAAGAGAAAGATGAGTTTGGTGTTTATTATAGAAGCCGACGCAGGAGTGAAGAAGAATTCCAAAGTGTCGGAACTCATTTGAAAGCTATAACCCATAATCAGATGCTGTCTTATTGGGAGTTGGCGTATTTTATAAATTATTATTTGGTAAATAGTTATGTTATAAATATTCCCGAACTGTTTTGTGAAAAAGCATTATTTCCTTCGAATACATGCCTTCCATTTTATAAGAAAATATTTTTGACAAGTGGTAATAAGATTTTACCATGTGAAAGAATAAACCATAAATATTACTTAGGTTATGTGAATGGTAATGTTGAAATTGATTTTTTAAAGATTGCGAAACAATATAATATGTATTATGAAAGCATGCGAAATAATTGTAACAAATGTTATGCTTTTAGATTTTGTGGAACATGTATGTTTGGTTTGGAAAACTTGGGCGTGAAAAAAAATAAGTGTAAGAATTTTCATTCAAAACAAATGTTTAAGAATAAATTGTCTCGTATATTTTCATATTTGGAAAAATACCCTCAAGATTTTTCTGATATAGTAAGGAACGTAGTGATAACTTCTTGATTATGAATGGTAGAAGAGCTGAAGCTTATTGGTTATTTATTGAGCCATACGTATATGTTAAAATGACTGAAGGAAATGTCTTTTTGTATAATACATTGGATGGATCTGTCATAAAAAGTAATAGAATAGAAGTTGTAGAAATTATTTCAACTATATTAAAGGATGAGAATGGTGTCGTTTTATTATGAGAGGAAAAGTTTCATAATAAGATAGTGAAAGGTTTCGTGAATGATTTGAGGAAAAAATATATGGGAGATGCTATAGATGTTGCATACTCCAACAATAAACCTGTTCAAATAATGCCATTGTGTAATCTTCAAGATGTGGGAATAAATAATATCTACAATGGACGTTTGTTTTCTAATGTTCCTGTGTTGGATTGTTTGAACGAAATAAGTTTTTATGTTGATGATTCTATTAATGCGGATGCGTTCATTTCGTTTATTAATACTTTACCTGTATCCTTGGATGTTAATTTGATTGGAGACATTACTAAGGTAAATGGTTATATTGAGATATTATCGTTTTTTGTGGAATACTCTTTTTCTTCTTTTGCAATATATGATGGATATAAAACAGCAATCAATTTAATCTCTAAATTAGAGCATTTTTATTTTAAATTGGTCGTTGTTGTTGATTATCCGATTGACTTAGAGATATGGGACATTTTATTAAAGCAATTAATTGATTATGCAGGAACATATAAATTTATATTTCATGTGACTTCAGATGAAGATTATTGGGAATCAATAAAATTAATTGAGACGTATTCAATAACAGATTATGAAATAATACCGGTTTATATAGGAACAAATCTTAATTTCTTTAGAGCCAATGTTTTTTTGTCTGAAAATGATTTTCAAAATAGTATTGTATCGATGAAGGAAATTTTGACACATCAGATACTCAATACAAATGATTTTGGCAAATTGATTGTTAGGGCAAGTGGTGATGTATATGCTAATACGCATTTCCCTTGTATTGGAAACATATATATAAATAATATTAAGGAGTTGGTTGAAACAGAGTTGAAGACAGGTTTGTCTTGGTTGCGTATTCGTGATAAGGAACCATGTCAAAATTGTTTTTATCAATGGCTTTGTCCTTCTCCTTCTACGTATGAGTTGGAAATAGGACAAGTGAATTTATGTAAGATTAATGTTAAATAAAAGTATATGAAAAAAATATTTGTTAGTGCCTTTTTGTTGGCGATTGTAGCATCTTGTTCCCAGCTTAAAGAAAAGAATGATGTCAGAACTATAGATGTAGAAGGGGATTACCCGAAGAAAGACTATGTTTTACAGGAAATAGCAGATGTCGAATATGTCAAACTGGAAAGTAATGATGAGTTTGTTACTAATGGCATTGTAAAATCAGTGGGGGAAAATATTATTGTGACTGTAAATGGAGGCGTGGATGGAAACATTTTCCTTTTTGACAGAACCACCGGTAAGGCTTTGCGGAAAATAAACAAGAAAGGGGAAGGAGGCGGATATTACACGATGGCGAATGAGATTGTCCTTGATGAAAAGAATAAGGAATTGTTTGTGGTGGATTATCCGGCAAGAAAAATATTTGTGTATAATATGCAGGGAGAATACAAGAGGCATTTCCCATTTGTGGATGAAAGTTACTACAAGTTCACTTATGACTACAGCCAGGAGAACCTGATGACATATAAGCATTATCCTCCGTTTGATGAGAGCGAAAAATCTGCACACGCATTGATTTCCAAAGCGGACGGCAGTATTGTGCAGGAAATCGGGATTCCTGTTGGAGGCATTGCGACTCCGGTCTTTATGGGCATGCATGAAAAATATGGTGAGATAACAATGGGACCTTCCTATTATCTGACAGCTCCAACAGCTGGAGGATGGCTTTTGTCGCGCCCGTCCTGTGATACCCTATATTGTTATTCAGAGGACGGCAGAGTGCCTTTTTTAGTCAGAACCCCTTCCATTCACTCGATGAAGTCTCAGGTGTTTTTGTACCCGACCGTTAAGTTGGGAAACTGTATTTTCATGTATACTCAGAAAAAGGAGGTGGACATGAATACTCTGAAAGGGTTTCCTACAGAAGAATTGGTGTACGACGAGGTAACAGGGGAAGTTTACAGGTCTTCTGTCTATAATGATGACATAATCGAGGGGGGGGGGAATTTCTTTTGTTACAGAACCTCTGAATGAGAAAATTGTGGCTTGCCTGCCTTATGATGCAGCGGATTTGCTGGAGCTTTTGCATGAAGGCAAATTGAGGGGGGATTTGAAACGGACGGCTGAAACTCTGGAAGAAGAAGACAATCCGGTGCTTATGTTGGTAAAAAATAGAGATAAAAGTTATAAATGATTTCGATGTTTTCGAGTGTCTTATAATAACTTTGTATTCTTCTTTATCTGATGATGGAAATGAAAATGTATTTCTGATTAGATATTGGATAAACATGAAACGCTTCCCCCGCTACCTCCAGCACGATGCGATGGACTGCGGTCCAACTTGTTTACGAATGATTGCCAAATACTATGGTAAGAACTATTCGTTACAGACATTACGTGAACATTCCTTCATCACCCGAGAAAGAGTATCAATGTTAGGCATCAGCGATGCTGCGGAAAGCATCGGCTTCCGCACGATGGGTGTGCGCATTTCCTTGAAACAGCTGCACGAGGATATGCCGCTTCCGTGTGTGCTTTACTGGAACCAGAACCATTCCGTGGTGATGCACGACATACGGAAGCGACGGGACGGCTATCGCTACTACATTGCCGACCCTGCATCGCAACTCGTCACCTATACCGAAACGGAGATGCGCAAGTGTTGGTTGGTGAAGATGAAGCTGCATTTATTCGGGTATGTTCCAAAGATTCAAGTTGCCATTCCCAAGATTGATTATGCCATATAAATTAGGAAATGGAGCAATATACCCTTCAATATCAGAACGGGTTGTCACAAATAAGCAAGGATATTTTTTCAATCTGCTTAGTTGTGGCATCCACCAACTGGCATCTTGAAGAATAACCCATTCTGCGTTACGACATCGGAGTGTTGGCAAGCATCGTAGTGGTGCCGTTTATAGGCTGTGCTCTATTCCGTTATCTTGAAACGGTACCAGATGGAAGTGCCCTTGAGCCCAAGAAATCCGCTTGGCTGCATAAAGTATACAGTTGGTTGGAAAACTAGAATATAGTATGTGACTAATGGATAGCAAGTGAAGAAAGGCAGAATGTTTGTTAAGCACTCAATTATTTAGGAAGTTCTCAAAATGAGTAACTTCCTATTTCCGAGTTTTGCATATTTTTTCCTATTGATTCCATACATAACATCTAATGTCATTTTTGGTGTGGCAACTCTTAGGTTTGCGTTTACTCCACCATAGTTAAAATATTGATTGATATAATTTGCCGCAATTTCACCTTCAACGACACTGTGTTTAGGACGTTTCATGACAAGATTAACGACAGCACCATTGACGTGATATTGTGGTGGCGCATTATAAATAATTTCAGCTTTTTCAACCCTATTCGCAGGCATGTTGTTAAGCATAGTATATAGTTGTTCCATTGTTAGAGTAGAAAGTTTTCCATCAATCATGACTGTAACCTTATTCGTTCCGATGAGTGACACAGATGAACCATTTGAAGATATACCAGGTAATTTATTCAATATATCCCAAGCATTATTTGCTATTTTTTTTCGGATAAAATCTTTCGTGTCATATATGAACTTACCGTCTTCTACTTTAACATAAGGCTTTTGAGCTGTTACTACAATTTCGCCAAGATGATTTTCATTTGAAACCATTTTTTATTACTCCTATATTGTTCATCCTCGAACGTAGGTATAAGCCCGCCCCTGTTCGTAGGGTTGAGATACCCATGGGGGATGGCGGTGTCCGTAAGCTCGGCATACCTACCGTTTTGGACAGGACTATCCAACAATCCATAGTCCAAGTCCTTTCCTCCATCTTCGAGGAAGAGTCTCAAGAGCACAGCTATGGCTTTCGCCCTTGTCGTAATTGCGAGCAAGCCATTCTTAAACTTCTTGGATACTTGAATGATGGTTATGAATGGATAGTTGACATTGATTTGGAAAAGTTCTTCGACCATGTTCCTCAAGACAAGCTGATGAGTTATGTTGGTCGTGTCATCCATGACCCTGATACAGAAAGTATGTTACGCAAATATCTAAAATCGGGTGTTATGGAAAATGGCGTTTACTCAGTCACGGAATAGGGTACCCCTCAAGGTGGAAACCTTTCTCCCCTGTTGAGCAACATCATGCTCAATGAACTTGACAAGGAGCTTGTCAGTCGTGGTCTCAACTATGTCCGTTATGCTGACGACTGCATCATCGCAGTTGGCAGTGAGGCGAGTGCCAAACGTGTCATGCAGAGCATTACGGGATGGATAGAGCGTAAGCTCGAGCTTAAGGTGAATGCAAGTAAAAGTCATATTTGTCGTCCGAGTCGACTCAAGTACCTTGGTTTCGGTTTTTATAAGAGTTCACAAACCAAACAATGGTCTTCCCGTCCCCACGAGACTTCGGTAGATAAGTTTGTCCGAACCCTGAAGAAACTCTGTAAACGTTCTTGGAGCATCTCGATGAGTGACCGTATAACTCGGCTGAATTATGTTACACGTGGATGGATAAACTATTTTTCTATCAGCTTCATGAAACTAAAGATGGAG
>JAZUCE010000018.1:0-2371 GCA_045638905.1 Faecalimonas sp.
ATCTTGATACGAATATTACAATGGCAGATTTAGCAAAGGTGTCACAGTACTCACCTTGGTACTCATATAGACTTTTTATGGATTTGCTTCACATGACACCAGCAGTTTATATTAGGCGACTGAGATTATCTAAATCAGCACTCCGATTGCGAGATGAAAAACTAAAAATTATTGATGTCGCATTTGATGCTGGATTTGATAGTGTGGATGGATATCAAAGAGCATTTTATAAAGAGTTCGGTTGTAATCCGCATGAGTATGCGATTTGTCCTTCACCAATTTATCTGTTCAAACCTTATGGTATCAAATACGCAAATAGAAGGGAAAACAAAGATATGAGCGAAGTGAAAAGTGTTTTTGTACAAGTAATCGAGAAACCAGAAAGAAAAGTCATTATTAAGAGAGGGAAAGAAGCAACAGAATACTTTAAATATTGTGAAGAAGTTGGTTGCGATGTATGGGGACTACTCTGTAGTATGAAATCTATCTGTGGCGAACCCGTGTGTTTATGGCTTCCTAAAAATCATATTAAGGCAGGAACATCTGAATATGTGCAGGGGGTAGAGGTAGCAACGGACTATTCTGGCGAAATTCCAGAAGGATTTGATGTTATCGAATTGCCTAAATGCAAATACATTATGTTCCAAGGAGAACCTTTTGAAGAGGAGAACTTTGATGAAGCCATTCAGCAGGTATGGGAGGCAATTAAAAAATACAATCCTCAGGCTATGGGATATGATTGGGATGATAGCAATCCTCGTATTCAATTAGAACCTATTGGAACAAGAGGATATATCGAATTACACCCAGTAAAAAGTATTTGATAATTCCAATTTGTAACACTCATGAAACTTTCAGTAATGCGCATTGATTAAAAAAGATCAATGCGTATTTTTTGTGCTATAATGAACGTGATATTTGAATTTGGTGGTGAGAATGATGGGAAAGAAATTATCAGAAATGACTTTGGAAGAACTGTGGCAGTTATTCCCTATATATTTAACAGAGCATCAACCTTGTTGGCAAGAATGGTATTCCAAGGAAGAAGGTCTATTGAAAAACATCCTTTCTTCAGCTGAAAGAATAAGCCATATCGGAAGTACAGCCATTCCTTCCATTTGGGCGAAACCCATTGTAGATATTCTCGTGGAAATCCCAAAGGGAAGTAATTTGCTTGATTATAAAGCCTTGATAATAAATAACGGTTATATTTGTATGTCGCAAAGCGAAAATGGACTGTCCTTTAACAAAGGATATACAGAGAATGGATTTGCCGAGAGAGTGTTCCATTTACATTTGAGATATACAGGCGATAACAATGAATTATATTTTAGAGATTATCTCATTGAGCATCCAGATGTTGCAAAAAAATACGAGAAATTGAAATTGGAACTGTGGAAAGAATACGAACATAACAGAGATGGATATACAAATGCCAAAACCGAATTCGTGCAAAAATACACCGAAAAAGCAAAACTGATATACGGCAATCGATATTAACAAATTTCAATTTGTAGGTGAACGGATGAGAAAGCAGATTGCAAACATACTTACTGGTTGTCGTATTCTAGGTAGTATTATATTACTGTTCTTTACTGCATTTTCCTTGGAGTTTTATATCACATATCTCTTCTGCGGTTTTAGTGATATGATAGATGGTACCATTGCCAGAAAAACAAACAGTATCAGCGAGTTTGGAAGCCAACTGGATACTGCTGCCGACCTCGTTTTTGTAGTGGTATCTTTATTTAGGTTGTTGCCAGCAATCCATATTCCTCAATGGTTGTGGATATGGGGCGGTGTAATTGCAATTATTAAAATCAGTAATATTATATGGGGGTATGCTTCTAAAAAACAGTTTATATCCCTACATACTATAATGAACAAGATTACGGGATTGTTATTGTTTCTTTTGCCCTTGACATTATCTTTTGAAGAATTGAAATACAGTTCCATCGTAGTATGTTCCATAGCAACATTCGCAGCAATTCAAGAAGGGGTTTATATTGCAACAAATTGTGAAAACAAGCAAGCCATTTCAATGTCTACACCAAACGGCACACTGTCATTTTTGCGTGTGCCGTTCGGTCATTTCAGCAAATTAAGTCGAGAAAGTCCTTTCGAATTACTCTATAATATAAGCATAATAAGCATAAGGAGGTGAACAGGAATGGATGGGCATATCGAAGCGGTTCAAAGAATGCAGGACTATATTGCAATGCACCTTGATACACATATTACAATGGCTGACCTTGCGATTGTATCACAGTATTCTCCGTGGTACTCATATAGACTTTTTGTAGATTTGCTCCATATGACACCCGCAGTTTATATCAGACGGCTGAGATTGTCTAAATCGGCACTCCGATTG
>JAZUCE010000019.1:0-1952 GCA_045638905.1 Faecalimonas sp.
CATTACAGGATTAGAAGTCGATTCTTTGATAGCTGAGAATTCAGAAGTCGAATTGACAATCAAAGCAGTAAAGGATGGATTGTATGATATTGACATTTATTTCCCTTCTGTTGATTTTACTATATCAAAACCTTTGGAAGTTAACAAGGTTCAAAAGACAGCTACAGAAGCTTATCTACGGATGGAAATAGCAAAAGCAAACCATACGTTACAATCTTTGGCTGATGATGATTGCAATGTAGATAAACTTTCCAATGCATTGAAAGAAGTTGAGACTGAATTATCAAATGGTTCTCAGAAACAACAAGTATTGGAACATCTTCGCAATGTATTACGTGACATTGAAGAATTGGATTCAAGCAGTGAATGGGAACGCATAGAAAAAGAACTCCGTAGAATGTTTGATGAATTGGAAAAAGACCAGCAAAAGTATGGTGATTCCAATACCGCCCAAATGGTAAATCAGTTGCGTTCTTCTGTTGACCAAGCTATTAGAGCTAAAGATGTAAAATTGGCAAAAGATGTATTGCAACAAGTACGTGACTTGGATTACAAGTTGGCTCTTATTGAATATCTTGTTGTGTGGATTATCAATTGGAGTCGAGACTTTGATTCTTTGAATTGGAAAGATAGAAATCGCGCTAGACAATTGATTAATCAAGGTATGTCAATGATTAATAGTAATCCAACAGTTGAAAGACTTCTTCCTTTGGTACAACAAATAATTAATTTGTTGCCTCAAACACAATTACCACAAGGAGCAGATGGCTTATTGCAAGGATAAATTATGATATTTCTAAAAAAACAACAAATAGCTAACTACACAGTAGTGTTTCCGCATAAGCAAGGTTCTTATGCGGAAACCTATCGTGTGAAAGATGCCAATGGAAAACTCCGTTTCTTGAAACTAATAGCATTTGCAAAGTTACATCATTCTCAATTCAATAGTGACGGGCATATTATTGAAATGGAAGTATGTAAGGTGTTGAATCACCTAAATACTTGCAATTATATAGATAGTGGTACTTTGATTCATCAAGGACAGAAATACGCATACATCGTAACGGAATTTATCAGCGGAGAAACATTGGCACAAAAGGTAGAGCGTGAACAAACCTATAGTGTTTATGAAACGAAACAAGTTGCTATTGCAGTATTGGAAGCCTTAAAGTTCTTACATTCAAGGGATATACCCATTATTCATAATGAAGTTACTACACAAAACGTGATGCTTGATTTGACCAAAGAACCCAAAGATTCCAAATTGATAGATTATGGACATGTACGTTTCTTGAATCAAGAACCAGTTCAACCCAATTGGAAAGAATTGAATCCTTTCTATTTTGCACCGGAACGTTTCAATGGGGTTTGTTCTGTTCAATCGGATTTGTATTCAGTAGGTGTGATGATGTATCATTTGCTCTTTGGTATCGTTCCTTGGTATGTAGATTATTCAAGGGCAAAGGCTTCCGAGCAAATCAATGTACTTCTTAACGAACGTGAGAAGACTTTGAAAATTCCTAATCCGGACTTGTTTGAACTTGATGAACAGCTTATCAATACCATTAAAAAAGCCATAAGTCAAGATCTTGAAGAACGATTTCAAGATGCAGATGAGTTTATTAAGGCTATCAATGGAGAATTGAAAATAGAAGACCCTGATATACATCGAAAAATTAAATCGGAAGAAAGTTCAAACACCCAAATAAAAGGAAATAAAGTAAAAGGTCCAGGTTTTGCTGCTATAGCCGGTATGCAAGAATTGAAAAATATTCTAAAAACAGAAGTTATAGAAGTTTTAAATAATCCTGAAGAGTATGCAAGGTATGGGTTGACCATACCCAATGGAATGTTGCTTTATGGCCCTCCTGGATGTGGAAAAACTTTCTTTGCCAAACATTTTGCCGAAGAAGTGGGGTTCAATTTCATGATGGTAACACCAAGTACATTGA
>JAZUCE010000020.1:0-24123 GCA_045638905.1 Faecalimonas sp.
ACAAGTTCAATCTTCTCATCCTTCAACTGCTCTTTTAAGGAAACATCAGCGACTTGTTCTTTTTGTGACTTCCTTGTAGAACATCCAACAAGCAAAAATAAACAAATTATAATATAAACAACTTTTCTCATCTTTTATAACCAATAGAAAAGAGGGAGAATTATCCCCCTCTCGTCAAACTCTTACAATATTGCAATTCTGCATACCAGCAGCACCACATGCATCAACACATGCACTACAACTAGAGACCTCAAATCCTTCTCCTGTATTACCAAAGCAATGACAATAATAGTAAGTTGCACCACCTTGCAAATGTTTCATTTCTGGATTAGAAAGAACTCTCGCTCCTTCCACCAATGTCAATTTCTTTAGTTTCTTCATGATATATACTTTTTAATAGACATACAAAGAAATAAAATAAATCATATATTACAAAATATTTTGATAAAAGAATTATCTTTGCCTTAAAAAAATAAATAGACCTATGAAAACAACAAATCTATTAGTCCAAATATTAAGAATTCTTTCCGTCAAACATACAGAAGATTTCACTATCCAATATTATGAAAGACATCCCAATAAATACAATTTATTGGGAATAAGCCAAATACTAGATGCATATCAAGTTGAAAATATCGGAGTCAATATTCCCCTTACAGTTGATGCCATTTCAAAAATAGAATACCCATTTCTTGCTTGTATCAGCAATCGTTTTGTTATTGTCACCCGTATTACAGGCGAAAAAGTAACATATATGTTTGAAGACAATGATATAACTATTCCTATAGAAAATTTTCTAAAAATATGGTCTGGAGATGCTTTGCTTTTCGCAAAAACAGAAGATTCAATAGAACCAGAATATATCAAACATCTAAAAGACGACATACTGAAGAAGATATTATTATTCCTAGGATTCTTCTCCATTACCTTTCTTTGTGGAGTAACATATTTCCAGCATCAATCTGATTATACAAATACTATAATCCTTCAATTATTAACAAATGGTATTGGCATTGCACTTTGTATTCCATTAGTACGAGTACAAATAAACAAGCATGATAAGTTTACCCAAAAAGCATGTTCTCTTTTTTCCAAGAAAAGCAAATGCAATGCAGTAACCAATTCGCCTGCTTCCTCTTTTTTGGGAATAAGCCTGTCATCTATCGGTATGGCTTATTTCCTAGTTAATTCCCTATCTTTACTAGTTTATCCCCAAGTGCTTCCAACCTTATCTTTCATAAACCTTTTGATCCTTCCTTTCACAATATGGAGTATCTGGTATCAAATTAGTCGCCTGAAAGAATTTTGTAGTTTATGTATCGGTGTTCAGATTATCATTTGGGCAACTTTTATCATCTATTTGACAAATTATCATTCACATGAGTTGAATATTTGGAATTTAATTTCGATATGTTGTTCATATATAATTGGAATATTAAGCATTCACACTTATTCACAATATCAAATAATGAAAAAGGACGCAGTTCAATCCAATTATCAATTACATGCCATTAAATCCAACTTTTCAGTCTTCATTTCTTTACTCCAAGGGCAATCTAGAAATGAGATAAACACAAGCCTGGGATTAATAATCGGTAATCCGACATCATCCGACATAATAACAATCGTCTCAAATCCGCACTGTGACCCTTGCAGTAAACTACATTCCACTATAAAAGATTTGCTGAAAAACAGAAGTAACTATCAGATTCAAATCATATTAACCTCATTCAATAAAGAACTAGAAACAAGTTGCCATTTGTGGATTGCCGTGTACCAACAAAGCACTGCCGAAGACTTTATTGATTTTATGGATGATTGGTATAACAATGGACGTTATAATTATCAAGAATATTATCATAAAAACAACATATTAATAAATAATCGGCAAGTCCATGAAGAATACAATCGGCAAAAGGAATGGTTGAAAAAGACTTCAATCACCAACACACCTACCATTTTGTTCAACGGTCACATATTACCTGAGCAATATGAATTGAAGGATTTAATTTACCTTGAATTATATTAATGCGGCTTAATATAATGTATCTTATAACATCGCGAACACTCCCATATTTGTAGTCGTTTATAATAATGGCTGTTTGTTCTTTAACATCAGAATGCTGCCAACACCCAAAAAACGCCTAAATAGGCTTCTACTTGGTATGTAGTACTAATACTATATCTATTTAGTTTTGCCTCTATATACCAATGGACAGTTGACATTATAACATTTACCATTTCGAGTAGGTGTGGTAACTTTCGTTCAATGATGGGAACAGCGAAGAAAATAGAATTGTAAAACAAGATCATACTAAGAAACATTGGAGAAATTTTCTTTCCAATATGTTTTTATTGTATCTTTGCCACGATAAATATAAAAAGTTGACGTGATGATAACTTCTGTAAAATTAAAAGGATTTGGTCCGATTAAGGATTTTGAGTGGAACGAAACAGGGAAAGTCAACCTTGTGATTGGCCCTAATAAGTCAGGTAAAACCTATCTGTTGAAATCCTTGTATTCTGCCATTAAGTCCATAGAAAGCTATAAGCGTGGAAAAGATGTGAGACGTGATGCAGAAATCCTTTTCGACAAACTGTACTGGACTTATCAGCCGGATCAGTTGGGGAATTTAGTTTCTTTTGGCAGTAAATCTCTTGAGTTTGCCATGACTTTGGACGGAAACCAACGGTTGGCATATACCTTTGGATCGTCAGCCAATAAGCAGGTGACTGTAACGGAGAATACTTGTCAGCCTAGAACAGAGAACTCTATTTTCCTTCCTGCCAAGGAAATTATTTCGTTACAACAGATTATCATCAGAGTGAGAGATGAGTATCAGGAATTTGGCTTTGATGACACTTATTATGACTTGGCAAAAGCCCTCACTCCGGCTACAAAAGGGAAAAACTACAAGAAGTTTTCTGTGTCGCGCACAAAACTAGACAATGCCATAGGCGGACATATAGAGTATGATTCGCAGAGGAATGAATGGGTGTTCAAAGAAGGCAAACGTGCGATAAGTATATCGATGGCTTCGGAAGGAGTGAAAAAACTATCTATTTTGGATGCATTGTTGGGTAATCACTATTTGTCGAAAGGTTCGATTATCTTCATTGATGAGCCAGAATGTGCATTGCATCCAAGCCTGGTGTCTCAGTTGATGGATATTATTTATGAATTGACGAAAGTCGGACTTCAATTTTTCATCGCCTCGCATTCATATTTTGTGATAAAGAAACTCTATTTGCTAGCACATCAGAAGGATATGCGGATACCAGTGGTCTCCTTTGATCGAGAGGAAGGGTATTTTTGTTGTGATCTTCGTGATGAAATGCCGGCGAATCCTATCATTGATGAGTCGATACAACTCTATAACGAAGAACTTGATTTGTAGTGGCTATGGTGACGTTTGATGAGTCGAATATGGTATTTTCGTTTGAAGATACGGACATCTTTCGGATAGAAAAGTCGAAGCGTTTTAATGCGATAAGTGGTGCCAAACCTTGCGAATGCATTGTGTGTCACAATGGTAAGGTCGTGCTGATAGAAGCAAAGAGCAGTTCGCCGCGACCAGAGAGGGATGGGAATGGCAACAAGCGGTTTATGGAATTTGTCAATGAGATGGCACAGAAGTTTTATGATAGCCTGACTTACTATCAAGCCACCCACCAAAAGCGGCAACAGCCCGATGTGCTTCCTGTTAATCTTCAATCGATGTCTTTAGCCCAACATGATTATGTATTCTGTCTGATTATCAATGGTCATAAGAAAGCGTGGTGTGTGCCTATACAGGAACAGTTGAAAGTTACTATGAAACAGATGCTGAAGCTTTGGGGATTGAAGGATACATGTGTGAAAGTTATGAATGAGGAAACGGCTCTGTCTAAAGGACTGATAAGCGAAACGGTTTAGGAAGCTGTAAAAAACAGACAAGAGAATACGGGATTTGAACCGAAATCCCGTATTCATTTGGGGTTGGTGCTTATCTTTCTCTCTTATACATTTCAAATATGTTATGCAATATTTTAAAGCGTTTGTTACTACAATTAAAATGTTCTCGAATACGACCTTTATTGCTCATATTGCTTTCTGTAACATCAGAATATCCAAAATCTTTTTGTTCGGATATAAATGGATAAATGACCATTTTATTGCATGATAATTTAGATAATACTCCGTCAGCTGTATCATCTTCCTTAAATTCATAAGATAATATTTTATCAAAAAACGAGTTGTAAATAACAATAAATTGGGTGCACCAAAACCAATCCACCCAATAACGATAATTCCCTACAGGAACAACTTGACCAAAACCTCCAATACCACCAGAAAGAATTTCAGCTCCTTGACCATAAGCTTCCTTAATCTGCTTTAATAATAAATTCCATGAATAATGTTTTGTGAAGAAATGATCATCTTCGCAAATGATAACCACCTCTTCTTCTAGTTCTTTTGCTTTTTTTATAATTTTAACAATACTATTCCAAAGACCTATATTACCTTTAGGATGTTCACAGGCATCTATCAAATGGAAATCAAATTCCTTTCTACCTTTAAATTGATTGATGATATGGTTCCTTCTGTCTTTCCGTTCTCTTAAATTGATGGCATAAACAGGAATATACACACCTTCCTCCTTATCTATGATATTCGTAAATAATTTATTCATACGTTCTAACCATACATTCCAATTTAAACGGTCTTTATAGTGTCTTTGAACTGTTTCTCTTAATAAAGTATACTGAGAAATATCCGAATATAATTTTACTATTTGTTCAACGTAACAATCAGCAGAACAATTTACAGGAAACAAGAAACCATTTTCCCCATCGTGTATAGCTTGTGTCACGCCTCCCACATCTGAAGTCAATGCCGGTATGCCATAAGCTGCTGCTTCGGCATAGACTATTCCAAAACAATCAAACAAGGTCGGTGCTATTAAAAAATGTGTTTGCCGAAATATTTCTCTAAATTTGATTTTCCCATATTCTGTTGATTTATCCAAATAGGGATATAAATAAATTTCTGTATCATTCAAAGATTCAGGAGGAGTGCTGCCTATAATAGTTAAGGTACAAGAAATTCCACGTTGCTTTAATGTACGATAAATCTCAATAACTTTATCTCCTCCTTTCCATTTCCAGTTCTTCCCTATGAAAAGTAAATTACAAGTGGATTTAATTGGAGGCAATGCCCCATTTATTACAATTTCATCTATATTGGCTCCAAATTCAAACACACTAATTTTTAATGGGTCAGCATAATAATCCCTTATTGCACTATTCTTTGCCCATTGGGATGCATAAACAATATGAGTGGCTTTTTGTATGGCTCTTTTTTCAAGTTCTTCTGCCAGTAATATAAATTCAGGATTAGTACAATTCAGATAGCTATTGAATAGTCTAAAAGTAGTGTCTCCTATATATATTACAGGAATATCTGTTAATAAATAAGCAAGAAAAAAATAATCACGGCAAATGATTAAATCATAGCATTCTTGACTGAACCATTTAGAAAGCCTCTCTCCAAATAGTAAAGCATATTCTTCCGGTATAAAGTTTTTTTGTTTATGGCTCTTATAATGAAATTCGGCTATATCATTATAAAGTTTACCCCCTATCCAAACAATATCATGTTTCTTTTTCAGACTATGAAACATATAATATAATGTCCCGGACCAATTTTGAATATTTGTTGGATCAAGAGAGGATAAAAATGCTATATTCATTGTTTTAACTAATTTGGTTATACATATTAATTTAAAAGTAAAATTATTATCAATTGCCTTATTGATTAAATTTTGATTTTTGAGATACTTTTTTGCTATTTTTACTATATTTAGTTCTTGTTTAAATCACATATAATCCATTTCAGCGTTTCTATTCGACTTGTTATCGCTTCCTTACAATCTTCATTTTCTATAACTTTTTCTAGCTTTTGGATAATAATCTCGATTGAAGCTATCCTTCTTTCCACTTTCGATGAGGACATAATGGAAGATTCATGTTGACGATACAGATAGGTCGTAGAAGTGACGGTAGCCACTTGCTTTGCTTTAGTCAAGGCAATGGGAGTCCATAACTCGTCTTCATGTAGGATTCCCGGTTCGAAACGCAGCCTACATTGTTCAATGAATGAACGGCGGTATAGATAGTTATATACCATTGGAACATAGCGATGGTTGATAATCGCTTCCGTCAAGAACGTTTTGCCTGATACGGTAAATTTAGTGTCCCGGTTCTTTGAGACATATCTATTTATACAATTTCCATCCCTGAAAGTTGATACATTTCCAGCTACCATATCCGCACAAGTATCTTCCGCTTTGCGGTAAAGATTCAACAAGGCATCTTGGGGAAGTAAATCGTCACCATCCAAAAAGGCGATGTACTTTCCGTGTGCATGTTTCAGTCCTGTATTGCGCGCTTCGGACAGTCCTCGGTTCTCATGCTCCACATAAATGAAATTATTATGTTGTCGGGCATAATTTTTCATAATCAATTTAGAGTTGTCCGTAGAACCATCGTTTACCAGGATTATTTCTATCCCATTCAATGATTGCTTGATAAGGCTTTCCAAACAAGCCTCTATATATTTTTCGCCATTATATACTGGAACTATGAC
The DNA here is from genome assembly GCA_045638905.1 of Faecalimonas sp. Classification (GTDB taxonomy): domain Bacteria; phylum Bacillota; class Clostridia; order Lachnospirales; family Lachnospiraceae; genus Faecalimonas. The sequence goes on from JAZUCE010000020.1 coordinate 6,629, forward strand.
TGAAACTTTGGAACATATAGTGTCATTCTCCTTTATAAGGACTTCCTGCTTTAATTTTTCCATTTCCATCACGAAAGTTTCCAACTCGTTTGCCCATATAGGAATATTTTGTCCGTGTTTTTCCAGTCCTTGTAATATTGGAGTATCGCTGATGCCTATCGGAAAAGAATGGACATTCCAAAAACCAAATTTTTCAGCAAAGTGCTCTAGGCTTTGAGGAGTATGGATAAATTGATGTCCCCATAGATGGAAGAAGTTGTTGATGACATATAGTGGATAATCCTTTTTCTGCACTTCGGGTACTCCCTGTTTCATTCCGAAGTGTTGGTAACTCCATTCCAAATACTTGCGATTGCATTCCTTATCAGGATATAGGTAAAGATTCATTAGAAAATGTAGGTTGGGCGTAGCCAATCGTATCCGCCCACCAGGTCTTAGTATACGGTAGCATTCCTGTAACATTACGGTTTGTTCCTCTATGGAAAGATGCTCAAACAAATGTTCCGAATATATATAATTGAAGGAATTGTCAGGAAACGGATAAGGCTTTCCTGCATCCAGATAGCGGATATCAGAACAACTACACTGTATGTCTACATTCAGCCAACCTTCCATTACGAACGGTCCGCAACCTATATGCAGTTTGGGTATGTCTGTTGTTTTTAGATAATGACAAGAAGCTATTCGATGGATAGTATCCACAGTGAGTTGAACTGCCTCTTCTGACAGTTTTTGGAACCAACATTCTTTCTCAATCAGTATCTTTTCAGCGAAAACCTTTGCGTTTTGTTCTATGTATTCCAATTTTTCAAAGAAGGATTGCTTGTCGTAGGCTATACAGCCTAGTCCCAACATTTCTATATCGGGGCTATAACGGGAACCTTGTGTTGGATCGAACACTAGTGGAATGCAGTCATGCGCTACTCCCTCCATCAATGCAGATGAGAAATGAGATACAGCCACTTGCGTTTGCGCAAAGGCTTCTGCTAAAGGAAGCTCAGACATTATCTGTATGTTCGAATACGCTTGTAGCCTTTGCATGGTTTTTGCATCCAGTTTATATTCTGGATGTTCTCGTACTCCGATTACCTTTTCGGGGAATCTCACAGCTGTTACTTCAATCAATGACGCCATTTGTTTGAAATAATGTTCATCACTTAGGAAACGCGGGGATTGCAAAAAGAAAGTGATAGCATCCCCACACTTATGTTGTATGTCATAGAGATAGCCGGTAGGTATAAATGTGGTTTCGGAATTGTACTTTTGCCAATGTTCAGTAAATCCCTTTCCCCATGTTAAATAATAAGAATAGGGGAAACGCCTAAACATGGTATGCATAAATGATGGCCATCCTTGTTGTATACCGATGTCGGGAACACCTTGCCTTTGTGCTATAATAGATAGAATCTGTTCCTGATAATGACACCCTTCCAATATCAGTACTCCTTCCGGTTGAAGTGCTTTTAATATCATTTGAAAGGAAGCGTAATACCGGTGAAGTTCGGACAAATGTCCAGCAATAAAAGGGATTTCAAGAGCGATGATATTGTCATTAACTTCCACTCCTTCATCCACACAAGGCTCACATAACAATAGTACAGGACGATTCAATCGATTGATTATTGGTAAGAAATAATTCAACTGACGGCTATTGTAAACATAAACGACTAGTCTCCCCTTTATGGAAGATAAGGTCTCAAACCAAGATTCCGTGTGATACTTTTCGAGTAGAGAAGCGTTGATACTTCCTACCAGTGTTTTGCTATTTGGTAATACTTTCTCTGCCAACTTTTCTTTGCAATCGTCTTTGCCTGTCCCTTTTTTTCTCCATTCATTATAAATCTCGCGTAGATGGAAAGCTTGTAGGAATAAATAAGTTGCTACCGGTTGTTCCAGCTGATTGCAGAATGTATATTCTTTCAACAATTCGTCCAATGTCTCGTAAAACTCCAAATGGAAATCATTGGAAGTGCCAATGGCTTCCGCATAATGTTCCGCTTGAATCCAGTCCTCCCAGTCGTCAATGTCTAACATACTTGAATGGCCTGTTTCCATCACTTTAATATTTCCTGAAACCAAACTGTTCGATTGCTTGATTTGCCCGATTGTGGAAGCATAGAAAGCCCCAGATTCCAATAACATGCCTCCATAGTCTTGTCTGCGTGGTTTCTTGTCAAAAGTGTAATCTAATGGCTGTCCGTTTTTATTCCAACGAAACTTCTTCTGGCGGAAACAAGATATATAAGAATCATATTCTTCCTTCTTCATTTCGTGAACCAGAGCCGACAACTCTTCTCTTCGTATAAAAGGAGAGGTGGCTTGTAGTAAGATGAAACGATCCTTGTTATCAGGATTTAGTTCTTCTAAAAATTCCTTTACCACTTCCATTGTCGGTGCTTCATCGCGTGCACTCCATTCGCTTCGGCGGTATATTTTGACCTGTTCGGCATAGCGGGTGCATACCTGTCTCTCCATCTCATCGCAATCGGTAGCTAACCATATTTCATCAGCGACTCCGGAAACCAATATGGTATCCAATATCCAAAATACTAAAGTTTTACCACCTAACACCTTTAAGTTCTTACCCGGTATTCCCTTACTCCCTTTTCTAACAGGAATAAAACAGATGGTACGTTCTTTTTTTTCTATACTTTCTTTTTGAGCCTTTTCTTCCAATGTCTTTAACTGTTTCCATGGAATGTCTTTTTTCTGAGCCTCGAACAGGCAAGGAATACCAAGTTCTATGAAACGCGTACGGAAATATGGATGATATTGAGCCTTGAATCGATTATAAGGTAACTTTATCAGTTTTTCCAATGGTGCAATCCGATTGGTAGGAATCGGTTCGTGCCATTTCCCTTTGGTTAATGCTTTCAAATGAAACCATAAAAAGCCACCTTCCAACATCTCTTCATCATATCGCATCAGCTCTATAATTCGTCCATATCCATTGGTCATCAGAGTAGGACGGATCCAACTTTCATAATGCAAGCCTTTTGTACCATCAAAAAAGAAATGGTCATGCACTCCGTTAAATAGAGGTTGTAACGAATGACAATGACGGTCTCCCAATCCTACCATCCATTGATTCACTTGATGATATAGATTGATTCCTGTGAATGATACAGCCACCTTATCATTAATGATTCGCTTCTCGATGTACGATTCGTAATCGGGAAATTGATTACTTGTCAATGTTCGGTTGCAATAAGCTTGATACGCGGTTTTCTCTGCTTCGGTCAAGATAGCCTTCCCTGAACTTCGGTAAGCGTTACAAATTCGTTTTAAGCGTTTTGTAAAATATATCTGGTCTGCATCCACCTTCATGATATATCGAAAGGAAGCTTTGGAGAGGGCAAAATTGGTGTATTCCGCCATCAGATGTTCTGAATCATTTGGCAATGTTTGGGCATAGATAAATGTTTCCTTATCTAATTCCAGAGGAAGAACATAAGGATGATATTCGTATAGTTTTATCTTGCTGGGATACTGTTTCTGTTTCAGCTCCAATATTTCCACCGTCCGGTCGGTACATTGGTTATACACTGCTATCAGTTCATCCAGTTCACTGATGACTGAATCGATACATTCTTTCAGATAGTCGTCATTGTTCCTACACCGTAGAATACCACTTATGCCGATTTGGTTATTCATAAATAAATTCAGGTTTTCAAAAGTTGCTTTACAAACAGGGATATAACATCTCACTTAATTTGCGAAAATAATAAAAATATATTTCTTTTGCTAAATAAATGGAGATAAAAGAATATTAGGGCAAAAAATATAAAATTAAGGATCTGTTTTTATCCTTTTATGTTTTCCCTATTGCATATTAAATTAAAATGATAAACCTATTAGCAGAATTAAATATGCACTAAATTAATTCCGCCAACAGGTAATGATAAATATAACGTGAATTCGATATAACTCAGAATAAAGTTAGTTGCCCGTCATTGATGAATTCTACTTCAATGGCGGGTTTCTTTTCAAAGAAACAATAGGCAGCAATAGCTGACAATGCATTAGCAATGAAGTTCTCAAATGACCGATGTCTGGAATGTTCTATTTGAGCAATGTTTTTCAACTCATCGTTTACCGTTTCAATAACCGCCCTTTTTCTGATCAAAATCTTGTCATTTATGTTCATAAGAACATTCTTCATGTTGTTCTTGATTTTGGTGATGAGTTGAATTCCGTTCAAGAATAGTGTTTCAAAAAGTGTCCTACCTATATATCCTTTATCTGCACATAGCTTTCCCTTTATATTGTTCAAGAAAGATCCTTGTTTCAATGGTTCTCTATCATCTACGTCTGCAGCTGTAAGCATGAAGTTAAGGATCTCTCCTTTGTCATTGATTATCAGATGCAATTTGAATCCGAAGAACCATCCCATAGAACACTTCCCACGAGTCGCCAATCCCTCAAAAGTCTTGTGGAAATGGATTCGCTGGTTTCTGCAGACACGCAAAGGAGTAGAATCCACAAAACTGATTCCTGTACATGTCCCAAGTAATACAGTCTTGATGAATATAGTCAAAGGAAACAATACTTCTTTCTCCAGTTCAATGAAACGGTTGTAAGAGACTCTTTTAGGGAATAAATGAGACAAATGCTTGCAGACGTATTCCTGATAGAAGTGCTTGAAGCATCGGTATCCACCCGAATGAAAAAGAATCATGATAAGTATGATTTCAGCATCGCTCATGCGGTTAGGTTTGTTGCGATGCTTTGCATTCTTTTTCGTATACTTCAACATGTAATTTTCTTGATGTCTTGCAAATTCTTTGCAAAAATCATCTGCCAAACAATAAATTTCAGAAACTTTAGCCTCGGAGAACATAGCGGTAATCGTTTTAAGGTTATAATTGAGCACTATAAATTTAATACTTTTATCGCTATTCTCCTAATATTCAGTCAATTATTTGCTATGAATTATATCGAACTCACGTTAAATATAATAGCAATGAAATAGCACATACTTTGGTGTCTGGCGTTGGTGACGCTGGGTGCCTGTTCGGAAAAGAAGGCGGAGAACGCCGAGAAAGAGGGGGTGGAGACCGTCCTTCCCTCGCAGTTGAACGAAGTGACCGTGATGAAGCTCGCCAAGAAGGACTTCAACCACGAGCTGGTGAGCAACGGCAAGTCCGTGCCTTCGTCAAGGCGTGGAACACGAAAATCATCCCCATCTTCCTGACGGTGGTCTCCACCATCCTCGGCTTCATCCCGTTCATGGTCGGCACGGGCAAGGAAGGTTTCTGGTTTCCGTTGGCGGCAGGCACGATTGGCGGTCTGGTGATGTCCATCGTCGGCATCTTCGTCTTTCTGCCTATCTTTACGTTGAAGAAGAGAAAGTAAACATATGGGAAAATTTTCTGTATTAGAATAAAGAAAAACAACATTGTTGTTACTTAGATAAATATAGCATAGAGAAATCGGTATATTTTCTACCAATATTTTTGCATAGCCATTTATCTATACGAACCAATGGTTTTATCTTTTCATATTTCATTCTGATTTTCATTGTATAAACCATATTTTTACAGTTAAATAATCAGAGAATTTCTTGTAATTCTCGAAAAACTTTGCGTACTTTGCAAAATAGTTGAACATAAGAGATATGGCAAATTTGAGTTTTGCCAAATATAAGTCTTTGAAAATTTGTAATATAGGCAAATTCTCAAAGGGTTATTATGTTATAATAGATGTATTAAAAAAAGATATAAAGAAAAGAATTTAGAAATATTCAACTAAAAATTAGATGGATTTCTAATTTATATTTGTTCCAGTTGAATAGGAACAAATAATGATTATGGCAAAAGAAGAAATTGAAATTAGACAATTTAAGAAAAGCTTTGCTTATTTAAATGAGCTTATCAAAAAGTGGTATGAATCTTTGCAAGAAGAATGCAAAGGGAAATATTGTTTGGCTATTTCTCGTAAAGCTCCCCGTTTGCTTGATTGGTGTTACGAAAAGTTTAACAATCCGGAAAGAATGCTGATTATTTCAGAATTGGCACTCCCATTTTTGAAGAAAACAGAAAAAGAATGTATTGTTGTTGATGAAGCTATTTATCATGGCACTACTTTTAGGAATGTTTTGTTATTGGCGAAAGATGTGTTTGAGAAAGTAATTGCTATGCCTCTTGTCTTTACTTTCGAAGCTATGTTGAACAAGGAGATTCGGAATCATTTGAATCTGTGGAACATAATTGATGATAATGATTGTCCGTTTTTTATTAATTCCATTATATCCAAATTCTGGACGTTGGGAAAACCCTATGACATTGAGTATCCTTTGTTTTATGTTGAGTTTGACAAGGATATAACAGAAGAACAGGTAGATTCAGCTTTGAATAAATTGGTTGATATTGAGTCGGAAAAGCGGGGATTAAATATAGATAGGAAATATTTATCATATTCCACTCAAGTATATTCCCGTGAGGATAGGGGTGAATATTTTTCTTATTCTTATCTTACAGAATATCTCTATACTCATTGTTTGGGTCGTTCTAAACCAGAACTATCCAAAATTCGTTTGCAGTATAAAGGTAATCGTTTGTGTATTGTTTCCATGTCTCCTCATATTATATCGGAAGCAGACCTGAATATTTACAATTCGATGTTGAACGGGGATTTGTTGAATGTTTGGTCTAAAATCTATAATGCTGCTACAGAATGTACACAAACGGAGAAGGAGGAATGTCAGTATCAGTTCAATAAAAGCTTGGTGGTTATGACCAACTATTTGCTTTCCTTTGCTAATTTCCTTCAAATAAAGGACTCCTTGATTGAAGCGTTTCAGTTAGAAGGAAAATCTTTTTCTTTGGAAAGAACGGATTTGATTTATTTGTTAGGACCTGATTTAGCTGCATCCATACAGGAATCACTGGAAACTTTTTTGCAGTCTTCCCGTTATATGAAATTAAATGTAAGTCCTACTCTTCTATCTTCCGAAATAGAGTACAGCTTAATACCAAGTGAGTTTCGTGATGATTATGTCGCTTCTATGAGTATTGACAATCTTTCGTCATTCGATTTTACGATACCAGCTATGATGTCGAATATGTTCAGTGCTATGCATTGGGACATTGAGATACCTTCCCGTCATGTTGGAAAGTTGGAAAACTATCAGCGTCTTCATTTTGGCGAAAGCTATCGTTCTATTAGCGACCGTTTTTCCTTTCATTATTCAGATAAGATGAAGTTGCATAGTGAGATTCATCAGGCTTTGGATTATCGGGTTACTTTTGGTTCAGTTGTGCCTAACTATCTATGCCTTAATGGTCGTTTCTCAGAGCGTTATTGGATGCGTATGTTCCGTTCTGGTGAGAACGAAGATTTTTATAAGGATCAGATACTTCGTCAATTGGTTTCTGTATTTTGTGCTTTTCAAAAATTCAACAAGGGCAGTCTCTTGCACCTTTATGAATTAGAATTTCTTTTAGTCCTTCTTGCCCACGAAGAGAATCAAGTCGACAGGGCTAGTAAAAAGAAGAGATTCCTGTTTGGTGCACGCTTGGAAATAAAGTTTGTTAAGGAGATGTATAAGACTTACATTCATCTTCGTAAGGATAAAGAAATTAGTTTGGTAGATTATGCTTTGAATTATCATGTGTTGGAGTTGGATGATCATCAATACTTGCGTTTGGGAGATGGCTTTTATGCACAGAGACTGAGGAGAGGTAGCCTTTGGACAGAAAGGAAAGACTGTAATATTCGTTCCTATGCCAATTATATTCATCTGTTTATGCAAAAGAACAACTATCCGTTGTATATTCGGGAAGTACTGAATTATCTTTGTTATAAGGATGACGGTTTTGATGTGCCAAGTTCTTATCAACAATGGAAAGAGTCTTTATCGTTTCTAATAAAAGAAGATTGTTCTGTTGGTATGGAATCTATGATGGAACGTTTTGTTGTGATGTTCAATCGTTTTCCAGAACCTTATTTGCGTTTGACCAAGGAAATAGAGACTTTCAATCCCGCAATGGATCGTTTAAGTGCGATGCTTTGGAAACAGATGAATCTATACAAGGATGAATTATTGAAGGATTCGACATTTGACAAGTTGATGTTGTCCTATTATGTATTGAATCTTTGGAGTTATTATAAGGATGGTGTAACTGCCCGTAATTTCAATATTAATAAATATAGAGATTGTTTGAACTATTTAGAACGCTGTTCGAATGATATGTATTCTTGGTTGACCGAAGTCGCTTCCATGGATAAAATTAAGTCACTTCCTTTGCCTGATGTCCAGAGTCGTTTGAGTAAGTTATTAACAGAAGTTTGTTGAATGAAATAACGATGAATGCTATATCTGCTCATTTATTAAAGAAAGCCCTAAAAGAAGGAGATACACTTCTTCAGGAAGTTATTGAAGTTTTCAAGTTATTGCCACCGGATAAGGTTGAAGGCCCTTTACGGGCGTTTGAAATGTTTAGTCAATGGTTGAGTGAAGATTCCAAAGCAGATTCGTCAGTCTTTGATGATTTGCGTTTTCGTCATATTCTGATAAAGAATTTCAGACGTTATGGTGAATGGAAAGAAAATCGGTATTATGGTATTCAGATGGTCGATTCTGAAATGAAACCTTATTCCGGTTTATTGGTGTTGGGAGATAATGGCATTGGGAAGAGTTCTGTGTTTGGAGCTTTGGAATATTGGGCTACCCGGCAGGTTAGTGAAGCTCAATACCGTAAAATTGAAGATTTGGATTGGTACATTCGTTATGGTGTACAAGAACCTGATGTCTGTGTAATAATGGCAGACCATCGAAATTTTGACATGAAAGAACATCCCATTTATGAAGAACCATACGATTTCCAACGTTTTTTCATATCAGAAAACAGCATACAGGAGTCAGCTTCCTATATGCCTGGTAAAGGTGAGGATGGCAATGATTGGTATTTATGCTTGTGGCACATGTTGGGTATTCATCGGGAGTTGATTAATTTTGTATCTACCGATTCTTCCAAGAATTTTTATGGTTGGAAACAGAAGTTACCCATAGATTTGGCTGATATTGAAATCAGGCGTGAGGAAGCTCGACAGGAATTATTGGATTATGTCACCTCAACGTCATTGTCTGATGAAGAACGGAGCCATTTGAATACTCTGAAGAAGAAATTGATGGAATTTAGTATCAATATTCCTAATTGGAACAATAAAGAAGATCTGATAAATGGTATAAGTGATATCACAGAGGAATTACAACCTTTTCGTCACATTCATGCAATCCATTTTTTGAAAACAGCCCTTGCAGACTTGATTACAGCCATTCCACAGTTATCGATTCCCAAAGACGAATTGTTGAATATTGCAGAAACAGTCCAACAATCGGATAAAACATTTGAAATGAGAGATAGACTCCAGAACTTGTTGGATAACTCGATGAAACGTTTGGATGTTATCTTAGATAGTGATAAAAAACTAGAAACATTGTTGGAGGACAATTTGTTATGGAATCAAATGTCAGTTGTTAAGAAAGAACTGAACATTCATACCTTGGATAAACGATTGCAGCAATTTCGTGAATCTTTGAAGACCTTAATCAAGAAATTTGTAGAAGAGTTGGTGGATGATGATTTCAAGCAGACGATAAACAATAATTTTAACAGTCATTTTATGACGAAAAAAGAAAAGTTGGAATTCAACATTAAGAAGATTAAGGAAGAAAAGGTGACAATTGATGTTAACGGTGTTCCAGTCCATAAATACTTCAACACCTTCCGCTATCGTCTCTTTTGCTTTTCTTTGCAGGTAGTGGTCAATTTGAAAATGATGAAGAAATACAATTTCAGTTTTCCGATAGTCTTTGATGATGTGTTTTATGCCAATGACTATAAGAATAAGAAAGAGTTATATCGTTTCTTCAAAGTATTGGAGTCTCAGTCCGCAACTATATTGGGTGAAGAAAAGAAACTACAATTTCTATTTTTTACTCATGATGAACAATTGATAGCCACCTTGCAAAAGGAGCATCAATTATATAATTATGGACGAATGTTGAATCCTGAAGAATGTCAGGATTTGGATTCTCAGAATGTTTCCGTTGAATTGAAGGGAATGACCGAGTATTATAATTTGTATTTTCCAATTTATCAGAAAAATAAGAACAATGAGCAATGTAAGGTGGGAAGCTAAACCTTTTTTATTTTTTTTCATTTCCATAATAGCTGTATTATTTGTTTTTGCATGTTCTACAGAGAAACTTTCTTTATCAGTTCAGTGGCAGGATGAATATAAAGAGTTGGCAGACGATGGAAAGGATGTACAGAGAAGGTTGAAAAATATAAAAGAGAAGTTTCAGAAGCAGAATGTCACTAAAAATGATTCTTTAGTTTCAGCTGAAACTTTTTGGTTGGATATGTTCGAGGGAATGGATTCTTTGTTTGTTACATGGAATGAAATCATGGATAAGAAACACGATCGTCTCATACTCTTGGAAGAAGCTGCCAACAAGAATTTTTCTATTTGGTTAGCTGTTATAGCTGCTATTTGCACTGTTTTACCTGTAGTTTTGGCTCTTCATCAAAATCAGACTTTTGACAAGCAATTTCAGGAATATGAAAACAAGATGAATAGTGAAAATGAGAAGAATAAATGTATTATTAGAGATATTAAAGAGGAAATCAATATAGAGAAATTAGCAATAAAAAAGTTGAATAGTCGTATGTGTGTGACCGGTTTATTAGATATGACTTCCCGTAATCTAATTATGTTAAATAATTTAACGGAATTGGAGGTGAGGGAAAATGTATTGATTACATGTGAAAAAGAAGTGCAGAAGGTACTCGAAATACTTGTTTGGAATATAAAAGAATCAAATAAAAGGATTCTGGAGTATATTGACAAGTGGAATGAAAGTGATACGAAAATCATTATCAATTCCTATTTATGCTTGGCTTGTATATTACGTGAAATGACTTACCGTTATGAAAGCGAATTTACAGGCAAAAGATTGATATTTTTGCAACAAAATAGGTATTTAGTTTCTATGTTTATACAAGACTTAATTGATGAAAAACAAGATGCTAAGGAAGCTGAAAGACTCGAAAAAATGATAAATGAAATGTATGGATATGTGAAAGCAATCAAGGACATTTTTTCCGAAGAATTGAAGAAAAAATAACAATTCCTTTTTCTTATTCTTACAGTTGATAAAAGAAATTGATAAAAATATTTCTTCCACGTATGCTTTGTTTGCTTATGTAAGTGGATAAACTGCTGTTCAGTATATAGTCATACATAACATGATTGAACAGATTGTCGGCATTCAGACTAACTTCAAACTTTTTGTTTACTTTGTAAGTTATCGAAGCGTCCAAGAAGAATGTGTTCTTGAATGTATTCTCACTGATTTCATTACGATAATATTCCGCAACTGTTCTGAATGTCAGTTTCTTTCCGAAATGGCAATCAGTTGTTATCTTGTGCGACAACCTTTCAGATGCAGACAACTCATTTTCACTTATATCCAATTTGTTCTTGGAATAACTTATGTCATATTCCCAATCCAACAATCCCTTTATCTGTCCATTGACATTTCCTGAAATTTCGTGCATTTTCAATCCGTAGGGAATCAACCTCTCCTGTTGGCTCATTTGGCTATGAAAGGCATAATACAATCCTTTCACGGAGGCAGTACCGTTTATAATATCAATTCCTTTGCTAATTCTTGCAGACAAGGTTTGTAATCTGGAATTATATTTTTGAGGAACCGTTGAATGGTTTGTCAGATTATTGTCCTCAAAATCACGGTTGTCAATGTAGTTATGCTTGTTCCATTGAAATGACATATGGAGGTTGGCAAAAAGTATCCACGCCAAATTTTTGTATGAGAGATTGGAACTTAATGATTTGTTGGCTTCCGGTTGCATAGTGACATACCCTTTCTTTAAATCCCGATAGTTCTGCATAATCACATTGTCATACCATGAAAATACGTCAGGTTTCTTTTGTGAAAGACCTCCGTTCATATTCCATTCCAAATCAGGAGTGATATTGTACTGGACTCTGAATGCCGGAGAATAGTAACAAAAATCCTTTTTCTGAGTGGAGTGACTGTTCTTGTAGTTATAATGATAATAGTTCACCGGGCATTGAAGCGTAAAAATCAATACCTTCTTATTCCATTCCAATTTTGGGGTCAGATAGGTACTGATGTAACTTGTGCTTACATCGTTAGAAGCAAGAACGTCAGGAAGAGAAGTGTATTTATACAATTCACTTTCCATATCGTGCAAAAAGAAACTTATGCCTCCCGTCAAGGATAATACCCAATTCTTGATAGCGAAACTATACGATGCGTAGTTGTTATTGAACAAATACTTGGAAAATACGGATTGCTCCCCTGCTTCCTCGTCATTATAAATATCCAATTCATGGGAAGCCGATTGCAGCAAGGTAAATGAATACAGCGATAAGGCATGTTGGTTTATCCGCTTGACGAGCTGAAAATTATTACTTAGCTGGTAAGTCGGCAACTTGGCACGTTCCTTTATGTCATTGGCATCATTCAATGTCGCCAAATCCGTCTTGTCCCACTTCCATTCCGTATTGAACGAATTGTTTAAATAGTAGTTTTCCTTGTTGCCGTTAATGGTAAGATTGGTTCCCAATATGTTTTTGCAAGCTGTTCCCTGCTTGCTTTCCTTCAAAAATATATTTTCTTCTCCCGGCAAATAATAAACCGTTTCGGAAGATGCTTCGGATTGAGTCTTGTCATTCAAGTAGTTTATTTGCGCCTTTAATTGATGATTGTTTTTAAGTCCCCACAATTGGTTACTACTAAACAAGTGTGAACGATTGTCTAATGTACGCTCTGCCGACAAATATGGAGTGGTTGGAAGCGAAACATTGAAGAACTGCCCGGAACTTTCCGGATTGCTTCCCTCCATAATACCCCATGCGGTAACGGTTTCACATTCCCTCGACAAGTCGTGTCCGCTGTTATTGCTTTTCAATACGGTGATGTTCTGATATTTATCCTTAATGCACATGGCAAAGAGTTTGGCTTCCCACAAAGGCATAGGCAAACCACCGCCCGCTTCGATTGTCGCTATCCAGTGCGCTTTGGCATCATCTTTCAACTTGATGTTGATAGCGGCTTGGTCGGAAAAATGCAATCCTTCCAATGCCCTGATAGGTTGGTGGTCTTCATACACCTCAATGCGACCGACATCCTGCTGTGGTATACCATTGACAGCAATACCATATTTCCCACCTAACAAGTCCTGTCCTTCAATATAGAATTTATTGATAGACTTCCCGTTGTAGGTGATTTTCCCCTTGGTGTCGATGTCTATACCCGGCATCTTTTTCAGCACATCGCCTATGGTCTTGTCACGGTCGGACGAAAACTGTTCAACGTAATACGTTATCGTATCGCCTTGTGCACGAATTTTCGGAGCCTTGATTGTAACTTCGTGGAGAGTAAAGGATTGCGGATATAGTTTTATCCGTACACGGTCGGTAATGTCTGCAACTTTCATTTCCACATTCTTGTATCCCACATGAGAAAAAGTTAGAAGGGTTTCAGGAGTGGATGACTTTTTAATGCTGAACTCCCCAATTTTGTCCGAGTGAGTATATTGCAGAATTGCCCTATCTTTCCTGATTACAATTTGTACGTTCGATAGCGGGTTACCATTTTCGGCATCCGTCACTATTCCCACAATCGTTTGTTGGGCGATAGTGGGAAAACTGCAAATCAGGAATAAAAAGATATATATAAGGCGCATCAATAATCAGTTTCTAAGAAATCATAATCTTTCTCTTTGTCAAACTTGGCTTTGGAACCGGCTTTGATACCAGTCTTTTCAGACATAATTGTCCCAAAATTCTCTAAATAATTCCAATAAGCTTTTTTGAACTTTTTCCGGCTTGTTTCGATGAATTTATTCTGCTTGATAGGTACATCCATTTTGATGGGTACTTCTTTTTTTTCTATACCTTCCATTTCGTAACTATATTCATCCTTTTCATCCTTTATCTTAAAGATAAGTCCGGGAAGTCCACCAAATTTCAACGGTCCGTCACTGATAGGCAATTCGGGTGCAAACCATGCTTCGTATTTGCGTCCTCGCCATTCGGTTGTAGCCTTCTGACATACATAACCTAAAATCGTCATGGTATCGGGGAGAATTTCCCATTGTTGGGAATTTAGTTCATCTTCATACATATATTGCTTGTCAATGCGGTCGAGTACGGTTATCTTCCCTTCCGGATAGTTTTTGTATGTCACCATCAATTCGCAAACGCGTGGCATTCCACTTCTTTCAATGGCTTCCCCCAATTTGACACCGCTTTTGAGGGAAGCTGTGATTTGTTTAGTCATTTCCATGCTTTGTGCCCGATAATCCGGAGACAATTTGAATGAATCGCTTCGGGCAGTGTATATGCTATAAGATTTTGAAATGTTCTTGCCTATTTCCAAACGAATAAGGTCTTTTATTCGTTTTTGGGCTGTTACTTTGATGGTATTGGCTTTGTATTGACACACAATATAGGTGCTATCCAATACTTGAGCATGCAGAAAGGTGGATAACGACATTAAAAGACTGGTCAATAGAGTGATTGTTTTCATGGGATTTCTTTATTTAACAATTCATTCAATATGTATCTAAAATCGTCAACTTTATAATATGTAGATAAAATTCTTCCATTTATCAGAATTGTCGGATTTTTTTCTATTCTATTCTTCTCTAAAACTTCCAATTGCTTAAAGAACGAAAGTTTAGTCTGCTCAGAGATGTCAGATATTGATATGGCTTTATACTTGCTACTGTTCACAAATTTATACAATTCATTTTGGAAACTCCGTTAATTCAATCTGTACAATTCCTCCCAATATAATTGTTCTTTATTTGCAGTTGGATATAAAGTTGTTCCAGTCTATTTTGCTTTTCTCTTCGCAAAAATCTCATCAATCATATCCTTGACATCCTTGTTTACCTGCAAGAAGTTGGCATATAAGATACGTTCCCTTGCATCCCGTGATTTGAACGTATAGAATTTCGGAAGCGGTACATATTCCGCTTCCTCTTTCTTGATATTCCTCATATCGAAGTCCGTCTTGCAATAGAATTTGGAAGTCTTGAACTCCTCCGCCTCTTGTATGTTCATTTGGTCACGCATACCGACTTTCGTTTTCACAAAGTCACGGGCTACCTGCCCACATATCCAACCAGTGGGCAAATCGGAAATCTTGCTTGCCGGAACAAGGTTGTCCATATTCTCATTGAGATTGATAGAAGTCTTGTCACGGTCAATGGTTACACCCTTTTTCAGTTGCACCACTTTTCCGAAAATATCATTGGAAAGCCATTCCAATGTCTCTTTGCTTCTTGCCGAACCGGAAACGACATTACCGACGGTTGTAATAATCTTCTGCATACCCACTTTCCCGTAATCCGCCTCCAGCTGTGGCAACTCCTGGAAACCAAGTGCCACACTGACCTTGTTGCTTCGTGCCGTACCGATCAGACGGTCTATCTTATGAAAGTAGAGCGTAGGCAGCTCATCAACGATGATGCTGACCGGTATGTTCTTCCCTTGACCGGTATTCACACGGGTAACGAGGCGGTTCAGAATAAGCGCGTTCAATGCCCCGATGATGCTTTCCATCTCCGGGTCATTGGCGATAAGCAGGTAGGACGGATTTTTCGGGTCTGACACTTTCAGGTCAAAATCATCCCCGTCCTTATGGAATATCCAATACGATTCTTTGGTAGCCAATCGGGAAGTATAGACACGCAACGTACCTATCATACCCTCCAACTGTTCCATTGCCTTGTTCTTCAATGCTGTTTGGAATGGTCCGAGCAAAGGGGCGACCTCATTGTCCGTTTCCAGAACCTCAAAAATGGTTTGGTAACTTTCGTTGAGGAATGACAGAATATGCGGCATATCCGAGTATTTGCCCAACCAATAGGCAGGCTCCACCTCCTTGCCATGCTCGTCAAATACCTTTCCCGACGGCTTCAAACGTTTCGTCTGCGGTTCCTCTATCTTTTCTGCAATCAGCTTCTTTCCATCTTTATTATATGGTTCACGCTCGTAGTTCACGAAAAAATAGATACAGGCAGCCAGGAAGTTTACGGCAGAGGTCTGGAAGAACTGGTCACTACCACCGCCGCCTTCCTTCTTTCCTTTCTGCAAGGATTCAAGGAGGGTTTCGGCAGTCTCGCTGGCGGCAGCCAAGTTGTTGATGTACTTCTGCTGTATCGGATTCACCCGCCGGCTGTACTCCACGTCCACGAAATTGATGATGTTGAACTTGCACCCTTCGGGCAAGTTGCCGCTTTTCTTGTTCTTCAGATAATGATAGTACAATTTCGTGGCCAATGTCGGGAACTTGTAGTCATAGACCACCATCGCAAAGCCCTTGGCACTGTGCTGACGGATGAAAGGCTCGATGATTGAGAAGGTCTTGCCGGAACCGGGAGTGCCGACCACCCAAGTGCCACGGAACGGATTCACGACATTCACCCATCCTTTGCGGAACTTGCCCCTGTAATAGTAACGCATCGGGATATTCACGGAGTATTTGTTCTCTTGTAAGGTCTGACATTGCTCGAACGATTCGTTCTCCAAATTGAAACGGTCTTTCAACAGCCCTTCCTTCAGGAACTTCGAGATGTTATCCAATGCAATATGTACAAGAACCGTACCCAAGACGGAAGCAATCATATAAAGGATAACATTCAGACGCAAGGTATAGAGACGGAAATCCATCGGATAACCGAACAACCATACCGCTAATACAAGCAAGCCGATACCGCTGACAAGCGGATATAAAACCTGCTTCCTTGCATCAAACTCCAGATGTTTCTTGTTTCGGGTTCCGATACAGGTGATGCAGATGAGTATGACCGTAGCAATCTTGCTATACACCAAATGCCCGTTCTGATAGATGAACCACCGTTTGATACGGTCATGCAAGTCACAGACGATGCCGTTCCAATGGTCAAGCATTTCCGGATCAATGGCATATTCAAAGAATTCCATCAGCAGGGAGATATAGATAACCGCCCTGAAGATCTTGTACGCGCCTTGAAGTTCCTTACTTTCTTCCACGATTCTTATCCTTTAAGTTACTGCTATCTGTTGATGGTTATGATTGGTCGTGACTTGTGTGCCTGGTCTTTGGGCGTTTCCTGTAACGAACCGCTACCCATGGAATAGAGCCAGGCTTTCGCCGTTTCCTGACCCTCCACTTCCGTAGAAGTCCAATACCAGCATTCCTCGGCTTCATCAGGCAACGGCTCACCGCCACACTTTTTGATTATGGGATTCACATACTGCTTGGAACCATGAAGCAGACGCATCTGTGCCACCGAAGGGATATAGGCACTCTGCCCGTACCGCCACAAGTCAAAGACACTCTTTGCCAAAGGTGAACCCATTCCACTTGTACTGAACATGTTGAATGTATTCTCATTTCCGTCGAATGCGGTCAGATCAGCCGAAGTCTTCTGTGCTACACCTAT
>JAZUCE010000021.1:0-68277 GCA_045638905.1 Faecalimonas sp.
ATCACATGGCCAATCTTTTTGCGGACTTGTTGTCTGATTGGCTACTACACCATTTCGTCCAACGTTATCTGCACTAAGTTCTTTTACCGTATAACTAAGTGTAATTGGTCCATTGCTTTCTGTTTCGTTATACATCCAAAAATGGCTACTATCAGATCTTCCATTTAATGTTACAGTATAACTACTGGCTGCCCCCTCAGCCTTTACTGTTCCAGCCGGAGCATGACTACCAACCAAACCAAATACAATACATAACACCAATAAATATGACAGTAATGTACGATATGTCTTAGTTTCTTTTAATTTCATCCTTTGCATCCTCCTTTCTATTCAAATACTAATAGAACACCGTCTCCTGCAGGCATATCTAAGACAAGATTATCTGTTTTCACGTAACTGGTCTCTGCCGCCTGCACTACCTTCACGTTACATTCTTTTACAAATTGCAAATCAATCTTCTGTGCATAATCAAATTCGTAATTCACTACATACAACGCTGTCTTTCCTTGATAGTTAAAACACCCAATTAACGCGTTACCCTTCACATCTGCCAACTCTCTCCATGAAGTTCCTTCAATAAATAGTTTAGAAGTATCTACATAGTTCTCTTTTGTCAGATCCTTCATGTCTCTCTCGTAGGTCTCTTTATCTAATGCTGCAATAACACCTTTGTTAATCGAGTTCATAAGTACTTCGTCAATCACTGCAACATGCTTATTGATATCCTGTGCATAGTAATACCAACGGTTTTTATTACCATATGCACCAATTAAACTATTACGTTCAAAATCAAACACGCCTTCTTCCTTACCATAGGCGAACCAGTACGGTTGAGACATAGCAAAATAACTAAGACCTTTTGCCCCAAATGCTAATGCTGTATTGACATTCCAGTCAAACTCTCCCTCGTCCGGATAATATGCTGTTGACTCGAACCATTTCTGCTCATCATTCCATTGCGCACCAGCTCCTATGTAAGTCCACCACGGCAAGTTGTACTCATTGGCATATTGTCTTACAAGTGCCATGTTCCATATATAATCATTTTGATCTTGACTCTTTCTGTTTGGACTGAAGTATGGATATCTATCAAAGGAAACATAAGATTGATTCTGTGTTTCACAATACTCCTTTACATAACCGGCAAATGCTTCTGCATCCTTTACATATGCTCCACTTAAGTTTAAGTATGTAAACATACCAAGTTCTTTATTTAGAACCTCCGATAAGTTTGCCAATTGTGACATATGCGTACGTTGCGGAATAAACGTGGAATTTCCTGGTTCATCATAGAGGAAGTATCCCACATAAGCCGGATGTGTCATATAGCCTTGCATTTTTTTCACAGCTTCCTCTTTCGTAATGTCGTAATCATACATCACGTTACTGTCAAACACACACATTCCGATTCCATATTTATCCGCCAAATCCAACATCTTCATAACGCTAGACTTTGCCGTCTTGTAATCAATCTGTGGATATGTCATTACATTAATTCCACATTCTGCAATCGCCTTGAAATATTCATCCGTCAGATTACTTGGCTGGTTGTTGCCGTCATAACTGTAAGACACCTGGCACGGACCGAAATATCCAGTAAGTGGCATAACATCTTTACCACCGATATAATCAAAGGAATATGATGGAACTTCTTCAATTTCCATCGGTTCTATATTTACCACTTTTGCCTCTTCGTCCGTTTTTTGTGCACATCCCGATAACATCGATGTCATCATAGCCACACAGACAAGTCCCGCGATACATCGTATATATTTATTCTTCATGTTCGGCCCCTTCCTTTCCTTTCGTTTTCTTTTTACTAACAATCAAAGCAGTTGTACCGAGCACACTTATACAGATTACACCAACTATCGGTATAAGCAGATAGAAAGAAAATGTACGCTCCTCCTCTTCGTCTGTTTCAACTTCTTTATACACCATCTCCATCGGCTGATAATCAAAGTCCTCAGGAACTTCTATCACAGAACTTGCATAGTCTACTTCAACAAGATTTGGATCTACATCCAAATTTACAATCTTCAGGTTATCAATTGCATAACTGCAAAGATCCTGTCCCCAGATTTGAATGGTACCTGTCGGCGTCTCCATTTCATAAGACATAGCCTCTATCCACTGTGTATCTTCCATCCATTTCATATAAATATTAACCGTGCTGTCCACTACACGTATCTTAATTGAAAATCCTTTGTCTTGGTACGCCGGATCAAAGAACGGAAAATGTGGTTGGAGACTCTGTGTATCCCCATTTTTTCTTGTAATCGCTGAAATGTTACGGAACAAGAGACGTTCTGCTGCTGTTTCATGTCCATAGTCAGCATAAGTCACACCTTCGCCACCAAAAGAAACAATCAATTGCTGTGTTCCGAATTTTACGGTTTTTCCGCTGTCATCCATCTCATTGCTTCGTTGTAGATACGGCACATCAAAACTCATTTCAAAGTTGGAATATTTATATCTCGTTCCTAAGTAGCATAAATTCGGATAAAGCATATAGAATGCATTATTTCCATTACACTCATCAATTCCTACAAACGATTCATAGCCACTCTTTGACGCATGAATTAGCTTTGAGGTAAGCAGATTCTTATTAAATGCACCATTATCAAAGGTTTCATATATATCGCAATTCTCCGGTCTCTCGTAATCCCAGGTTGTTACATTAATGTTGCTTATTTTTACACCACATGAACCAGTCTGTAAAAATCCGATTCTGCCATCTCCATCAACCGGTACCTTAGTATTGCATATCTGCTTTCCACCAATTTTTATGGTAAGCATTTGATGTGCAGTCAATAATATCTGCACATCACTTCTTCCCAAGGAGCCACAGCTCTTTGCAGCCATAACCTCAACGGTTTCCCCCTCTTTGGTATAGGCAGTCACACTTGCCTTTAAACCACCATCATTTGTTAATGCTATTTCTAGATTACCAGCCTCACCCAATTCACTTTCAATGGTCTTAAGACCTAACGCAATTACAAATTTCTCTCCTTTTGGAAGATTTGTAAATTGTAGCGTGCCTTGTACCAGAGCTACATTCTCTACGCCTTCATTCACTCTTGCTTTTGTCTTTGTAATCAACTTGGTATCGGCAGTGCTTTCTTTTGGAAAGACAATCACACCGTTTTCCGCAGTGACATCACCGTTCGCGTTATGCCATGCGCTTTGATCAATCTCAGTTTGGACAGTGCCATTATTTCTTACAACCGTCTTTAGACCAGCCGAAACCGGCATCACATTCATAGCTCCTACCACGAAGACTAACAAAGCTGCAAGACTTTTTTTGAACTTTATTTTCTTCATTTTCTCCACCTGCACTTTATTATTTTAACTCTGCCAACCAGTTTGCCTCATAGTTATCCTTTGCATATTCCAGACTATCCTTCCATGCTTCTTCTGCTGTCATGCGGTCATTCTTATTATTGCTACAGAATTTGTCGCAGTATGTAATATCATATGCTTTCCATCTTGCTCCACCGATATTGAAGATTTTGTGCTTACTTGCATAATAAGAAGAAACAAGTTGTTCTGTTGTATTCAAGATATTCGCTTGCTTTTGTGCTGCTTCCGTCCACTTCGATGTATTAAGTTCACCAGAATCCAATGTGAGTGGCAATGTTTGCTGTAATGCATTTGCATAAATGGTATATCCTTCGTCAGAATATAAGTATCTTAAAAATTCCTTCGCTCCCTCTTTTGCATCAGCATAGGTTGGAATATAAGCACTGTTTCCTGATGC
The DNA here is from genome assembly GCA_045638905.1 of Faecalimonas sp. Lineage (GTDB taxonomy): Bacteria > Bacillota > Clostridia > Lachnospirales > Lachnospiraceae > Faecalimonas. The sequence continues at coordinate 3,761 of JAZUCE010000021.1, forward strand.
ATTTGTTGCCATTGTATTACGAGCCAATCTGATACGGTTCCAATCATCTGTTGACACATTGATACCATCCACCACATATGCATCACCTTGTTTATATACAGACTCCTCTTCTTTACCGTCTGTCACATTATCAATTGCAGTAACGACTGTTCTTAACTGCTTCTCTGTTTTAACAGTAGTAAGCTTGTTCACCAGAGAAGATAGTACCGGCGTTTTCATAAGGGTAATATTTTCTCCACCTTCAACACTTGCCATTTCTGATGCAATCCAAGACCCACAAATCATCATGGTACATTCTTCTTGAAGCCACATGGTCTGAACAGTTGTGTGGTCGTATGTATTAGAACCTACCATTGTATATTCCGGTGTTACGACCTGTGCAAATACTTTTAATGCTTCGTATCTTCCATCCTCTTTGGTAAATACATCAAGACTTGGACTATTGCCATTTTCGTCCGTACAGCCATAGAAATTGTTCAATACATAATCTAAACCGTCATATTGTGTAAAGAATACATCAGCCATATAATCTTCCCAATAGCCAACCGGTTTAAAGTGACAGAAAGCTTTCTTGCCATCTGCATACAAGGTGTCACAAACAACAACAAGTTCGTCTGTTGTTCTTGGTTCTTCCACTCCTACTTCATCAAACATTTTTTTATTATAGTAAATACCAACTAAGCTTCCACCAAAGGTAAGATTATAGTAATGTCCATCAGGTGATTCTTCCAATTGTAAATAACTATTACTAAACTTCTCGCGGATTGTTTTTGATTCTCCATCTGCTTTGGAATCCAGGATGTCATCTAATGGTTCTAACAGCCCCCCTGCACTTTCCTTCTTAATACATAGGTATAAATCTGTATCATCAATTTCCGGATTACCCCAAGCGGATGTGATTGCGGACTGGCTAGAAGTAGAATCTACAACCACTTCATATTCCGGATATTTCTTCTCAAATCCTTCAATAACTGGATCTAGCCATTTGTCTCCGAAGCCCGCCAACCAGTATTTGATACGAATTGTTTTTGCATCTCCAGATCCTCCTTTGTTGGCTGAAGCTCCTTTTCCTCCAGCGCACCCTGTCAAACAGGATGCTCCCATAACAACAATTAATAATAAAGCTAATATTTTTGTTAATTTCGTCTTTTTCATTTCTTCTTATTTCCTCCTTTTTTAATCTAACCTTTAATTCCACCCAACGATACATTTGTGGTGAGTGTTTTATTAAATACAATAAACAAGATTAATGCTGGCATTACTACAATTACACAGGCCGCAAACAGGATATCCAACCGCAACTGGTAAATCATTTCCTGATTGAACTGATAGATACCAGCCGGTAATGTCGGAAGATTTGGCAAATATACTAATACGCTTTCCGCCGTATTCCATACAGCTAACCATTGTTGTAAAAATAATGCAATAAAAAGTGGCTTTGCCTGCGGTAAAATAATCTTGAAATAGATTTGAAAATCATTGGCACCATCCATCCTTGCAGATTCCGAATACGTATTAGAAAAGTTCTTGTAATACGCCATATACCACAAGGTTCCTGCGTTGATTGCTCCATAGGCTGTAATAATCTGCAAGTAATTATCTATCAATCCAAGTTGATGATATAACTTATACTGCGCTCCACCATTACCATAGAGTGGAAGCGTCATAATTAACAACAACAATGTATAGATGTACCTACTTCCGGGGAATGTGTATTTTGTAGCACAATATGAAAATGTTGCTGCACAAAACTGAGCCAATAAAGTTCCCATTACGGAAAACCAAATACTATTAAAAAGCATGATTCCAAAACCGTTGCCATTCACGTTTAATCTTGTAAATACTTCAATAAAATTTGAAAAATTCCATTTTGGGGGAAGTGAGAACGGGTCCATTACAATTTCGGTATGGGTTTTACATGCTGATATAAAAGACCAAACTAATATGTAGATGTAACTGAGTGCCACTGCCATAAAAATCATGGACACAAAAATATACAACGCTTTTTCTCCAAATGACTTACGTCTTAAACTTTTAAACATCGCTTTCCCCACCTCCTTAAAATTCTACATCGTTATTCATTCTGCCGGCTATCTTTCGAACAATTGTAGAGAGAGTGAGTGCAAGCACTGTGATTACGACTCCCATAGCTGACAAATAATTGAATGCGTTAGATTCGTATGAGGCGCCTCCATGTTCCAGTAAATAGATGTACATCCACGATGACAAGGTTGAAGTTCCATATTGTCCCTCTGTCAAAAGGAAAACCTGTCCCGATGCGCTAAAGATTCCACAGAACATTAACACCATCTTCAACGTCATTGTCGGCCATACCATAGGGAGAATAATTTTTGTAAATTCGCTTACCCACGTTGTTCCATCCACACGTCCCGCTTCCAAGACCTCTTCCGGTATTCTTGCGAATGTACCACTCCAAATAATTAAGTCTCCCGGAAAGCCCAGCCACAATGAATGTAAAATGACTGTTGTATTGGCAAATCTAGAATCCGCTAACAATTCTGGTGCATACCCCAAATTCAGCCAATCACCAACCGTCTTGGCTATGAAACCGGTTGGTCCAATCATACGAGTAAATACCAGTGAAACACAAACCGAGAATATAATACCAGGCAAAAAGAAGACAACACGGTAAAAGCCTGACAAAGGTATTTTTTTATACAAGAAATACGGAACCAATACCCTGAATGGGAACGCAATTAAACTGACTCCAAATGTCAAAAATGTATTTCGCAAGCTTAATCGAATCATGGAACTAGGCAATTGAAACTCTCTTATAATACGTAGAAAGTTCTCAATCGACAATTGTCCATCCTTATTGATAAATGCCATTCCGAAAGATGAAAAATTCATATATACGTAAAAAATCAAAAAGTTTATCAAAACCGGTATCGTGGCAAAAAGAATAAACGGTACTCTGCTTTTGTACTTTATGCTGTTTTTACTCTGCTGCTTTTTATTTCTCATTCTTCTTTCCTCTCTTCACTATAAAGATAGTACCAACTACGGTCGCCATAATTGTTAACGCACATGTGCTTAACACGATAGCAAGTGTCATATCTTTCTGCGGTACTGGCGCTATTACATCTGTCGAAAGATATTCATTACCGTCTCCATCCATCCACTTGGCATATAATGTAATGGAGTTTGTCACAATGGAATCAAATGTATATTCCGTACCATCTCCAAGACACCAACCCTTGAAGGTATTGTTTTTCAAGGTCGGATCCTGTGGCTTAGAAATGCGATATTGATTCGCCATAGATGCAGTTTCTGTTGTGGAATCCGCCCCAGTCACAAATTTTACCTGATACTCTTTCAATCGGTCATACTGATTTCCCGCTTCATCAGTCAAATAAATGTATCCATAGTCATACTTAGTTTGTTTTCCATTCATTTTCATGGTAAGCTCCAATTCATCAACTGTATAAGTACCGTTTTCTGCAGTACCTGCTTTCCATAAAAGCTTGTTTACCTTTTGGTCTTTTGTCAAAGTAATCAGCGTGTCATTCTCTTTGCAGTAGTACGAAGCCTCACATGGTGTGTAATCTTCCAATCCTCCATAGTGCGTAATCTTAACTCCCTGATTTGTCTGTATACCTAGATTGTTGCCTTGTTCGTCATAACATTTAAAGTCAACAAATTTAGCTGTCATTTTGCATGACGTTCCTTCGCCAAACCATAAGGTAAAGTATCTGTAATCCGGATTCTTCTTACCACCTTCTAACGTAAACGTTGTATATCTTGTCCTTCCATCTAACGTATACTGCACTAGGGCATCAAATCCATCCCCTACTCGTTCAAACCGAATCAAATACTTTGCACCCGAAATCGCGAGTGGATTTGTATCACCTTTTTTCAAATAATTGAATTTGATATAAGCTCCCAACGTAAGTGGATTTGTATTTGTCGGACTGTTTGTCATTTCAAGACCGGTTTGACTAAAATTACTGGTAGCATCCTTAATGGTATATTCCATATATACAACCTTTGCCTTAGTTGCCTTTTTGTTACTAATAGCAACATGCGATGCGTCCTTAAGTGAAAATTCATAAGTATGTACCATATCCTTCGGTTGCATCTTGGACTCTTCATATACAGTAGCGCCATTTCCATTTGACGATACTCCCAAATCCTTTCCATTCTTGTCATAGCAACGAACATTAGTGAGTTTTCCTGTTACACCGCCAACTGCAGCCCAAATACCACAATAACTCATGTTATCCTTAATCTCTCCTACTGTTCTATCAAACACAATATACTTTTCATCTTCTCCATTGGAATATGCCACAGCATACTCGAATCCAAATTCTGTAACTTGGAACTTCAAAAAGTATGTGTACCCTTCTTTGAACAACACAGACTTGTGATCAAAATCCATGATTCCACATTTGTCATAAGGATAAACGGAATCTTTCTGTGTTGTCGCAATAAAACCTTGCTGTTTGATGGAATCACTTTCTATTTCCGCCACCGTATAAGTCATATAGACCGCTTCCCCATTTGTCACATCTACTTTTTCCTTATTGCAAAGGAATAGTTCGTGTGCTTTGTATAGGTCCACAGTGTAATACTTTTTACTCGGTGTCACCTTTTCTGCTGCACTTACAGAAAGTACAGACATACAAAGCATGACTCCAACCATCATTACAGTTAATACTTTTTTCATTTTTTTTCCTTTCATCTTTGTGAATCACCCCACTATTTGATTTTTGTAATTCTATTTTATCTCATCATGATTTTCTTGACTTCTTTTTTTGCAAAATATGATATGTATTTTTTTTAAACTTTAATTTTGTCTAATTAAGGTTTTTTTGTATTATTTTCCCATTAGCTGCTACTTTACAGCTTGTTTTTTCTCAAATTGCTCAAAAAAACATATTGACAAAGCATCATGTACAGTTCACAATAAAAATGTACTTCATAAAATTTAAACATTTTACATGAACTTTTTTTAAATTACAATATTTGGAAGGAGATCTTTTATGAAAGCAAACCCAGATATTCTTCAGATGTCCACTTTTAAGGATATTGAACTCAGATTAGATTGCTTTGGAAACTTCGGATTTCAATCCGTAGACTCTTATTTGCATCGCCACGGTGATTACTACGAGATCATTTTGGGTATATCAGGCATCTACGAACATACATATAACGCTCATACAACCAATCTTAGTCGAGGAACTCTGCTTCTTATGACGCCTTATTCCGTACATCATCTCTATACCGAACCGATGCAGGCAACTCATTTCGTGGTTTGTATTGAGCAAAACTATTTTCGGGAGTTTGCCAAACAACATTTCCCAGATTTCTCTGTAGATGCATTATCAGAGTTATCTACGGTATATCTTAACGAAAAAGAAACCGACTACTTAGAATTCTTGTGTCACCAGCTTTGCGCACCACAGCCTTCAAAATATACTGCTGAGACCATTACCTATTTGACACTATTGAACATATTTACACAAATGAACAAGCAGCGTAACGATAGTGTTTATTACGTAGACCGTATTCTCAGCATCCTTAACAATCCGGTCAGTTTAAACATGTCTGCAAAGCACCTTTGTGAGCAATTTCCGGAATCAACTCCAACGATTCTGAAAAACTTTAAAAAACAGACCGGCTGTACGATTGTGCAATACAAGAACAAAAAGAAAATGGAGATGGCAACAGAATTACTTCGAAACTCGTCTACTCCGATTACAGACATTGCGTACGAGTTGCACTACGAATCTCTTAGTTATTTCCTAAGAGCATTTAAACAAGAATACGGGATTACTCCTACCGAATATCGTCAGAAATACTCATTGAAACAATAATTCTTTGTTAAAAAAAGTGCATATAAACTTTTATAAAATAAGAAGCAAGCAGGTATTGATAGATGATATAATTGCATCATACAGAATGAAAGGAGTTCTTGCATGATGAAAACTGCAAACTTTAATAAATGTTTTATGACAAAAAAAGAACTGGAAAAATACAAAATTTTAATTCCTTACAACGCCGGAGAATGCAATCAATATACTGCTGAAAATTTGCAAAACTATCTAAACAAAACTTGCGCTGTCAATCTAGCTATCGTACAGGACAACCAGTGGGATGTGGGACCATTTTTCTCAATTGGTAATACACAACAATTCCAGAAAGACACCGGTGATTTTGACCGTTCGATATTGGTACATGACGGTTTTAGAATTTTCATCTCCGAACAAGGAAACATTTATTTCGATTCTCTTTCGCACCGTGGCGTGATGTACGCTGTCTTCGATTTCATTGAGAAGGAGCTGGGGGTGCGTTTCTTAACCTCCCGTGTGGAACATATTCCTACAGTGAAGGAAATTGATTTGTCCGATATCAATCGCATATCCATTCCATCTTTTGAGATGGGTACTGAAAACTTTTCAGAAGTATTTGGACAGGGTGGACCTGCCAGCGCAGTTGATATGGATTTCTACTGTAAGATACGAGCAAGGGATTTATTTACTCCTATTGAAGAAAAATACGGCGGACCTTTACCTTATTATGCGCGTAATTCCTTCCACAACTTCCACTACTATTGCCCTCCGTTGAAATATGTGAACGACCATCCAGAGTGGTATCGCTTCTTGAATATCAACAATGTTATTACTCCAACCATTGACTTAACCAACGGTATCACTGAAGATGGAAAACTGGATGAATCCATGGAAATCAGTGTGGCAAAAGTGGTAATTGAGGAGTTCAAAAAGGATATCGATGCACATCCTGAAGCTGAAATTTTTGGCTTTACTCAGGAAGATTCATCGTTGGAAGTAGACAACGAGAAAAATCGTTCGTGGACCGAAAAATATGGCCGCAGCGGTATTCTTATTCGTTTCTGTAATGTAGTAATACGTGAACTGAATCGATATACCCAAGAAAAGTACGGCAAGACAATTAAACTGTCCACCTTTGCCTATAGCCACACGAGACGTGCACCTATGAAGGAGGTCGATGGACAACGCATTCCAATTGATGAAACCTGCATCTGTGACGACAACTTGATTATTCAGTTTGCGCTGTTTGGAAATATCTATTATAGCTACTTTGACAAGAGACAGCGTTCCGAAATACAGCGAATCGTCTCTGACTGGGGCAAAATTGCCAAACGCTTCTGGTTCTGGGCTTATGACATGGACTTCGCGCATTTTCATTATTTTATTGATACATTCCATACAATCAACGACAATATGCGTGGCTTCAAGGATCTTGGAATCGAGTATTTGTTTATGGAATGTGGCGGCGGAAGTGGAAACTGGCAAACGCAAATGCGCGGGTATGTCTACTTAAAGAAAATATGGAATGTCGAACTGGATGCAAATGACCTGTTAAACGAATATATTGACTTATACTATAATATCGTAGGGGATAAAGTACGTGAGTTTATTGCATTATTCCACGATAATTACCGTTCCATCAACGAAGCTGGAGAACGAGAGGTAGTGTTCTACATTCGTGGCAATTGTGAAGATGTTGAAAATAACCCAATTGAAATGCTCTTGCGTGCTCTTGAAATTACCGATGAAATGCGTGAAATTGTTATGAATGCCGATTTATCCGATGAACTGCGGAAGGATATGCTTCGCCGAGTAGCTGAAGTACGCATGACTCCACTAAAGATGATTTATAATAAATTTTATGAATACTATCCTGATGAAACCAAGGAAAATCGTTTGGCATTGCGAGACGAACTAATTAAAACTGCTCGACTGGTAGATGTCCCAGACAAATTCTTATTAAGCGGTGCCGCTTGGCGCATGTTTGACCAGTATATTCCTGAAATGGACGAACGTCACGGCAGCTATGAAGAGGGCAAAGAAGTCGGCGAAGCACATCAGGCTGGATATGTTCCAGACGATGTATAGAATGATGCAACAGGGGTACTTAACAATGAACATTCCATTCAAAACCGCCTCGTGGATCTGGTCGAACTCCACTCCACAACAGGATGAATACGGCGAATTTGTCGACCATTTTACATACGAAGAAGGAACAGTAACCCTTCACATCTCCGCTGACAGTAACTATGCCACATATATTAACGGCCACTTAGCTGCTTGGGGACAGTACGCAGATTTTCCATGTGACAAAGTATATGATGAAGTGGATGTGACCGCCTTCTGTCAAAAGGGCGAGAACTGCATCGCAACGATTGTATACTACAGCGGATTGGATAACATATTTACCTATTATCCAGGAAAAGCAGGGCTTCTATATGAAGTGTCTTGCGAGGATACGATATTGTGCGAAAGCAACGAGGCTACGTTATCTCGTATGAGTAAAGCCTACATGAATCACCGAAAACAACTGATTACTCTGCAGTTAGGATTTGGCTACGGCTACGATGCCACAAAAGAGGATAATTGGTTAACCGGAGAATTGAATGGCTTTAAACCTGCTACAATCGCAGAACAGACATTGTCACTTCGCATCAGACCATGCGACAAGTTGACATTATTACCGGAAGTTGTTGGTGTGGAATGCAAGAGATTTTCAGATACGGATGTTATTTTTGATTTAGGCAGCGAGCAGGTTGGATTCTTAAGCTTTGAATTAACATCATCATGCGAACAAGATATCACTATCGCCTATGGAGAACATCTGGTTGACGGATGTGTGCGACAGAAAATAGATGGTCGTGATTTCAGTGCATTTTATAGAACCAAAGAAGGCGAGAATACATTTTTAAACCCATTTCGCAGATTTGCATGTCGTTATTTAGAGGTTCATTCTGAGCATCCTATAGACATTAAAAAAATGGCAATTGCACCGACCATGTATGTGTTATCAGAAAAGGGGCGACCTACTTTAAACAAGAAGCAGAATAAGATTTATGATATGTGTGTTGAGACCTTACACTTATGCATGCACGAGCATTATGAAGACTGTCCTTGGAGAGAACAATCCTTGTACGCCATGGATAGCCGCAATCAGATGCTTTGCGGATACTACGCATTTGGAGAGTACAGATTTCCACGAGCAAATTTACAACTGATTTCTAAGGATAACCGTAAGGATGGACTTCTTTCCATCTGCTATCCAATGTGCTTGGACCTTGTGATTCCGTCCTTCTCCTTACACTACATCACAGCCTGTAGGGAGTATATGGAATATAGCAGAGACATGGAATTTCTGAAAGAGATTTTCCCAAAGCTAGTTTCCATTATAGACACCTTTACAAAGCGTATCGAGAATGGCTTGATACCTCCATTTGCCGGAAAAAATTATTGGAATTTCTATGAATGGAGAGATGGTTTAGACGGAGGCGGACCTTACTGCGAGGACTATGATTTTGAGACACCGGACCTGCTTTTAAATGCATTACTGTCCATTGCATTGCAGAATATGGCGATGATTGCCGATACTCTTGGCATGGCTAACACCTACTACGAACAGGCCATATCCTTGAACAACCGCATTAACGAGGTGTTTTGGGATGCAACTACCGGAATCTGTTATGACCTTCCGGAGCACAAAGCATACAGCCAGCTTGGAAATGCTCTTGCAATACTTTGTGGTGCCGTTAGTGGTCACGATGCCGAGGGCATTTGCCAGCGCTTGCTGACAGATGCCGAGATGACACCTGTTTCTCTGTCCATGATATGCTTTAAATATGACGCATGGCTCAAAGTAGATAAAGAGCGATTTACTCCAATTATTTTAGAGGATATTGAGAAAATATATACTCCGATGATTGAATTTGGAAGCACAACGGTCTGGGAGACTGAGCTTGGCGAAAGCGATTTCGACAACGCCGGAAGCTTGTGCCACGGCTGGAGTGCGCTGCCGATTTATTACTACCACATACTGCTATGATTTAATACAAGAACAGCCCTACTTTCAGGTCACAACTGAAAGTGGGGCTGTTCGATTCTTCTCTTATTCCACCTTGAATTCTTGACATTGATATCTTGATTTTCCTTTACTTTTCCTTCCATACTCAATGGCTTCTGTCGGACATCCACAGATGCACGCCATACAGTGTGTACATTTCTCACCCCAAACCGGCTTTCCTTCTTTTACGGTAATGTTATTCATTACACAGGATTTCTCGCATTTCTTGCAACCGACACAGGCATCTGTCGCATAGAAAGGTTTTGCCTTCACAAAAAGTTTATAAAAGAGAGGATTTACCGGACCTGATTTGATTTTATCCAATAAGTTAACCTTCATTGGTTCAAAAGCCCTGATGGTATGGATCAAGTGCGCGCCTTTTCTCAACGGTCTTTTAGCAATGCGGAGAATCTTCTCTGCAACCTCTTTTGATGGCACGTCAAACATGGCTATGTAGTTCTCAGGCATCACAACAGGTATGACACCTTTAAAACGAAAGTTCTTTTCTTTACACAATTCCTCCAGATATTGGCCTGCGTTTCCAATATCACTACCACATGTTAGGAAAAAGTAAGCATCTCTCTCACCTCTTAAGGTTGCATTTCTAATAAATTCCTCAAAAATGTGTGGCAATCGCCAACAATAGGTAGGGGAAACAAACACCCAAGGCTCGTCCGAAAAAAAGTTCGGAGCAATACCACTTCTCATATATTTGAATGCATCTACCACTTCGTCGTCCAAGGTAAAGCCGAGATATTCTGCACAATATCTGCTGTTTCCGGTTCCGGAATAATAGATTATCATTCAGCTTCCTCCCCTTCTTCAGACTCTTCTCCCATCAGACGCAGGATATCATCGATTTCCTCTTCTGTCATCCCCATATAAACAGCCAACTCGTCAATAGTTACTTTTCTTCCCAGCTCCTCTGTTAGAGTTTTGATACTTTCATCTAGCATGGTGACTTTTTCAACCATTTTATTGTCTCGGCTTTTAACTTCTGCATGTTCCTCAATTAGCATCTGGATGCACTGTTTCACTTGATTGACAATTGTTTCGTGTGCTGTAGCCAAATCCGCAAGCATGTCCAGCCCTAGAATAAGTCCCACATTTCCTTCTTGAATGATATCACCCAAAAAGATTTCCGGATGGTACATCCCTTTCGCAATCTCCACCACCTCTTTTAAATAAAGTTCAGTTAGACGATTTTTCGCAGATGCATCTCCACCTATGAGTTTCGCAAACAGGCTTTCCTTCTCCCCTGCCTTCTCTTCTTTAAAAGCCTCTAAATCATTCAGATACTCTTTTAAATAGGCTTCCTCTTCCTCCGTGTATGTAATCTTTTCCTCTGCCGCCTCTGTCATCTTGATATAGCCTTTCACGACTACCTTTTGAGCCAAAAGATAGTCGAAGACTAATTCTAACTGTTCTTCCGTAAAAGCAACCTCTGCAAAATATGCTTTTACTTCATCTATTGTTATTTGATCACCCTGACCCTTCGCCACCGTAACCAATCCGTTTAGTTTCTTTAAAAATTCTGCTCTTGCTTCCATAGCACCCTCCCTGTGTTTTCAAGTCGTACTTCTATTATGTCACGATTACCGTCTGATATCCAGCCCTTTTTAATCTTTGTTCCATTCTACTTGCTTCGTCAATCGTTCTGTAATTGCCAACCCGTACGCGGTAATACCCATCCCCCTGCTCAATTCTTGCCGGGAAATCCATTTCCATTAATTCTTCCTGTAGATTTCTTGCATACATTTGATTGCGGAATGCCCCTGTCTGTACGGAATAACGTGTTTCAAGAGTATCCGGTCCTCCTGGTATCACTGAGACCGTTTCTATAATACCATCTGCGATGGCTCTTGCAATAGCGTCAAAATTCGCATCAAAGAGCCGGTTATCTGTGTCAGAATTGATAAATCCTACTTCTACAAGAACAGATGGCATCTTTGTACGACGCAATACAATTAGATTCGGTCTTGCTTTTACGCCCAAGTCAACGAAACCAATCGTTTCCAATTGTGCGTTGATATTTTCCGCCATTTCGTATTTTACCCCAGATAGATCGTACACTAGACTTTCCACACCGGAAACCACATTGTCTTCCGGGAAAGAATTCCTATGAATAGAAATAAAGAAATCTACTGCTGCTTCATTTGCTAACTGCGCCTTTTCAAACGGCGTCTGATACACATCTGTAGTTCTCGTGTAAAGAACATCGATTCCATTGTTTTCCAAGATTGGTCCGATTGCAAGAACAAGCGCCAGCGCATCATCTTTCTCTTGTCTTCCTTCATAGACTGCCCCCGGGTTTGCACCACCGTGTGGTGGGTATCAGTTGTGCTAATTATTAGTTACAACTGTTTTATTGAATAGATAATCCAGTTCTCCGGAGAACCTATAGATAATTTCAATGGTATGATTCTCACACACCCAAATCGTGTCAATCATATCTAACACCATTTCTTTGTCTAAAATCTCAATCCTATTTGTTTGAAGCAATTTGTCAATCCATCTGCTTTTCGGAAGAATCTGATTCTCCCGTTCTGCATCTAAGATAGATTTTAACTGCGTTTCCAACTGGCTTATCTTTTCATCGCAAAGTTTTGCGTAAGTCTTATAATCTTCTACAGAGATTACACCTTCTTTGTAATCGTCATAAGATGATGTCTTTTTACGCTTTGTGTTTGCTATTTCTCTTTCTAGTTTTTCTTTTTGATTTGTAAAATTCTTTTTTGCCGGCAATTCATGCTTCTTAACCATTGCATCCAAGTCTTTTACTTGTTGAATCATACAATTCAAATCATCTTTTACAATGTCACTCAAGGTTTCCAACTTAATTGTATGTGGCGTACACAATGTTTTTCCCTTTCTTTTATAGGTAGAACACTTATATGTAATCACATTGTCATACTCCGTTTTGCAAAGAGCACGACCACATTCTTGACACTTTAATACACCTGCAAAAAGCGAGGACGGAGCATCCACTTTCATACTTCTGGAATTGCGTTTCAGTAACATCTGTACTTTTTCAAATGTTTCTTTTGAAATAATTGCCTCGTGCATATCAGGAATTCGAATCCATTGACTGCTCGGTAATTTTTTCGCCTTTCGATTCAATCTTTTTACTGTTTTTCCCTGCACTAATGTACCTGTATAAGTCTCATTCTTCAAGATGTTCTTTATGGTAGTTTCCGTCCAATAGACTGTTTCGTTTAATCGATTACTGTTTGTATAATTCGAACCATTGTGATTCTTATATACAGTCGGGCACACAATCCCTTCTGCATTTAATGCTTTTGAAATAGTCATCATTCCCATTCCGGACAAGTACATTTCAAAGATTCTTTTGACAATTTCTGCCGCATAATCATCCACAATCAATTGATGTTTATCTAAGGGATTACGCTTATATCCATACGGAGCAAATGCTGCTACAAACTTACCTTGCTTTTGCATTTCCTGTATAACTCGACGCACCTTTTTAGATGTATCTCTCGAAACAAACTCGTTCAAAAAATTCCGTACTGGAAGAAAAAAATCAAAGCCGTCTTCATCATCTACACTATCATAGTTATCATTGACAGCAATAAAACGAACTCCTAAATCCGGGAAAATTTCCTCTTGATACAGTCCGGACAACAGATATCCTCTCGCAAACCGAGATAAATCCTTCACAACTACACACTCGACCTTGCCTGCATCAATGTCATCTAACATCTGTTGAAATGCCGGTCTATTTTTGTTCAAACCACTAAAACCATCATCCACATACTCGCGGTATAGAATCAAGTCATCATGTTTCTGCACAAATTCTTGCAAAATCATTCTTTGATTACTTACCGAATCACTTTCCTCTTTGTCTCCATCTTCCTTTGATAATCTGATATAAATTGCTGTATTCAATTTTCTAATATCGTCATTTGAGTTAATCATATCTGCACCTCACAATGTCGATATATCCCACATGCATTATAGCGCATTTTGAATATATCGGCAGCCCTTCTTTTTATTTATTAATGTGACTTCGAATAATTCGTGAAATGCATTCCTCATATGTATACTGGTTCAAATATGTTCTATTCACGGTCCATGTTTCTTTTTTATTCTGTTTCTTATCGGTCATATCGGAAAACCTCCCACTCCTTATTACATTTTATGTAAAGGGTTGCTTGTACAAATACCCCTTCATATAAAGTATGTAAGAAGAGGTCGATTTCCGGTTCAAACACGATTCGGCCACTAATACAAGTAGTTGCTAGCAATGACATTAATTCGATTGTGACCCAGATTTTTACTGGTGATTAACATAGCCTGTCTATCATATACACATCCTTTTTTATCCTTTCTGCAATAGTACTTTTCTTTATCTGATAATGAATCTAATGGACGTTCATACTGTTTATAAATTGTCTTTGCATATTCTGCTCGATATGAATGTTCGTCCATCCGATTCTTAATTTCATCTTTCGCAAAAATCTTCTCGCCCTTCTTCGCAGCCGCGGCGCATTTCAATACATGTGCTTCAAATCCAAAAGCAACTTCTACCTCTCTGCTTTTTCCTCCTTTACCTTTTTCCACATGAACAAAGGTCTTTCCGTTTCTACAATATATATCTTCTTTCAACAATGCTTTCATCTCAGAACGACGCAATCCGGTCCCCTTCCCAAATAAAACAGCCTTTTCGTTTCTTTCTTCTGAAAAATGTTTGTCATGTTCACATTCTTTACGAGACCTTTTAATATCTGCCCTATATCTCGGCGGTGTTTTGATTCCCAAATCCTTTGCCGGAACTTGATATAATTTGGCAATTGCGCTAGCATCTAATTTTATAGTCCATGCGGATAATCCTTTTGAAACACGCCAATCTATATAATCTTGGATGTGACCATAAGCATCTATTAATGTTTTGCATCCATATGTTTCTTTTGTCCAATTAGCAAATGCTGTGCCATGCTTGACATAACTATCCATTGTGCTTTTTGAAAAGATGCCTTTCGGTGAATTCGTATCTTCCTTCAGTTTACTTTCGTATTTTGATTCTCCAAATCTCAGTTGCGAATATAATTCACGCTTTACCTGATATGCCATTGATTTGTTTTTCGCCATATAGACTCCCCCTTTGCATAAAATTTAGTTAAGTGTAATGAAATCAATACTAGAGCCTTGTTTATCCAGACTGCCCCTCGTCTGTTTTTCCAGCATGATAGTTTTCAAAAACTATCATGCTAACCGCTTCGCTGTTTACTTTACCCTTTTCCCGCAGGTCAAATGTGGTTAAAGTAACCAGCGTGTTCCAAAATCCCTCCTTTCGTCTTTCTCTAATTTCATGTTGTGTGTTCTTGGTAATACATTCACTTTTTCTAAACTTATGCACATAAAAAGACGAATGGGGATTTTGCTGATGTCCTCCATTCGCCTTTCGATTTACTTATTCAATTATATTATGTAGGATAGGGTGGTGTGATAACAATTAATGTTTCTAGTTGATGATTTGTAACAGATTCCAAAAATCCTCACTATATTTTCGCAAACCGAGTTTTACATAGTCATCTACCGAAAACCATTCATATTTATATCCAATAATTCTTCTATACGTAGCCAGCACAACACCCCAAATATTATCTCGTCTCACATATGAACGTCCATGTTCATCATATGAAAGATAGTTATTATATTCTTGATTTTCTAGATATTTTTGAGATATATAGTCCAATCCTGTAGAAACAGACACTATTCTCTTCGTATTAAAAAGCACATGTATACTAATATGTGACTCTCTATCTGGAATGGTCGCTTCCCAATACTTCAAAACTGCTAAAAACATTTCAACACACATAAATGCATGGTCTCTTTTCTCTTCTCCCAATATCATATCATGCAACAAATTACACTTATTTATAATTTCAATCCTTCCACGCATATCTATTCCTTTTAAGATATTCTTGTAGAATTCGTTTACATCTTCTTCATAACTTTCCGAACATTGTTTCTCAAATTTACCTAAATAATATGCGTGTTGCTTTTCATATTCGTCTGTTAAGTTACCAATAGGTAAATCTACCTCGAAATTAATAAATTTGGCCAGATATTTATTCACATCCGTATTCTCACCATAGATACTTCTAACCGTATGACTGATTTGTTCTTTATCCATGGACAACACAACTTGGACATTAGGTATCTCATAAAAGATGTGATGCAGTCTTTCCAATACTTTAATCATATATCCTGGCAAGCATCGGTCAAGTTCATCTACTACAAATATAATAGTTTGGTCTTTTGAAAGAGACTTTATTGTTTCTCTAAAACGATTTAGAACATTCTTAAATGCAAAATATGGGTCATATTCATGATTTTGTTCCACTGCCTCAGCAGTATTTGCATTTCCACTCTGAATAACCTCATGTATTTTCTGAACATCAACCCCTGTCTTCTCTTTAATAGCACTATTGAAGGTTAATAATAAACCGCTTCCTACAGCCTTCAAAAAACCTTTTATTCTGTCTCTTTTATCTTCGGACAATAAATTTACATCTTTATCTATCTCGTCAAGCATTGATGCAACAATTGCGATTATTGGTTCTTCGTAATAATCATATTCCCAGCAATTATATGGAAATATTAAATACTTATCACCAATGTTTCCTTCTTGTTGTATAAGTACCAATTGTTCCAAAAACATATCCAAAACAAACGATTTTCCTGCTCCCCAACTCCCGTTAACTGCATAGCATGCACTTCTCTTGTTTTTTGCCAGTCTTTCAGTTATATCTATCAATTTGTCAACAAATTCTTGTCTATTGAGCAAATCACAAATAACTTCTTCCGTCTTTTCCTGAACAACTTCTTGTGTCATATTGTTTCTCCCTTGTCGTTTTAGCAACACATTACTTTTTATCTTTTTGTTTGTTTTTCATATTCGAACTTGTGTTCGTTTTCATTCTGTGATATAATGTCTTTATCAACCTATTAAGGTTGTAGACAATCGTGTTACAGGGTGGTGACCTTCATCTATTACATAGAATGGAGGTGATGCCTATGAAGAAAAACTTTGATTTCAAAGACCTCATGTCATTTGGCATGTTCCTCATAGCACTACTGACATTCATTCATTTGATTTGTCACTAAAGTAGAAAAACCCTCCCTGTACTTTGGCCGGTGCGGGAAGGCTTTTTCTTTTCACTCTTGGTCAACCACTCTGTGGCGGTTGTCTTTTTTCTTTTATTATAACCTTATTTATCATTTTTGTAAACAAATTTTATCTTGGCTCGTGACTATTAAGGGAATTTCCTCATGACATCCTTTACTTTTGATATGTTATCGTAATTCTTATATAAAATACAATACGCATAATTTTCAGTATATTGGATGTCATAATTTTCATCCTCTTCAAGATTATCACCAACAAAATACTCTTCAAAATATTTACCAATTTTCTTTTTTGCATCTGAAGAATACTTCTTTAATTCAATTACAATTACTGTATAATAGTCTTGCTCATTAGCATGAATATTTCCATTTTCATCTATCCTACCATATCCATGGTCTCCTGAAGTCATATACAGAGAAGCACCAACATATTTTTGAATTTGATTATATCCTTCCCCAAACCACCAATTTTCATTTGACAACGAGGAATATTGTAGGATTCCTAAATGAGTCCATTCTTTCGTTTGTGGATTATATATATATCTATCTCCATCTTCTTTCCAATTTCCATATTCATCGTTCAATGCATAATCTAGCAAGCGACTTCCTTCTTTTGTTTTTAATATTCCATTGTTTAAATATTTGCAATATTCAGTTTCTATGCATTTATTATCTTTAACAATATTGTATTCTTTTTCTACCTGTTTAATTGGAATTGCAAAATTAATATTTTGTCCTCCATCTATTGAAGCATATGTAATGCCAACCAATCTTCCTCTTGCATCAAATAATGCTCCCCCTGAACTTCCTGGAGAAATAGGGGCTGTGTGTTGATATACTTTTATAGCATCTTGAAAATATCCACTTAATATACCATTTGAAACTGTATTCTTTAATCCCAAAGGACTTCCAATAGCGATGACATCATCACCAACTGCCAAAGAATCTTTTGTATCCAGTGCTTTTAGTTTTTTGCTATCACTCAATTTTAGAATGGCAATATCTTTCTTTTTGTTATACCCAATTATACCTTCCACCTGATATTTTGTATTGTTCTCCGAAATCACCTCTAATTTATAATTTTCTTCCACCACATGAGCATTTGTAATGATTACATCATTCTCAAAAGCAACAACACCACTTCCTGTTGCTATTATTTCATCATTTATATCATACACATATATCTGAACAACCGATTTCTTCAATTCCTCTATGTCAGGTTTAAAAAGATTCGGCACAATCAGCCAAGCAACAAAGAAAATTAAAGCAGCAAGTAACAACCCTATAATAATCTTATAATATTTTAATGGACTCTTTTCTTGCTCTGGTGTTTCAACTCTTTCACCACAATTCGGGCATACATTGTAATTCTTTTTTATTTTCTCACCACAATTAGCACATTTCATAAATCAGATTACCTCTTTAGTTTTTTTGATAATTCTTCTTTTTTTAATATAGCACTAATCAACATTAAAATCAATTTTCAAACAGCAATCTATCTATCATTATACAATATATACAATCTTAATTCTTGGGGATATATCGACCTTTCTTTACTCCGGCACAACTGATACCCACCGTGCCCCGCATCTAACATTACTGAATATGGCATGATATTGCTCCTTTATACATGGTTCTGTTTTAATATATGAAAGAAATGGAAAATGTTGCGCTCGATTCTAAAGTATGCTATGCTCTGACTGAATCAAACGAACTAGGAGAAATGAAAGCATGATCAAATTAATTGCAAGTGACATTGACGGAACTTTACTTCCAGAAGGAAATAAAGTCTTGAATCCGGAAATATATGACATGATTTTAGAATTAAAAAAGCAAGACATTCTCTTTGTTGTTGCAAGTGGACGCCAATTGCAAAGTCAGGAGCTTTTGTTTGCGCCTGTAGCAAAGGATATTTCCTACATTTCAGAAAATGGTGCCATCTGCCAGCTTTACGGAAAACAGTATGTGATATCCGAATTCGACCGCGATTTTGCAATGCGTATTATCGAAGAAATGGACAAGCGTCCGCAATGCAAGGCAGCAATTTCCACACCAAGCACGCAGTACATCAAGAGCGGGGATGAAGAGTTTTTCAAGCATATGACAACACATCTGAAATATCATATTACGAAAATAGACTCTCTGAAAGATATTGATGAACCGATTGTTAAGGTGGCTTTCTTGGACACTGAGACAACACAAGAATCCTACGAATATTTTACCGCTTTGTTTGGAAATGAAATTAAGATTGCAAATGCCGGAAATCTTTGGATAGACTTTATTCCATTTGACTCTAATAAAGGAACGGCTTTAAAATTCATACTGGAACAAATAAATGCAACTCCAGAAGAAGCAATTTCCTTTGGTGACCAGCAAAATGATGTTGAAATGTTAGAGCTCACAGGGAAAAGCTATGCTATGGCACATGCAAAACCTGACATCCAAAAGCATGCGACTGATATTACAGAATCTGTTGAAAAAACATTACGGGAATTTCTAAAAGCGCTTGGATAAACCTCCAAGCGCTTTCTGCCTTTTTATTTGATTTTCACTACTTTCCTATCATAAGTCACAAGTCCATTCACTTCTTCCTCAATATCAGAGAGCTGCGTATACACGACGCCGCTTAAGCCCTTCTCAATGAGTGGTTGCACCTGTCCCTCATATAATTCATGATATGCCTTTGAGACATCCTCAATCGTATCGAATTTCTTATACCCGAAAATGCGCTCTACACTGGAATGTCCAGCAATGTGACATGCATACCCTCCATATTCAGAAATGACAAAAGCACGTTTTTCATCCTTCGCAACCCGTAATTTGCGGAAATAATTGTGCACACTGTTAAAATCCCCTGCCTTTTGGTCAAACCAACCACTGGCATGGTCAACCGTTCTTGTTGGGTCTTGAGCCTTCACCTCATCTGCAATACGTGCTGCATCAAATTGTCCCCACGCTTCATTAAACGGTACCCAGGTAGATATGGATGGTACGTTATACAAATGGTCAACGGTCTCCCTGCACTCCTGCTCCCAAAGTCTGCGCCCTTCTTCTGACTTTCTTGCAAATATACCATATAGATTGTCTTTGATAACTCGCCCTAAAACTGGTAATCCTGTCGGCATATAACACGCCCACAGCATATTATAGGCAGTGCCGCCATTTACCATATCCTGCCACACAATCACGCCTAATCTATCACAGTGATAATACCAGCGAAGAGGCTCAATCTTAATGTGCTTGCGAATCATATTAAAGCCAGTTTGCTTAGCGAGCATAATATCGTAAACAAATGCTTCATCACAAGGCGCCGTCATAAGTCCATCCGGCCAATAACCTTGGTCTAACACGCCATTTAAGAAATATGGTTTGTGGTTCAGGCAAAACCTAGGTATTCCTCCTTCGTCCTTCTCCACAGTAAAAGAGCGCATTGCAAAATAACTTTGAATTATATCATCATCTGCTTTTAAGCTGAAATAATACAAATGTGGGGTTTCCGGACTCCAGGATTTAAATATACCATCAGCAAATCGGATGTGAATCTTATTTTGCGAATACGTAATTTCACATTCTGCGTCCTCATCCTTTATCTTTACCAACAAAGTTTGAAACACTGTCTTTGATTGAAGTTCAATGGTCACACCGGCCTCATCATAATTCGGTGTGATTCTTAACTTCTTCACATAGTTATTCGGTACCCATTCATACCATACACTCTGCCAAATACCACTTTGCGCTGTATAAAACATGCCTCCACGCTTTAAGCATTGTTTTCCTCGGGTGTGATAAGAGGTATCACTGTCATCTTGTACTCGCACTTGCAAAATACAAGGCTCATCCGTAACATATTCCGTAATATCTACTTCAAACGGCAAATATCCACCGTAATGCCTAACAAGTTCCACACCGTTTATATACACGACAGCCTGTTGGTCTACCGCATCAAAATGCAAAATGCAACGCTCTTTCTTGGCTTTTCTGTCACATTCTTCTTTCGTAAATACCAAAGTTCTCTGATACCACAAATACTCATGTGGCTGTAACTGTCTACCTACCCCGGACAAACTTGCCTCCGAAGAAAATGGCACTAAAATTTTACCTTGACTGTCGAAACATTGAGTTTCGTTTTGGGGTATAATTGCATAGTCCCACTCCCCATGTAATATTTGATAATTGTTTCTTTGCATTTGCGGGCGTGGATATTCTTGCCATACATGCGTTTTGTCCAGCTGCTCTCCCCAAATGGTAGTGAGCTGTAGCAGTTTGTCATCTGCGTGCTCTTTATGGATGTTTGCCAATGCATCTTTAAGTCGCATCGTTGTCACTCTCCTGCTTTTTATCTTTGACTTTTCTTATGATTCTACGAATTAATTTCACTATTAAAATAATGAGAACAACTAAAATTGCAAGTACCAGTAAAATCAATCCAATGATAATAAAGAAAAACTTATTTGGTTTCTTAATTAAATCAAGAATGTTTTTACTGTCTTCTACAACCTTACGTCCTTCTTCCTTCGCATATTTATCCGGTACATTGCCAATGCCGTCGTTGTCTGTATCTTCAAATGAACACATATATTCCGCAATAGCAGCCCATGCCTTCAACTCAGTACCCTCTTTTGTCATAATTACGGCATCTTCATAATGCTCAATCGGCTCACCATTCACATCTTTTGGCACAATCGGGAGAAGACCAAATGACAAGTCGGTTACGCCGCCAAGCATCTGTGAGGTATAGAAGTCCGTTACTACCCTGTATAATTTATCATCTTCAATTTCAACCCGTTTTTCATCTTGGTCACAGAGATATACATCGGTTACTTTATTCAAAATCATACGGTTTGGATTATACGCCCAATACAGCCCATCCGTGTAGAGTCTTGCTGTCGTCATGAAATCAGAAACACTGGCATCGATTTCTGCTGCAAGTTTTAGTTCTGCACCGGTCAGGTATATACTAATCAATGGATATCCCGGAATGCCATCTTCACCAATTCCAAGTGAGAAAGAATTGAATACATTTTCGGTTGTAATATTACCCTTTGCGTAGGAATCACGAATGACACCGGAAGGAACTACCGTAACATCAACAGGATTCGAATCCATATCAGATAATTTCTGCACGGCATAAGTATAGGCATCTGCCATGATACTTCCGAGATTGAGCTCTGTATGGAGGGCTGATGTATCACTGCTATTTACAAAATCAATTTCATTGGTACACAAAACTTGCTCTCTTGTATAGCCGAACTGCTCCAAATATACACTGTCAATCATTGCTACCAACGCATCTACTTTGGCCTGGGTCTCTGCATTTGCCTCTATGCTCTCATCCACAGGAATCAGCTCATAGCTATCCATCTTCCATCTGCCGTCCGCCTTTTGCGTCATGGACAGGTTGCCCAAATATTTTCCATATTCTGCTGTCGATACAATATAGGTGTCACCATGTACAATCGGCTCATCCAGTTTGGTATGGGTATGTCCGCTGATAATCAAATCCAACTCAGGAATATTCTTAGCAAGGATTTCATCCTCTGACTTATCCTCGTCTTCCCATGTACCACTGTGTGAAACACAGGCAATCATGTCAACCTTCTCATTTTCCTTGATTTCTTTTACAGTCTCCTTGACAGCCTCAACTGGAGATTGGAACTTTAACGGACAGTTTGGTACACAATCCAAGCAATCCTCCCCAAACACACCTATAACCGCTATCTTTACGTTTCCTTTTTCCACTACAACATAATCCTTCATCCCGTAGGTTTCAAAGGCTTTCTTTAACAGCTTTTGGTCATCGGTAAGGCCGTCCTTTTCCATGGTTTCCCAGTCAATATTACACACTGCCATAGCCGGAAGAGTATCGCCACTGGCAACTGCATTATGGAGCATATTCGCCAAACCTTTTGCCTTATAATCAAATTCGTGATTACCAAGGGTAACTACATCCATACCGAGCTCCCCAAGCATTCGGATTTCAGATGCTTCCTTTTCATACACCACTTGAATAAGCGTGCCCATGGAAAAATCTCCGGCATCCAACAATAAGGTTTCCGGATTTTGTTCCTTTTGTGCATCGATTAATGTTTTTATCTTTGCAAATCCACCAAGTACCTGTGTCTTCCCATCTTCTACAGTCGCAAATTCATTCAAATGAGAATGGGTATCATGTAGGAACATGACATCTAATTCCTTTTTCTCAGAGTCTGCTGTTACGCAGAATACCCCTGCAATCGTCAACAACAATACCAATAGGCTTGCCAACAGTATTTTTTTCTTCATAATTGGTTATCTCCTTTCGCAAACAGAAAGCATATCCGGAAATGTGGGATATGCTTTCTGAACTTGTCCCTTATAATTTTGAATAGCCGTAACTATTTACAATTGCATCCATTTTTTTCCCTTCTTTACACATCGGACATTCACTCGGTGCATAGGCACGATAATCAGGAATGTCTTTGCTTGTAAAGATTGTCTTAACTTCCAATCCGTTGATTTTATTAATGGAACTAAACACAGAACAGATACCGCATACCGTTCCACCGTAATATAATACAGCTTCAATCGCACGTTTTACCGATTTCCCGGTTGTAATGGATGGCGCTAAAATGAGCACCTGAGAATTCTTAATCATACGTTGCACATTGTCGCGGAATAAGATTTGTCCGTTCTGGTGGTATTCCGGTGAAACGATGGATATGTTATTCCCATGACTCAAAGAATGTCTGCTGACATCTGCAAGTTGTTCAGCCATAAATGTTCCAATGGTGTCTGTTTCTTCCAAACAAACAATGGTGTCAACTGCCGTGGTATGTACATACTCATCTGCCAAAACCTTTGCGGTTTCCCGACAGTTATTATGTCTGACCTTTACTGTCGACATATCAATATATGTATTGATATGTGAGTTGCTTGTGGCAAAATGACCTTTCATAATTTTAATTCTTGCTTTCGGGTTCTTCGTCGAGCGAAGGTCAATTAATCTTTCGTCCATATGCATCCTCCTTATTACCAGTAAATTTCTGATAATTTAGTATAACACATCAAATTGTCTGACGCAACAAAAAGGTGAGGGCTAAATTGTCCCCCACCAATTCTGCTTGTGTTCCATATGTAAATATTTTTCGCGCGTTGCCAATCCACCTCGAATATGACGTTCCGATTTATTAATGTCCAACACCTTCCGGACCTCGCTTGCAAGAGACGGATTGATTTTTTCAAGACGCTCCGCTACATCTTTATGGACTGTACTTTTACTAATCCCAAAGGCTTTTGCCGTTTGTCTGACTGTTGCGTTATTTTCTATGATATAATAGGCAATTTCCATTGCACGCTCTTCGATGTAATCTTTCAAAATAAAACCCCTGCACAATTGCTTTTTTACAATGTATGCAGGGGTTATGTAAGTTATTCTTACACTTTAGTCGTAATCGTATTATAATGCTAATCAGAAGAAGTGGGGTTCTGACCATCTGACCTTGTAGTCCAACTTTTCCACTTATCGCACTCCTCTTCTAATGCTATAAAATCCAAGCAATTCTGCACTACACGATTTGCTTCTCCAGACTTCCTCTTACTATATAAAATCCTTGCATTCCTAACTATTTTATTTTCGTGTTTACGAATATACACAATTTCTTCTTGCACAAGGTCTTTATATGCTTGATCTGACTCATTATCTACGTCATACAATACGATTGCATCATCTGGCACAGGAATCATGGTTCCTATTTGCAATGTTCCTTTTAGTTCTTTGTTTTCACCACTCCCCGAAACAATTCTCATGACAATAAGAGAATCCTTTCGCACGGTTTTCTTTCCTTCTTCGATAATATAATCATGTTTGTCTTTTGGCGACGATAATGGAATATAATACTTATAATCACCCATTTCGACAACTGTTCCCAGATATTTTCTTGTATGTACGCGAGAATTTTCTTTATTTGAATATACTCTTGGAAATTTATTTCTGAGATAATTTATATATTCATCTGAAATATGATATAACTGCATAAAAACATCCTTTCGACAAAAAAGAAGCATCCCAAAGGATGCCTCTTGTTGTTAAACCTTCCACTTAAACGGCAGGAACTCTCCGGTTGTTAAACCTTCCACTTAAACGGCAGGAACTCTCCGAAAGATAGAAATTCTATCTACATTTTTATTATATGCAACACCGTTTAAAATATCAAGTTGTTTTTCAAGAATACCATTGGTATAATTATAATATAATATTCCATTGGCATAGTCAAGGGAGATATGATATGATTATACTAATTTAATTAGAAAAGAGGAAACAAACTATGAACACCACTACTCTAAACTGCAAACGCTTAATAGAATGTAGAAAAGCTCTTGGCATTACAAAACAGGAAGCTGCTAAGCGCATGCAGATGTCCCAACCTGCTTATCTCCGCTATGAATCCGGCGAACGCACACCCTCTATTCATGTGATTTACTACATGGCACACGTTCTCGGAACATCCGCAGATTATCTCACCGGAAAAACAGAAAACAAGACGCCAAATTGCCATTATATTTTCAAGGAAGAAAAACCGGAATTATTCTCTCTCATAGATAACGTGAAAAACTGTGATTCCGATACTCAGAAAAGATTAATGGCTTATTTCCAAAAGATTTCTGAACAGGAGGAATCGTAATCTTCAATTTTGCGATTTTCAAGGCTGAATATGAGAAAAAAACTCATGGCGCTTCAGGAAATATATTTCTTCCCTTACCATGAGTTCATTGTAATTTAAGATATCCAGTTTTATTGACACATGATGTGGCAGTTTGTAGCCAACCTTTTAGTACAGTCATAAGCATGTAAACACCTTGTTCAGTAAATGCATAAGGTCGATATCGTGTACTCCCCCAACTTGAGGTCGTTTTTTTGCGACCTCAAGTTGGGTTTCTTTCTTTGTTTTAGATTCCCATCGTGACGAAACAATAACCATCATTCCATTCCGTCTCAACATTGTTATTCCACAAGCAAGCTTCTTTATGAAAATTATGCGGTCCAACAAGGTAACTCTCTCCTGCTTCTAAATGATGTGGACCAAGTAAATTTCTTAAGTTATTGATTATTGTATACTTCATAATGGTTTTTCCCTGTACTCCAAACTCCTTCAATGATAATCTGTTATTTGTTAAAAGTAACTTTTACTCTTCTTCTGGAGAATCGCCTTGTAGAGAAATCTGATATACCTTCATGGATACTTCAGCTTCTTACCATTCTCAACTCTCACGAGAATTTTAAGACTGATATCTCTATTTTGACTTCAGGTTTTTCATATAATGCAGATTATATGCGGCGACAATTCAAGAAACATATAGGCATGACAATGACAGACTATTTTAATCGTCAGAAGATGGATTATGCTTACAAATTGTTGTCCACAACAAACGCAAGCATCGAAACCATTTGCGAAATGGTTGGTTTTAATAGTGTTTCCTACTTTCGCGATTTATTTAAACGTGTTTTCAACACAACTCCCGGGGAGATACAAAAACAATAAGAATGGGATGTTTTCCCCTTTATAACAAAAAAAGGATAATCAAACCTACAAAAAGTTTGATTATCCACAAAACTGTACACGCATATTAATTTACAATCTCAATTGCCCGTTCTTCGATGCAATCCTTCAAAATAAAACCCCTGCATAAATCGCATTTTACAATCTATGCGAGGTTGGCGTGAGTTATGTCTTTTATTATGAATCATTCCGTTGAATCTCTATTGCAGATATGATATGATAAAAACTATGAAAAACATATTGAAAGGACACAAAGATGATGATGTCAGAATACGAAGTAAGAAAAGCCATATGTGAAATTGGTAAGAGACTTTATGCAAAAGGATATGTTGCTGCAAAGCATGGTAACATTTCTTATAAATACAGTGAAAAAGAATATTTTTGTACTCCAAGCGGTGTTTCAAAAGTATTTCTTACACCTGATAAAATTGTAAAGGTAGACGCTAACGGAAAGAAACTTGGAAACGGCAAGTACAATCCGACCTCTGAAGTAACCCTTCACATCCGTATGTACCAAGAAAACCCTGAGATTCGTGCCTTGATTCATGCACAACCTCCGTTTTCAACGGCTTATGCTATTAAGAACGTTCCTATTAACGATTGCGTTCTTCCTGAAAACTATGTATATCTCGGCATGGTTCCAAAGGGGGCTTATAACAAAGCTACCGGCGAGATTTCGGCTGAATTAAAAGATTGTGTAAAAAACAAAAAAGGATTCCTCTACGAAGGTACCAGTGTCTTCTCTACCGGAGATACATTGGAAAATGCTTTTGACAATGTAGATTCCCTTGAATTCTATACAAAAATGAATTTTATAGGCAGCCATATCCCATGCGCTTCCAGCATTGCCGACGTGGTATCGGACACCTCCGAAAACGAAGCACTGATCAAGGCTGTAACAAAACAAATTATGAACAAATTATAAAAAATATCCCCCTTGATTTTCGGTTATCTATGCCGACTCTCAAGGGGGATATTTTTAATAATTAAGGAATAAACCTCTTAATCCAAGCCAGATAAGCATCTCTCGCCCTGATTACCTCAGTATCCCCTTTCTGTCCGACAAACAACTCCTCACAGTTAGAGCCACAATCATTGCCAAATACATAACGATAGGCCGGTCCCGGACCATGTACAGTATTCATTGCAGTGTTAGATTGCGACAAATAATCTTTATACTTAATTACCAGATCAATAAGTTGACCATAATGAACTTTCGGAATGTTTCTTGTAACTGTTTTTTCAAAACAATGGCCTTTTTTATAAGTGATTGTAATAGCGCCATCAGTAATAGTATACGCAGATACATAACGTTTCACTGGAACAGCGGATGAAAATCCTCTGTCATAGGCGATAAAGAAATTCTCCACATATGGTGCACGAATATAATCCTTAAGCTTTCTTAATGCAGCAACCGTGTTTCCACTATCCTTCTGATTGTAGTCCTCTCCGCCTTTAGAGTGTTTGGAAATAAGTTCATCAACAGCGCCCTTTAAATCATTTTCAGAATATCCATTGTTCAAGAAAATTTGCAATCTTCCACGATAAATCGCAATTGTTTTTTTGCTAAGTCCCACTGTTCCCAAATAATCTCCATATTCATTTACTAACATAATGTAATCCCCCTCTCTTCGCATTCATTTAAGACCGCACCGTATTTGATACCTTCCTCTTCTGTAAGATAATCCTCATCTCCAAAATAACACTCCAAATATGTTTTG
This sequence comes from Faecalimonas sp., assembly GCA_045638905.1. Classification (GTDB taxonomy): domain Bacteria; phylum Bacillota; class Clostridia; order Lachnospirales; family Lachnospiraceae; genus Faecalimonas. Next base: position 32,040 of record JAZUCE010000021.1, read on the forward strand.
TAAAACTCTTTTGGATAATATTTCTTAAACCAGGCACAACGAATATCATTATATACATAGGACACGGCATGTGACTTTGGAAACATATATATGATTTTTTTGCAGAAGTTCAGATACCAATCTCCCAACAATTGCGAAATGGCTTCACAATCCAATAATTCCTCAGGACTCACTGTGTTTCTTTTTCTTGCCAGCCAACCTTTGCGGACCATTTCACTGAATTTAAATGCAATTTCCCGTTCCACACCTATGCTTATCAAGTCATTCGTAATGTCATCCCTAAGTGTCGGCAAGTCAGCAAGAGGCACTCCTTTATCGATTAGGTATTCTCCATTTTCCGTCCATACATGGGTGCCGTGTGCCAATCCTCTGTACTTTACAAGTTCAGAAAACGTTCCCGGCTTGGTTCTGATTAGCACATCCCACATGAAATCTCTATCGTATTCATGTATACCAACAATATCAAATTTCTTAAAAAGCGCTAAGACCTCCGGATCTTTTACATCGATTTCCTCCAAGCTCACACCCGTTTTTTGCGCAAGCGTTTCCAAAAATTGAAGTCCTGTATAAGACATTATATTCACCTTTGGAACCATACTATTGACATCGCAATAATGCAAATGCGTAACTTGCATGTTATCCCTATTTTTTCTCATCGGTGTAAATTCTTCAAATTCCATACATTCCGGTATCACGATAAGCTCACACGGATGCACACCTTCGTGGCGTTTTACATTAATGATTTTTAATATAATCCTCTCTTTTTCCTCCTCTGAGAACAGCATGCCGATCATATTTTCATAGCCAGCGACTATGGTTTCTGCCTCATTTCTCAAATATACCCCAACCGTTCCTGCTCTCCCGATTTTCATCGGACTGAGAAGTGTTTGCATACGCTCCATTACAGATTGTTGTATATCAGGAGATACATTAATGTGAAACTGTGGCATTCTCCGTCTATTCCCTCCTGTAAAGCTCTCATAAGGAATGTGATGCCCGTCTGTTTTTAATTTGGTTTTACAGAATGGGCATTCTTTATCAGGCAAATCCATGCCATCCTTGGCCAAATCACTTACTTCAAAATAATGACATTCCGGGCAATAATAATGTGGCTTCAATGGGTTAATTTCTGTTATTCCAAGTAAAAATGAAACCAACATCGAGCCGCAAGTGCCGCGGTTTCCGTTATAGTGACCACTATCCGCTATATACTTCGTAATTTTGTGGGCAATGAGATAGTGAGTTGCACAAATGTCCCTCTTGATCAACTCAAGTTCTGTTTGTAATCTTTCTTCTACAATCACCGGTAATGGATTTCCATATATTTCGTGAGCCTTATCCAAACAGATTGTTTCTATCTGTTCATTGCCTTTTTCAACTTCGCAATCACGAAACAAATTTTCCACAATGTATACGTTTTCAACCAAGTCAGCCAGAATTTGCGTGTTATTTATGACAACTTCTTCCGCCACCTGCTCTCCGAGATAGGAAAGTTCTTCCAGCATTTCTTCTGTAGTTCGCAGATACAGATTTTTCTGTTCATCCTTTTCTAAGCCTTTGGCAACACGAATAATATCTCGACACACAGCATCATCTCGAGTGAGATAATGGGCATTGCTTACTGCGACAACTGGTATGCCCATTTCTTTTCCCTGGAGATAGATATCTTTATTCCTCTGTTCTTCCTGTTTGTTACAAGCAGGGTATATTTCAAAATAGTCGCAAACAAACATACCATTAGAGCCATTGGAGCCTACCAAGAGATTTTCACGGTTCTCCACCAGAACAGCTGGAGTTATAACATCATAAGTTTCCTTTTTCTCCATTGATGAGATAATCTTATACAATTGCTTTATTCCCTCTTGATTTTTCACAAGTACGGTGACTTTCTGATCGTCGTTACCTTCTGCACTCTTTAAAAGAAACTCCGCACCATAAATGATTTTAACCTCCGTATCATCCGCGCAGCGTGAAATTTCAGGAAAATCCTGAACACTATTCAAATTTGTAAAGGCAATGGCAGAGAGTCCATATTCTTCTGCTTTTTTTATCATCTCTTCAACACCAATCACTGAAAGGTCATCACTAAATTTGGTATGTAAATGTAGTTCTGCTCTTTTACCGTTCATTTTATTTCCCTCCTATATGTATTCCAATCTAAATGGTAATTGCATTATATCACTTATTCGCTCAAATGTAGTGTTTTCCTGTCAAAAAAACCGAGAACCCAAAGGTTCCCGGCCTTCTTTTAAAATTCTTCCCATATCAGCTCAGAAAATACGTCTTCCTTCGCACACACTGCTATCTGATACATCGGCAGGGTATATTCCTTGATATAGCAATCATTCATCTCCAATTTATCAAGTGGAACTCTAATACCCACACCTGTCATTTTTAAATAGCTTTCTTTTCTTGTCCACAGTCGAATGAATTCTCGATTATAACCTTCCCCGGCAAGTTGTTGCAAGCTTTCTCTCTCCTCCGCCGAGAACATACGCCCCACCGTCTTTGGTGCATCCTTTAGTTTCTCAATATCGCAACCAACCGACTGCTGACCGACTGCGCAGATTACGATATCACCCGAATGTGACAAATTGAAACATATCCCATCCACGATTGGTTTTCCACTCGCTTCCGTACGAAGCGTCTCTGTCGAAACAGCATGTCGATTCAACACGCGTTTCAATAACCATCCGGCACCTACACTCTGCAAACGCTTTTCCTTTTGCTTATAACTTAATATTTTTCTTTTCCGTTCCTCCGGAAGCCCCATCATGATATCTGGTTCTTCCAAAGGATCCGGAAATTTAGAAATATTGATTCCGTATACGTAGACCATGCTCTTATTTTGTTGTAGCTTCGTTATCGGTTTTCTTTGGCTCAACGATTTTACAATTTTCCCACAGGAATTCTGTCACTTTTTCTTGCAAACAGAAGGCTCTACAAGAATCTTTTCCGAAATTCTCTTCGTATTTCTTTTCAAACTCTGCCCCATCTTTCAGGCTTTCTTCTTCCGCCTTTTGCTCAAGAAATTCCTCATATTCTTTATCTTCAATCTCGATGCCTTCCACCTCAGCAACTAGCTCAATGGCCATCTCGTAGCACAACTGTCTCTTTGCAACATCTTCGAAGGTCTCTCCGGTCATACTTTTCATCATATCTGCTAGCGTTGAACCAGTCTGTTGCAAATAAGAATCTAAAGTCATCCCGTACTGACTAACTGCATATTCAAAATAATTAGTATAAGACTCTTCTACATTATCTACCATGTCTTCCAGTCGGTCCTCCGGATACTTTGTTGCAGAACTCTGTTCGTAGAGTAACGAAGCCAAACTATCTTTCATTGTTTGCTCTGCTGTTTGCTTATTACTTGCTTCCAAATCCGCTTTCACCAACGCTTTATACTCATCAACCGTCTTCGCTTTTGGATTCAACTTATTTGCAACTTCATCTGACAATTCAGGCACATCAACCTCTTCCACCTTTTTTAAAGTCATGGTGAAAACAACATCTTTTCCTGCCAGTTCCTCATAGTAATCTTTTGGGAATGTCAATGGTACATCAAAGGTGTCCCCTGCTTTATGACCAACAATGCCTTCTTGGAACCCTTCAACAAAAGAAGCTTTTCCCAAAATAAACTTCACATCGTTGTCTTTACCACCGTCAAATTCCTTGCCGTCCAATTTCCCAACATAATCAATGGTTACCTGATCGCCTTCCTTTGCACCACGATCAGTAATCTCTTTATATGTAGTTAAGGATTGTATATCCGACTCAATGCTTGCTTCCACATCTGCATCTGAGACTGCCGCCGGTTCTACCTTTTCTACTTCCAATTCTTTCCATTGTTTTACTTTTACGTAATCATTATAGACTGCACCCTTGTCGTCGATCTTATAACTTTTTCCACATCCTGCCATAGATGCAACCATGCTCAATGCTAACAATAAAACTGTTAATCTTTTTTTCATATCTTTTTCCTCATTTCTTCTCTATTCTAATAAAGACTTATTTATTATACCATATTTCTTAAATTTGAAAAGTATTATCTTGCACTTGTGACTAAACAATGTTAGAATCTATGTGTTTACATTATACAATTAATAAGGAGGTTTCCCATGAACGGATGGATTATTTTTGGAATTATACTCGCAGTGATTGTTGCAATTATTGCTGTACTATATTTCTTTGGAAAAAAAGCAGAAAAGAAGCAGGCTGAGCAAGAAGAACAAATGAAAGCAGCCGCACAGACCATATCAATGCTGATTATTGATAAGAAGAAGATGAAACTGAAGGACGCAGGACTTCCGGCTGTAGTTTTGGAAAGCACACCAAAATACCTTCGCAGAGTAAAAATGCCAATCGTAAAGGCAAAAGTTGGTCCTAAGGTGATGACTTTGATGTGTGATGCTAAGATTTATCCATATGTGCCTGTAAAAAAAGAGGTGAAAGCTGTTGTCAGCGGTCTTTATATTACGAACGTAAAAGGAATCCGCGGACCACTTGACACACCACAAAAGAAAAAAGGGCTTTTCTCCAGAAAAAAATAAACAAAAGATGCAGACCATAAAATCTGCATCTTTTTAAATTCCTCTAAAATGTCATTTTTTCCTGTATGGAAAAATCCTCAGCTTCCCTCGGTTTGATATTAATTCTAATCACACACTCCGCCAAAGGCTCGTAGTTCACATCCATAGAGTACTCTGCTCGAATATTAATATTATCCTCTGTCTCATCAATAACAATCCTGCTTGTGAGAATTCCCAAATTCAACTGACCCAAAGGGGTTTTGTAAAAGCATCGATTATTCTTATTTTTTTCGAATATCATGTGTGTATTAGTCACACCTTTTTTCATAACTTCGAGGGATTCCTTCCCGTTGATGCGAATTTGTGTTTTTGTAATCCCCGGGATACCTTCTGAAACCTCTTCCATGAAGATATAGTGCTTTCCTTCCTTACAATAATAAGTGCCTGCACTGACAATTTCAATTGGTTCATCCTCTCCATTTTCCATCGTGTTTACAGCCATTTGCAAACCTGAAATACTTACTAATACATCTTTTGTCATATTCCACCTAATACTCTTCTATGTTAATCTGTTTTGTTGTCTCAATATCGTACGGTAAGATCGAATTGGCGAACTGTTTGAACTTGTCCGCAGCATCGCTCACATAAAAGGAATAAGAACCATGTTCCCCTTCCAAATTCGGATTTTCCAAATCCAATTCATGTAGAATACGTTTCAAATCCATAGCCGTCTCATATGCCGGATTTACCAAGGTTATTTTATCTCCTACATATTCGCGAATCTTTGAGCGTAGCAACGGATAATGGGTACATCCCAAAATCAAGGTGTCTATTTCCGACTCTTTCAAGCTTGACAAGTAATAATCAATAATCTCATCCGTCACATGATGCTTTTTAAATCCTTCCTCAACAAGCGGAACAAACAGCGGACACGCCTTTGCATTTACAGTAGCTTCCGGATAAACCTCTTGAATAATTTTCTCATACATTGCGCTTCGTACCGTAGCCTCAGTCCCTATGACACCGATGTTCTTATTTACGGTGGCTTCTAATGCCGCACGTGCTCCTGGCTCCACTACGCCGATAATGGGAATGTCACATTCATCCTTCACTGTCTCCAGTGCCAGCGCGCTGGCCGTGTTACATGCTATCACAATTGCTTTTACACCCTTTGTTTGTAAAAAGCGAATGATTTGTCTGGAAAAACGTATAATGTTATCCTTCGACTTGCTACCATAAGGTACACGTGCAGTATCACCAAAATAAACGATATCTTCTTTTGGTAAGTTCCGCATAATTTCCCTCGCTACAGTTAACCCTCCTACTCCGGAATCAAACACACCAATAGGAGCTGTTTTTTTTACGTCCATATCCAATGCACTTCTCCTTACAAAACTTTTGCAATTTCCAACTGATATGCAGGAATTTCTTTATTCATTTTCAGCGCATCATTGATATCGAAATCAATATAATGACCGTCCTGATATCCAACCACTCGATTCTTTTTACCTTGTACAATAAGTTCAACTGCTTTTGCACCCATAATGGATGCGTATACCCTGTCTTTTACAGTCGGACTTCCGCCTCTTTGTAAGTGACCAAGAATAGTTGCTCTCGTTTCTACGCCTGTTGCATCTTCAATTCTCTTCGCCATATTGATGGAATCTCCAACACCTTCTGCATTGATAATAATATAATGTTTTTTACCACGTTTTCTCTTCTCAATAATGTCGTCAATCATAAGCTGTTCATCATATCCATGTTGTTCCGGTAAAAGGATATATTCTGCTCCATTTGCAATTCCACACCAAAGTGCAAGATAGCCTGCATCTCGTCCCATTACCTCTACAATACTGCACCTTTCATGAGAAGTAGATGTGTCACGAATCTTATCGATTGCTTCCATCGCAGTATTTGCTGCGGTATCAAAGCCTATAGTATATTCTGTGCAAGCAATATCCAGGTCGATAGTTCCCGGAATCCCAATCACATTGATACCATAATCAGATAATTTCTGTGCACCTGCAAAAGAACCATCTCCACCGATTACAACCAATGCCTGTATTCCATATTTCTTCAAGATAGAAGCGGCCTTTAATTGACCTTCCGGTGTACGCATCTGCTGACTTCTGGCAGTCTGCAAAATGGTCCCGCCACGTTGAATGGTATCCGCCACATCCCTTCCTGTCATATCTATAATCTCTTCTCTCAACAGTCCATGATATCCTCGTCGAATTCCACGTACGGTCAATCCGTTTGCCAATGCGGTTCTCACTACAGCACGGATGGCCGCATTCATTCCCGGCGCATCACCACCGCTAGTCAAAACACCAATCGTATTAATTTCATAATTATCTGTCATAATTGTCCTCCGTCTTTTCTCGCAGTATTTCTGTGATAGTTATTATCTGCATTTTACATCTTTTCTATCTGTTTTTCCACCACTTTTATACGCTCTTTTCCAAAATATTCTGTCAAACGTTCCAAAACTTGTGCTGTAACTTGAATATTACAATTTGCAGGCAAACGCTTGATAACTTTTTCTTTCGCACAATAAATAACCACTGTGTCTTTCCCTTCTGTATCCTTCAGCATATCTAGAAGCCTCGCTTCTTCTGTCTGATAAGATGCTATATCAGGAAATTGAATCCAAAGTTCAGATGGCACATCTTCAAACGGAATAATGAACTCGCAAATTAGTTTGCTGGCGTTATCATCCTCTTCTGAAACACGACCTTTGACAAACACCTTGGAATCCTCATCCAAATATGCACGATTATTTTCGTAATCTCTAGGGAAAACAACAACCTCTACCGTTCCCATCAAATCTTCAATGGTAAGAAAAGCCATTGTCTTATTATTCTTTGTATGTTTAATCGTCTTTCCGGTAATCATACCTCCGACGATTGCACGTTGTCCGTCTTTGACTTTTGTTCGCCCGATTTCCTCATCCACTTGAAAATCAAGAGTTGTATTGGTAATACTCTTTTTCCATTTCGCCTCATACTTTTGCATAGGATGACCACTGACATAAATGCCCAACACCTCTTTTTCGAACGCAAGCAGGGTTTCCTTTTCATATTCTCCCACATTTGGTAATGGAATATCAAATTCACCCTTTTGCTCCTCGCTTACCATGTCGAACAAAGTCATTTGGCCCGTCATAGAATATTTCTTTTCCTGATTCACTTGCTCCAAAATCTTTATATAGATTACCATAAATTGCTTTCTTGTTCCACCCAGACTATCAAGTGCCCCGGCTTTAATAAAACTTTCTATGGTACGTTTGTTTACCTCTTTTCCGGACAAACGCTCAATAAAATCCTTCAAGTGTTTGAACGGACCATGTTCCTCTCTCTCTGCTACAATTGCCTCAATGACCGGACGTCCCACGCTCTTGATAGCGGCCAATCCATAACGGATATTCTGACCATCCACAGAAAATTTTCCCACGCCGGTATTGATGTCCGGCGGCATAATAGAAATGCCCATCTGACGACAAGTATAAATATATTCTGAAACTTTCCCGGCATTATCTATCACGGAAGTCATAAGTGCAGCCATGAATTCTACCGGATAATAGTATTTCAAATAAGCAGTTTGATACGAAACAATCGCATAAGCGGCAGCATGAGATTTGTTAAAAGCATACTTCGCAAAATCAATCATTTCATCATAGATTTTATTTGCCACAGCTTCGGAAATACCATTCGCAATACATCCCGGAACACCCTCCTCCGAATTACCGTATACGAAGTTTTGACGTTCTGTCTCCATTACATCGGCCTTCTTCTTGGACATAGCTCGACGCAAAAGGTCGCTCCGTCCCAGAGTATATCCTGCCAAATCACGCACAATCTGCATAACCTGCTCCTGATATACAATACAGCCATAAGTCGCCTTCAATATCGGTTCCAGCTGAGGGCAATCATAGGTGATGGCGGATTGGTCATTCTTTCCTTTGATATATTGTGGAATAAAGTCCATCGGACCCGGACGATACAGTGCGATACCCGCAATAATATCTTCCAGACTCTGTGGCTTTAGTTCCTTCATAAAGCTCTTCATTCCCGCACTTTCCAACTGGAACACACCGTCTGTTTTTCCTGTCCCAATGGAATCTAATACCTTTTTATCGTTATAATCGATACGGTCTATATCGATTTTCACTCCTGTGTTTTGTTCCACCAATTGTACCGCATCACGAATCACGGTAAGGGTACGCAGTCCGAGGAAGTCCATCTTCAGCAGCCCAAGTTCCTCCAATGTAGTCATCACAAATTGGGTCGTAACCGAACCGTCTGAACCGAGAGATAGCGGAACATACTCATCTACCGACTTTTGACAAATCACAACGCCGGCTGCGTGCATTGAGGAATGTCTTGGCAAGCCCTCCAATCGTTTTGACATGTCAATAAGTTCTCTTACCTGTTCATCTTTCTCATAAAGTGCACGTAGCTCACTGTTCATCGATAGTGCCTTATCCAGTGTCATATTTAATTCTGTCGGAATCATTTTTGAAATACTGTCGCACAGTGCATATGGCAAATCCATAACACGCCCAACATCTCGAATTACACCTCTGGCAGCCAACGTACCAAAAGTAACAATCTGAGCCACATTTTCTGCACCATATTTGCGCACTACGTAGTCAATAACTTCCTGTCTTCTTTCAAAACAAAAATCAATATCGATATCCGGCATGGAAACACGTTCCGGATTTAGGAAACGTTCAAACAGTAATTGATAACGTATTGGGTCAATATTGGTAATTCCAAGGCAATAAGACACAATACTTCCTGCTGCCGAGCCACGTCCCGGTCCTACCATAATTCCGTTGGTGCGGGCATAATTAATAAAATCCCACACGATAAGGAAATAATCTACATAGCCCATGCTTCGAATGGTGTTCAATTCAAAGGTCAGTCGCTCTGTAAGCTCCCCTTCAGGATTCCTGTATTTCTTCTGCAGTCCGTCAAAACACAGTTTATTCAGATATTCCCAGGCTGTATAACCTGCCGGAACATCATACTTCGGCAATTTTGTCACACCAAATTCGATTGTCACATTACATCGGTCTGCAATCTTCTGCGTATTCTCAATAGCCTGCAGTGCATAAGGAAACAGCTTACGCATCTCCTCTTCTGACTTTACATAATACTGCCCGCCATCATATCGCATACGATCCTCATCTGCTAACTTCTTACCCGTCTGGATACAAAGCAAGATATCATGTGGTTTCTCGTCCTCCACATATGTATAGTGCACATCGTTCGTCGCCACAAGCTCGATACCAGTATCCTGAGACAAACGCAGCAACTGTTGGTTCACCAGCTGTTGTTCCTGCATGCCATGGTCCTGCAATTCAAGGAAGAAATTTCCTTTCCCAAAAATCTGTTCATAGCGTTTTGCAGTCTCTAAAGCTTCTGCATACATACCGCGAAGCAGATTTTTCTGTACTTCACCGGCAAGGCAGGCACTAAGCGCAATAATACCTTCATGATATTGCTCTAAAATCTCCATATCCACACGAGGTTTGTAGTAATAACCGTCCACAAAACCTTTGGAAACAATTTTCATCAAGTTCTGATAACCTTGATTATTCTCTGCCAAAAGCACCAAGTGATAGTACCGTTCTTCATTATTACTGCCCGGTGTCTTATCAAAACGAGAGCCCGGTGCCACATAAACTTCACAGCCAAGGATCGGCTTAATACCTTCTTTTCTTGCTCTGCGATAAAAATCAATCACGCCATACATTACCCCATGATCCGTAATCGCAGCACTGTTCATACCAAGATCTTTCACTTTGGCAACATATTCTTTTATCTTATTCGAACCGTCCAACAAACTATACTCTGTATGGACATGCAAATGTACAAAACTCATTTATTTCACCTTTATCGTATTTTCACCAATCTCTATCTTGCCTTCTTTTAACAGTCTTCCCACTGCACGCTTAAATGCGTTCTTACTTAAATGGAACTCCCTTTTTATAATTTCCGGGTCCGCTTTGTCAGTAAAAGGAAGGCTTCCTCCATATTCTTGAAGTCTGCTCCAAATCATCTCCGCATCCTTGTCCATCTGCTCCGGAATCCGGTCTCTCACACTCAAATCCAATTTTCCGTCCGCCTTCACTGCAGTCACGCGTGCTTTGACAGTTTGTCCAACTCGTAATTTCCCGAAAACTTCCTTCTTTGGAATCAGTGCTGAATACTGATTATCAACGGCTACAAATATGCCAAACTCATCGCTGATATCATAAATGATACCCTCAACTATGTCATTTTTCTGATATGGCGAGTCCGTTCTCAGAAGGTCATATACCTTCATGGTTGCACATAGACGCTCACTTTTATCGATATAAAGAGAAACCAGACATTTATCCCCTGTCATCACCTTTGCAGTCTGCTGTTTAAATGGCAGGAACAAATCCTTTTCCAGTCCCCAATTCAAAAATGCTCCATATTTATTCGTGTCCGCAACATCCAGAACTGCCAGTTCACCAAGTTCAACCTTTGGCTCGTTCGTGGTTGCAATGAGTCTGTCATCGGAATCTTTATATAAAAATACTTCTATCGGGTCTCCCGGCTCAATCCCCGCCGGAACCTGTTTCTTCGGAAGCAATACTCGCTCCTCATCATTGCCAAGATAAACCCCAAACTCTACTTTTTTCACCACAGTCAGTACTTGTTTTTTCCCTAATTTCATCTCTTTAGTCTTCTCCTATAAATTCTACGATTGCATAAATCTTATCCTGTACATCGCACAATGCTGCAACTAGACTTTTCCCTCTTGTACCAATCTTCAAAATAAAAGTCTCACCATAGATTGCAGCCTTTTTATACTCCACGCGAAGTCCTGATACACAGAAATCTTCCGGCAATGCTTCGCTCGCAATTTCAATATATTTCGCGTTATTCACATGATTGTTTGTATCAATATGATACTTGTGCACAGGGAAAGTGTCAACCACTTGCATTTCCTCCGGAAGTTGGATTTTTCTGGACACACTTGCCATGGAAAGTGGCTGTTCCACCTCATAGGCACTTAATTCCTCCTCCGAAGGTTTCACAGGTCTTCCTGTTTCCGTATCAACGTACACCCATAGACTGTGTGCGCTGACAAGCTCCTCCCCTTCGTCAGTTGTCATTTGAAAATCCCTTGGGCCAAACACGCCCTGAAATCCGGTTGCCCAAGTAGACAGGTGAATCTGCTCTCCTACCTCCGGGCGTCGTCTGACAGAAAGCTGCCAGGAATTCAAAATCCAAGCTCTTTTCCTCTCTTTTAAATACTGATGTCCGACTCCCGCCATTTCAGAATTTTCAGTAGTACAATCTTGAAAATAATTAATTATTGAAGAAATCTTTATCTTATTATCTTGTCCACATTCGCTGTATCGAACGCGCCCTTGCGTATGGTACATTTATGTTTCCTCCATCTGTCCTCAGAAAAAGAACCACGCTATCCTAAAGCGTGTCCTGGTTGTCACCATTTCATAAGTATCTTCTTCCAGTACCTTTTTTAATTCATTTTTGCCTTTTTGAGGGACAACTGCATGCACTGCATCTATAAAACACAAATTAGGATATAGCACGCACCACCAGTTTTGTCCTTTAGCCTCACCTATCTCAACACGCAAGGCCTCATATTCTCCTGCCGGAAATGTGACATCACCATAAGTCTTATCTGGAAAATCACAAGTTTCCACTGTGGCTTTTACGGAATAACAGTAACCGGCTTCTGTAATACAGCCTGCAGCTACTTTTTCTATATTTTTCAGATTCTGCCTTGCCCACTGTTTCGTAGTCTCCACACTATCCGACTCCGGCAATTCCTGTTTCATATAAGAAATAATTGCCTCTTTCACTTCCATTTTGAGTGTTTGGTCTTCCTGGCTGTCACTGTTTGCCAATACATGGAATCGAAACACCTCGTCTGCCAATTCCTTCTGCATCACACTTTTTTTAACATGGACCGCAAAGCTAGTCACAATGATAGATATAAAAACCCCTGCTATTGCACATATTTTTTTCAAATTACTATACCTCCCAACATATTTATTGGGAGTGTTCACGTTTTTGGAAATTTTATACAGTTTGTTATTTTTTTGTACGGATAGTATCGCTTACCGTCTTTGCCTGATTTTCAATATGGGTACGGATAGCAAGCCTTGCAGCCTCTTTATCTTTTTTCTCGATGCATTCTATAATATATTCGTGTTCTTCAAGCAAGATCGGATGCACTTCTCTCCGCTTCAGATATTCCACACGATAACGATACATTTGTTCACGCAGATTATAGAGCAACTGAATTAATTTCTGATTGTCCGTCGCATGATAAATAATATCATGGAACTTTACGTCAGCTTCCGCATATTCTGTAACATCGCCACCTTGTAGCGCCAGCTCAAATGCCTTAGCCGCCTCTTTTAGCGCTTGGATGTCTTCTTCTGTGATTCGTTCACAGGCAAGCTCCACACTAAGCACCTCCAAAGCATCTCGCACTTCCAACACATCACGCAGACTCTTTTCCGTAATTTCAGCAACTTCCGCACCGCGCCTTGGAATCATAAGTACCAGACCTTCCAGCTCTAACTTACGAATCGCCTCTCGAATCGGAGTACGACTTACTCCCAATTTATTAGCTAACTGAATTTCCATCAGCCGTTCACCCGGTTTTAATTCCCCTCGCAAAATAGCCTGACGGAGAGTGTTAAACACTACATCTCGAAGGGGTAAAAATTCATTCATGTTTACTTCAAAATCTGTTCCCATGTTATTTCCTCCTTGTATTGTGTACATTGGCCAAATAAACTTGTTTCGCAACATTCATGTTTCTTAGCTTTTGCTGTGCTTCCTTCGCCGTTTTACGGTCCTCAAAAACACCAAACACCGTCGGCCCACTGCCACTCATCATGGCATTTAGCGCGCCTGCTTCTTTCATTGCCTGCTTGATGGTCTCTATAATCGGATATTTTTCTATGGTCACACTTTCTAATACATTGCCCATAGCCTTTGTGATTATTTCAAGATTTTGTTCTTCTAATCCCTTGATAATGCCATCTACATTCGGATGCTCTATAATTTCTTTCGCATCTAATGCTTCATAAACAACCTTTGTAGATACACTCACGGCAGGCTTAGCAATTAAAATGTAACATTTTGGAAGTGGTGGCAATGTTGATAGCTGTTCTCCGATTCCTTCTGCCAAGGCCGTTCCCCTCATTACGCAATACGGCACATCCGCGCCTAACAAAACACCTCGTTCCATCAATTCCTTCTGAGTAAGCCCAAGTTGGAACAAACGATTCATACCAACCAAAACAGCGGCAGCATTCGAGCTTCCGCCCGCCATACCTGCTGCCACCGGAATATGTTTTTCTAATTTGATATGCACTCCACTTTGTATATCAAATTCATCGATTAATAGTTTTGCTGCCTTGTATGCTATATTATTTTCATCTACCGGAAGGTACGAAAGATTGGTTTCCACCCGAATACCTGCTTCATGCGTTTTTGTCAGTGTGACATTATCATACAGATAAATCGTCTGCATCACCATGCGAACATCATGATACCCATTATCACGTTTTCCCAATACATCCAATCCCAAATTAATTTTTGCAAGCGCTTTTAACGTCAAGGTATTTTCCATCTTTTATCCTCCCGTCACTCCACTTTGTACTTACTTGTATCTTGTATACAATACCTTTACAGTATACTCATATTTTCTTTAAAAATCAATAACCTGTCGCCTGCTTTTAGTTTTTCATCACCTAAATCATTTACTTCTTTCAGCGCTTCCACACTGGTGCTGTAGCGTTTCGCAAGGGACCACAAATCATCCCCCTGTTTTACAATATAGCCAATAATGCTTGGGCGTTTCTCAATCTCCTCCATGGATAATGGCAACATCTCTACATCACTTATCATGTTCCTCTTTCCGTTTCGTTTAAAAAAACCGTGAAAGGCAAGCGCCGCTTTAATCTCTATCTCATCACCACCCTGCAAGGTAATACTGAGTTGTTCAAGATATGCGGAGATATGATACTTTAATTCTTCCTCTGCCTCACCACACTCTATCAAATGTGAAAACGGCACTACTCCCTGCCACGTATCAAACGGCATCTCGTCATTGGCCTTAACAAACAAGAAACTCACATACAAAGCACCTTCCACGAGTACTCCATCGTCTCGCGTTATAATTTGGTCTATACGTATAGTCCCGCTACTGTGACAAATTTGCAAAATTTCATTCCTCAGCTCCGGAATAGATACACGTTCCATCACTTTACATTTGGAATTATTCTGCAATACCAGTTGCTCATATTCCACATTTTTTCTTTCCAGCTTGCAACAACTGTTCAGCGAATACATATCTTCCAACATCTCGATTGTTTCTTCCTCATATATGCAAATACCCAACTGCAAGGTGCCCTCTATTCCTATAACACGAATCTCTCCGTCTTCATCCGCCCGAATATCAGCATGTACTTCTTCCAAGTGGCCTTGCACATGATGGAACATTGTCTCGTCCGCTCCATAACATTCCACTCTGCCCTGATATGGGACAGTCTTTTCCAGCCAATCGAGTTTTCCATCCGGTGATTCATAGAAACAAAATACAAGCAATTCCCCTGATACTTGTAACTCATCCACAGCCAGTTTGGTATCCAATTTACGATTCACGATATCTGTCCAAAGCATGACGCCAATGGACTCTTTTGTTGCAGCCAGGCTTAGTTCTTCTTTAATTCGGTAAGTATCCTTTTTGGAAGTATGCAATTTCAATAAATCCAGCGTCTCCTGCTTTTTAAAGACAGTTCCGCATCCTTCCACATCTGTTGGGATTTCCTCCACCTTTTGCTTTTCAGCCTCAAGGGACAGCTCGACCATGGCTTTCATACGCAATTTTCTTGAATGAATCATATTGGTGTTCATTTCAACTCTTGCCGATGTTACATCCAAATTTTTATCGCCGCTATCCTCCGTATATATCATCTCTACAAAAGGAATTTTCCCCTCCAAACAAGAAAAGCTTGGTTCAAAACCTTCATTCACATACAAGATTTGGAACTCTATCTTTCCTTGTACTTTCAGATAATTCTCCACTGGCTTTGCATCATCAATGCAGACCTTTCCCTCACTGACAATGATTCTTTTTACATCATCTTTACTGTCCGGCACATTATAATCCTCATCCAGCATAAACTGATGCGTCAGTCTTCTCTCCACTTCATTTTTCTCAATTTGCTTTGTAATGATTCCCATACTGCTTCTCCTTTACTCAAATACAACATTCTTGTCAATATGCTCCATTTTCACCACAATATATGGATGTGTTTTACGCTCCAAAATCTTCTCATCTTTAGATGGTCCAATTAAATTCGTATGTATATAGATTGCGTTCTTACTTTCATAAAGTTCTTTCACTTGAATACTATAACCCGTAGTCGGCTGTTCACCATATCCCACTGCTATATAAAGTATTCCATCGTCAGCATAGGTTAATTTAAAAGGCTTTTCCTCCTTTTCATCGATCATTTCCTGTAGTTCTTCCGGCACATCGTCTTCATCAATAACAGTAAAATCAATATCTCTGAGTTTTTCCGTACTTAAGTTTTCGGAAGAACAGCCCGCTGCCAACAGAACAAGGATTGTACCCAAACTCAGAGCCAGTATGGTTAGAATTCTCTTTTTCATCGTGACTCCACACATAGTTTCTCTACTATCTTACGCTTGATATTCTTGAATTATGTGTGAATTCATACGGATAAAAAAAGAGCCCATGCAGATAAATAATCTGCACGGGTCCGCTTTATACCAACTTTGCATTCTTCACTATCGTCTCTTCAATGATTCCTTGACATCTTGCCCCAAGATGTTTTTGCTCCTCTTTATCCAAATCCTTCGGATAAATCGGCTTCCCGTATTCCACAATAACATGAGTCTTCTTCATCTTCGGAAAATGATTTTCAAAAATTTCGGCCGTATTATTAATGGCTACCGGAACAATCGGACACGCTGTTTTTGTTGCAATCTTAAATGTCCCTTCCTTGAAAGGAAGCACACTCAGTTCTTCCCCCTTATTGCGCGTCCCTTCCGGAAAAACACAAATAGAAACTCCTTGCTTGATATACTCAATTGCCTGCAATATCACCTTCATGCCCTGCTTCATATCGTCACGCTTCAAAAACAGGCAATAAAGATAGCGCATCCACACACGAAGCGACGGCACTTTCTCCATACTGTCTTTTGCAATAAATCCGGTTAACCCTTTGTGTTGTACATAGAGTACCAGAATGTCGAAGATGCTTCTGTGATTCCCCACATAAAGAGCCGCTTCTTCAGGCATGTTTTCCTTCCCGATAACAGTAATCTTCACACCACCAATCCAAAGAATAACCCGAAAGGCCCACTGGGCAATTCTGAGAGAACTGTAGTCTTTCGCCCGTTTACTCATCTTACCAATCACCCATTCTACCAAGAACATTGGGTAGGAAATTAAAAGCATGAGCACCAAAAATGTAATTGCAATGATAAATCGAATCATATACCTATCTTCATCTCCTATCGTCCATAAATGCGCGTGATATTCAATAGCGCATTTGCAAGTTCTTCTGACAACGCATGCTTTCCATAACGCCATGCCCAATTATTTGTTCCTACTCCCGGCGTATTCATGCGTCCTTCCTCACCGATTCCCAATACGTCCTGCAATGGGAAAATGGCATATGTAGCAATCGTACCCATACAAGTACGAATAAAATCCCAGTGAATATTGTATCCATCTGTATTCATATAATACCGAACTTTATTTTTACAGTACTCTGATGCACTCGCGTACCAGCCCCTGGTTGTATTATTATCATGCGTTCCCGTATAACATACACAATTCGTCGTATCAAACTGATGCGGTAGAAAGGTGCTCTCTTCTCCTGATTCGAAACCAAATTGAAGAACCCTCATCCCCGGAAAATCGAAGCGTTCCCTTAGTGCGTCTACCTCCGGAGTAATCAGTCCCAGGTCCTCTGCAATAATTGGTAAGCCTTTGCCAAGTTCCTTTTCAATTGCTAAGAACAGCTCTTCCCTCGGTCCAGGAACCCATTTTCCATTTATAGCGGTTTCTTCCCCATAAGGAACTGCCCAATAACTCTCCAAGCCTCGGAAATGGTCAATGCGAAGATAATCCGTCAACTTTAATTGCTGACGTACGCGGTCAACCCACCACTGATAACCGTTTTTTTTCTGTTCATCCCAATCATACAGTGGATTCCCCCAAAGCTGACCGGTTGCGCAAAAATAATCAGGAGGCACTCCGGCAACTGCAAGGGGATAACCCTTGGTATCCAGTTGAAACAGTTCCTGGTTTGCCCACACATCTGCGCTGTCCATGGATACGAACAATGGAATATCACCAATAATTTCAATCTCTTTCTCATTGGCATACGCCTTTAATTCCAACCACTCTTTATGAAACATAAACTGTACGAAATAGTAATATTTTACTTCTTCTTTGAGAAGCTCCTGCAATTTTGCCTTAACCTTCTCAGATGGCTTGCGATACTCTTCTTCCCATTCTGTCCAAGCTCTTCCTTCGTGCATATCCTTGCAAGCCATGAATAGCGAATAATCTCCAAGCCAGCTCATATTATCTTCTAAGAATTCCTGATATTCTTCTATCAGCTCATCGGAAGCCTTTGCTTCAAATCTGGAAAATGCCAGCTTCAAAATCTCTGTTTTCCATGGAATCACTTCGCCATAATCCACGAGCCCTTCCTCTCCAGTGGGACATGCAGAAAGTTCCCATGTTTCCAAAAAACCTAAGCTCATCAAATGCTCCGGACTAACGAGAAGCGGCTGTCCGGCAAAGGCAGAAAAGCCTTGATACGGAGAATCACCAAACCCGGTTGGTGTAAGAGGAAGAGTCTGCCACAAGTGCTGTCCCGCACGATTTAAAAAATCTATAAAATCATACGCTGCCTGCCCTAAATCTCCAATTCCGTACGGCGACGGGAGTGAAGTCGGATGCAGCAATATGCCTGATAATCTAGCCTTCTTTGTCTTGTTCATAATGGACTCCTTTTTTCAGTTCAGAATATACACATTATACAAAATTATTATCTGTATGGCAACTTTTTTGAAATTTACTTTTCATACGGAGAGTGTTATACTTATAAGAAAGACTTTTACGAAACATAAAAAGGAGTTGAAAAACATGAGTAGAAATCTAACCTTATTAACCGATCTTTATGAGTTGACAATGATGCAAGGATATTTTGAACGCCAGGCAAACGAAGTCGTTGTGTTCGACATGTTTTTCCGTTCAAATCCTAACAAATCCGGTTATTCCATTGCTGCCGGATTGGAACAAGTCATCCAATATATAAAAGAATTAAATTTCACTTACGACGACGTTGCGTATCTGCGCACTTTAAATATTTTCACTGAAGAATTTTTGAGCTATCTCAGTGGCTTCCATTTCAGTGGTAATATCTATGCCATTCCAGAAGGTACGGTTGTCTTTCCAAGAGAACCTCTTATCAAAGTGGTAGCTCCTATTATGGAAGCACAGTTAATAGAAACTGCTATTTTAAATATTGTAAACCATCAATCCTTGATTGCAACCAAGGCTGCTCGCGTGGTTTATGCCGCACAAGGTGATGGCATCATGGAATTTGGTCTTCGTCGCGCACAGGGACCTGATGCCGGGCTGTATGGCGCCAGAGCTGCTATGATTGGAGGATGTATCGGAACCTCTAATGTGCTTGCAGGTCAGATGTTTGATGTTCCTGTCAAAGGCACCCATGCCCATAGCTGGATTATGAGTTTCCCGGATGAGTATACTGCTTTTAAGACCTACGCAAATTTGTATCCACAGGCCTGTATCTTGCTGGTCGATACCTACGACACTCTAAAATCCGGTGTTCCAAATGCAATTCGTGTGTTTACGGAAATGCGTGAAGCCGGTATCCCGCTTACCAACTACGGTATCCGCCTCGACAGTGGTGACTTGGCATATTTATCAAAGAAAGCTCGTAAAATGTTAGATGAAGCAGGCTTTGAAACAGCTGTGATTTCTGCATCCAACGATTTGGACGAATTCTTAATTCATGACTTGAAAATTCAGGGAGCTAAAATCACTTCCTGGGGTGTTGGTACGAATTTGATAACTTCCAAAGACTGTCCATCCTTTGGCGGTGTTTACAAGCTAGCGGCCATTCAACAGGAAGATGGAAGTTTCGTATCTAAGATTAAGCTGTCTGAAAACTCGGAAAAGATTACAAACCCTGGAAATAAAACTGTTTACCGTATCTACGACAACGAAAGCGGCAAAATGCGTGCTGACCTAATTTGTTTTGCCGATGAAACCTTTGATGAGTCACAAGACTTGAAAATCTTTGACCCAATGGAACCATGGAAAAAGACAAAACTGTATGGCGGAACCTACCATATGCGAGAAATACTCGTACCTATTTTCATTAATGGCCAATGTGTATACGAGTCACCAAGCGTAATGGACATTGCAGCATACTGCAAACAAGAAAAAGAGACCTTGTGGGATGAAACAAAACGTCTTTTCAATCCACATAAGGTATATGTGGATTTATCACAAAGATTATTTGATGAAAAACAAGCTTTATTAAATCAAATGGACAAGGAACAATAAAGGAGTATTGTAATTATGAAAATTGTTGTTTTAGCCGGCGGGCTTAGTACAGAACGAGACGTATCACTTGCATCCGGAGCCGGAATTTGCAAAACGCTCAGAGCAAGAGGACATGAAGCCTTTCTTTTAGACGTATATCTCGGGTTTCCCTATGACGTGGACAAATTAGACGATGTATTCTCCCTGCCAAATGCAGGACTCGAGATTGCCGAAGGAATAAAAACCACCGAGCCGGATTTAGTCGCAGTCAAAGCTTCACGAGAAGACCAGTCAGATTGTTTTGTTGGTCCTAACGTAATTGAAATTTGTCGTCTCGCCGATATTGTCTTCATGGGACTGCATGGGGATGTAGGAGAAAACGGTAAACTACAGGCAACCTTTGATATCTTAGGAATCCGCTATACCGGTCCGAACTACTTAGGAAGTGCACTGGCTATGGATAAGGGAATTGCCAAGCAAATTTTCCATGCTTCCGGAGTCCCGACTCCGCTCGGAACTGCGCTAAAAAAATCATGTAAAGGCACATCACTTGCTGAACTTGGATTAAAGCTGCCTGTTGTCGTAAAACCATGCTCAGGTGGTTCCAGCATTGGAGTATATATCGTAAACACGGAACAGGAATATGCCGACGCAATCGAAAAATCATTTACATATGAAGACGAGGTTGTTATTGAGCCATACATTAAGGGGCGCGAGTTTGCCTGTGGCATTATTGATGGTAAAGCACTTCCTGTAATCGAGATTATTCCTAAAACCGGCTTCTTTGATTACGCCAACAAATATCAGGCAGGTGCGACCGAAGAAATTTGTCCGGCACAGATTCCGAATGAAGTAGCTGAAAGAATGCAACGTGCAACGGAGCTCGCTTTCAAAGCACTGAAATTGGACATATACTCGCGTGCCGATTTCCTTTGGGATGAAAACAACGACATATACTGTCTCGAAGTCAATACTCTTCCAGGGATGACTTCCACAAGCTTGCTTCCGCAGGAAGCTGCTGCTGCCGGCATCCCATACGGAGAACTCTGCGAACTTATTATTCAAAAATCATTAGAGCGCTACAACGCCTAACGGAGGATCTATTATGAAAGCAATGTCTTTAAGAGAAATTGCCACCGCATGCAGTGGGCAGTACTATGGAGACATATCTAAATTAGATATAGAAGTAACGGGTGTCGCTATTGACAGCCGTAAGATTGAACAAGATTATTTATTTATTCCAATAAAAGGTGCTCGTGTAGACGGGCACACTTATATTTCGCAGGTAATGGAAAAGGGTGCCTTATGTACCTTAAGCGAAAAGATATTGGATAACGAATCCGACACTTACATACTGGTAACCTCCTGCGAGCAGGCTCTGAAAGACCTTGCAGAACATTATCGCAAGGCACTGGACATCAAAGTGGTAGGAATCACCGGAAGCGTGGGCAAAACGAGCACCAAAGAAATGATTGCCTCTGTTTTGTCGCAAAAATACCAAGTTCTAAAGACTGAAGGGAATTTTAATAATGAAATCGGTCTTCCACTTACCATCTTTAACATTCGTGAAAAACATGAGGTTGCAGTATTAGAAATGGGTATCAGCGATTTTGGTGAAATGCACCGACTTGCGAAAATGGCAAGACCTGATATCTGTGTCATCACCAATATCGGTCTGTGCCATTTGGAAAATCTCATTGACCGAGATGGCGTTCTAAAAGCCAAAACGGAAATGTTTGATTATGCAAATCCAGATGCCAAGTTTATCTTGAATGGCGACGACGATAAGTTAATTACCGTCAAAGATGATGGCTGCCGGCTGCCACTATATTTTGGATTATCCACAGATTTGGAGGCTTATGCAGAAGATATCCACAGTCTTTCGCTAAGGGGAACACGTTGCTGCTTGCATGTGCAAGGACAGAGTATTGAAGTGCTCATTCCGATTCCGGGACATCATATGGTATACAATGCCTTGGCGGGCGCTTTAGTCGGACGAGAGCTAGGTTTATCATCAGACCAAATCAAAGCCGGAGTCGAAGCACTGGTACCTGTATCCGGACGAAACAATATGATTGCAACCAAGGATGTTTTAATCATAGACGACTGTTACAATGCAAATCCGATTTCAACTAAGGCTTCCTTAGACGTTTTGGCAACCGCTGATTCCCGCAAGGTAGCTATTCTCGGTGATATGTTTGAGCTTGGTGCAAACGAGAAAGCATTGCATCATGGTGTGGGCAAGCATGCTGCAGACCAAAAGATAGATGTCATCGTTTGCATTGGCGAGCTTTCAGAAAATACGGCAAAAGGAGCCTCCGGTGCATCCTCAACAGTCTATCACTTTCAAACCAAAAATGATTTTTTCACCCAAATGAATACGATTCTTCAAAAAGGAGATACTATCCTCGTTAAAGCTTCTCACGGAATGGAATTTCCGGAAGTTGTGGAGGCGTTAACGAAAATTTCTTTTTGATGTATGTGGTGAATAATGATGACGAAACGACCTTCCATTCTCGCGATAATCTGTATTTTATCTTTGTTACTTCTGACAGGATGTAACTTGTCTTGCAATGACGATTACGGTGATTTCACCGTGACACAGATAACAAACATTTCAAACGGTCATGCAGCGCAAGGTACTGCCGCCTATGGAAATGACCTCTTTGTTTGCGACAAGTATGGCTACTGTCATATGTACAGATTACCACACGGCGAATTTATCGAAAGCTTTGCGCTTGGCTCCATGAATGAGGCTGAAGGTCCAACACAAAACCACAGCAATCAGATCATGTTTGGACCCGAAAAATTTGATGAGGATGATGCATACCCTCTTCTCTATGTAACAACGGGATATTCCAATGACCATGATGGAAACGGTGCTTACTATGCAAAATGCTCCGTGGAACGGATTCGTCACAATGAAGAACGAGGCTGGTATGCTGAAATTGTGCAAACTATTGAATTTAACGATAAAGCAAACATTCCGGATAGCGACATTAACGGAACATTAAACAAAATGTACAAAGACGGTAAGTTCTTATATGTTTCCGGAAACGGATATGATGCGGCCTCCGGATATCAGAAAATAGGTTACGGCTGGCCACACTTTTATGTTGACAGCCATCCAACAGAAGAAACCGAAGATATGCTCTATATATACAGCACTCGTTTTCGAGGTTCAGAGCATTGGGAAAAAGAAGCGCAAAAAGACTACAATATCGTAGATTTCAAAGAAGATAACAGCTATATATTTACAAGCTTTGAAATGCCGGACTTGCCGGATGATGAGGATGACAAAGACTACGGGAAAACCGTGACCTTATATCCCAAAGATATTATAGACCAATTTGAAACAGACTTTGACACCTATTCATTCCAAGGCGGAACCTTGTATCAGGGACGCGTATTCCACGCTTACGGCGATGCCAAGCAATCGGAAAAACATCGAGATGCAATCCTTGTATTTGATCTCGCATCCCAAAAGAAAATCGGGAAATTAGAGCTTCACACTACTCAGATAGCTGAGTGGGAACCGGAATGCTGTTTCTTATACAAAGAAAAACTAGCTTTAAGTGCTTATAATATGGATTCCAAAAATCCTATGGTAAATATTTATACCATTGATCTGAAATAAAGAAGACGTGTCCAGGTGACACGTCTTTTTCAACTAATCCTTATTCCCTTTCCGCAAGAACTGCTTTTAAGAAATCCCAAACTCTTGCAATAGAGCTAAGACTAATTTTCTCATCTGGCGTATGAACATCCATCATATCGGGACCAATAGAAATGCAATCCAGATCTTTAATCTTGGAAGATAAAATACCACATTCCAAACCGGCATGAATCACATCTATCTTTGGCCTTTTTCCCGTCTGTCTCTCATACACCTTTACACACAAATCTCGCAAGCCGGATTCACGGGCATAAGGCCATCCCGGATAATCTCCGTGGAAGCTGGCACTTCCTCCCAATGCTTCCGAAAACTGGCGAAGCTTACTTTGCAAATATTCTTTTGCGGATTCCAAAGAGCTGCGGACAGCAAAGCTCAATTGCAACGCTTCTGCATCCAGTTTCATAACACCCATATTTAATGATGTCTCCACAAGTCCCGGCAAATCCTGACTCATGGTTTGAACACCGTTTGGCATTACATTCAATGCTGTAATCAACTTTTCTTTGGAAGTCTCCGACAATACCGCGCATTCCGCAGTTTCCTGTACCTCCAATAGAACACAAGCATCCGGGTCTGCCAATCCATATTCTTGCTTCAATACAGCATTGAATTCTACAACAGTCGCCTGTAAGGAATCCACATCCTCTTCCGCTACTATAAATTTCGCATACGCATTCTTTGGAATGACATTATCCTTCACTCCGCCCTCCATGGCAGAAATATCAAATGCAGTTTTTCCCTTGAGGAATAAAAAGAATCTTCCTAAAAGCACATTCCCATTTGCGCGTCCCTTATGAATTTCAATTCCCGAATGTCCTCCTAAAAGACCGCTGGTCTTCACCTGACAAACTCTGCCGCTCTTGCTGAGTTTTTCCACAGGAATGCAACATTCTACTCGGACACCGCCTGCACAGCCTGCTGTAAAAACCCCCTCGTCCTCAGAATCAATATTCAGCAGTCGTTTAGCTTTACAACAAGATAAATCAATTGCTGTTGCACCTTCCAAGCCAACCTCTTCGCTCACAGTCAAGACCAATTCCAAACGTGGATGCGGAATGTCTTTTGCATCTAAAAGGGCCAAGCCATAAGCAATCGCGATGCCATCATCTCCGCCAAGCGTTGTGCCGTCGGCAGTGATATAATCGCCTTCCACCATAATGCGAATCGGCTCTTTTTCCATGTCGATTCCACACTCAGGAATCTTATCTCCTACCATGTCAAGATGGCCTTGAATAATAATAGGCTCTACCTCTTCATAACCCGGCGTTGCATTTCCTACGATAATCACATTGCCAAGTTCATCTTGTTCATAATATAAATCTCTCTTCTTTGCAAAGTTCACGCAATAATCGCTAATTTCTTTCTCATGATAAGAAATGTGCGGAATATTGCAAATCTCTTCAAAAAAACCGAGCACTGCTGCCGGTTCATATCCATTTAAAACTTTCATTATCTCTCCTCCGAATCTAGTTTTTACACTCCATTATATTTTCGTATAAAAGCGAACATTCGTCAATGATTTTTCCTAAAAATCGCATTCTAAATGCGACAAGATTTCTCGCTTATATTCTAGAAATGTATCTGTTAAATGAAAGTTTTTTTCTCTTGGTTTTGTCTCTGCAATCACCAGCTCTTTGGTAATTCTCCCCGGCTTTCCGGTTAAAATATAAATGCGGTCAGATAAGCGTATGGCTTCGTCAATATCATGGGTGATAAACAGCGTAGACATCTGTATGTTCTCCATGACATCCAAGTACCACTCCTGCATGGACTGTTTAGTAAGCATATCAAGTGCAGAAAATGGCTCATCCAGAAGCGCCACTTTTTGTGAAAACATATATGTGCGAAGAAGCGCTGCCCGCTGTTTCATACCCCCAGATAGTTGCGATGGATATTTATTCTGAGTTCCTTCAAGACCAAATTCCGCGAAAAAAGGAAGCGCATGTGCCCGTGCCTCCTTTTTCTTCATGCCACGAATCAGTAGTGGCATCACAACGTTATCCAGAATGGTGCGATATGGCAACAACAGGTCCTTTTGGAGCATATAACTTACCTGTCCCGGTTTTCCTGTAATATCTTCCCCATTCAGCCACACGGCCCCTTCATCCGGAAAACTCAATCCCGAAATAATGTTAAATAAAGTTGTCTTTCCTCCACCGCTGGCACCTAAAAGAGAGACTATTTCCCCCTCGTGTAGTTCCAAAGAGACATCCTCAACGATTCTTTCTGCATCAAAAGACTTTGACACCCCTTCCACTCTCAAAACTGCCATATCATTCCTCCTGCTTCAGATAGTCATTACTGAAACCTGTGTTGTCCGGTATATCGTTCTCTACTAAATCTTGTTCATTCAACCACTGATAAAAACGATTCCAACGTACTCCGTCAATATATCCCCAACACTCTGCTTCAGCCTGATACTGATCAGCTAAATATTGTTGACTTGCCTTCACAAGCTCTTTATCCAACTCCGGATTCGCCCTGCACAATATATCCGCAGCCTCCTCCGGATGAGCAATGGCAAATTCATAGCCTTTGGACACTGCGCTCAAAAAAGCTCTTGCTGTATCCGGTTTGTTTTTCAAAAAATCATTTCCGGCAATAATAACCGGTGTATAGTAATCGAATACTGGGTCTATGTCTGCAAATGCAAAATAATCTGTTTCCAGTTCTTCCACTTCCGTCTTCACGCCTGCCCAGGCATAAAATATCCAGATAGCATCCACCGACTTGGATTTCAATGCCGATACTTCATCTGTAACAGTGCTTGGGATTTGTGTAATCTTGTCAAAATTACCGCCGTCTTTTTCTACTACCTGTTTCAAAGTTGCTAACTCGATGGGACCATTCCATGTTGCATAACTATGTCCCTCCATGCCTTTTGGTCTATTTATTCCCTCTCCTTTGCGAGAGATAATTCCGGAAGTATTATGTTGGATAATGGCTGCAACTGCAGTAATCGGAAGTGCATCCTCTCCAACCAAAGCCGGTGCCATGGAATCCTGAAAGGAAACTCCGAACTCTGCCTTGCCTGATGCCACCAAAAGTTCAGCACCATCTTCCGGCGGTTGCACAATTTCCACCTCGATTCCTGCTTCTTTAAAATATCCCTTCTCCAGTGCCACGTAGATTCCTGTATGATTGGTGTTCGGCGTCCAATCCAATACAAAAGTCAGCTTATCTGTGTCTGATGATTTTCCACATGCCGTTAACAATATCACCGCTATGGCTACCATAAATAAAGCTATAATACGTTTTTTCATATTACACATCCTCCTTTTCCCAAGGCATGCATTTCTTTTGCAAGAAACCAACACCCTTCATCAATAAAAGACTAACAATAGAAATCAAAAAAATAACTGCAAACATTTTATCAAAAGAAAAGGCCTGCCTTACCCGTGTCATATATACACCCAAGCCTTTAAAACCGCCCAGCCATTCCGAAATCACCGCCCCTACCACTGCATATGAAGCCGAGATACGTAATCCTGCAAAAAAATGGGACAAGGCACTTGGAAATTTAATATATTTGAAAATCTGCCAATTCCCGGCCCCCATTGCCCGAAGCAAATGGATGGCATCCTTGTCTGCCGACTGAAACCCATTTAACAACCCTACTGCGATTGGGAAAAAGGTTGTAATGACAATGAGAATCACTTTTGGCGCCATTTCATAACCAAACCACAGAACAAGTAGTGGTGCAATCGCTACCGTTGGCACAGTCTGCGTCAAAATAAGCAACGGATAAAAGGCCTTATATAGCCCATCAAACCTATCCATCAAAACGGCCATGACAAAACCAAGCAGAATTCCAAATCCCAACCCCATAAATGCTTCAGCTAAAGTAACCAAAAGATGTGACATCATGGTTGGAAACTCATCAATAAAAGCCTGCACTACTTTGACAGGAGAAGGCAACATAAACTCCTCCACGAATCCCATTACAGACACTACTTGCCATATAATTAAAATAAATACAATTGCGGAACACGACCAGATTTTACCGGTGGTGTTTGGTAACTTTCTTTTCAATGGTCAACACTTCTCCTTCCGGACGATATACAATCTTTACATACGCGGAAACTGATTCTGCTCCTGCTCTTACTGCTACCTTCTGGCATTCTTTGATAATGTCTAAGAGTTCATCATAGTCTCCTTCAATAGATGTCTCGCATGGACCTACATAGTAACTCAATCCGGTAGATTTAATATACTCGATAACTTCGTCTACAATACGGATTAATTCCTCATCACTGTTTGCCTTTGGCAAAACTTGAATTGCTACACTTGCATTCATAATTTCCCTTTCCTCCTTACAAAACAAAAATACCTAGGCCGATAATAACCTAGGTATTAGAATACATGTATCCTCTAACGAATCTCTCTTTTCCTACGCTGGCATTATCCAGATCAGGTTCTTGGGTCCAAGATGAATACACCTCGTCTCAGCCGGTTCCATTACCAGCACCCCATTCAGTTGTTGATGTTAGTGTACTACGTAAAATTCATTTCGTCAATCATTTTATTTTTGACATAAAATGGTCAATTCCTTTCTGTTTTGTGTTATAATATGCTCTAGACTGTAAAAACTAGTTCCATTAATAAGAAAGGAAGATGGATATGCTATTTAAATTATTCTATACATTTGCCAAAATCGGTCTCTTCACATTTGGGGGCGGTTACGGCATGATTGCCATCGTTCAAGATGAATGCGTGGACAAAAAGAAATGGATTACCGAAGATGAATTTGCCACTGTTCTGACCATTGCAGAATCTACACCGGGTCCAATTGCAATCAACTGTGCCACCTATACCGGCTACGCACAAGGCGGAATATTAGGTTCCATCGCTGCAACCTTCGGTGTAGTATTGCCATCCTTTGTAATTATCTTTTTGATTTCAACATTTTTTGATAATCTCTTGGCTTACCCTATTGTGGCAAACGCTTTCCAAGGAATTCCGATTGGTGTAGGTCTTATTATTTTCAGAGCCGGCTACAATATGTTTAAGAAAATGAAAAAGAAACCTTTTTCCATTATTGTGTTAGTAGCTGCCCTTCTTATTATGCTTGCAATTAATTTCTTGGAACTAAATTTCTCCACTATTTATCTGCTTATGATTGCAGGTGTGTTAGGAGTGGTATTCTACCAAGTTCAGAAGATACGTAACGGAAAGAAGGTGGAATCATGATATACTTCGATTTGTTCTTAGGATTTTTGAAAGTTGGACTATTCTCTTTCGGGGGCGCCTATGGAGCTATTCCTGTCATTCGTGAAGTAGTCATGCAAAATGGATGGGTGACAGAAGAAAAATTTGCTTACCTGCTAGCCATCAGCGAAAGTACACCCGGACCGATTATGGTCAATACTGCAACCTATATCGGAAATGAAGTTGGGGGTATATTAGGCGCAGCTCTTGCGACTTTTACAGTATGTATGCCAGCCTTCATTATTATCTTAGTACTTTCCATGTTATTGAAAAATGCGCTGAAAAACCCATATGTACTTGCGGTTTTAGATGGAATCAAGCCTTGTATTATCGGTATTATTTTGGCTACCGGACTCCATATGATTATAGAAAACTGTATCGCAAATGGTGTAAGTATTCCAAAGAATTGGCAGACCTTCGTAATTATGACAGTGGTGCTAGCTACCATGTTTGCTTATAAGAAACTGAAGAAAAAAGCAATTTCACCAATCTTGTTGATTGGTGTATCTGCGGCAAGCGGAATCATTGTGTATGCAATATAACTCAAAATATTAAGACTATCGGCATGGTCGATAGTCTTTTTTTCTATACGAACAACTCCCAACTCCGGATATCCCGGTGTGGATTAGGCTTGGCAAGTCCTATTCGCACAACCTGTCCCTCGAACACACCAAAGCTATTTTGCATTACCTCAAATGCCGTTCTCATCTGTTCTTTCGTCAACGTCTTCCCTATCGTAGTGTGAGGAAGCCACTGATATGGCTGATAATAAGGACTAATCTGAATGCCCTTCACCTTTTCAAGTGCATGATAAATTGACATAGACATCTCATGTAAATATTGATTTAATACCGGAGCCGCATAAATCACATATGGTAACAACTGCCCAACAGATGCCCAAATAAGTTGTCCGCCGGATAGCTTCTTCGCTTCGTCTTCAAGTACCCGAATCACCTTGTCTTCCTCCTGTGTCTCAAATGCCGAAACTGTGATATGTGGCGGAACTTTTCCGTCCAACATAAATGTGTTTCCCGTCTTCTCAGCTACTTGATTGATATATCTTTGAATTTTCTTATTTGTTTTTTCATCAAAATAAATAGATACCAGATACATACGCCCACTCCTTTTCCTTCATTATACAAAATCACATCCTTTACCGCAACAACTGAGTTTTTATGTGTAGTTTTCTGACAATTATATATTTTTTGCATTTTTTTCAGATTAAGTATTGACATTTGTTGAAAAGTGCGATATTATACAACTAACAAAAGAGAAAACTTTTAAAAACAGGAGGTCAGTCCAATGAGATAAGGACTACTGAAACAAGATTCAATAGAAAGCGAGGTTATATAGTGAAACTTCTGGAAATTCATTAAAGAGCCATTCAATTTGTAAAGAAAAATTGAATGGCTCGATTATTTTGTCCTTATGACCTCTCTATCTGTTTATCAAACTCAGGATTATAGAAATAAAAATTCTTAGAATCCAGCAAATTCTTGGTTCTCTCAAGTGCTTCCCCAAATCTTTGGAAATGCACCACTTCTCTCGCACGCAGAAACTTCAACGGATCACGTACTTCTGGGTCTTTAATCATACGAAGTAAGTTGTCATACACGGTTCTCGCTTTCTGTTCTGCCGCCAAGTTCTCGTGTAAGTCTGTAATAGCGTCACCCTTAGACTGGAATTCCAACGAGGTGAAAGGTACGCCAGCTGCCGCCTGCGGGAACAATGCTGCCGTATGGTCAATATAATATGCATCGAACCCTGCTGTCTTGGCTTCCTCTATGGTAAGATTTTTAGTCAGTTGATACACCATAGCACAGATGATTTCCATATGCGCAAGTTCCTCAGTGCCGATATCAGTCAAGAGACCACCAACACGTTTATCCGGCATGGTATAACGTTGCGCCAGATATCTCATGGAGGCAGACAGCTCCCCATCCGGTCCACCATATTGACTGATAATCAATTGTGCTGTCTTTGGACATGTCTTTGTTATATTTACGGGATACTGTAATCGTTTCTCATACACCCACATTACTTACACACTCCTTCCCATGGAATTTTTCCCTCCGGCCAGCAATAACAAGTAGAATCCGGATTCTTGTCGTAAATAACATCCATGCATACTTCTGCCAACGGATAAAATTCCAACGCGAACTCTTTCATAAGCTGTCTCTTTCTTTTCAACATCATCTTCAACATACCAAGTGCTGTCTGGTCCTCTGGATGTGTATCCATGTAAAGGCGCAAATCGTCCAAGACAAATCCTGTTTGCTGAATCTGCCTCAGCATGGTTTCTTCACGGCTAAATTGCAACTTCTCATTCTCCAGCTCATTATCTAGTACAGTTGCAAAAAACTGTCGATTTAGTTCCGGAAAAATTGTTCCCATACGGAGTGCCTGTTCTTCGTCATACACTTCATTCCATTCCTGAATCGGAACGGAAGCAATTGCCAAATGCTTTTCTTTTTCCATCAAAAAAACTCCCTTCTTTTTAAATTCTGCTCCCACAAATAGTATGTGCAACGGGAGCCTTATAAAAGTAAGGAAGTTTCTGTATATCTTATTTTTTATAAACAATCTCACCATTAATAATGGTATATAAAGTTTGTGTAAATATTTCCATGGGATTTCCTGAAAAAATTGCAATGTCCGCATCCTTTCCTTTTTTCAGGCTACCTACTCTGTCATCCACACGGCATATCTTTGCTGCGTTGATTGTGATTGCCTTTAAACCTTCTTCCACTGGCAAGCCATGTTTGACTGCAAGCCCTGCACACAGAGGTAAATACTGAATCAAAGCCACTGGATGATCTGTTGTAATAGCAATTAAGACACCTGCATCATCAAGAATTTTATTTGTTTTAAAATTCATATTTTGAACTTCTATTTTGGACCTTGATGTCAGGTCTGTACCAACAATCACAGGAAAACCGGATTTTTTTATCTCCTCTGCAATTAAATGCCCTTCCGTACCATGATCAATGGTAATATCCAAATCAAATTCTTTTGCAATACGAATGGCAGTCAAAATATCGTCTGCCCTATGAGCATGAGCCTTCAACGGAATTCTTCCTTTAAAAACGGAAACCCACGGTTCCATACGAAACTCTTCCTTTTCCAAAGTGCCATTTTCTTTTTCAAATATATACTGCCTTGCCTCATACAGTGTCTCCCGAAGCAAAGCTGCGGTTCCCATCCTTGTAGATGGTAATTGCCCCTTATCACCGTAAGTGGTTTTAGGATTTTCTCCAAATGCCACCTTCATTGCCGCCGGAAATTTCACAATCATTTCATCCACACAGCGCCCTTGCGTTTTCATAAACACAAATTGTCCACCAACGACATTTGCGCTGCCCGGTCCTGTCATCACTGAAGTAATCCCTGCTTCGATGGCATCATGGAAGGCAGGATCCATAGGATTCACTGCATCGATTGCACGTAAAGTCGGGGTGACAGGATTTGTTTCCTCGTTACAATCGTCTCCTATCACTCCCCACTTCTCCTCCGTAATACCAATATGAGCATGTGCCTCTATCAGCCCCGGCATCACCCAAGCACCCTTCACATCCAAAATCTCTTCGTCATCATCAGGTGCAAGAGAAGACATCTTCCCTACCTCTTCAATCAAGTTTCCTCTGATGCGCACGTAGCCTCGCTCAATTGGTTTATCTTCCATTGTATATATTTTCCCATTGATAATTAGCATAAAAATTACCCCGTTTACGAAGATTTATAACTACTATCTCCAAAACGGGGTAAAATATGTATTAGGCAAGCAATTCCTTCACTTTCTTACCATCAAATACTACTTGTGAAATATGGTCAACTTCAATCTGATACAATGCATTTGCAGCAATGTGCTCTGCAGCTTGTTCCAAATCACGAATACCTTCTGTGTTTGCGAAATGTCCAACTAAGGCATCTAAGCCTTCCTCTGTCACAACACACTCATCTTCATTTAAGCCCATGCGTTTTAATACCTTTGGCAATGCGAATTTCGAGAAAATAATTTTCTTTTCTTCATCCGTGTATCCCGGGATTTCAATCACTGCAAAACGTGACATTAACGGTGCGCTAATCTGACTCTTGTCGTTAGCAGTTGCAATTGGATAAACGCCACTGGTTGGAATCATACATTCCATATAATTGTCTGTAAATCCGAGGTTATCAAGAAGCGTCAAAAGCACATCCGCTGGATTCCCATTTCCTTTTCCTGCTGCAGCCTTGTCAAGCTCATTGATAATAAACACCAGGTTTGACTCTCCTGCCATCGAAAACGCCTCCATGATAATACCCGGTTTCGCGTTGGAATAAATACGCGAGCTTCCGGTTAACTGCTCTGGATCATTGATAGAACTCATATCCAAGGAAGTCCACGGCAACTTCAAAATGCGGGCCACTGCATAGGCAATCTGAGACTTCCCGGTTCCTGCCGGTCCGATTAACAAAATCCCGTAAGCCGGAAGTGTATGGGTACGGTTAATCTGGATAATAGTTTCGATGATACGCTGTTTGACACGCTCCATACCGTATAATTCTTCATCCAAAATTCTGCGGGCTTCGTCTGGGTCAATGGATTCAAAATAATGATTTTTCCACTGAATGTTCATCATAATGGAAAGGGCACGTTGGGCATGACGACGTTCCTCCGGAGTTACCTCATGCGAATGTGCTACTGCTAGATTTCTTCTTGCCCACAGTCTAATATTATCCGGCAAGGTCTTTCCTGCGCAGCTCATAAAATCAGAGATACTCTGAAGACTTGTAAGCTTCATATCATCTCCAGTCTCGTCGAGGTCTTCATCCTCTTCCAAATCTCCTTGTGGCGCATTGCTGGCAAATAAGCGCTCAATCATATATTGTAGGAAACCATCTTCGGCAGAAAGCTTTCCACTTCCGCTGGACGCCATTTCACGAATCTTGTAAACTGCATATCCATCCTCCCGATTTTCTCCTGAAAGTCGCACATTGATATGATTCTTTCCAAGCCATTTAATAAGGTACACAAAACGAGCATCCACCTGTAGAATATTCGCGCTCATACTGCCGTCCTTTTCCTTGAACTCAAAAGCAGTCCTTTTACTTTGGTTTGTGAATACTCCGCAGGAATAGTGTTCCCAATTTCGCTCACTGTTATCTAATACTAAAATTGGCTGTTCCACTGTAGCTGCTCTTTCATTGGAATGAAATGTTGTGTATGTACAGACAAACTCTTCGTTATTTTCATTTGGTGTGTTTGTAAAATCAAATACCGGCATGTCATTGTCTCCTTATCTTATCCTCTATTCTCGTTATTGTTTCTAGTAAAAAACTATCCTTTTATATTTGATTCCGTTTTTATCCAAGAACTCACTAAATATATAATAAGGCTGTTTTTTTGAGAAAAACTTTTGCATGTTCTTCAAGAAGTTTTCTTCTCCTCCCCAAACAGAAATTAATTTACTAAATTCTTCCCATAAAAATTCATAATGTGCATCTTCTGCATACTCAAAATCTATGATTGCACCGATTTTCTTATCATTGTCGTACCAATATCTATAATCAATCGGTTCACCGTTTCCTATACTTGTTCTCTTTCCGCTAACATATCCCTGTCTATACCATTCATCTGAATAAAGCATACTCATTCCTCCTTCTAAAACAATTTTTATTATAACACAAATCCCCAATAAGTCATCACTTTTAAGGATTCATTTTTTTCTAAAATTGTGATAAAATGACTTTATAATAATAAAAAAGGAGGTCATCACTATGTATGACAACATCGGAAGTAAAATTAAAGGATTAGCAAAGATAACATTTTATGTTGAAGCAATTGCAGCGGTAATTGGCGGTATCAGTCTTATGGCTGAAGACGAAGAACTGGCTGCCATGGGATTTCTTTTGATGATAGTAGGTCCTCTTGTTGCTTGGGTATCTACTTGGCTTATTTATGGGTTCGGTGAATTGATTGACAAAACTTGTGATATTGCGCAAAACACCAGCGCTAGTACAACAAAGTCAGCAGCACACTCTCCTGCTGATTTCGAAAAAATCAGCAAATATTAATTAGAAAACACAAAAAAACCTATGACATCAGAATAGTTCTGAGATCATAGGTTTTTTAAGTTACTTATCCAATGTCTTCATCGTTGGGAATAACAACACATCTCTGATTGCTGCGCTGTCTGTAAGCAACATACACATACGGTCAATACCGAATCCGATACCACCTGTTGGAGGCATACCGATTTCCAATGCATTTAAGAAATCTTCATCTGTTGTATTGGCTTCTTCGTCCCCTGCTGCCAAGAGTGCTTCCTGCGCTTTGAAACGTTCTCTCTGGTCGATTGGACCGTTAAGCTCTGAATAAGCGTTTGCCATTTCCCATCCGTTCATAAAGAACTCGAAACGTTCTGTATATTCTGGATTTTCTGGTTTCTTCTTTGTTAATGGAGAAATCTCGATTGGATGGTCCATAACAAATGTAGGCTGAATCAAGTGCTCTTCTGCATACTCTTCGAAGAACAACGCTAAGATATCACCTTTTCCGTGACGTTCTTCAAATTCCACATGTTTTTCTTTTGCAATCGCTCTTGCTTCTTCTAAGGTATTTATTGCACCAAAGTCTACACCTGCATATTTCTTAACAGCATCTACCATTGTGATTCTTTCAAAGGGTTTGCCAAGGACCATTTCAACACCGTTGTAAACGATAGTTGTTGTACCTAAAACTGCCTGTGTAACATGACGGAAAAGGTTTTCTGTCAAATCCATCATTCCGTTGTAATCTGTATATGCCTGATAAAGCTCCATGAGTGTGAACTCGGAATTATGACGAGTGTCAAGTCCTTCGTTTCTGAAAACTCTGCCGATTTCATAAACTCTTTCCATACCACCTACGATAAGACGCTTGAGGTAAAGCTCAAGAGAAATACGAAGTTTGAAATCTTCGTTCAAAGCATTGTGATGTGTAACGAACGGACGTGCTGCTGCACCGCCTGCGTTTGAAACGAGGATAGGTGTTTCAACCTCGATGAAGTTTTCTGAATCGAGGAATTTTCTGATTTCTGTTATAATTCTTGAGCGCTTGTAGAATGTATCCTTTGCCTCGGGATTCATAATGAGGTCGAGGTATCTCTGACGATAACGTGTATCCGTGTCTTTGAGTCCGTGATATTTTTCAGGA
>JAZUCE010000022.1:0-17732 GCA_045638905.1 Faecalimonas sp.
CTTGGTGTCATATTGGTCACAGCCTTAAAGCATTTTGAAAAATACTGTGGATTATCGAACTGCAGCATATCGGAAATCTGTGTCATATTATATTTCCCTTCGCGGATGAGCTTGCGGGCCTCTTTAATCTTGAGGGCATTATAGTAGCGGATAATTCCGCCATCACGGTACTGGGCGAAGAGTTGCTTAATGGTGCTTTCACTCTTGTCTAAATGTTTGGCTAAGTCGCGGATGGTAACCTTGCCGTAAATGTGTTCCTTCAGATAGTCGAGGATTTCCATGACATTATAAGGTACATCAATACCGTCAATGACATAGCTTTGGCGCATTTCCTTTGTGACAACATCGGTGTTGCGGCACAACTTAATAAGAAAAATTTCCAAGATATTTTTGGTCATCTGGCTGCTACCGAGGGGAGCATGTTTGATGACCTTTAATTTTTGCAGGAACGGGTTTCGCTCGTCCTCCAATTGATAGCAGGACAGACCTTCAGAAAATAAGGTCGAAAGGAGAGACTTCTCCTCCGCGTTTAGTCTGAAAATCTTACCTTCAAAATGCTTCATGGCGCGGCTTTTGCATTCAAAGGTCAGGATGCTGACGTTAGGAGCAACGCTGCTGTCGCCGGAAAGATTGTGAAATTCATTTGGTTTATGAAACGTCATTTCTCCGCTTTTTAACATAAAACGCTTGTCGTCAGCGGTGCAGAGCATTTCCCCTTTATCAATATAAACCATTTCCCAGAAGTCATGTTTTTCCCCCTCGTAATAAAAGTTCTTTGACAACTCCATATAGAAGATGGTAATAATTTTTTCTACATTAAATATTTTTTCAAAGCTGATGCGTGTAAAATTATTTTTCATACAGAAACCTCTTTGTCTGATTTTACACATATTATAACTGATTTTGCACTCTCATGTAAAGAGCAAAACGTTATAATGGAAGCAACATAAACGTAAAACAGGAAAGGAGAATTGCGATGTACACAGTTTTAGTAATCTCGTGTCACCCGGATGATATGGAAATTGCATGTGCCGGAACGCTTTTAAAATGTAAAGAGCGTGGAGACAGAGTCGTTGTTTGTCATCTATCCAGTGGAAATCAAGGCCATGAAATCATTATGCCGGATGAACTGACGGAAATGAGAGCAAAAGAGGCTCAGAGAAGCGGAGAGCTTGCAGGATTCGAGGTTATTTGGGGCGGTTTTGATGACCTTGAAATCTACGACAACAACAAAGAATCCAGAGATAAGGTGGTTCGTGTAATTAAACAGGTAGACCCTGATTTTATTATTACGCACGACCCTAACGATTATATGCCTGACCATGTGGCTACATCAAAGTTAGTATTTGATGCATGTTTTACAGCAACACTTCCACATTATGATGTTGGGGTAGAAGGAAAGGCAAGACTCACACCAATTTATTACATGGATACCTTGTGTGGAGTTAATTTCCAACCGACAGAATATGTGGATGTAACACCATACATTGACAAAAAACTGGAAATGTTAAACTGTCATGAATCACAAATTGTATGGATGCGCGACCACGATGGCATTGACTTCCCTGATATGGTGAAGACTTGCTGCAGATACAGAGGTTTCCAATGTGGAGCAGACTATGCAGAAGGTTTCACACAATGTCAGGTATATTTAAAAGGTACAACAAAACGATATTTACCATAAGAAATGGAGGAAAAAATTATGAATTTTAATTCAACAGTAAAAGGTTCAGCACTTGAAGGATTTTACCCAGCAGGATGGGATTTTGACAAAATTGATGCATGTATCGATGCACCGGAAAAAATTACAGAAAGACAGGCACACTGGAATGATGGTTTCAATCCAATCAAATGTGAAAGTCTTGGAGAATTTGAAACATATATGGGACATGAAATTGCAATGCAGATTAAGCTTGCAAAAGAAAGAGGAGAAAAAATCGCATTCATTCTTCCGGTAGGTCCTATGGGAATGTACAAATGGGTTGTATATTTCTTACAAGAATGGAAAGTTTCTTGTGAACACGTATATACATTTAACATGGATGAATGGGCAGATGCAGAAGGAAATACATTAGCTCCTGACAATTCAGGTGCATTCCAATATGCAATGGAACAAGCACTCTTCAATCCACTTGGAGAGCTTACTGTACCAAAGAACCAGAGAAACTTTGCTACAAAAGAAAACCTTCCTACATATCCGGAAAAAATTGCTGCTTTGAAAGCAGAAGGTGCAAAATTAGTACTTGTTTACGGAATCGGAAGAATGTGCCACATCGCATTCTGGGAGCCACAATTTGCAGGTGAATATGCTACTGAAGAAGAGTGGAAAGCACAACCATACAGAATCGCTGCAAAGATTCACCCACTTACTGTAGAACAGAACGCATTTACAAGCTTCAAATCAAGAACAACTTTGGTGCCATGTCGTGCAAATACAATCGGTCCAGGACTTATGTTCCAAGCTGATTATGCAATCGGTGGTGCAGACGGAATCTTAGGACGTGGAATGCAATGGCAAGGAATGTCACTTTGGATGACACTTCGCTATGGTACAACTCCATGGATTACATCTTCTTACATTCCAACAATTCCAGGAAGATTGTTCTTCTTAAGTGAACTTGCAGGACCACTTGTTGCTGAGTGCAACTAGGCTTATGGGAAAGACAGAGAGAAACGGGATTGCTGTCGTTGGCAGCATTCTCGTGGATAAAATAAATGAAATAAAAGCTTATCCGCAAAGCGGTGAATTAACCCAAATTGTAGGCCTTGAAAAAGCAGTCGGCGGATGTGTTCCTAATGTAGCGTTGGATTTGAAAAAGATTTGTCCGGAGCTAAATGTTCATGCCATCGGTAAAGTTGGAAAGGATGAAGATGGCATATATGTGTCCGATGTGCTAAGCCAGGGCGGCGTGGATGTCAGCGGATTTGTAGTGGATGAGAGTGACAAGACCAGTTTCACAGAGGTTATGAGTGTCATAAACGGT
The DNA here is from genome assembly GCA_045638905.1 of Faecalimonas sp. Taxonomy (GTDB): domain Bacteria; phylum Bacillota; class Clostridia; order Lachnospirales; family Lachnospiraceae; genus Faecalimonas. The sequence continues at coordinate 2,985 of JAZUCE010000022.1, forward strand.
CAGAGAACCTTCTTTACTTATCCGGGAACAAGTGCAGATTTTGGTTTGAGCGACATGGATTTTGACAATTTAGATGCAAAGATTTTACACTTGGGATACTTTTTGCTTTTGGAAAAAGTGGACCGCGGAGACGGTAAGCTCATTTTGAAGAAAGCAAAAGAACTCGGAATCAAAACTTCTATTGATTTGGTGAGTGAGAACTCAGACAGATATAAATTGGTGTTACCATGTCTGCCGTATACAGATTATCTGATTATCAATGAAAATGAAGCAGGAAAGCTTGCAGATATGGAACCAACGGATGAAAATTTGGAAAAGATTGCACGCAAGTTAATGGAACTGGGTGTAAAAGAAAAAGTTGTGATTCACAAGCCAGAGTTCGCAGTGTGTTTATCAAAAGAAACCTATACGGTTGTGCCGTCTTACAAGTTGCCGGATGATTATATTAAGGGAACCACAGGAGCAGGGGATGCTTTCTGCGCCGGAACGCTCATCGGTATATATGAGGGATGGTCTGATGCGGAAATCTTAGAGTTTGGTTCTGCATGTGCAGTTATGGCTCTTGGAAAAGCAGATGCTACCAGTGGACTTGTAACAAAAGCGGAGATTAAAGAATACTGCAAACAATTTGAAAGACAAAACTAGGAGGTGTTGTAGCACATGTTAGTAAATATGAATGATGTACTGTATGATGCGAAAAAAGGCAAATATGCAGTCGGATTATTTAACGCCGTGAATTTGGAACTCGCAAGGGGAATTATTGCAGCGGCAGAACAAACCGGTTCACCGGTTATCATGGGAACAGCGGAAGTTCTTTTCCCATACGGACCATTAGAGGAAGTGTCTTACTATTTGCTTCCGATGGCGAAGAAAGCGAAAGTGCCGGTGGTTATTCATTTAGACCACGGTTTGAAAAAAGAAACTTGTTTAAAAGCTCTTGAACTTGGTTTCACATCCATTATGTACGATTGCTCAACAGACTCGTATGATGATAACGTGAAGAAAGTAAAAGAAATGGCAGATATTGCGCACTCCTTCGGAGCAACAATTGAAGGTGAGCTTGGTCACGTTGGAGATAATGAAGGTTCTGCAGAAGGAAGTTCCCATTTGGCAGATCCATCTGCATTCTTCACAGATCCTAAGATGGCAAAAGACTACGTACAAAAAACAGGTGTAGATGCACTTGCAATTGCGGTAGGTAATGCACATGGTGCTTACAAATTGCCACCTAAGTTGGATTTTGAAAGAATCCGTACGATTGCAAAGACAGTGGATGTACCATTGGTTCTTCACGGTGGTTCAGGTCTTACAGACAATGACTTTAAACAGGCTATTAAAGAAGGTATCAGTAAGGTAAATATCTTTACCGATATTAACGTAGCTGCTGTTAAAGCAGAATTCAGCCGTTTCACAGATATGAACAAGGGTATCATCGATTTGATTCCTGCAGCTGTAGAAGCTATTAAACAGGAAAGTATGAAGAAGATGGAACTTTTCGGTTCTGTTGGAAAAGGTGGCGTAATGCCGAAAGCTGATACAGATGCAATTGTGCGTCGTGTAGTAGAAGAAGTATTAAGAACAATGGGAAGATAATAAAGCAAAAGGGGTTGTAATCAGATGGTTACAACCCCTTTCTTGTATGGCAAATAGAAAAGTGGAAAATAATACATATTGAATGGAATTTGTTTTATATGGTATGATGTTGATGAAAAAAGTAAGAGAGGAGTATTGAAAATGAAAAGAATTGTTGCATTATTTTTAGTCGCTATCATGATGCTTAGTATGGTGGCTTGCGGCAATACAAAAGAGGAAGAAAAAAAAGAAGAAACTCAAAAGGAAGAAACCAAGAAACCGGAAACTGTCGGTGAAATTTTACTTGACGCATTTAAAAAAAATCCGGAGGGAACTGCACAGGAGGTTGCAGAACGTCTCATTGGAAATGAAATTATTCCGTTTATGGGTGGCGCAAATGTAATTGAACCAGGTTATTTGGCAGGTTTTGACAATGCAGAGATTACAGGGTTTAAAGAAGGCGCTATGTTTAGCCCTATGATGGGAACCATTCCATTTGTTGGTTACATTTTTGTGTTGGAAGACGGAGCAGATGTAGATGCGTTTATTTCAACACTGAAGGACAATGCAAATCTGCGTTGGAATATCTGTACAGAAGCAGAGGAACTTACGGTTGAAAATGAGGGCAATACAGTATTTTTCCTTATGAGTCCTAAAAATTTTGAAGAACAAACGGGAGAATAAAATTGTTATTTTCTAGTATATCATTTCTGTATTATTTTTTGCCTTGTGTATTAGTCTTGTACTTTCTGGTACCAAGGCAAATGAAAAATATCATCTTATTGCTTGCGAGTCTGTTGTTTTATGCATGGGGAGAACCAGGACTCGTTATTTTGATGCTTGTAACCATTGCAATTGGGTATGCTCTAGGTATTTTGATGGAAAAGGATGCAAAACACAAGAAAGGGTATCTTGTGCTTGCATTGCTTTGTTTTCTGGGGGCGTTAGGATATTTTAAGTACACGGATTTCTTCATAGACAACATCAATCGGGTTACAGGACTTTCGATTCCGCTACTTCACATTGCGCTCCCGATAGGAATCAGTTTCTATACCTTTCAGATTCTCAGTTACAATATTGATGTGTATCGTGGACAGGTGAAGGCGCAGAGGAATCCGATTCATTTAGCCACCTATATTACTATGTTCCCGCAACTTATTGCAGGTCCGATTGTGCGTTACAAGGATGTGGCAATACAGTTGGAACATAGAGAACACAGTATAGACAAGGTAGCACAAGGAATCAGAAGATTTGTATTTGGCCTGTCCAAAAAGATTTTGATTGCAAATGTATTAGGAGAGCTTTGTGATAATTTCCGGCAATCTGGTGAAAAAAGTGTACTGTTTTACTGGATGTATGCAATTGCATTCTCGCTTCACATCTATTTTGATTTCTCCGGATACAGCGATATGGCAATTGGTCTGGGGAAAATCTTTGGATTCGAATTTATGGAGAACTTTAACTACCCGTACATTTCTAAAAGTATTACGGAGTTTTGGAGAAGGTGGCATATATCTTTAGGGAATTGGTTTAGAGATTACGTATACATTCCGCTAGGTGGTTCCAGAGTGTCTGTAGGAAGACATTTATTTAATATCTTCGTTGTGTGGATGCTGACTGGTTTTTGGCATGGAGCGGCATGGAATTTTATCCTTTGGGGATTGTATTTTGCTGTTTTACTTGTGGTTGAAAAGATATTTTTGCTAAAGTATTTAACGAATTCTAAGTTGCTGTCACGATGCTATGTGTTATTGGCAGTAGTGATTAGCTTTGTGATATTCAATGCCACATCTCTACCACAAGTGTTGTCAGACCTTGGAGGAATGTTTGGTAGTGGTAGCTTACCATTAGTTTCAGCTGAAACGATGTACTATCTAAGAAGCTATGGACTTGTATTTGTACTGGCGATGTTGGGTGTAACACCGATTCCGAAAAAAATCGTTTCGAAAATCAAGATTGCACAGTATGCGGAGCCGCTTGTTTTATTATTGTTACTTATTGTGATTACGGCATATTTGGTGGATGGTTCATTTAATCCATTCCTGTATTTTCGCTTTTAAGGAGGAGTGGTAAAATGAAGAAGATGAATTGTTTGACCGTATTTTTAATTGCGGGATTTTTCATAGGGATATCTCTGTGGAATATTATGGGCGAGAAGGCAGAGTATTCCGAATCGGAGCGAAGAGTGCTTGCAAAGTTTCCTGAGATGACCACGGAGCGTGTGTTGAGCGGGAAGTTCTCATCTGAGTTTGAGGAGTACGCTGTGGATACGTTTCCAATGAGGGACGTATGGAGACGTGTGAAAGCATATGTTAAGACAGGTGTATTCATGCAGAAGGATAACAATGGAATCTATGTGGCAGACGGGCATATTTCTAAAATTGAGTACCCTATGCATGAGGAGATGATTGACCATGCACTTGGGGTGTTTGCAAAGGTTAAGGAACACTATTTCAAAGATAACAAAGTGTATCTGGCTGTTATTCCGGATAAGAATCGATATTTGGCAGAGGGAAATGGGTATCTCTCGTTGGATTATGCTGCCTTTGCAGAGTATGTGAAACAAGGTATGGATTTTGCGAAGTACATTGAGGTTGCAGACTTGCTTTCCGCAGACGATTATTATCAGACGGATACTCACTGGAGACAGGAGTGCATCTTGGATGTGGCAGACAGGCTTGCAAACGAAATGGGAACGGTATTAACTTCAGATTATAAGAAGGAGATATGTGAACATACATTTAACGGTGTATACGTAGGTCAGTCAGCACTAGAGTGCCGACCGGAAACTATTTCATATCTTACAAACGATGTTCTGGAGAGAGTAAGCGTAGAAGGGGCTAAGGCTGTTTATGATATGGATAAAGCAGAGGGCAAGGATGCGTATGAATTGTTTCTGTCCGGCAACCAGCCAATTGTTACAATGAAGGACCCAAAGAATACGGGGGGAAAGCGTTTGATTTTGTTCCGAGATTCTTTTGGCTCTAGTATCGCACCACTGTTAATGTCAGGATATTCGGAGATAGTATTGGTGGATTTGCGTTATATTTCGAGTGATATGTTGGGGCAATACGTGGATTTTAAAGACGCAGATGTGCTGTTTTTATACAGTACACTGATGTTGAATCAATCGTTGGGTATAAAATAAAGATGACTAGCAAAAAAGCTAGTCATTTCAGACTGTAGACAAAGTTGTTGCTGGAGCACTAGCTCCAGCAACACTTTTTTATACTTATCTAACATACTGCTTCGGTGTCACTCCTTTATATCTTTTAAAAATCTTTATGAAATAGCTTAGGTCATTGAAGCCTGTGTTATATGCCGCTTCTGTAATGGACTGGTTTGTAGTCAAAAGTAAATAACATGCTCTTTCAATGCGGTAGTAGTTTAAGTAGTCAACCGGAGAACGTTGTGTCATCTCGCGGAAGAATCTGCAAAAATATTTCGGTGTCATTTGCACACTGTCGGACATTTCCTTCAACGTAATATTAGAGGTATAAGAGTTTTCAATAAATTCCAGCGCAGTTTTTAATTGTGTAATACGTTTTAAATCACGTTTGGTGCGCAATGAAATTTCGGAACGATAATCTTCCGAGATTGCTACACCGAAAAATTGGTATAAAGCCCCCTGAACAAGTAATTGATAACCGGTAGGTTTAGAGGATAGAGCATCAAACAGACACCACATAATCTGGTGGATATTGTCATAAGTTTCATCATAGATAGATTGAATTTCCAACTCGTGGTTCATAAGCTGCTGAATAAATTTACGACAGGTATCCGATTTATTCAATAGCATGTTTGGGTCCATAACAATACAATCGTAAACGCAGTCATTTTCCGGAATGGCAGAATGCAAAGCACCTGAGGGGATAAACACAGAGGAATTTTCCTCAATATTAAATTCTTGCTCATCTATAGTTAATAAAAGGTTTCCCTCCAGCACGCGAATAAACTCAAATTCCACATGCCAATGAATGCGCATGAGATATTGAGGGTGGTTTGGGGTAACATGATAAAATTCAAGTGGGAAATCCATTGTTCCACGTTGTACGGATTCATGATAATTTGTGTAATGCATAATATCTCCTAAAAAGTGAATATTGTTATACTTTTTGCCATTATATCACTATTAACAGTAGGGAAGCAATGATAAAATGAGGATAATAACACAAAACTCATTATTTATAGGAGGGTGATTGAAATGGCAGAAAGCAGATTGATCGGTGGATATCCGGTAATCGGTATCAGACCAACAATTGACGGAAGACGTGGACCACTTAAGGTTCGTGAAAGTTTGGAAGACCAAACAATGGGAATGGCACAGGCTGCAAAGGAGTTATTTGAGAAAAACTTAAAATATTCAAACGGTGAGCCTGTAAAGGTTGTTATCGCTGACACAACAATCGGACGTGTTGCAGAGGCAGCTGCTTGTGAAGAAAAGTTTAGAAGAGAAGGCGTAGCAATTACACTTACAGTAACACCATGTTGGTGCTACGGCTCAGAAACAATGGATATGGACCCTACAACAATTAAAGCTGTTTGGGGATGCAATAAAACAGAAAGACCGGGTGCAGTTTATTTAGCATCTGTTCTTGCAACTCATGCACAAAAGGGACTTCCTGCATTTGGTATCTATGGACATGATGTTCAGGATATTGACGATGCAACGATTCCGGCGGATGTAGAAGAAAAGTTACTCCGCTTTGCACGTGCGGCTGTGGCTACAGCAACTATGAGAGGAAAATCATACTTACAGATTGGTTCTATCTGTATGGGTATTGGTGGTTCTATCATCGATTCAGATTTCTTAGAGAGCTATTTTGGACTTCGTGTAGAATCTGTGGATGAGGTGGAAATTATTCGTCGTATGACAGAAGGCATCTATGATGAAGCAGAATATCAAAAGGCTTTGGCATGGGCAAAAGAAAAATGCATTATCGGCTTTGATAAGAACCCAGACTCTGTAAGAAAGAGTGATGAAGTAAAAGATGAACAGTTTGAGTTCGTTGTAAAAATGGCTGTTATTATCAAAGATTTAATGAATGGTAACAAAAATCTACCTGCAGGCTGTGAAGAAGAAGCCGTTGGACACAATGCAATTGCAGCTGGTTTCCAAGGACAGAGACAATGGACAGACTTCTATCCAAACGGTGACTTTGCGGAAGCAGTATTGAATACTTCATTTGACTGGAATGGAGCAAGAGAACCATACATTCTTGCAACTGAAAATGACGTATTAAATGGTATGGGTATGTTATTCATGAAACTCCTTACAAACAGAGCGCAAATGTTTGCGGATGTTCGTACATATTGGAGTGGAGATGCAATCAAACGCGTAACAGGATATGAGATCGAAGGAAAAGCAAAAGCTTCTGACGGTATTATTCACTTAATTAACTCAGGTGCTTGTTGTCTTGATGCATGTGGTGAAGTAAAAGATGCTGACGGAAATGCAGTCATGAAACCTTGGTATGAAATGACACAGGCTGATCAAGATACAGTAATGGCAGCAACTACCTGGAACGCAGCAGACAACGGATATTTCCGTGGTGGCGGATTCTCATCTCGTTTCTTGACAAGAGCAGAAATGCCTGCAACTATGATTCGTTTGAATTTAGTAAAAGGGTTAGGACCAGTACTTCAAATTGCTGAAGGCTGGACAGTTAACTTACCAGATGAAGTATCTGATGTGTTATGGAAGAGAACAGACTATACATGGCCATGCACTTGGTTTGCACCAAGATGTGATGGTAAAGAAGGAAGCCCATTTAAGACAGCTTACGAAGTAATGAACAACTGGGGTGCAAACCACGGAGCAATTTCTTACGGACACATCGGTGCTGACTTAATTACAATGTGCTCTATGCTTCGTATTCCGGTATGTATGCACAACGTACTAGAAGAAAAAATCTTCAGACCGGCGGCATGGAATGCATTTGGTATGGATAAAGAAGCAGCTGACTACAGAGCATGCGAAACATATGGACCATTTTACAAATAGGAGAGGGATAAAAGATGTTAAAAGGAATTCCAAAGATTTTATCTCCTAAACTTTTGAAGGTGTTATGTGAAATGGGACACAGTGACCGGCTTGTAATTGCAGACGGAAACTTTCCATCAGAATCTATGGGAAAGGATGCGATTGTCATCCGTATGGATGGACATGGAGTGCCGGAGATATTGGATGCTATTTTGCAGGTATTTCCATTGGATACCTATACAGATAAGCCGGTACAGTTAATGGAACTCATGGAGTGTGACAAAGGCAAGATTGCAACACCTATCTGGGACACATATAAGGAGATTGTTGCAAAATATGATGAACGTGGAGCAGAAGCGGTAGGCAATATTGATCGTTTTGACTTTTACGACGAAGCTCGACAAGTATACTGCATTATCGCAACAAGCGAAGCAGCAGTTTATGCAAATGTGATGCTGCAGAAGGGTGTAGTGTAATTGAATAGGGTTTTTAGGTTTGTAGTGTGGATAAGTTGTACTTATCCACACTTTTTCAACAAAAAATGAGCATTTATCAACATTCTATTTGTTGATAAATATAGTGGCAATATGCTACAATTTTTTTACATCACAACATGGCGCGGATTTGTTTTAAATCATTCAAAGTGTCAAAATGGCGTTTGCCCAAAAGCGCATCTGAATTTCAAGACGTTTCAGTCAGAAAATTTCAAATTGATGAAAACTGAAAATTGGAGGGATGCCTATGATTGTAGAATATCTACATTGAAATTTGTGTAAAAATGTAATATAATGAAAGAAAAATAATATAATATATTACATGGTATTAAAAATGGAGGTATTAATATGACTACAGTAAGTTTAAGAATTGAAGATAAAATGAAAAAAGAATTAGATGATATGTGTGCAGAGATGGGAATGAATATCACGACATTTTTTATGATTTATGCAAAAAGAGCATTGCGCGACAGAAAAATTCCTTTTGAAATCATTGCACCTAGAGATCCGTTTTATTCAAAAGAAAATATGGAAAGTATAAAAGAGTCGACACAGCAGATTAAAGAGGGGAAGATTGTACAAAAGACTATGGAAGAACTGGAGGCGATGGAGAGTGAGTAAAATTACATTTTCAGAAAACGCCTGGGAGGAGTATTTGTATTGGCAGGCGACGGATAAAAAGACACTAAAGAAAATTAATAAACTACTTAAAGAGATCCAACGGACTCCTTTTGAAGGTGAAGGAAAGCCAGAACCATTAAAATGGAGTCCTGATAGCTGGAGTAGGAGAATTAACAAAAAAGACAGACTAGTGTATGAAGTAGTAAATAACAATATCAATGTTATTCAATGTAAAGGTCATTATAATGACAAGTAGAAATTCAAAATGTCTACATAGCGTTTGTTCAAAAGCGCATCTGAATTTCAAGACGTTTCGGTCAAAGAATTCCAAATTGGTGAAAACTGAAAATGGATATTTACGATGTTTATATCATGGTCATAAGTATTTTATTATATAGTATCAATATGACTAAAAGTGTGGTATAATACATTGACGATGGTAATTCTGTTCAAAAGATATCCGATGACCTAATGGAAAGAAAAGAAACCATTCAGGAAATAGTGGATGGTTTGGAGTAATTAAATGGGGAATATACCAACAAATTATTTGCGGAGTACGATGATAAGCACTCCGCTATTTCTTTGAATTCCTCTTCCAAATAAAATATCCTACATATCCTGCAATTATAATAAATTCCAACCCTGCGACTACAATCCATATCCAGTTAAGACTAGAGCTGCCAGGTTTGATTTCATTATCCGCAAGTACATCTTCTTTTTCATCAGGAATATTTTCGACTCTAACGTCGGAAGCGCCATCAAGAATCTTGCATACAGCATAAGTGCCGAGTTTGGTAATCTGGGCTTCCGTTGCGCTGCCATCTTCAGAGACAGTAGCGGCTATTTCCTCTAATGTGCCATCATCTGTTACAAAGTATAGGCGAACATTAGAACCCGTACCGGATGGCACGGCGAATTTGGCATTTACGTATCCTTTAGAGGTCAGTTCTTCTTGCTTTACTGAAGAAGTAACATCATAGTATACAAACACAGAATCTTTTACAGTGCTAGGGGTAATGAATTCGTAGCCAAGAGCTTCAATTTCTCTAGTTTCTTCAGCGTCACATTCTGAACAGACACGTTTTTCAGAGCCTGCTTTAGAGAACGTTGGAGTAGTGACTTCTTGCCAGTTGTCGAATTTGTGACCAGTTGTTTTTATCGCTTCGGTCACCTTTTTGCCACAGATTTTACAGGTTCCGGTTTTCTCACCGGTTTCTGTACAGGTTGGTGCTTTGGTTTCCTTTAGTTTGTCATAAGAGTGACCAGTTGCTTTTACAGATTTTGTTTCATTTGTATTACAGCGGCTGCAGGTACGAGTTTGTGTTCCCGTTGTAGTACAGGTTGGAACCTTTGTTTCAGAAAAACTACCCCAACTATGTCCCAATGCCTTTGTGTTACGGGTTTCTACACTACCACATACAGAACAGCTCCGTTGCTCGCGTCCACCAGTGGAACAACCTGCGTTAGAAACGGCAGACCAGTTACCGTAGCTATGAGAACCACATACAATTTTTACGTTAGAAGATACTGTTTGTGAATAAATTGTTGTTGCACCATTTCGGATGATTACGTTAATGCTAACGGATTGCGCAGAAGCATCATAAGATTTAGCGCGTAATGTTACACGAAATAGGTTGCCGTTCATACTTCCGGCAGAAGTAAAAGCAAGAGCCCCTTGTTTTGTAGATGAATTAAAGTCTGCCAACCCAGATTTTAGCCATTCTCCGGACACTAATTCCAGCTTGTTTCCGTAGGAGACCACGACAGCAGCGGAGGTAACGTTCTCCGCTCCGCTTACGTTTACTGTAAAAGTAACAGTGCTTCCGGCACTCACACTGCTAGAAGATGCTGAGAGAGAAGCGGAGGCGGCGTGAGTAACTATCGAAGGCGAAAAAATTGCAACTAAACTAGACAACAGTAAGGTAAAGGCAACTAAAGTTATCTTTTTAAATGTGGTTATTTGATATTTCATATGTAAAATCCTTTCATGAATTATTTCAATGCATTATCTATATTGGATAATCGTTAGGGAAAAATGTATGGTATAGCAGATAAATAGCATCTGCATCTGTTATAAACGCATCACCATTAAAATCTCCATTTTGATTCAGAGGGTAATCGTTAGGAAAAAACGTGTAATACAGCAGATAAATAGCATCCGCATCGGTTACAAGATTGTCCTTATTCATATCACCACGAATCATATTGGTTGGAGGAATGGGGTCAGTAGTACTAACAACTACCATATCTAGATAGGTAGATAAACCACTGTGAGTTACTTTGATTCGTTTGCTGCCAATAGTCGAAAAATCATAGGAACCAATGGTGAAATTGGAACTTGTATTTTCTGAATATGGAATTTCTTCTGTGTCTCCATTATCATATTCCAATTGCAGAATGAGTCCAGAGAGATCCAATGTTTCCCCAGGAATATAGCTTGATTTAACAGGTGGACTTTTCACGCTTAAGATCCAAGGTGAACGAGCAAATACTTTAAGTGATACAGTGGTTTCCTCGTTGTTGTTATATCCACCGACTATGTTCAGTTTGGTTGAACCAATAGATTTACCAATGATGCTAATTCGTGCGCCACTATTATCATCGTAGTTCTCAATGTTGGTAATTTGTGCGACGCTAGAATCTTCTATATAGCAGTAGTCGATAGAGACATTCTTGTTGACAAAGATATCAAGTGTTTTCTTTTTTGTTCCACTAACAACAATTTCAAAATTAGTTCCGTATGTGCTTAATTTTTTGCCAAGCCAAATAGGTACATATTCTGAAACAATGGCAATAGGAACATCAATAGTCTCACTGGTACCTGAGTCATTCTCGGTTCGTGTGCGATAAAATTCAGAACAATGAAGCTGGAATTGGTATTCTCCGTCAGGGGCATCCAATGCAACGTCAAAAGATAATTCGGCTAGTAATATTTCTTCATCAGCAGACACATATACGGGTGAATCAGACCATACATAGTTAAGGCTGCCTGAATCAGAATTGTATCCAATTAGAGGATTGCAAAAACGTTCATCATAATTGGAAAAATTTTCAACTAGACGAAGCGGAAATATGGAATTATCGTAATCATATAAGTAATTAATTGTGAAATGCATGCCTGCGATATTCATATCAGTGTATGTTGAAATATATAGTAAGACATGTATAGTATCATCAGTATTTTTTATTACGTCAATATATGTACTCGCCTTGTATGTTTCACTTGCAGATATCTTAATTATACAAGCAAAAAACAATGTGATTGACAACAAAATTGCTACTATTTTTTTCATTTATTGAGTCCTTTCTATCTAGTTCGGGTTGTCAGTTGGGACAAAGCGGTGCTCTTTTCTGAATTGACCAGGTGAACAACCGAACTTTTGGTCAAATTGAGAGTGAAACCAACTCATAGTAGAAAAACCACTAGAGTAGCATAAGTCAACAATTTTGATGTCAGAGTAGATTAACATATTGGCTACATAGGTTAGTCGGATATTATTAATAAACTCTGAAGGAGTGCAATTATAATATTTTTTCAAGGAATGGCATAGCCATTCTTTGGTAACACCAGACAATTCAACCATGCGATCGATTCCCTGAGAAAAGTTATCGACTTTTTGCATTTGCTCACAGGTTTTTAATAACCAAGGTGGCACGTTGTCATCAGTTGAAGGAGTAGAGAGTTTTTTCTCTGTAAAATATGATGTAAAAATATCAAGTAAAATAGAACGCATATGTAGTGCTTTCTTCTGTGTTTTTTCAGGTGGAATACGATTGAGGTTGTTGAGCAAGTTGGTGATTTTTTGTATCTCAAAAGAATTCAAGACTACATACGGTGGCTGTTTGTTAGATAAAAGTCTTTGAGCCGGAAAAACGCCATCTAAAAACATAAATAGATCGTCGATAATATTTTTAAATACGGCAATATGGATAATGGTCACTGTCTTCAGCTTGGGATTTATGAAATCGTGCTGATCTTCAGGACGTATGAAAATCAAACTGCCTCGTGGCAAACGAAGAACTTCGTTGTTGGCGAGATGTTCGCAACTATCTTGCGGAAGAAAACAAAGTTCATAATAGTCATGATAGTGTACGGTCACCTTGTTTGTCGATTTCGTATGAATGTTATAACGAAAACCAGTTGAAGAATCTACTCTGTTACTTGCTTGATAAAATAATGCAGTCATCTGACACCTTCCCTTGCATAAAAAATAAAATATAATTATAAAGTCAACATATCACACAAATGAAAAATGGACAAGTACAATTCAATATAAAGGAAGAAAATGGTTTTGAAAGATGATAAAGTATAAAATGTAAAAAAATGTGTATTTATGAGATGCACGAATAAGGTAGTAAAATATATAAATTTTTGGAGGAGAGGCAATATATGAGAAAGCATTTGAGACTGGTAATAAGTAGTATTTTGACTGTTGTTATGATGTGCAGTGTAATCCAAATGACAGGAATTACAGTATCAGCGGCAGATTACAAGGGAAAGGGAACAAAGACAGACCCATACATAGTAGAGACAGCCGAACAACTAGATGGTATGCGAAACAACCTGACAGCACATTATAAGTTAGGGAATACGATTGATATGTCGGGAGTTGCTAATTTCAAACCAATTGGAAATCTGGCAAAGCCATTTAAAGGAAGTTTTTCGTGTGATCTCGACTCCAGCGGAAAACCTAAATATGCAATTAAAAATTTAAAAATAACAGTTGCACCGGCAGGTGCTACAAAGGCTGACAAATGGTCTGGATATAAGGAAAACGGAACATCAGGCTGGGAAGCGGGATTGTTTGGAACTGCAAAGAATGCGACTTTCAAAAACATTTTGATTTTAGATGCTACGGTAGTTAACAAGGTAGAGGGATATTGGAAGCAAAATTCGGATTACTCCATTAATCCTGGTGTCGATGACCAAGCAACAGGAATCCTTGTGGCAATAGGAGAAAGTGTTACTGTTACCGGATGTGGAGTAAGTGGAACAGTTACATCATCTTCTAATCAAACAGGCGGCATGATTGGTTTGCTTAAAGGAGGTAAAGTGAGTAAATGTTATTCCTATGCAAATGTAACATGTACCGGAGCATGGCACAGTGGAGGATTGATTGCTAATTTAGGTAATGGAACCACGACGACAGTAAGTACGAGCTTTTACAGCGGAACGTTTAGCGGCAGTTCAACACATGCAGGAGCATTTATCGGAGGTGCATATGAAACGAAAAATGCAACAGGTGTTGTTACAGACTGTTGGGCAGAGGGAACGGTTAAAACAGAAGAAACAGGATGTTTTCTAGGAGCGAAGAATCACGCAGACGCAACGACAAGAACAAGTGTAGATGTTTCAACGAACTGTTATACGCTTGCAAAAATTGAAGGTAGAAAGAATGCACAGTCAAATAGAAACGTAAAAAATAATAACTATATAACAAATGAGCCAGGTGGATTGGAGATGGGATTTGCAGCGGCGAGTCAAGCGGAAATGAATGCCGCATTTAAAAATTTATCCAACTGGACAGTTGCAGATGGAACATATCCACAAATCAAAGGACTTGTGGCAACAAAAGATGCATCAGCATACGTGGTACAAGAAGTAACAGCAAGCACAGGAAATGATACCTCAGAAGGAACAGGAGAAGACGAAATTACAAACGGTAAGGATGCCACAGAAGATGTTAAAGATGTTAATGGACCAGATACTGTAGAAGTAAGTGTAACAGACGAAGAATCGTTAATGAAAGTAAGCGTTACAGAATTGATTCTGATAGTGTTACTTTGTCTGTTAATCATATTGACTGTTATCGGAAGTGTAATCACAATGTTTCTAATTATACGCAAAATGAAAAGTCAAAATGGCGAGAAGGAAAGAAAGGTGGAAATGTAATCATGAAAAAAATTATGAGTCGTTTACTTGCAATGATGTTATTTGTGCTGACTGTTTTAGGGAGCATTAATATTACAGTCTCAGCAGCAGAATACAAGGGGAAAGGGACAAAGACAGACCCATACATAGTAGAGACAGCCGAACAACTAGATGGTATGCGAAACAACCTGACAGCACATTATAAG
>JAZUCE010000023.1:0-5005 GCA_045638905.1 Faecalimonas sp.
TTGTACCAGAGCGGTTAATGACCTTTCTGCATCTGGACTGATTGAGATCCGAGCAGAAGGAACTAACAAGTGGCTTTCTCTCGCTTATGAGAGACCCGAGTTTTTGAAAAAGGGATATTCCAGACTGAGAAATCCGGTCGATCGATATATCTATGTAAAGCATCCGGTGTCTACGCTCGCACAATTTCGTTCCGGTCTGTTGGCATTGTCCGCACTAACAATGGTCGGGGCCAACGAGCAGGATGGAGCTCTTGCTATTTCAAAAAAGGCCGCTGCAGATATCCCTGTGGATTTAATTCTAACAGAACAAAATTTCAAAGATTTTGGTGGCTATGTGATTGAGGTTTGGTGCTATGACCCTTCGCTTCTTTCTAACAATGGGCAGGTAGATGATATTTCCTTACTGCTAAGTTTAGAAAATAATTCAAATGAGCGCATTCAAATGGGTTTGGATGATATTCGCGAAAAGCACGAACTTCCAATAAAAGACGAGGAATAACGAGGAGATAGAGATATGGTAAACGGAATAAATATTTTTAGAGATCATTTCAGTGAATATAAAGAACAGTATATGGTGATTGGTGGTTTTGCTTGCGATCTGCTTATGACAGATGCAGGTCTTGACTTCCGGCAGACTGTAGACATCGATATGGTGCTCATTGTTGAAGCTCTAACAACAGAATTCGCAAAAGCATTTTGGGACTTCATTGAGGCTGGCGGATATCAAGCCAGACAACGCAGTAATGGAAAACCCGAGTTCTACAGATTTGTGGAACCCACAAACTCTGCATACCCGAAAATGATTGAATTGTTTTCAAGACCCCAGAACAATGTGAAGCTGCAATACGATACCCATCTTATGCCTTTACATATTGATGATGAGGTGTCGAGCTTATCTGCTATCCTTTTGAATGATGATTACTACCATTTTATTTTGGATGGCCGCACTGAAGCGGATGGTGTTTCTATTCTGGATGCAGAGCACATCATTCCTTTGAAAATGAAGGCTTGGCTAGACCTGAAGGAAAAGAAAGCCCAAGGAATGCACGTGAACTCTCGTGATATTAAGAAACATCGTTTGGATGTATTCCGTCTGTTCCAGCTCATTCGGGAAGACCAAAAGATAATTGTGCCAGAGTCCATCGCACTGGACATCAGCGCTTTTATTGAGCAGATGCGAGAAACGGAAATCCGTTTGACAGATATCGGTATTGCCAGATCAAAGGATTCGATTCTTGATATCTTTAGTGGAATGTATGTTGTCAATCAATAATTGTTAAAACGCAGCCCTTAGGATGCTAAATTAAAATATGGAAAAGGTGGTGAGTGGATGCCAAAACGATATAGAGAAGCACGGTTGATGAACAAAATCAAGCTGACTGATATGGCTGAAAAGCTTGGCATCTCTCAACCCACTCTTAGCGCATGGGAAGCACAACGAAAGGCTGCACCGGTTGAAGCGATCATAAAGATGGCTGATTTTTATGGTGTCACAGTTGATTACCTCCTGGGAAGGGAGGACGTTATGGTTCCATCGCCACAAAAGCCCATTGATCGGACGGTCCTTATGATCTACGACGGAAAACCAGTGTGGTCCGCTAAATACGGATGGTTGCTCGTTAACGCGAAGGACCGCCAACTGCTCTCCTCGGAAGGTAGAACAATTTCTTTTGAAGATTCAGATGAACTGTTCGTTGCTCCACCGATTTATGCGGAACCCCAATATCCATTGGGTAAGCCTCTCTCCAGACTGGAAATAAATCAGTATATTGAAGTTTGGGTTGAACCAATTTCTCCAGACTCAGATTTGCGAAACGATCGCAGAGGAGTATACCGCGTTTTTGACAGGTTCGTTGAAAATGAGTCTGGAACAAGATTTTATTTTGATACTTACACTTCAAAATGGCTCAGTTATAAACTTTAAAATACTACGAAAACACGCACTATGATTTAAACCATAGTGCGTGTTCTCTTTTAGTTATTTACCAATATAACCACAGTAAAATCAACTGTTAAGATGCAAAATGTATTGGTAGTGCAGCAGTAAACGGGCTTACTTCTTGCTTCTGGAAATAAATTCCTAATAAGCCTTGCGTTTTATATTGTTGATATATACCATATGACTGATTAGAACTTACAGCGACCGCCTGAGCATTGTCATCATAATAACTGCTATATGATGTGTAAGAATGTGTTTTCGTATAATGGTTGCCATTTACATCACGTAATACCCAAGTTTCATTTATTGCAGCTTTAACAGATGCCGTTCTAAAATAGTAATTATCATTAATATATCGCCAAATATGAACAACAGTTGAGTTCGTAGAAACTGTCAAGCTTAATTTTGCTTTAGATGACGAAGAACTTGATGGAAAAACTGTACCGGGCAATTGTGAGAGAGCATTAACAACAAAAGTAACTTTTCCATTAGCAAGCGAACCTAAAACATAACTTCCAAGTTTTGTGGCAGTCATTCTAATCCCTTTTTGTGCTAAGTCACTAAAAGTAGTGTCTTTATACATCTCTACAGTATCATAGTTTTTAACCAATTTACTTGTCTTATTAGGATCTTGTGTTGCAATACATTTAGCCATTTTGTTTCCATTATATGTATAATATGTAATTGCAAACTTAATACCCGAAATTTCAGGATATGAGATTGATGCTCTTGTTGCATTGGCTGGTAAAGTTTCACCATAAACATATTGAATTGCTTGTTCATCGGTTAGAAAAACACAACCAAGCTCCTCTGCTTCGCTTTCCAAATCCTCATACTCTTGTTGAATTGATGAAATTTCCTCATTTACTGTAGAAGAACGTGTTGTTGTATCACTTCTCAGTTCGTTTGATTGAATCGCAAGATCATTCATTCTTGAAAGCAGCGCTTCAATCTCAGCAGCTGTATCATTGGATACTTCTGTTGCATCAATACCTAAGTCAGGCATAACAATGCTTTCTTCAGCATTGGGTTCCGCTGCAGATGCAGAAATTGTTGTTCCAAAGCAACTAATCAGCATAACTAAACACAATAATAATGATAATTTTTTCATATATTATTCCTCACTTTCGATAATCAATTTGAATTCTGTTGATAAAGTTCGTCCGTATATTTTATATTGAATGCCATTGATAGAAATAATATCGGATGAAAGAAAATGAATGGTATCTTGATTATCAGATAAAACAATTAAGTACCCCATTGTATTTGAATTTACATAATCTTTGTGAAACAAATTTAGTCGCACATAACTTTTTTTGCATAATTCAAACAATTCTTTTTGCTGTTCGGAATTTATTGTAATCTTTTGCATATTCGCTTCTTCATCTGCGATTTTTACTATTTCAACAACTGTACTCTTGTCGCTTTCGTATAACAGATTTTTCACATTGCGAGGAAAACAAATAAATATTGTAATTAATGCAAGAATAATAATTACAATACAAAACAGCGTATGATGTCTAATGAAAGCACTGAATTGTCTGCCGATTTTAGCATATTTATCACTCATAACAGGTCACCTTTATACATATTATTTTTCAATAAGCCTCAAAAGTAAGACGATTCTTTATATCACCAACCTTAATTTATTTTGCAAAACTTTTCTCGAGATTTCGTCTTACATATATACAACAATGCAAAGCTATAAACAGGTTACAAAAATCTTATATTTTTTTGTTGCCTGTTTATAGGTCATTTATTTATTGTATTATTGGATTAAAATGGACTGCTTTTTGTCACCCATATCTTGAATCATGTTGTTGTACTTATGGAGGAAAGGGTAAAAGCTTTTCCTAATTTATCAAAGAAAGGAGATGAGAAAATGAATAAGCTGATCATGCGCATCTTTGCCATTGTTTTAACGCTATGTGTATCTATTGTTCCGCTATGCTCGTTTTCTGCATCTGCAGCAACACCGGAAGAAATCACCCCTCGTTACAACAACACGCTGTCCACTACAACTGCTATGAATATCAATAGTAGTGGCAAGATGACAATTTCGTATGAGTATTCCGGTTATCCAAGCACCACAACTAAGGCCGTGATTACAACATATATTGAAAAGAAAGTTTTAGGACTATTTTGGTCCCGTGTAGATATTGGAACAACTGACGATCAGTGGGTTGACACCATTAACAAGTACAGCTATGAAGGTACTCGGACCTATCAGTTATCTTCATCTGGTACATATCGGGTAACAGTAGTATATAAGATCTACGGAACTGGCGGCGCAGCAGACGAAATCAATTATCAAAAAACAGATTCTTATTAGAAAGAGTGCGGAACTTTTTTAAGTTCCGCACTCTTTTTTACTTAACACTTTCGATTATAACGGTGAGTTCATCAATACTAATGGTACCGTAATAGGTTATTCTCAACATATAGGTATCTTCAATCCAAACGGCCTGAGTTACTTCGTCTGAGTTGATAATGTATACTTCCTTTCCAGAAACAATAATCTTTTCCGTACTTCCGTGTTCGGCATCAAGATTATATTCTGTGTCTTCAGTGATTGTTTGAGAAAGCTTAAGAATATCTCCATCACCATTTTCAAACGTTTTTGTAATACGTATATCGTTTGATGTGTAATCAGTCTGCTTAAAGCCTTCTGGAAGCGCTTCAATTGAGAATTCTTTTGTTATCGATTCAGCTGTATCCCCATCAAAGAAATACCTTGTAAATGTCTCATATACCTCAGTAATGAAATTCACAATCGGTTCGCGAATTGCCTTTACGCTGCAGGCCGTTGTGAACAGAGTGACGACAACCAAGCATATAATGGCAACACGCTTTGAAACCGTATTTATAAAATTGTAGTACACTTTCTTCTGTGAGCGAATCAGCTTATCCATTTTCTTGATGAAACGCTCGGAAAAAGTATAGTTAATGCTACTCTCATCGGTAGGAATATCGGTAAACTCAGAAGACACTGCCTCTCTGAGAGCATTATTAAAATCACTCCTGCTCATTGCCATTTGTCTCAACTCCTTCTATGCCGAGCATTTT
>JAZUCE010000024.1:0-5601 GCA_045638905.1 Faecalimonas sp.
TCCTTGATGCTTGTTACATCGATACCGCATGCTTGAAGAGCACGGATTGCTGCTTCACGTCCTGAACCTGGTCCTTTAACCATTACATCTACTGATTTTAAACCATGTACTAATGCTGCTTTAGCTGCTGTTTCAGCTGCCATTTGAGCTGCATATGGAGTAGATTTTCTTGAACCTCTAAATCCTAGACCACCAGCACTTGCCCATGATAAAGCGTTTCCTTGTGCATCTGTTAATGTTACGATTGTATTATTAAAAGATGATTGAATATGTGCTTGTCCGCGTTCAACGTTTTTCTTGACACGTTTTTTTGTCACTTTTTTGGTAACTTTTTTAGCCATGTTAAACTAACCTACTTTCTTCAAATTTTTATTATTTCTTTTTGTTTGCAACAGTTCTCTTAGGACCTTTTCTTGTTCTTGCGTTTGTCTTTGTCTTTTGACCACGAACAGGAAGTCCTTTTCTATGACGGATACCTCTGTAGCATCCGATTTCTTGTAATCTCTTGATGTTGAGAGCGATTTCTCTACGAAGATCACCTTCTACTTGATAGTTGTCATCGATAACAGCGCTGATTGCTTTTACTTCATCGTCTGTTAAATCTCTACAACGAGTATCTGGATTTACTCCAGCTTCTGCTAAAATTTTTGTTGCACTTACTCTACCGATACCGTAGATATAAGTCAAACCGATTTCGACACGTTTGTCTCTTGGTAAATCTACACCTGAAATACGAGCCATGTGTTCTTTCCTCCATTTTAATTTTTTTGGGTTAATATTGTCTCAAATTGGGGTACGTCTTTTGTACCCAGCTGCTAGATACTACAGCCTTTCTCGGAAATGACACCGAGTATTATAAGCAATATACATCGAGGATTTTCTCTGTATATTAATAGTACATAAATTACATGTACTACAGCCGCCTAAATTGTTTTCGCACCTACGTGCAGGGCATTACCCTTGTCTTTGCTTGTGTTTCGGATTTTCACAGATTACTCTGATGCTTCCTTTTCTTTTAATGATTTTGCATTTTTCGCAAATTGGTTTTACTGATGATCTAACCTTCACGTCAAATCCTCCTTTCATCCATTGCTTTAACTACGTTTACAACACGTTTTCCGATTAAAAACTCGCAACTCTAATATTTTTACACACAAAAATACACGGAAACGTGATTATATAGTATACATCCACACGTTTCCTGTGTCAACACATATTTTCACTTTTTATTCATCTTTTTATTTGTCTCTCCAAATAATTCTTCCTTTAGAAAGATCGTATGGAGAAAGTTCCAATGTTACCTTATCTCCCGGTAAGATTTTGATAAAGTTTGTACGCAATTTTCCACTGATATGAGCTAATACTTGATGTCCGTTTTCCAATTCTACTTTAAACATTGCGTTTGGTAATTTTTCTACTACCGTTCCTTCAATTTCAATTACGTCAGCTTTTGACATGTTTTAAATCCTCCCTGCTTCCTTATCAAACAATTTTAGTATTCGTTTCATTGCCACATCGTCAATTCCGTTGATATCGTGTTTTTCACAGATAATCTGCACATGCTTTCTTTTTTTCTTTTTCGGCTTATCAATGGTTCTTATTTTGCCATCTACCAAATATACATATGTTTCATCAACATCATATATGACATATAATTGACCTTTATCATGGCCGGCTTTTGACTTGGCAAGCATTCCTGTTTCTACTATATTAATACGCATACATTTTCCTCTTTACTTTGATAAGGTCAAAAGTACCGGTCCGTTTTCGGTAATCAGCACGGTATTCTCGTAGTGTGCTGACAACGAACCATCTCTTGTTACAACCGTCCAATCATCATCCAGCCAATCCACTTCCCATGTTCCGACATTAATCATCGGTTCAATAGCCAGTGTCATTCCGCTTCTGAGTTTCGGACCTCTTCTGTTCATTTCATAGTTAGGTACTTCCGGCGCCTCATGCAGATGACTTCCTATTCCATGTCCACACAAATCACGCACTACTCCATACCCACGCTCATTGGCATATCTGCCAATGGCTGCGGAAATTTCAAAAAGATAATTTCCTTCTTTCGCATACTTTATACCTTCAAAGAAACATTCTTCTGTAACCTTGATTAAATCTGCCGCTGTTTTGCTTACCTCACCTATTGCGTGTGTTCTTGCCGCATCAGAATGATACCCTTTATAGATAACTCCTGCATCCAAGCTCACAATATCTCCTTCTTTGATGACACGCTTATGACTTGGAATACCATGCACCACTTCGTCATTAACAGATACACAGACAGACGCAGGATAGCCATTGTAATTCAAGAAAGATGGTATACAACCATAACTGCGTATTACTTCTTCTCCTAATCTGTCAATCTCCTTTGTCGTCATCCCCGGACGCAACGCTTTCTCTAATTCGTCATGTACGATAGCGAGGATTCTCCCTGCTTCCGTCATAAGTTCAATTTCTCTCGCGGACTTTATACTGATAGGCATATGATTACTCTCCTAATATTTTAACGATATTAGCAAAAACATCTTCAATATCTGCTGTTCCATCAACTTCTACGAGAATGTTTTTCTTCGTATAATAATCAATCAAAGGTTGTGTCTGCTCATGGTATACATTCAAACGTTTTTGAACTGTTTCCGGCTTGTCATCATCTCTGAGAATTAATTGACCCTGACATGTATCACAGATATTTTCAACTTTTGTAGGTGCATAGACAATATGATATGTCGCGCCACAGCTTACGCAGGCTCTACGTCCTGACATACGTTTTACGATATTTGCATCCGGTACTTCTACGTTGATTGCATAGTCAACTGTCTGTCCTACTTTTGTAAGTGCTGCATCCAAAGCTTCTGCTTGTGGTATGGTTCTTGGGAAACCATCTAATACACAGCCGCTTACGCAATCTTCCTGATTTAATCGGTCTACAACCAAATCCACAACCAATTCATCCGGAACTAACAGCCCTTGGTCCATATATTCCTTTGCTTTCTTGCCCAATTCTGTCCCATTTTTAATATTTGCTCTAAAAATATCACCTGTCGAAATATGAGGGATAGAATATTTTACTGCAATTTTTTTCGCTTGTGTCCCTTTGCCTGCACCAGGTGCTCCTAGCATTATAAGTTTCATCTGAGTTTCCTCCACATAGCATATTAACCCGTTAAATTTCTTACTATCTCAAGTGTGAAATTTACGGGTTAATTGCTTAGATTATTTATTTTCCGCTATTTAAAAATCCTTTGTAGTTACGTACAAGCATTTGTGATTCGATTTGTTGGATTGTTTCCAATACAACACCTACTATGATGATAAGTGATGTACCACCAAAGGAAACCATCGCTCCGAACCATCCATTAAAGAAGAATGGAATAACTTGTACAATTACAAGACCAACCGCGCCAACGAAAATGATGTATTTTAAGATTTTTGCCAAATAGTCTGCTGTTGGTTTTCCAGGACGAATACCTGGCACAAAACCACCATTTTTCTTCATATTGTTGGCAATTTCCAACGGATTAAATGTAATTGATGTATAGAAATATGCAAATGCAATTGTCAATACGATGTAAACAATCAATCCCCATGAATCAGCTAAACTTCCTGGCAGCTTATCTGCATTAAACCAGTTGTTTGAATTCAATCCTTGTAAAATTGAATATCCAATTCCTTTTCCATTTTCGATGTCCTTTCCTAAGAAAGTCGCAATTAGAATCGGGAACTGCATCAATGAAGATGCAAAGATTACCGGAATTACACCGGCTGTATTCACTTTTAACGGAATGTGTGATGATTGACCACCAACTGTTTTTCTTCCTTGAATCTTCTGTGAATACTGTACTGGAATCTTTCTTTGACCATCTTGCAAAAAGATTACAAATACAACTACGAAAAGAATAATCAAAAGGATAATTAAAGTTGCTAAAACAGCCATATGCCATTTTCCACTTTGAATATTTCCTTTTACAAATGAATTGTAAAGGTTAACAAAATCATTTGGGATACTTGAAAGGATATTGATTAACAGGATTACGGAAATGCCGTTTCCAATACCTTTTTCTGTAATTCTTTCACCTGCCCACATTAAGAATGCAGAACCGGCTGTCAATGTTAATACAACAATTGTAACATTGATAAAGTTATAATTGACAAGTAATCCTTGACGACCAAATCCTACTGCCATTGCTGTAGCTTGGATTATTGCAAGCGCCACTGTCACAAAACGTGTCAGCTTGTTAATCTTTTTCTTGCCATCTTCTCCGTCTTTTTGCATTTCTTCCAACTTAGGAATTGCAATTGTGAGAAGTTGTACAATGATTGAAGATGTAATATATGGGCTGATGCTCAATGCAAAAATTGACATAGATTCAAAAGAACCACCAGTAAATGCATTGAAAAAGTTAAATGCGTCACCCGTTTGGCTTGCAAAGAAAGATTTAATATAATCCGGATTCACACCTGGGGTTGGCAGCTGTGATCCAATTCTTATAACTATAAGCATTAAGAATGTATACCAGAGTTTCTTGCGAATCTCCGGTACACGTAATGCGTCACGAAATGTCTTGAGCATTAGATCACCTCAGCTTTTCCACCATTTGCTTCAATTTTAGCCACTGCACTTGCACTGAATGCGTTAGCCTGAACTGTAAGTTTCTTTGTTAATTCACCGTTTCCAAGGATTTTTACACCATCTCTTGGATTTTTAACGATACCAGCTTCAATAAGAGCTTCAACAGATACAACTGCATCGTTTTCAAATACTTCTAAAGCATTTAAGTTGATAGCAATGATGTCTTTTGAATTTCTATTCGTGAAACCTCTTTTTGGTATTCTTCTATATAATGGCATTTGTCCACCTTCAAAACCTGGTCTTGGTGCTCCTGAACGAGCTTTTTGACCTTTGTGTCCCTTACCGGCAGTTTTACCATTTCCAGAACCGTGTCCACGGCCTCTTCTGAAATTATCACTGTGTTTTGAGCCTTCAGCAGGTCTTAAATTTGATAAGTTCACTCTCGCCACCTCCTTATTTTAATTATGCTTCTTCTACTTTTACTAAGTGTTGAACCTGTTTTAACATACCTCTTGTTGCAGCGTTGTCCGGTAATACAACTGATTTGTTGAGTTTCTTAAGACCTAACGCTTCAACAGTCTTTTTGTGCTTTGGTACTGCACAGATTGTAGATTTTACTAATGTAACTTTTAATTCTGCCATGTTAAGTTCCCTCCTTAGCCTAAGATTTCTTCCACAGATTTTCCGCGGAGCTTAGCTACTTCTTCTGGAGTTTTAATTTGACTTAATCCATTAATTGTAGCAAGAACTACGTTTTGTTTGTTATTAGAACCTAATGATTTTGTACGGATATTCTTGATACCTGCAAGTTCAATAACCGCACGTGCCGGACCACCGGCGATAACACCAGTACCTTCCGGAGCTTTCTTCAATAATACAGAAGCGCTTCCGAATTTACCGATTAAATCATGTGTAACACTTTCATTAGCATCTAATGAAACTGTAATAAGTTTTTTCATAGCATCTTCTTTTCCTTTGCGGATAGCTTCCGGAATTTCAGTTGCTTTTCCTAAACCTGCACCAAC
>JAZUCE010000025.1:0-47857 GCA_045638905.1 Faecalimonas sp.
CAGAACATTCTATTTATTGGTCCTTATCTTTCATTACCACACTCTTCAGAAGATATATTGGAACTGGGAGAACAGTTGGGAATTGCACCACGTGCAAAAGAACATTTGGAAGAATACTATCGCTCCATTCCTGTGATTACAGATGGGGATCGTATTTTTGCGATGATAGATGCTTTCTGTGAACACATATGGCATAGTCCTACTTTTACCATAACGGAAGTAAATAAACTTCTTTCCTTTTCAGCACCATCAATCAGCGTTCTTTCGCATGGTAATAATTTCGATGAGACATTGGCAAATGTGAACATGACAGAGATTCGTTATTCTTTTGAAAATGAATTGATTGAAGCAATCACGCTTGGACAATTGCACAAGGAAAATCTCCTTCTGTCCTCTTTTAATGAAGAAATGTTTGAGAAACGTATTTCGGACCCTATCCGCAACGCCAAAAATTATTGCATTATTATGAATACGCTTTCGCGCAAGGCTACAGAACAGGGAGGCGTTCACCCTTTTTATATTGATCGCGTATCTTCAAAGTTTGCTGCAAAAATCGAACAGATTACATCCCTCAAAGAAGTGACTGTTTTGATGCGAGAGATGTTCTGCTCATATTGTCAACTTGTACGTACATACATGACGCAAAAGTATCTTCCTGTCGTACAAAAGACTATGCTTTTGATAGATTCTGACCTGTCTGCAGAACTGTCGCTGCATTCTTTAGCGGCGCATCAAGGAATCAGTGACGGATATTTATCAACAGTCTTTAAGAAGGAAACCGGAAAAACAGTGTCCGAATACATCCGAGAAAAACGTATGAAACATGCAATGCATCTCCTAGACACAACCCATCTGCAAGTGCAAACCATTGCTCTTCACTGCGGAATTATGGATATGCAGTATTTTTCCAAAATCTTTAAAAAGCATGTCGGGAAAACTCCCAAGGAATATCGCAAATCTATTCGCCTTAAATAAATTTCGGCTCTTTGACAAATCTTGGGGTTGCGCGCAAAAGGCGCCTATCGCACAGACATTTTAATATAACAATTACAAGGAATGTGCTTCGGAGCATTCCTTTTCTATTACCAGAGCAATGTGAAGGAACTTAGTGCTTCTCGAATCCCAATTCACATTAAAGTCGCTTGCCAAAAGTACTGTTTGAGAAACGTTGCGAACGGTCTCTGTAATATATGCTCGACAACTGTGCGAGAGATTCTGGAAAAGGCTAGGCAACTGCGGACAGAGTTGATATAAGGGTGGCTTGTCTAAAACTCCCGTTGGTCAAACAGTTATCCAAGCCACCCACATTTTCTGTCCTGCAGTTGCAAGTCTTTTCACAGAATCTCACGAGGTTATCTCACACATATTACAGAGACCGTTCGCATGGTTTCGAGTTTACTTTTTGCAAGCGTAATATCTTGATGTGAATGGGATTCATAGAAGCACTAGTTTCTGAAGCCCTTGCTCTGATAGAAAAGAAATGCTCCGAAGCACTTTTTGTAATACACCTAAAATGTCTGTGCGATAGGCGCCTTTTGCGCGCAACCCCAAGATTTGTCAAAGAGCCTAAAATTTCAGACACAAAAGGAAGCCTGCTAATCCCATGTTAACAAGCTTCCTTAATACATCTATTCCTTTATCTGTCGTCCCGTCACATCTAAATGGTAATTCTCTCGATATATCAATTCCGAAATCGGCACCAACTCATAGCCTTTCGCGCGTAGCCCTTCAATAATCTTCGGTAGCGCCTGCGCTGTATATTTCGCCCCATTATGCATCAGAACGATAGAACCATTCTGCAGATTTTTATGTTCTGTGACTGTTTTGATGATGTTATCTACTCCGTAGTCCTTCCAATCTAAGCTGTCACAATCCCATTGCACTGTATAGTATCCGCACGCTGCAGCATTTTTTATCACTTCATTATCATAATCTCCATATGGCGGACGGAACAAATCCATCTCCACACCGGTCAGTTCCTTTACCTTGTCGTGTACCTTTATCAGTTCGGACTGGCAATCACTGTCAGTTAGCTGACTCATGTTCTTGTGATTCTCACTGTGGTTACCAAGGTCATGACCTGCTGCATGAATATTTTTCACATCTTCCGGATATTTTCCCACCCATTCACCTGTCATAAAGAAAGTGACACGGACATCGTACTCTTTTAAAATGTCAAGGATTTGTTGGGTATCTTCGTTGCCCCATGCGGCGTCAAATGACAGCGCCACCTTCTTCTCATCTGTTTCCACAGAATAAATAGGGAGTTCCTTACCGTTTACGGTGTTCGTCACCGAAACAGTCTTAGAAACTCCCAGACATGCCACTAGAATTACAACAGCGCATAATCCCAGTGCTTTTATTTTTCGTTTGATTTTGTTCTTCATACGATTGCTCCAAATATGGTCTCGTATAAGTATATGACAGAGACTTTCTGGTTAACACAAAAGACGCAAAGGAAAGCCCAGCAACTCATTTTTCACCTTCGAAACTATTATGAATCCGTGGTAAATTCCAACGATATTTAGCCGCCAAAATGCGAATGCATATAACCGTAATCATACTGATTAACATTGCAACCACATCATTTATACGGCAACGCAAAATAACATACAATATGGCTCCAACTAATGAAGCACTGGCATAAATATGTTTCACAAAAACAAACGGAACGGTTCCTGTCAAAACATCTCGCAACATACCACCGCCAACACTTGTAATAACACCAACAAAAATTAACAAAAATATATTTGAATCATCAAAAACAGTTATCGTTGTTTGAATACCGACAACCGTAAAAATACCAAGTCCAATAGCGTCAAATGTATTCATAATTTGTTCATAGTTTTCGATAAAATGACCTTCTAACAGCTCCCGTTTTATGTACATCACAAGAAAAATCAGAAGTGATGTTACGATTGCAATTCCAACATAAGAAAAATTATGAAACATCTTTGGCGGATGAATGCCTAAAATTAAATCCCGAATACCTCCACCACCAACTGCAGTTGTAACTCCAAGAACGATAACACC
The DNA here is from genome assembly GCA_045638905.1 of Faecalimonas sp. Taxonomy (GTDB): domain Bacteria; phylum Bacillota; class Clostridia; order Lachnospirales; family Lachnospiraceae; genus Faecalimonas. The sequence goes on from JAZUCE010000025.1 coordinate 3,034, forward strand.
GAATATATCCATATTCTTGCGAATTCCTACCATCGCACCAGAAGAAGCAAATGCAATTGTTCCGATTATTTCTAGCACAAAAATAATTACACTATATTGATTCATCATATTATTCACCTATCTCACGTTCTAAATAACATTTCCCGCTTCGATAATATTTCTCCATTTCTTTTTCCGGAACCATGCCACCACCGGTTGCCCACACCAAATGTGTTGCTTCTGCACTAGCCTGACGCAACAAAATAGGTCCATACATTCCCGCCAACGCACTTGGTTCCAAGTATATTTTTTCAGTATCTGCCAACTGTACAAGCATACCATACATTCGCTCGTCATCCAAAGAATAGCAACCGCTTATAAATGGTTTCATAACTTTTCCGACGAATCCGGAAGCTCGTCCTACAGCTAAACCATCTGCCACAGTAACATTGTCAACTCCTAAATCTTGTACACTGATTTCATGGTTTAAACCTGTCGCCATGCCAAGCATCATACAGCAAGAGTGTGTTGGTTCCGCAAAATAGCAGTGAACATTGTCTTGAAACATTAATTCCAAACCAAAAGCAACACCGCCAGGTCCTCCGCCTACACCACATGGCAAATAAACATAAAGCGGATGCTCTGCATCAACCGTAATTCCAGCTTCCGCCAGTTGTTTCTTTAGACGAAGCCCTGCAACTGCATATCCCATAAACAGCGTTTTGGAATTTTCATCATCCACAAAATGACAATATGGGTCTAATTTTGCCTGTTCACGCCCTCTCATCACCGCAACGCTATAATCTGATTCATACTCTATTACATTGACTCCTTTACTGCGCAACATATCTTTTTTCCACTGCCGTGCATCTGCTGACATATGGACAGTAACTTTAAACCCTAACTTTGCACTGATAATACCAATAGACAAACCTAGATTACCTGTAGAACCTACTGCAATGGAATATTTTGAAAACAGATCATGGAACTCCCGGGAATGAAACACACTGTAAGAATCTCCTTCTTTTAATAAGCCATGTCGTATCGCAATCTCTTCAGCCACAGCCAAGACTTCGTAAATTCCTCCTCGCGCTTTAATAGAACCCGAAATAGGCAAATGGCTGTCCAATTTCAACCATAACCTACCCTGAATACTACAACCATACGCTTCCTCCAAGCATTTCTGCATACGAGGAATTACTTGAAGGGGTGATTCTATAATACCGTCTGTTTCTTTTGTCTCGGGAAACGCAATTTGAAAATAGTCGGCGAACCGTTCCAGTCGTTCACTGGCATCCTGTACATCCTGCATTGTAAGTGGACAATTTTGAATTGCAACCTCATAAGGCTGTTTATCTTCATTTATCCAAAGAGTTTCCTTTCGCTCCCGAATACTTGTCATAATTGGAAATGTTCTCTCCCACTCTGGAACAGACTTCCCTCGTATTAACTTGTCATTATACATATTACTACTATCCTTCTCGCAAGAATTATCGACCAATTTTTCGTGCTGTTATAGGAATGCGGTCAATAACATTTTCTCCATCAACAAGATAGATTTTATCATGTAAATTGATTGTGGAACAGCAATGTCCCGGAATCAAACGCAACTTGTTACCAATCTTTTTCTCGCCACTATATCCGTGAAACTGAAAATGTTCTTCACTTGCCACTATCTCCTGTACATCACCTTCCACGATAGCAGGCATACCTTGGTCTACTCCGCATGTTTTAACACCTGCGTCAACAACAGTCAGCCCGTTTCTTTGACTAACTACTGTTGTAAGTAAGAAAAGAGAATTTTCAAACGGCAACGATAGCGTTCTGTAAGTTGAATCCATGAACAAATAGCTTCCGGCTTGGAGTTCTGTATAAAGTCCTTCTGCAGTTTTAATCTCCGCTGTACCTGTGCTGCCGCCAGAAACAGTTTTTACCTTGACCCCATTATCTTCCAAATAAGAAATAAGTATTTTCAGTTTTTCATAATTATTAGCAGTGCTTTCTTTTCTTTCTTCAATATCCTCAACATGAGAAATGTGTCCGGCATAGGCCTGAATGCCATCAAACACAAGATTTTCACATGCTGTTATGTGTTTGGCTAGTGCCAAAACTTCTTCCTTAGTTACAACTCCGCATCGATTCATTCCAATATCATACTCAACCAGACAATAAATTGTATTCCCACTATTTACAGTCGCCGTTGAAAGAGCATTGATATTTTCTATGTTGTCAACACAAATAGTAAGACGACAATTTCCTGCCAGGTCTGCCAACCTACGAATCTTTGCACCGTCAACAATCTGATTAGCGATTAGAATATCCTCAATTCCTGCATCGCACAAATCCTCTGCCTCACTTAGTTTAGCACAAGTCATTCCAATGGCACCGTTTTCAATCTGCCATTTTGCAATCGATGCACATTTATGAGATTTATAATGAGGACGCAAATTCAAACTGCTACCCTTCAAAAGTTTCTCCATTTCCTTCGCATTCTTTTTAAACTTATTTACATCCACGATTAAGGCTGGCGTGGATAATCCTGAAATCTTCATATCTTTCACCTTTCTTTTTGAATAATCTATCATTGACAATCAAACGGCAATCGTACAATCACCTCTGTGCCTTTATTCTCCGCACTATAAACTACAAGAGCGCCCTGTCCCTTATAATACAATGCAATACGCCTGTAAACGTTTCTCAGTCCAATACCACCTTCACGTCTATGCTCTGTATCCGCTGTCTTATTTTCTAGAGACTCTCTGAGCTTCTGAAGTTTTTCTTCTGACATTCCGACTCCATTGTCTCGGATTCTAAATTCTAATCCCGTTTCGTAACATCCCAAAACAATTTCAATTCGTCCACCACTAGTCAAATTTCCTACACCATGAGAAATAGCATTTTCCAAAATTGGTTGAAGAACAAATTTAATCATGTTAATTTCAAACAAGGATTCATCTACATCCAATTCTATACTAATTCTATCTCCAAAACGGAATCTTTGTATTTCAATATAAGATTCCAATACTTGTATTTCTCGTCCTACTTTTACTCTTGTTTCTTTACTGATTGCGTATCGCAAAATCATAGAAAGTGATTGCACAATCTTTGAAATGTTCTTTTCTCCACTACGAAGAGCCAAAAGATTCACACATTCCAATGTATTAAACAGGAAGTGGGGATTCATCTGTTGCTCTAGCATCTTGAATTCCGTTTGCGCCTGCAAGAGTTCCAGTTCGCTACGCTCAGCTTCCTTACGAATACTTTCCTCCACCAGATGCTCCATTCTGCCCATCATCTTATTATAGGCAACTGCAATTGTGTCTACCTCATCTACAGCAAAATTTTCTGGGATTGATTGATATCCTTGCTCTGGAGTAACATTCATGCTTGCCATTAGGACACTAAACGGTTTTACCAATATCCTTCGAAGGAAAAATGTGACTACAATACAGATAGCTGCTATAATCAAAGACCATACTAAGTTCAGATACTGAATCGCACGAATTTGGTTCACATAAAAATTATAATAGGTAAGAACTACACTTTTTCCTATATAATCTGCCGTACTTTCATCTATGGAATATATGATTTTGTTATTGGCATCAAACATCTCGTTTGTTCCAACTAATTTTTCATTATATAAAGATGCCTTGCCGATAAGCACTTCATCTTTGTCGTTTGTAATCAAAAAGTCCGTCAGAATTGTGCTGTCATCACTATTCACAGGCTGCTTTGGAACATCAGAAACGATGACAATTGTCCCCTTGTTTATCCCATCACAATAAATGCTCTTAACAAAGGCAATAGTCTCTTTTCCCGATAGCAAATCATTCACAGGTACAAAGACTCCCTGCGTTTCAAAGTGTTCCAGTTCTTTTGCTTGTGACATTGCATTTCGAATCAGTTCAACAGAAACCTGCTTTTGACTGGAAAACACAGTTTGATAGAGCACTTCCCCACTGGTATCCACAATAAATGCGTACAAATATCCCGGAAGATATGTGGTTTCATAATAAAAATTCTCTTCAAATTCTCTTGTAATCTCCGTGTTTCTTTGTTCATCATCTTGTCTATATTCTTGCAAATACTTTTCAATCTTCACCGTAGATATACTGTTGTATCTCTCATAATGACTCATACATTCACTTGCATAATTCTGCGATAACTGTTTCCCAAGCCTTTCAGCAACATCCCTGGTTTCTCGCTCAACCATTGTATTCATTAATAAAGATACAACAATAAGCGAAAGTAAACTAGAACTGACAAATGTAAACAGTAATCGTTTTGAAAACGTCAAACTTTTTTTACTCACATTCATGAAGCCAAAATCATCTGATTTTGTCTGCTTCTTAATTGTAGAATATAAAAAATCAATTTTCTTAAATACTTTATTAGAAAACAAATACAGACAAACAAGAGAAATCAATACACTGTTTCCTACAAAAAGGATATATATATACTTGCTATTTGCAAATGAAAAGTACCCGTTATAATCCTCATGTTCCGTAATCACATTCAATTTCCCGTATAGATTGTGAGAAACACAATAACTGTACTCATTATTTTCGAAATACTCTTTTTCTAAGTCTAACTCATCCAGTACCTTACTTACATAGTCCTCATCTGCATTAAAATATAAAACCGGGCGTCCTGCAGAATGGTACACGATGAACTTATTATTGTCTTCTAATTGAAATTTCTCGTCAACGTATTCCTTGTTCAATCGAATAACAGTAAAACTACCCGCTATATAATCACATACAATATATTCATCCTCTAGAAACTGTATCAGATTGTCGACTGCCTCTCTCTCCCGGCCATCAACAACTTCCACCCGTACGTCCTGTAACTGTTCTTTCTTACACTGCACCAAATAGCCCAAATTGGTATGCATGACACCATCCAAACCAACCCGAGACAATGCATCCTCTGAAGGAAGCAATTTGTCATCCAATTTACGTTCCTTCACGTTGCAATACAGATTCTTCTGATTAAAATTGTCACCAAATATAATGAAATCTTTGACTACATTTCCCGATACGGATATCTGTTGTACTATTTGCTTTATCTCTGATATCCGCTTTGCCGAATCGGCCTCATCCATTAAATTAAGATACTCTTTTACAAAACTACTCAATTTATTACGTTCAATAAAAGAGCGCAGCATGTCCACTTCGTACATGCATGCGCTGAAATTATCGCACAAATATGAATGATAGGTTTCAAAAGCTTCCGCCTCCGCATTTTGTGCATACTCCTCCAATCTGTTCATATTTACTCGGACATAAACAGACTGAAAAAGTACTACCAATATAATGTTTACTACAAGCACTAATGTTCTAAACTTTACCTTTTTTGTTCCGATACTCATTTGGTGACATCCCTGTTCTCTTCTTAAATAATGATGAAAAATATCGTGCATCCTTATACCCGACTTCCTCTGATATCTCGCCTATTTTTAATGTAGAATCAGCTAGTAAATGCTCAGCTTTTTTCAGACGCACCTCATTCAAGTATTCTGAGAAGTTTACTTTCTTAATCTTCTTAAACAGGTAACTTAGATACACCGGATTGAGGCCAACCACTTCTGCTGCTTTTTCCAACGAAACAGCTTGTGAATAATTCTCGTCTATATATTTCAGCACAATACTTATATAATGATGTTGGACTTTCTTCTCATCCTCTGCATCGACATCAAGATTGGCTTCCTCTTTCAGACATCCCTTACCTGATACCAGATTTCGAACAGTCTCAAAAAGTTCCTCTTTATCGATTGGTTTTAAGAGATAATCATTGGCTCCAACCTGCAAACACGCACGTAAATATTCATAATCACTATACCCTGATATACAAATAACTGCAATATCAGGATTGATTTCTTTGATTCTCGCAACCAAAGATACCCCTGTCATTCCCGGCATACATATATCCGTCAAAACAATATCTACCGGGTTCTCTTGAATATAGGAAAGCGCTTTTTCTCCGGATTCGAAGCATCCCATTGGCTGAACGTCTATGCTTTCCCATTCAAAGGAGATAATAGACTCTCGGATGAACTTCTCATCATCTACCATGATTAAACGATACAAAAAATCCCCTCCCTATCTGGATAAAATAGAAAAATAACGGCGATATTACCTATATTACAAGTCTCTCCAATATCGCCGCTATTTTATGTTTGAATGATTATTTATTCTTTTTTCTTGATGCAATTAAAATTGCTACGCAGCCTCCAACAGCTACTAAGAATAGTATACCACCCACAATGATTTTCCACAACTGAACATCAACAAGCATATCATCGTTGTCGGTGTCACCGTCCTGTGTAATCACTTCAGCAGCTACAAGTTTTTCTGATGATTTGACTTCATCCACTCTGTTCGGATCGAATTCATCTCCTGTATGGGAAGGATAAGCCATAATTTCATTCATCTTCCACACATAAAGTCCGGCTTCTTCAGCCATTTTTGTAACTGTAATCTTAAATTTACTTACTTTCTTTGTTTCAAACTGGAATCTCTGAATTGCTTCGTCTTCCGGTTTTTCATAATCTTTTGCTTCGTAGACATCTACCCATTTGCCATTTTCAAATACGCTGATGGTAAAGTCAACAGGGAAGCCATGTCCACCCCATGAAGGTTTTAACTGGATTTCACTTAGCTGCACTTCACCCTTCATATCAATCTCTACAGCCTGAACACTGTCTGCTGTCGTCTGAGGAACACTAGACCATCCGGTAGCGAGATTACCATCAACCAAATGTACAAGATAATAATCATAATCTTCCATAGATGTTGTTGCCGTAATGGCTGCCCCTACCGTAATCATGTTCTCATTCGGAAGAACATAGTTTCCAGATACTGAGTTACCATATACTGCGATCTCTGAAAGTACCATAGAGTTTGATGTGCCGACTTTTCGGAAGTTGTCAGAACTTACTCTTACCTTGTTTCCGATAACAGCTGGGAACTTAAACTCATATGCTGTATAGCCTGCTTTTTCGTTCGCTTCAAAACCTTTCACACTGTATGCTTCAATCCATTTACCATCATAGAACACTTCTATCTTGAAGTCATAAGGGAAACCTAATGCCTCTTGTCTTGCTCCTAAAATAACCGTATGAATGGAGAAGTTATTGAGAAGATTTACTTCTGCCCATTGCGCCTCACCTTTTACAAATTCCCTATCGTTAGATGCCCAATAACTTTTTATAGAACCATCATTTACCTTTGTAATTGGCGCGCTGTATTGCGCAAGGTCCGAGCTGGCTTTTACTGGTCTGTCAAGCGCAAGATTCTTATTGTTGTCAATTGTCACCGTCGCACCATTTCCATCTTGCGTTGTATTCGATGATGTAGGTGCAGCAGCAAGAGTTTGCGCAGACTTCTCTCCAAAAGCCTGGATTTCGGCCAATTGAAGTGTGTATTTTCCCGCCTTCTCAGATTCACCCATCTTAGTTACATCTATTTTGAGTGTATTACATACTGTTGGCTTAATATCAAGTGAGACTGGCTCTGCCGATTTCTGCACAACACCTGTCTTCTTTGTCACTTCAACCCACTTTGTTCCATTCCATACGCTAATACTAAAGTCCACAGGGAATCCGCCGTTATATGCTGTTCCCTTCACACGTGGATAAAGTTTGATATTGTCTATTTCGTAAGCGCCATCTTTAAATACAACAATAACACTCTCTTTTGTAGATGCATCAGACACATATTCTGTAGTAGCAAAATTGTTGTCGCCCTTTGTTGTACCATCTACTAATTTAGAACCTGGAAAACTTGCTGCCCATGTTGGTACATTCATTGTAACGGTACCGTTCAGTGCTGCATTTGTTCCATCCTGTGATTCTTCCTCTTTGTTTCCCTCTCCACTATTCGCAATCGGTGGTTTTGCAAGAGCTGCTGAAGATTTCTGTCCCCATGCTTCAAACTCTGCCAACTGGAAAGTATATGGCAAAGAAGCTTTATCAGAAGCACCCAGCTTGGCTACATCAATCTTCACCGCATTACACAAAGTTGCTGTGACTACTAATTCTAAGTTTGTTCCGTCACTTGTATAGCCCGTCTTTGATGCTACTTCAACCCACTTCGTTCCATTCCATACACTGATCTTAAAGTCCTCAGGGAAACCATATACTTTACCACCTGTTATACGTGGGGAAAGTACAATCTTATCTATCGTGTATGAACCGTCCTTAAAGATTACAATCGCACTTTCTTCTGTGTTTGCAGATTTTGCATACTCAGTAGTCGTAAATTTCGATGTTCCGTCAACTAAGTTTTCCTTCGGGAAACTATCTTTTGCAAATTCAGCAACATTCATTTCCACAGTACCATTCAAAGTCGCTTTCACACCAGTGTATTCTGGTACTTCCACATAATCAGGCTCTTTCAATTCAGCATCACTCTCTATTCCAAGTACTTCTAACTCAGCAAGCTGTAATACATACGGCTGTTTGGCATTATCTGAAGCACCCAATGTTGTCACTTCAATCTTAATTCCATTACATACATAAGCCATATCTAATTCTAAAGAAAACATTGGATAGTTTCCACTAAAAGTGGTCGCTTCCGTGATATTTTTCACTTCCTGCCATACAGAACCATCCCATACAAGCACTTTGAATGCTACCGGGAATCCTCCGTTGGTCTTAAAGTTTGCCCCACTCAGACGAGGATACAAATTAATCTTACTTACTTCGTAAGCACCATCAAAAGTAACCTTAACGGTTTTTGCGATTGATGCCTCTGTAGCATATGCAGTTGTTGTATAGCTTGTAATATTTCCATCCACTAATTGTGCAGAACCCAATGTTGCTGCCGCCCAATCCGGACATTCCATTTCAACCACTGCTTTATGTGCTGCATTTTTTAGTGGCGTCGGAACATTTACAAATGCTTTTGTATCCATACTATGAATCACAATTTCATTAGCATCCACGTCAAGTGTCGGAATTTCGCTATCACTTGTAATACGAATCGCACGACAATCTACTGCATCAAATGTAAGGCATACTCCTCCTTTGGAGAAATCTGCTGACTTCTTGCTTGCTACCTTCTTCCAAGCTGTTCCATCCCATGCGCTCACTTCAAAAGCTGTTGGGAAATCTGCTTTGTTAATCACTACTTCATTTACTTTGTATGTTTTATCAAATACATAGGTTGCTCCGTCTACATCTGCTGTCTTCACAATATTCTTTGCTTCAAACACGATGTCTGGTGCTTCTAAACCTGTTTTTGCAGACTTTACACCCTGTACTTCAATTTCAGCAAGACGAAGTGCAAATTTTGTTCCTTCCGTATCAACAGAACCCTGCTTTGTCACGTTAATTCGGATTGTGTTTCCTTCTACCACTGGGAATGTATAAGTATATGGCTTCAAGCTATCTTCAGCAGCACCTACAGTTCCAACTGTTGCACCTGTCTGACGAACAACCTCTTTCCACTCATTACCATCCCAAATACTAACCGTATAATCAACTGGGAATCCGCCCGTATATTTTCCCTTTTCCACAGCAGCATATAAGGAGATTTCATTCATTTGATATATGCTATCTAATGTAAGGTAGATTTCTTTTTCTACACTCTCTCCCAAATTACCCGTTGTTGTAAAGTTTGTTTCACCTTTTTTTATACCGTCAGTCAACGCTGTCTTTGGAAAACTGGTTGCCCAACTTGGCCAGTCAAATAATATCTTGTCTGCTGATGTGTTTTTCACAACGTTCATCGTATTTACAATTGGACTTGCAAGTTTAGTATTGGCTGGCGCACCCATGATTTCAATTTCCGAAAATCGCAGAGAGTATTTTGTCGGGTTACCTGCCGCCACGCTACTTCCTATAGAAAGTTTTGTCGCACGAACACGAATACCTGTACATGTTACATTAAGACCATCTTTTGTATAGGTCTCTCCCTTGGCATCAGACATATCCTTTTCATTTGCAATGTCTATCCAACTATTTCCATTCCAAACACTAATTGTAAAATCTGTCGGAAGATATCTGTCAGTCGGAGAAACAAGTTTAATTTGAGATAATGTATAAGTGTCATTAAATGAGAAATAAATCTCTTTCGTTACATCTTGTGTCGTATAATCTTCGGTACTAAAGTAATTACCGCTGGCAGTTACACCATCCACCAAAGCGCTCGTACCATAACCATTATTTTCCCAAAATGGATTTGTTACTTCTGCATAGATAGATGATTTCTTTGCAATATTGGTTGGCGTTGTTTCTGCTGCAATCGCCATCCCGAAACCACCGAGAACAACACATGCCGCTATCGCAATTGTCAGTGCTCTTGTTAGTTTCTTGTTATTTTTCAATCTTTTTATCATTCACGCTTCCTCCCATCTATTCATAGACTTCGATTTCAGCAAGTTCAGCAGCGTATTTACCTGCTGAGTTTTCGCGCATTTCAGTTACATTAATTCGCACCTTGCTTCCTGTAGCAGCCTTAAACTTTAATTCGACAGAACCATTTGGTTCCGGACTATCAATATCTTTTTTGCTAGCTACTTCCTTCCAAGCTGTTCCATCCCACACTTCAACCGTAAAGCTCATCGGGAACAAGGATGTATCTTCTGCAGTCTTTAACACAACTTTTTTCACATCATAATCGTCACCCAATTCTACTTCATACCAAGTCTCTGCCTTTGCATCATCTGTCGGTTGTGTGCTAACATTTTCTGCTCCAGAACCATCCGTAACTTTTACAAGTGTTGCATTACGAAGCATTGCAATTGCGTTCAACGAAGACATTTCTACAGATTGACCAAGTGCCAAGTTAACTCCTGCAGGTTTCTTTACACCTTCCCCTATGTATGCACCGATATTCATGACATCTGCCACTTGATTTCCATAGAAATCCAAACCTCCGTCATTATATATCTCTTTTCCTACGCTCAAGCAAGGAGAATCCTTCAATAATTTATAGCCAAAAACCGTATCAAATCCAACACTTGCAGACCCTGGATAACAAAGCATCGGATCTCCAACAATCTGATTTGGCTCATTCTTTGGCAATGTTCTTTCTGAAAATCCATACCAACAGTTGTTGCTGAATGTCATATAAGCATAATATGTATCGTTATTTAAAACACTCAGATTTTTTGTTCCCTTATTGCAGAATATGTTGTTTTCCACTTCAAGTACCAAGCGCTTATTTACAGCATTACGCATATCCTTATTCGGTGCAATTTCAATCATCTCTGTAATCTGCTTGCTTGTATAACACGTATTGTTGTAAATCTCTGCTGTTGCAACCATCGGATAATTAGAATCCTTACATGAAAATGTTACAAACGGACCACCATCATTTTGACTAACATTATATCTGACAACTGCATGCCCATTGTTATTCATATTAAACAGCAAAAGGAAACCATTATAGTTATCATGTGAATAATTGTACTGTATCAATGTATCTACGCAAGTGTCATCTGCATCAAACGCCTGCCCGTCATCTGCACACGGATACTGCTCAAATACTTCATTGTATTGAATGGTTGTTTTGGTACAATAAATTAGAAAGATTCCAACAAAGTTACGTTCGCCTGTGTCAAAATCAATATTTCCGGACCAACCATTCTTTTCACATGTATTTCCCTCAATCAGACCTCCATACGCTGAAAACAGTAGAATACCATCACCGGCAGCACGTTTGACGTAATTATTTCGAATGATAACATTGGTGCTCTTTTCCCAGTTTTTTGTAACACTCCCCACAACAATTCCATCTACTGCAACTTCCTCTACACGATTACCTTCTACAAGGATATCGTCCAAAATCACTTTCTCTTCCGGAACTGCATATCCTCCGGCGCGCACAATGATGCCACCCTGCCAGTGATAATCCTGATACGCATTACCGACATTGTAAAGTTCTCTCATAGTTGCTCTTATATAGTTGGACTCTACATCATGAACATAATTATTCAAAATCTTGATACCTACAACATTTTCATTTAAGGCATTAATAAATATTCCACGTAAATAGTTCAAGCGATCACTTGTATTCATAATTTCCAGATTTTGAATCGTAATGTAGGAAACATCCACACCACTAATTGTCGCATTTACCTGACCGTTTCCATTCAAAATAGGAAGATTTGCGCCCTCACCATAAGCATCAAATGAAATTGGGGCCTTTTCTGTACCAGAAGCCTGTATAACCAGACCACCATTCCACTTACAATCGCGTTTGAACAATACTTGGTCACCTGGTTCCAATTTCAGTGCATTTACTTCATCTAGTGTCTTTAATGCATTCTCCTGAGATAAACCATCATTTCCTAATTCTGCTGCTGCATCCACATAATAGGTGGTGCCACTTACCTTAGGAATCGTATCCTTATCTCCGCTATTTTCTACTACTGATTCTAGTTTTTTGGAAATATCCACGGCATCTACTATTAAAAGTCCACCTAATAAAAAGATGCCACAAAGGATAATAGCAAATAAACTGAAAATTCTATTTTTCATCCCAACGCTCCTTTCTTACCCCTTAATTCCCGAAGCAACTGAACCCTGTTGCAATTGTTTCTGGCATAAGAAGAATAGAATGATTGTCGGTATTGCAAGAACTAATGCCGCCGCATTTACAACTGGCGCCGGTCTTGTATTTGTTCCTGGCAACACATACAAACTTGTGTTAAACAATGCCATAATCAGTGGCCATTTTTCACGAGACAAATACATGTATGGTGTCATGTAATCGCCCCAATGAAGATTAAATAATCGAAATGCCACGATTGCAACCAAAGGTTTTGACATTGGAATTGCCATCTTACTGATTAACTGCCACTGGTTACATCCATCAATGGTAGCTGCTTCCATCAACGCTGACGGAATAGAATTTAGATACTGTCTACACAGGAAGATAATATACGGTGTTCCTGCTATCGCCTCAAATACCCAAATCCACCATGTATTTGTGATTCCCAGTTTTGAAAACAATATATACTGCGGAATCTGTGTTGCAAAGGTCGGAATCATCATAATACATAGCACCAAAGAGAAGATAAAGTCACTTCCCGGTGCTCTTAATTTGGCAAGTGCATATCCATATGTAAAATTTGTAACAATCCCTATCGGTATACTGATTGCCAAAATAATCAAGGAATTTCCTAAAAACCGCATAAATGGTATTAAGGTAAATGCCATTTCCCAGTTTTCCCAGTGGAATCCCTTCGGCAACAATGTTGCCGGAAGAGAAAATATATCACGCAGCGAGTTAATAAATGTGTAATAGAGTGGGAAAATGAAAATAATTGCCACCAAACTACAAATCACATAATACATAACCCGCGCAAATTTGCTTTTTAGTTCCATTACTTATACCTCACGTTATGTTGCAATATTATCGCTCATTTTATCGCCAATTCTTCTAGTAACTAATGTCAACACCATCATGATAATGAATACAATCCAGGTTAATGCCAATCCATAACCAAATCTAAGATTTGCAAAGATTTGTTGATATGCATGTACCATATAGGTGTAAACTGGTTGAAGCGGTACACTTGACATACCTACACCACTAAGCATCAATGGTTGTGCAAACATCTGTAGCGTACTAATAATACCCGTTACCACAGCCATATAATTCATCGGAGCGGTCATTGGAAGAATAATATGTCTGATAACTCCCCAGTTGCCTGCGCCATCCAATCTCGCCGATTCGATCAACTCTGTAGAAATGTTCTTGATGGCAGAAATATTATTTAATACACTACCACCTGCACCCCATAAGAGCATTAAGATTAATGAGTAAAAAATATAATCATATCCCAGCCAGTTGATAGGCTCTCCACCAAATAGCTTCACAAGTTCGTTAAACACACCGCCATCTCTGAGAAACATACCATTCCACATAGTACCTACAGCAACTGCCGGTAAAATAGAAGGTATGTAAAAGATGGTTCGCAATATCCCTACACCTTTAAACTTCATAGATAACGCAATCGCCATCACATTACAAATCACCATAGATGCAGGAATCGTAATAATACCAATTAAAAATGTTCTTCCCAGAGAAATCATTGCCTGCGAGTCTTCAAAAGCACGTATGTAATTCTTCCAACCCACATTTGCCATACTGCCCATATTAAATCCCGAATAGTTGGTGAAACTAATATACAGACCCCAAATCATTGGAAACAATCTATAAACCACGAACAGCAACAAAAATGGAGTCATCATAAAATAAAACGCCCGATAGTTACTTCTCTGCATCGGCGATAATTTTTTTCTTTTTTTATTCACCTTCATGATCATTCACCCATTAATTCTTTTCCTTCTTCAACTAAGATTTCTACCTCTTGATTGATTGTCTTCATTGCATCTTCCAACGTACTTCTGTCATATAACACAGGTAAATAGAACTTATCAAACAAGGTTGTCAAACTAGTATAGCTAATCCAAGGTGAAACAGACACTGCTGTTGGGTCAAATGTGCCAAGCTGATAATTTTTCACCATATCAAGTGTTTGTTTATCAAAATCAGTCTCATATGGAAGTGTATCCATATATTTCTTAGATACCGGAAGATTAAAGCCGATATTACTTCTTGTTGTAACGGAATATTCTTCCAACACTAGGTATTCAAGTAAATCGTATGCTTCCTCCGGATGCTCTGTTTGAGAGAAAATACCAAGACAGGTCAAATCCAATGCATAACTTGTCTTCTCTGTTCCAACCGGAGCCGGAACATACAACAATTTATCTTCTATATCTGAAAGTGTTCCTGAGCCTGCATAAGAACCACGGAACCAATATCCACCAAGAACCATTCCAACCTTGTTTTCGTTCAATGCCGATGTTCCGATACCGTCAGCATTTGGATACAATGTACTAGACATGGCCGCTGTTTCTTGCATTGCTTGGAAGTACTTCACAGCTTCCATGCTATCTTTTGATTCCAATGTCGTGCTACTATAATCTTCATTCCACATAGATTTGCCATAACTGTTCAGATACATCTCAAGCAGTGTTGGAATTGGTAATGCTGTAATAAAACCGTGACGTTCTACACTTTCGCCGTCTTTCTTCACCAATTTCTGTGCAATATCAGCAAATTCATCCCATGTCATTGGTTCTGTTGTAGACGGAAGCGGAATGCCTGCATCTGCAAATGCTTCCTTATTTATCCAAAGTCCTACCGGACTCCAATCCTTCGGAATTCCATAAAGCGAACCCGTACCTCTATTCTTTCCATCAAAACGACAAGTATCAAGAACATCAAACATATCATCTTCATTGAAGGATTCGCTGTTTCCCAATAAATCATCTAATGGCATCAAAATTCCCCTCTGTACAAATGTAGGCAATTCGTCATAACCCGCAAAACGAATAATATCAGGCGGATTACCTGAAGCAATCATAGATAGCAATTTTGTATCACCATTACTTGTTGGTACTTCCTCAATAATAATGTTTGGATGTTCATCCATATATCTTTGAAATACCTCTGAGCTTCCAACCTCAGCAGAACTTACAGTAACCGTAAGTGTAATCTTTCCATCTTTGTCTCCGTCTTTGCCTGCACTTTGACTACCTCCACAGCCTGCAAGACCCATAACCATGGTAAGCACTAAAGTCAAGCACAGCATAGTACGCATCATTTTTTTCATAATCTTTTTCCACTCCTTTTAAAATTTATAATTACATTTTATCATTCACGAATTTTTAGGACAATGCGACAAACTTTAGATTTTGTCAACTATTTCAACATGTTCAAATCATACAAAACAAACTTGTGTTTTCCTGCATTTATGGTGATTTTGCCAACTGTTGCTGTCTCTACCTTCCAATTATCCGGAAGCATCAATTCTCCCGTGCAATTGGTAGGCACTGTTAACTCTAAATAAATCTTGTCACCCTGTCTTTCCCAAGAACTTTCCACTTTTCCGTAAGGTGTCATATGCTCTGCTTTCGCATATTCTAAGGAACTTACAAACTGTGGCTTAAATATCGTATTTTTAAAGCCAGGATTCTTTTCGTCCACATTGATTCCTGTGATTCCTTTATAGAAGCATGCACTAATATCTCCATGCATATGGTGATTCTGTGAGTCTGCCCCATGCCAGGTTTCCCACAATGTTGTCGCTCCCTGTGATACTAGGTATCCAAAACTTGGATAGGTCGGTGTAGTTGTCATCTTTACTAGCAATTCCATCTCACCCGCCTCCAAAAGTGCATTGAAAAGGAATTTGATACCCGGAACACCAACATCCAGGTGGTCGTCTCTCTCATGAATCTCCTGAATGAGTTCTCTTAAGAATAATTCTTTTTCATTATCCTCAATAAGTCCGAAATACATCATACAACTGAGAGAGGTCTGGCATTTCGTGCAGTTCAACTCTAGCACAGTATCCGCCCGTTTGATAAATGTTTTACGGAAACTGTCTCTGATGTCTGCAGCTTTCTTTGCATATGTATCAGCTTCTTCATACATTCCTAATATCTTTGCCATCTTAGAAGCGGTCAACGTATCGTAGTAATAGTATGCCGTATCCGTCACCGCACCTTCACACTGCTTGTGCCACGAATCAATCGGAGGGCACCAATCTGGCAAACCAAACGCACAGATATTGTCGCTCGCCATCGTATCACAGAAATCAATATATTTTTTCACACTTGGATACATTTTCTCTATAATACGAGTGTCACCGCAGTACAGATACATGGTGTATGGAATGATAGCACACACACTATCCCACGCTGGTCCACTTCCCCAATTGTATCCCCAACCAGTACAAGGGATAATACCTGGTAACTGCCCACTTTTTCTTTGCGCACGAATTACATCATCCATCCATCGCATATATCCTGCTGCCCCATCAAAGTTAAACAACAACTGCTCCGCAGAAAGATGCGCATCTGCCGTCCATCCATTCTTCTCACGATGCGGACAGTCCGTAGGCATTCCGTGAAAATTTGTCTTGGTTGCACGACATGTAATCTCCTGAATCTTGTTTATAACCTCATCCGAACAAGTAAAGCTTCCTGCCGATTTCAAATCCGTTCTTACTTCCTGAATCTCAATCTTCAAATCCTCCGGAATACCACTTTCACACTCGATTACAATATAACGGAAGCCATGATATTGGAAAATCGGATGCCAAGTTTCTACACCATTTCCTTTTGCAATATAACAGTTTTTTTGGAAATTCTCGCGGTCAACTTCCTTAATCCAGTTCGGCATTCTTCTTTTGTGTTCCAAATTCTCATCGAATTCTTCTCCATAGCGGAGTGTAATCTCTGTACCTGCCTCTGCGGTTAACGAAATTTCTGCCCAACCTGTCGTGTTAAATCCAACATCCACAAGCCATGCCATATCTGAAATCTTGTTAATTTCCTTTGGTTCGTATGTATCTACAATTCGCATCGGCGTGGTGTACTGTCCATCCAGTTCTCCGCCTGGAGCTTTTGTTACGGTAACTGTCTGCCAATCTGAATCATCATATCCTGGCATGGTCCAGTCACCCAGTTCCAGTCTCGCATCGTATTTTTCCAATGCACGTACATCGTTTACCACAAGCGGACCTTTCTTCCCTTTGAAGGACTTGTCCGAAACAATCTGTTCTTCCGTGCCGTCTTCGTAACAAATTTTCAACACTAAGATACATTTCGAATGATCACGCCACGCAGCATTAAGATAATTCCACACCTCATCTACCGCATGATTGTAGAAACCATCCCCCAGCATAACACCAATTGCATTTACTCCCTGCTGCAAGTTTGTAATCTTATATGTACCGTACATTGCCGCCTTATCATATTCCGTAAACGCCGGATCAAGTACCGTATCCTTCACAGAAATACCATTCACAAAACACTCATAATATCCAAGACCGGAGATATAGAGGGTTGCATCCTTTACTGCTTTATTGATGACGAACTCCCTTCTCATATATGGTGCAGTGCTACCTGGTCTTCTCTCTCGTCCTATATCTATATATTTAGGATCTGATGTAATCCACTTCGCCTCCCAGCCAAATGGTTTCATGCGTCCTGTTTCAAAAAACGCTTCTTCACTCTCTGCTCGTTCTCCTAGATTGTTCCAGACAGATACCTTCCATGTATAGCGTGTCTCTGGCCTTAACTCAGAACCTTCGTATTTGATGAAAAGCTGCTTATCTTCCTCCACTCGTCCGCTGTCCCACGCCACAGAATTTTCTGTGCGAACTACTACCTGGTATGCAGTTAATGTTTCTTTCGTTTCATCTGCCTCTAACCGATAGGAAAAATACGGGATATCGTCCATACCTATCGGGCTCTTCATATAATTACAAGATAAATCTATAATTTTAAATGCCATCTCAATCCCCTTCTTCCTACTTCCTATAATAAAATCTCTTTATTTGTTCCATAGAAAATATCTTCTCTATTACTTAACGCTTTGCAATATTCCTCGAACAATGCCCATTCATCTTTGGCATCAAACTCATAGGCATGTCCCCATATATAGAATATTGTAGGTTTTTCTGGTTTCAAATCAATGAAAGTTCTTACCAGTTCTTCCATTTTTCCCCAATCCCTGTGATAAATGGTCGGATTGAAACGATATAGATTGCTTTGTTCATCAAAGGAACACGTGGACTTAATGGTTCTTGCATAGCGAATTCCAGTATGCTTTCGAATAATATTTGCAGTATGGTCATCATCATGTCCTCCTGGGTAAGCAAATCC
Organism: Faecalimonas sp.; assembly: GCA_045638905.1. Taxonomy (GTDB): domain Bacteria; phylum Bacillota; class Clostridia; order Lachnospirales; family Lachnospiraceae; genus Faecalimonas. The sequence goes on from JAZUCE010000025.1 coordinate 21,710, forward strand.
ACAAACCTCATAGCCTGCCAATTCTGACAACACTCTTCGGTCCTCTTCCACCTGATGAATCACATCCTTCTCCTCCATAATCGTCAGATTAGGGTGAGTAATAGAATGCCCAGCAACCTCGTGACCCCTATACAGTTCCTTCACTTCTCTGGCGCTGATTTTGGAATGGTCTACTGTAATGCCTTCCACCTTGATGTCTCTTTGCGTATCAAAGAAAGCGGAATTCAAGTTAAAGGTTGCTTTCAAATTATATTTGTTAAAGAGTTCCACCAAACGTCTATCCTGCACAACACCATCATCATAGCTAAAGGTTAATGCTTTCATTTTCCCATCAAACATCTCTCTTACCTCCATACAATCGGATACACTCTTTGATGCCACTCTCTTCTGACTCCTTCGAATGTATCAGAATACGGATATCCACTCTTCCAGCTGAACTTGCTGTAAATGGACACACAACGCATCCTTCCACGCCTTCTGTATTTGCAAAAATTTGCTCCTCGTCTACATAGATTTCCACAGACGCCGCACGCACAGCCGATAGTTCCAAAAGCATCTCTCCTTCTGAAACAACCGGTGTTGCTCTGTAAATGCGCCAGCCTGATTTGAAATCTCTCTGGAAATAATCCCAAGAAAATTGTACCGACGTAAATGTATTCATATCATTGTCTGCCAGTTGAATGAGTGGGTCAGGTCTTTCTGCCGTAACAATGGACTGCGTAACACCATATACAATATTGTTTTCGGCACTCTCCATATAATTTGGTGCAGGCACCTTTAGAACCTCCGGCTCCACAATTGCCTCCTTAAGACCATCTCCATATACTCGAATACGAAGTGTATCCGCATTTGGAAGTGCTCGTATGATTGCCTGACATTTTCCGTTAAATAAATCCCGTTCCGGCAAAACATCTGATTCATGACTGTTTGGATTGCCGTTTCCAACGCCAAGTAGTACACCATCACCTAGCACTTCGAAATATAGATGATTATCAGCTTTTGCTACTTCTCTTCCTTCGCTGTCCACTACTGAACAATTCAGGATGACTACGTCCTGACCATCATTGCAGACAAAGTTTCTGTCTGTCTCTAGTTTGATAGCTACCGGGCTTCCGTTTGTGAATTGCACATCTTCTGCCACGCATGTTCCACCCCGATATGCTTTCACCATAATATTTCCAGGCACATATTCCACCTGCCATTCTGGTTGCGCGCAAACGTCCGCTTCTTTTCTTCCAAGAGATGTTCCATTTAGGAATAGTTCTGCTTCCTCACAGTTTGTGATAGCCACTACACGTACCACTTCACCCTCTGTCCAGTTCCAATGCGGAATCAGCCGTACCATCGGTTCCTCCGTATAACACGCTTGATGGAAATAAAAGGACGCCTTTGCAAATCCGCAGGTATCCATGATTCCAAACTGTGAAGATACAGACGGCCATTGAAATGGTGTCGGCTCCCCACGGTAATCAAAACCGGTCCAGATAAAGAATCCTCCATAGTAGTCATGCTTTCTTGCAAAGTCCCAAATCTGTGCAACCGTACTACCCCAAGAAACCTTCTCCTCGTCATAACAGCTGAGAACCTGCGCATGTTCCTTGTCTGTTTTATAGCATCCACGTGTTGTAGTAGCACTATTATTTTCACTTCCAATAACCGGAATATTTGGTTGGATTTGATGCGTTCTTTCAATGATATTTGCAATATCAAAGAGTCCATAATTCAGTCCTATGACATCCATATGCTCACCTGCACCATCGTATGGTTCCCATGTATTCATGGCCCCCAGAACCAGACGTGTATCGTCTAGTTGCTTCACAACGTTTTTCATATGTACAAACATGCGAGCACCTTCTTCCGTTGTCTGAAGCGGTTCTTCATTGAACACGGACCAAAAAACGATAGAAGGATGATTCCTATCACGGCGTACCATAATGCGAAGATTTTCCAAGACCTCGTCTCTGGTTTCAAATCGTCTATTCTCATCCATTACAATGAGTCCAAGCTCATCACACGCATCCAATATTTCCTTGGCAGGAATGTTGTGAGCTGAACGATATGCATTAGTCCCCATTTCTTTCAGTCTCTTGATGCGGTAATATTGCACTGCATCCGGCACAGCTACGCCCACTCCGGCATGGTCTTGATGATTGCAGGTTCCTTTGATTTTAAGCGGTCTTTCATTCAAGAAAAATCCTTTTTCTGTATCAATGCGGAAGGTTCTGAAACCAGTGCGGACTGTATCGCTATCCACAACTTCCTCATCTCTCATCACTTCCACCTTCACCCAATATAATTTGGGATTATCTACATCCCATCGAGTTGGATTCTCTATCTGTAACTGTTGCTTCACAATATATTCATCGCAATATGGTACTGTGACCTCTTCTGATGTATTTGAAGTAAGCACTGTTTCTCCGTCAAGGAGTGTAACCCTCACCTGTCCTTTATCCGCATGATAGCCTCGATTATAAAGGGTCGTTTCTAAACTCAAAGTCCAATCATTTTCTGTATTCTGTTTTAAAATAGGTTTTGCAAAAATCCCATTGTGTTTTATATGTAATAAATCCGTTGCATATAGCTTTACATGCCGATAGATACCTGCGCCTTCATACCACCAGCCTTCTTTGACAAACCCATTGATATGCACTGCAAGCACGTTTGGTCTGCCGTCAAAATAAGCCCTGTCTGTGATATCAAACACAGTCTCTGTATAAGCACTGAAGGAACGTGCCATCAGCGAGCCATTAAAATAAAACTCCGCATTAACAGCCGTTCCTTCAAAGCAAAGGGTAAGTGCTTTCCCTTTTAAATCTGAACTTAAATTGAATGTTTTCCGATACCAGGCATTATCCTGTTTTCGGTATCCGCCGGAGAGAAGGTATTCCTCGCCCATTTCACTCTCGGTGAAATAGTCATGAGGAAGGTCTACCTCTCTCCAATCAGAATCATCATATTCTTTTTTTGCGCCGCCTCCTGCGACTCCGGATTTACAATTCATATAGACAACCGAATGGGATTTCCCTTTGGCTCTTGGATCGTTTTCCGGGAGTTCTCCACGGTAAAAACGCCAGCCAAGATCCATGTTGTATTCGATTCTCATGTGGTGTCTCCTTATGTTGGTAGTATTTATTCTTGTGTCCAGTTTTCGTTGATTGTGTCGCTATTTCCACATTTATAAAAGTTGTCAATATATTTGCTGTATGCAGCATATTTGTCTGCTGTAAAATTAAGCACAGATATCTCATCATCACTGTTTGTCGAATAACAACTTCCCGCGCAAAGTCCGCTACTAGAAGAATCATAACTATGAGTATAATTTGCCTCTCCACCAATATTCACTGTGGTTGTTCCTATTACAATATTTCCATCGCTACTATTTTCACTATAGCAACCACCGAAGATTCTTCGCGTTACTGTACCACCAATGAAAGTTACATTGGTACTGCCCGTAATACCTGCACTCCAAGTATCGTGGTTTCCAATCCAACTACCACCAAAGATCTGCTCTGTTTCTCCGCCAGTCATTACAAGGTTTGTTTTCTTAACCGTACCACCAAGACTTCCTCCATAATAACCAACTGTTTTTCCACCCTTAACATATACATTACAAGTTCCTGCAACTGTTGAAGATGGACCATGGCCACCACCATTTACCATACTGATATGTGCTTGGTCTTGAATAGTAACATTCGTATCACCCTTTACATAACCGTCCTGGCTACCACCATATACTGCAATAAATTCATTATATTTATGGCTAGAATCCATTTCATCAAAACCATTGTCATGGTTCACGGTGCCACCTATTGTAAGATTCGTACCCCCTAAAATTGTACTATCACCACAACTACCGCCATAAATCAGACCATAACTTCCTCCATAAAGTTCCATGTTCGTTTTTGTGAGAGGCATCTCGCCTGAATTACCTGCATAAATATTTTTGATATACCCTGTGAATTTAGCATTTTGTGTAACTTTTAAATGATGTCCGTTCGCATAAAAATTTAAGGTGGCATTCATCCCATCTGTCGTAGTCGGATCTACCGTAATTCCTGTAACCTTAATATTATCAATTATAAGATTTCCAACCACATCTATATCAGAAACCCCTGTCAAAATGAGTGTTCCGTTTTCTCCTGTAATAGTAATTGTCTTACCACCCACACCAATAGTCTTTTCATCTTCATTAAATGCGTAATCACCAACCACATGAATTGTTCCATTGTTGGCAACTCGATATGCTGCAAGTTGTAGACTGTTTAGCGGTGAATCTACTGTACCTTCTCCTGTTACAGTTCCTTTCGTTGCATCTACATATACCTCAGTTCTGTCTTCTTTGACAATGAAACTGATCCATTCACTTCCAACTCCTACAAGTGCATTTCTGACATCATCTGGCGCCTTATTATCCTTTGCTGCACGTACCAAATCACGCGCATCTACACATTTATCCGGGGAACATTCAGTCCCAGTATAATCATAAGCAATATTCAATGTTGTGGTTACACTTGCTTTCGTAGCAGTTTCATTTGCTCTAATGGCTTCTCCGTCTGCAATAGCAAAATTGTTGTAGTCAATTGCATTTGTCTTGTTCTTAAAATACAGTTTTGCAACGGCATCCTTGTTATAAGATTGGAAATTCACTGCAACACTTCCATCAGATGCAGTCTCATCCACATTTTGATGTACATCTACTTTACTGTCTGTAATGATTGTCGTGCAGTATTCATATTTATCAGCATCATATTTCACGTTGCCTTGGAATGTACTGTTCTTTAAGATACCTTGTGCAATATCATTGGTTACACTGACAATTGTGTAATCTCCAAGAACTTCAACCTCCATATGTGCATTTGTCTGTATTGCGCTATCCTTAATCTCTTGGAATTTAAAACTTACAAAGCCGCCTACATCTGCTCCTTGTGAGAACAAGGATATATATCCACCTTCGTAGTCTGTTAATCTTACAGCCCATGCCGTTTTTTCAAATCCTGTCCACCAAATCTTCGCTACACCATCAATTACTTCCACATTCAATGTCTGAATATTGCCGTTGTTACATGCCGTTGGGAAGTTGTTAATTGACGCTTTGGTATACACTGCGGTTGCACTACCCGCATTGAACAGTCCTGTGCCCGTCATCTTGTTAGTCAGATAATCTGCCGCATCCGCTTCCACATATACCGGACTACTTGTATCAACTCCGTCTGCTCGCACGCCACCATAAGTACCTTCATTTCGCAGGTTTGGCCGAATCTCCTTTGCGCCACTTGTTATTCCCGGTGCTGTCTGTCCGAAATATATACCATATTTTGTATTTGCGCTATTGAAATATACCATTTCAATTTCTGCTCTGAAATTTTCTGCTTTGATATCTTTTAAAGTGAGTAATGTTGTCTTTCCATCAGCATTAACTGTTTTTGTTGTCAGGTAATCTACCTTCTCGCCCCATGCTCGCATTTCACTCAATTGCAGATAATATTTTCCACTGCTATCTGTTCTTAATTTGGTCGCAACGAGGCGGAAGCCTTTACATACAGTTGGCTCTATCTCAATTGAGAGAAGTTTTATCTTTGCTGCAGATGTTGGATACGCTGTAAACTGCAATACTTCTTGTGTTACCCAATCGGAACCAGTATTTAATTCGATATAGAAATCCTCTGGACGTCCATCATTTCCTCGCCACACAATCTCAATTGTATTGATTTCATAATACGCACCATCTTCAAACGTAATTGTTGCAATTTCCGGATTGTCTGAAATATCCGCTTGGCTATGAGCCGGTGATGATACAAAAGCAGTTTCGCCATCATTCAACATATCCGCCGAATAATTACTACTCAGAACATCCATTTCTGCAGTTCCAGAAAGTGCAGCATTGGTGCATGCTGTTCCCCACGCCCGCATTTCTCTCAGTTGCAGATAATATGTACCACTGCTATCAGTTCTCAGTTTGGTTGCTACAAGACGGAAGCCCTTACATACAGTTGGCTCTATATCGATTGTCAACAGTTTTATTTTTTCAGCCGAAATTGGATATTCTGTAAATTTTAACACTTCTTGTGTAACCCACTCAGAACCAGTATTTAATTCAATATAGAAATCTTCTGGACGTCCATCGTTTCCTCGCCACACAATCTCAATTGTATTGATATTATAATACGCATCATTTTCAAATGTAATTGTAGCAATTTCCGGGGCATCCGAAATATCAGCTTGGTCGTGACCTATAGACGATATAAAATTAGTTTCATCATTATTGTTTAACTCAGTGGCTGAACCACTTAGAACTTCCATCTCAGCTGTTCCAGTAATTGCAGCGTTAATATCTTCTGTTTCTTCTCCCTTTTTCCAGTAGGTCGATACATTGTCTGCCGTTACTCTATCTGCATCACTTGTTCCTTCTGATGCAACAAACATATCATCCAATTCTTCTACATCTGTTTCTGCGAAATTTACAGAATTTCCACGAAAATATTCTTGCAGTTTAAAACTTACAAAACCACCTTCATCTGCTCCTTGTGAAAGCAATGATATGTATCCGCCTTCATAATCTGTTAATCTTACAGTCCATGCGGTTTTCTCAAATCCTGTCCACCAAATCTTCGCAACACTGTCAATTACTTCTACATTCAATGTCTGTAGATTGCCATCGTTGCACGCTGTAGGAAAATCATTGATAGAAGCCTTTGTATATACTGCTGTTGTACTACCTGCATTAAACAGTCCGTTACCACCCATATTGTTGGTCAGATAATCCTCGGCATCAGCTTCTACATATGCAGGACTACTTGTGTCAACTCCATCTGCTCGTATACCTCCATATGTCTGACCATTTCTTAAATTAGGTCGTATTTCTTTCGCGCCACTTATAACTCCTGGTGCTGACTGTCCAAAAAATAAACTATATAATGTATTGGCGTTATTGAAATATACCATTCCAATTTCAACTTTGAAATTTTCTGCCTTAACATCTTTTAAAGTGAGTAATGTCTGCTTTCCATCTGCGTTCAATGTTTTTGTAGTCAGGTAATCTACCTTCTCACCCCATGCACGCATTTCACTCAGTTGCAAATGATACTTGCTTCCAGCTGTTCGCAATTTAGTCGCCACCAAACGAAAGCCTTTACATACAGTCGGCTCTATCTCAATTGACAAAAGTTTGTTTCCATCAGTTGATTTCTCATATCCCGTAAACTGTAATACTTCCTGTGTTACCCAATCAGATCCGTCATGCAACTCAATGTAGAAATCCTCTGGACGTCCATCATTTCCACGCCACACAATTTCAATTGTATTGATCTCATAATACGCCTCATCCTTAAACATAATTGTTGCTTTTTCTGGATTTACAGAAATATCTGCCTGATCATAAGCAACTGATGTTGTGAAAACAAGTTCTCCATCATTCAACATGCCCGCAGAATAAGAACTACTCAAAACATTCATCTCTGCTTTTCCTGCACGTGCCACATTAGTGCATGCCGTTCCCCATGCACGCATTTCTCTCAATTGCAAATAGTATTTTCCACTGCCATCCGGTCTTAACTTTGTTGCTACAAGACGGAAACCTTTACATACTGTCGGCTCTATCTCAATTGACAAAAGTTTGTTTCCATCAGTCGATTTCTCATATCCCGTAAACTGTAATACTTCCTGTGTTACCCAATTAGATCCTGTGTTTAACTCAATATAGAAATCCTCTGGACGTCCATCGTTTCCGCGCCATACAATCTCAATCTTATTTACTTCATAATACGCATCATCTTTAAATGTTATCGTTGCCTTTTCTGGAGAGGCTGAAACATCTGCTTGTTCATAAGCAACTGACGATGTGAAATCATTTTCGTCATTATCAATTAGCATAGCTGCCGTTTTACTACTCAAAACTTTCATTTCCGCAGTTCCGCCATATGCAGCATTATCCACTTGCTTCTCTTCACCCTTCTTCCAATAGGTTGATACGTTAGATGCTGTTACTCTATCCGCATCACTTGTTCCTTCTGATGCAACAAATATATCATCCAAGTCTTCTACATCTGTCTTTGCAAAATCCACATCTGCAAGCACACTGCCTGGTTTGAAACCGCTATTTGTATCTGCCGCCTCTGCCTCTGTTGCTTTTCCAAAATCAAAAGCAAAGCTGGTCAATACCATTATCACAGCAAGTGTACCTGCTAATATTTTTTGAAATTTCTTCTTCATTTCCTATCTCCTTCCTTCTTAGGTCGTAGAGGTCTACTACCTATTTAGAAAATTATTCCCCAAGATTTATCATCTTCGATAATGTCTTCGTCTGATTCCTCATCTGAATCGTCTTTTTCAGTCGTATCATCGTCAGCATTGTCATTATCAGTATTTGTGCTATCGTTGCCTATATTATCATCTGTATTTTCACTGCCATTGCCTGTGTTGTTTGGTGTGGTGCTTTCTGTGTTTTCTTCCCACGATTCCGGAACACTTACGCCATTATCATTCTTACCGTCATCCTCTTTCACATCTAGCCCCGGCGTATCATTTTCTACAGTTACATCTTCTCCATACTCTATCTTGTTATCTTCTGTTCCAGTTTTCTTGAAATTTTTCTGCACAAAACCAATTCCAACACAAATAACGACAACGAGCAACAGAAAGGCAACTATGATTAACAATGTTTTGTTTTTACCTAATTTACTAAACATCTGTTTCTCGCCCCTTAATACTTTGTATCCCACGCATCAACGCTAACTAAATCTTCTTCCCAATTACTGAAGTTTTCATCTCCGATTTGGAAATTCAAAAATGTGCCTGAACCGACTCCACCATAATATTCTTTACCTGCTTCTGTCAGGGTAAATCTAACATTTGCATAGAGATCATCTCCGGTTACATTCGCACTTGAGTTTCCTGCAAATTTTACAGCACCAACCAAGTTCGAGTTGTGTTGCATTGCATTAAAAAGTTTTGCATACTCTACATCATGTACCTCAAAATACTCTTCGTTATATTCCATTTGCAAATATCCACCTGCAATGTCGCCTACTTGATAGATATTAATTGGTACGCTGATATAGTCATTGTATCCGTCTTCCACATGAATATATTTTGCAAGTCCTTCAACCTTTGTTCCATCGCATGTATACCAGTATGGTCTTACATATATGCGGAATGCATCATTTGCATCAATAATATCTTCCAATCTCCACACATTCAAATATTTCGAGCATGTCCCGAATATTTGATTTGCATAATACGTATCTGATTTTGTAACATTTCCCTCTGCATCGGTTGTATCTACTTTTAGCCCATCATACACCGTTGTAGATTCTAATGGATTTCCATCGTTGAAGTCAGTTGCATCAATCCAATGATTCAGCAAAATTTCAAAACCTACTCTTAAATAATCTGCCGAGTCCACGGATGAAAGCACACGAATATATGCCTTCTCTCCATCGTTTGCTTTCTTTGTATTGGAATCTAGCTGTGCTTTAACGCTCAATACATATGCTGGTACAAACTTCGCACAGATTCCGCTTGTTACATTTGAATCAGTAACTTTGGCTTGCGCACTCTCTGCAGTATCGCTAAGTGCCTGGTAGATTGTATTTCCTTCGTCGTCCAGTTCTCCTGTGTTCTCATACCATCCACCAAATACATAGCCTGCTTTTTGAGGTGTTGTTCCTTTTCCCTCTGTCTTCCACATAGTTTTAAACTCTGAGGTTCTGTCTTCATATACAATCTTATCTTCATAGGTATCTGAAGCTTCCGTTTTCTCTGGCATCATTACAATTCCAACCGCGAACACAACAATAGCCAAAGTACCTGCCACTATTTTCTTCACTATATTATTCCTATTTCTCATATCCACACACTCCCTTCTCTATGGTGTTGCCCACGAATCACCGGTTCCACTACCTGGTGCCTGACCATCCTCGGCACTCGTTATCCCAAGTGTGAATACCTTACCTTCTTCAAACATCATGATTTCCATTTCTGGTTTTTCATACTTCATTTTTCTTCCTCCTCATATTGCTATGAAATCTTACGGTTGTTTCCCGATGTACGCCAAGATACCGCCGTCCACGTATAAGATGTGTCCATTTACAAAGTCAGAAGCATCGGATGCAAGGAATACTGCAGGTCCTTCCAAGTCTTCCGGTGTTCCCCATCTCGCTGCCGGTGTCTTTGCGATAATAAATTTATCAAACGGATGTCTCTCCCCATCCGGCTGAATCTCACGAAGCGGTGCTGTCTGTGGTGTTGCAATGTATCCAGGTCCAATACCGTTACACTGGATGTTATACTCTCCGTACTCAGATGCAATATTTCTTGTAAGCATCTTGAGACCACCCTTAGCCGCCGCATAAGCCGATACAGTTTCACGTCCAAGTTCACTCATCATCGAGCAGATGTTGATAATCTTTCCATGACCTTTCTTAATCATGGATGGAATGACTGCTTTCGATACAATAAATGGTGCATTTAAGTCTACATCAATTACCTGTCTGAAATCAGATGCTGACATTTCATGCATTGGAATACGTTTAATAATACCTGCATTGTTTACAAGGATATCAATTACACCAACTTCTTTTTCTACTGTTGCTACCAGGTCATTTACTGCATCTTCGTTTGTTACGTCACATACATAACCGTGTGCTTTGATACCTTCTTCTGCATACGCTGCGATACCTTTATCAACCAATTCCTGTTTGATATCGTTAAATACAATGGTTGCACCTGCCTTTGCGTATGCTTTTGCAATCGCAAAGCCAATTCCATAAGAAGCACCAGTTACAAGTGCAATCTTTCCTGTTAAATCAAATTTAGACATTTTGTTTTCCTCCTATCTCAATTCCTTTGTCTCAATAAAGTCCATATCTGTAAACTCTTGGTTTTCACCACACATTGCCCAGATAAATGAGTAGTTTCTTGTGCCTACACCACTATGAATAGACCAGCTTGGTGAGATCACTGCTTCCTCGTTGTGCATAATGATGTGTCTTGTTTCTTTTGGTTCACCCATCATGTGGAAAACTGCATCGTTTTCTTCCATATCAAGATAGAGATATACTTCCATACGTCTGTCATGTGTGTGACATGGCATTGTGTTCCAGTTTGAACCAACCTCTAATTGAGTAAGTCCCATTGCCAATTGGCAACTCTTCATTACTTCTGGATGAATGTATTGATTAATCACACGTTTGTTACATTCCTCTACGCTTCCGCAAGGTACTTTCTTTGCCTTTGTAATATCAATATGTACAGTTGGGTATGTTTGGTGTGCCGGACAAGATGACACATAGAATTTTGCAGGCTCTTGTGGGTCTACACTCTTGAATGTAATCTCCTTATTTCCCATACCAATGTAGATACCATCTCTTGGGTTCATCACATATTCGGTTCCATCTACAGTCACGATACCCTTTCCTCCGATGTTGATACATCCCATTTCACGTCTTTGAAGAAAATACTCTGCAGCCAGTTCCTTTCCTGCTTCTAATTTAAGTACCTGGTCTACCGGCATGAATCCTGCTGTGATAATACGGTCAATGTGGCTGTATACCATCTTAAAGTTGTCTTTTGAGAAAAGTCCTGAAATGTGGAATTCCTCTCTCAGTCTGTCTGTCGTGTAATGCTTCACGTCTTTTGGGTTTGATGCGCTTCTTACTTCCATGTTTTTTCGTTCCTCCTTTAGATAATGTCCTATCACCTGTATCTGCGTAAGCGCTGCAAATGACGGTGGTGTCTCCGGCTGTGTAAAATCACACAGTTTAATAGTTCTTGTATCTTTTGTCTCTGCAAGTTTTAACACTTGCCCCTCGGCTGTTTTTTCAAAATTTGCTTTTATCTTTGTGTCATCATCAAAAATGACATTGAGTGAATTCCAATAGGTATCATGTGGAAAATCTGCTCTTAAGAAAAATATAATCTTCTCCACATTTACCTTTGTTCCAAAATCCAGTATAAAGTCCATATCCATCTTTGCCCCTGCGGACCAGGAATGGTATGGGTATTCGCCGTGGAGGTGATTTTGGATAACACCATCTATCGCATTTCTTGCCTGAAAGATTGGTTCTCCTCTTGTTACAAAACTTGCAACTGCATGCGGATACATACAAGTATTCTCTGTTGTATCCAGACTATTAAGAGCCATTTCTCTGTTACTGTATGCCTCTTCCTCATCCACCTCACTGATTAAAATGCGATGAGATTCCTTTTCCCAAGAACCTCTGTCATAGGCTAGTAGTTTATCTCCGGATGGGAATTCATATACCAGCTTGTGTTCCGGTACATAGACCATGCTTTCCTTCTGGGATTCATCAAAAGTAACTCTAACAAAATCACTGTCGAAAGTAACTTCTGCTCTATCCCCCAGTTCGTATGGCATGTCGTAGGTTGCATCTATCTGTTTCCCTTGATACTCTGCCTTCATCTTTCCGTCTTTGTCTTTGATGTTACATAGAATCACGCCTTGCACCTCCTACCATAAGAAGATTTCCTGGTCTGTCAGTTTCCAGATGGCTTCTATAAAATAGTAGTCGCCGTACATAATGGACATATTTTTCTTTGGTGTGTGATAGCCTTCCGCACATTCCTCCAAAATATGATCCACATCCTCTGACCAGTTACATCTCTTTTCATCCAATGCCTTCAACATGTTGATTGCAGCATTATGATAGATGTTCTTGTCTGCACCTTCTGTATGCTTTGCAATTTCTATCATGCCACAGGCTGCAATTGCTGCTGCAATAGAATCTTCCAGACGAGGTTCATTCGGCTGTCTAAAATCAATAGGAATCAGGTAATCCTTTGGTGTATTTGCAATAAAGTAGTTGGCTACTTTCTTCGCACAATTCAAATATTTTTCATTACCTGTATGTATATAACTTAAAGTAAATCCATAGAGTGCCCAGGTCTGTCCTCTCGTCCAAGATGAACCATGTCCGTACCCTTGTCCGCCATGTGATTTTAGGTATTCTCCTGTTTGCGGGTCAAACTCAATAATATGCTTTACGGAACCGTCTTCGCGGATGAAATTCTTCATTGCCGTATCTGCATGCATGGTTGCAATGTGCATATATTTTGGATCTTGTGTTACTTCATAGGCCCAATATAGAAGCGGAATGTTCATCATACAGTCAATGATTGCCCATCCTGCACGGCTACCATCTCCTCGGTCGTTCCATGCCTTGATATATCTTCCCACCGGATTGAATCTTCCGGCTAAGTTATCTGCTGCCAGTATGCCTCGGTTCTTCGACTTCTCACCACCGTGCATGCGGTAATTCACAACTGCAGTCGGTAGCCACTTGAACCCACTGTCATGGTCCATTGCCACCCAGTTTAGAAGCACAGCATCCAGTTTTTCTTCTAGGTTCTCAGCTTCTGTCTTATAGATGTCTTCCCCTGTTGCGTTGTACATCTGCCACAGGATTCCACCCCAGAATCCGTTGGTCCACCAACCGACCATATCTCCGGAATAGTCGTTGTAAATGCCATCCACAGTATTGTATGGAATCTTGCCTGCATTTCGCTTCACCACCGGAAGCATCTTCTTTTTGATTTTTTCGGATACTTCGTGTAACCACTTTTGCTCGTCCATTGTTACCTCCTCAAATCTATTGTCAAAAATTCAGCACCTTCAAACATAATACAGATTTGTCCATCTTCATATTTAAGCTTCGGTACTTGTTTTATAATCTCTTGGTTATATAAGCTGTTGCTTCCTGCAAAAACAGCACAAGCAAATATATTGTTGCCCCCTTGTACTTCTCCCTCCAAAACAGGAAGAACACTCCTTGGGTAATGCAGATTGGTATTCTCTGATAAAACAGTAATTCCTTTGTGATACCCCCAAAGATTGAAGACAATGCTTATATCTTCAGCAGTTCCTACAAACGCCTTGTTGGAATCACACTCGATTGTTTTATCCGAATCCTTTTCCCAGCGTTTTATAGAAAATCCGCCATCCGCCGCATATAATTTCCTTCTGGAGTTTATCTTATGAATTCGAATATGAAATTCACCGCATGGTATCAAATATGTCTCAATATTCACATCCCCATATGGAGCCCATTCCGAAAGTATATACCGTTCGTTTATCTCCCTAATTCCATTTCTCTCACGAACATGAAAGAGCGAATCACCTTCTGCTCTGAGTGCAAGCATACTGTCAAAAGCTCCACCCCTCAGCGTTTCGTAGCCTCTTGACACGCTGAAAGCATATTTTGATGAATATGCAAATTTACTATATTTGGCTGTAAAGTTTGCAAAACCGTTTGGAACATACTGACCGGAGCATAATGCCACAGCATGTTGACCGTTTTCTATGTTTTGAATAAGAAAATTCTTTTCCTTTTGTATACTGATTCTTTTAGTTGGAAGTTTTTCATCTTCCATTACACTCCAAAATGGGTGTCCATCATCAACGGCAAGTATAATAAACCATTTGAAAGCCCAATACGGAGAGGTAGGTGAATTATATTCTTCCGACATGATAAGATTCGGATATCCATAACCTACTGTCAGTATTCCATCTCTCGCAAAGATTGGTTTCTCAAGCCACCAGCGCATATTTTTCATAACTACCGTTTTAACGGTGCTCCATGGAAGTGCCTCTACATCACAAAATGCCAACGCACCAAAAAAAGCACTCATAGCAAAGCGATAGGTCATGCTTCTACCGAAAGGAATGGCTGCACCATTGTTATCAAACCAATGTACAAACTGTGTGGCAAACTTGCCGGCTCTTTCGATAAACAGCACACATCTTTGTTCATCTTCATCGCCCATAAACTTAGCGTAAATAAGACTATAAAAATGAATTGCAAATGGATTGTAATAATCCACCTGTCCTCCGATGCCATCTGTGTAAAATCCATTAGCTAGATAAAAGCTGTCCACCCGTTCTAAGTCCTCGTTCAGTTTTTCTGCGTCATACTTATTTCCTGTTTTCTTAAGTGCAATATTGATTAATATCCTAAAAAAGAGCCAATTAGACCCAGGAACAACAACCTCATTCGCCCTGTATAGATATTTCACAAGATTCTTTTTTGCCTTGCTACTTAGAGGCTCCCATGCATATTCAGGTGCAACCAATAAGAAAAATGCAATTGGTGCAAGTTCTACCAGTTTTTGATCCACATCATGCAAATCTCCCCAATATTCATCACTCTTAGGATCTGTTCCGTTTTCAATTCCTCTCATATATGTATGCAACAAATCAGATGTTCCGCCACCTGCAAGGAAAGGAGCCAGCCCCCAAATTACTCTCGAAAAACCTTCCATATACGAACTTTTCGTATCATAATGAGCACCAAAATGGTCCAACTTTAAATAGGCACAACCGGGACTATAATAATCTTGCAAAGGTTTTGCTAAAGCTGTAAACAAATCGAGAACGTCTTTTTTTGTACTTATTTTGTTAACCATAACTATTTTTCTATCTCAATCTTCATTACGAATGTTTTATCTGTTACCTTATAATCAATCAGCCACACTTCTTCTTCCATACAACTTTTGTTTCGAAGAACTTCTTTTGTGATTTCCGGAAGCATGCCTGTATAAAGTACTACGTCACCAATTCTCACATTTCTTCCTTCTATTTGTGGTTCAACAATAGAAATGAAACGCTCGGTAATTTTATGGCCTTCTATCGTGCTATAAACATCTGCCATGGTAATTCCTGTATTTCTCATATCGTATGTTCTGGTTATCTTTGATATATCTGTTTCATATGCCTCTTGCAGTTCTAAAACAAATTTATCTTCACTGACTTCCAATACGTTTGCATGATATTTTTCTCCGTTACCTTGTGTCTTCCCATCAATAATCGGTACAGAATGTCCTAGCGATGAATTCTGAAGCAATGTGTAGCGAAGATTTGAAAAGTTCTTTGCTGTATATTCCATAGCACCAAGGTCTGCTATCATCTGTCCTTTATCGGTAGCCAAAATAAAGTTACCCACATCATTGTGGTTATGCCCTTCATTATTATGTCCACCCTTGGCAGCAAATGAATAATGTTCTTTTTTTACCATATACCATTGGGGTTCTTCCAGATATTGCATTCCTATATCCAAGACATTATTCGGCGAGAAGCATTCTGGCTCCGCCCATAAAAAGTCTCTTATAATCCAAGCAGGCTTTGCACACTGAGCAATACCTATTTTTTTAGGAACTTCTGCATTGATTACTACACCTTGATAGTTGTTTGTTAAATAACCAAATAGTCCAATATGCTGGAAATCATATCTTCTGATACCATCAGAAAAACTAACAGCAACATTTCCCCGCATAATCATCTTTTGCATGAAGGTCGCTATCTTATCTATTTTTTCACCATGACATATATCCACTTTGCCTTCAGATTGACGACACAGCATATCAGCAAAATTTAGATACATCCAGAATCCATATTCCCAATAACTGAGACCTTCTGTATTACTGCCGTCATCTCCATAACTCTTTAGAAAATGGTCAAGTACATCCATGATTCTGTCTTGTACTCTCTCGAATCTTTCCGGTTCAAGATAAAGATACGCCATACCAATACTGCAACCACATGCACCCGGCCAGTTAGAGATAAGTGTTTCCCAGAAATATGATCTTGACTCGAAAGCATCAAAGGTCCTTGTCTTCACTTCATGACGGATGAGTTCTCTGATTCTTGAAGGCAATTTATCTCCCATCAAGTAATCTGCCTCTGCGAGATAATGTGCTGTCTCTGCTGCAAATAAGTCAATGTGCGTGCGATAATCTTCTACTCTTACATTTGCAAGGTGCGCTGGGACAACCCAAGTAATTTCGTTACAAATTTCCCAGATGCTCTCGCATAGTGCATCCATGTATTCTTTGTCTTCATATAGAATGCACAACATCAACGCTTGTCCTAACTTTCGTCTCCTTGCAAAATATTTGCTTTGATACTCTTGTCTCGAACCTGTTGTGTAAAAGCACATAAATGATGCATAATCCAAAGTAGTATCTGCATCTTTATCTGTTTTATATGCCTCCTTAAGTTCTTCTGTATAAGGTTTATAAAAAGAAGAAGTTTTAATTGTTTCCAGTTTCTGTTCCAAGTTATCAAAAAATATCTTTTTATTCATTTCCATTTTCCCCTCCAAAACTTGCCAAAACAATCTCTTCCATCTTTTTAAACGGCTTATTGTATATCATTGCGCTTAAATAGATCGGTACCGAAAAACCAAACAATAGAATAACTGGAAAACCTTCGGCTGGTAGTAAAAACGGTAAGACAAAAAGCGCCAACAACAATACCGTTCGTATAATGTGTTTGAACGTCATGATAAAGGACGTATAAATTGTCTTCGGAATCTTATTCACGAATTTCGATTGAAGCGGAAATACCCAAAGCATAAAGCAAACTCCAAATACTCCTGTCGCCACGATTACTCCCTGCATAGTCAAATCCGTTTCTGACGTCCCGTTGGAAAGTGTAATAAACGCCAAATACTCCACCACAAAAAACAGGGCAAATATCATCCAAATGATAGTTGATTGCTTGAAATTCTCTTTGAATGACTTCCAAAAATTTGGCATTACATAATTTTCTCCCCGGTGCAATTTCAGCGCGGTATAATGCGCTGCTGTAATAGAAGCCCCGATTGTAATAATTGGAAGACACAACACAAGTGTCATCAAATTCAATACAAACAAATCCGCTATCCTAGATAACAATCTTAAAAACGGATGATCATAGTCAAATAATTTACCCATGTCAATTATCCTCACTGTATAATCTCTGTTCCTTTTGGAGCCTCAATGTTTCTCTTGTCCCCATGAATTGAAATTTTTAGCCAACCCTTTTTCAAAGGAAACTTCGCTTCTATATCTTGTAAGCCCAACAAATTCGGAGTAAAGTAAACTTTCTTTCCTCCATCTTCAATCTTAATTCCCAAAATGTATTCAACAATGAATGAGTAAACACCTGCTGCCCATCCATGACAAAGGGAATGGCGGAATTTTACATAACAATGCTTACCAAAATCTCCGTGAATATCGTTCTGACCTCCTTTCGGAATCTCATCGATACGTGCAGAGTTTTCCATCCAATCTATATCGAAATCTTCCCAGAAGCTGGTTGCTCCATGAGCAAGCATTCCTCCATAGTACTCTTTCAAAATTGATAACATTTCTGTACCATTTTTCGCCATCGCAGTAAGTATGTAATATGCCATAAAGGTAGAAAATCCTTTTGCTCCACCCTCTTGCAACATTGCTGTATCAGCTTCAGCATTACGTCCTGCAAGTACTTGGAATGCACGAATCGGTTTTTGCACTGTATCCACCTTCAAATAAGGTGACAACTTTGAAAGCAATCTGCGACACACGTCATTCTCCTCAATTGCAAGATATTTATTTGCCATAATCATAATGACAGATGCGACACCAGCCTTTGTCTCCTCAGAGCCGTTATATGTCGACCAATCCAAAAAGAATTCCATACCCTTACCATTTGACAGATTCATGCTTCCATCTTCTTTAATGCATCTATCAAAGTGTTTCATGACTTCCTGCGCATACTTTTTATTTTCTCTGAAATATTTCTTATTTCCTGTATGTTTGCAGTAATCGCAGAGATTGATTACCCACCATGCTGAATAACTCGGAATCCAGTTCATCCACTCATCAGCCGGTGTTATTTTCTTTAAGAAATCAAGTGAATTTTTAATATTGTCATTGTCACCAAACAAGTAGAGTGATGTGATAATCTCTGGATTTAAGTCTCCACACCAAACTAATCGGTCACGTTTAATTCCGTCCCATATGTATCCGTTTTGGAAAGTGAGCTTTAAAGTATAAGCAGCTGTTTTAATAATCTCATTTAACAGTTCATCATTTGTTGTAATCTCTGCTTCACGTTCTATGTAAGGAAGAATCGATACTGCAAAGATGCTTTGTAACATTGCCCACTCACCTTCAATAAGTTCAACTTTTACAAATCGGAAACCAGTCTGTCCAAATGTTAAATCTGACATCATTCCTGTCACAACTTCCATATCACGTGGTGAATGGTCATTTGTCGCATTCTTTTCACCAATTGATGAATATGCTTCCGTCAACGATTCACCAAAAGTCAGACGCCATTTGACCATACCTTTTGCATCTCTTGTAATTATCCGAACACCGCCACATAGTTCTTTCCCAAAATCCAACACCACATAACTTCCCGGTCCGTCAAACTTTGTACACTCGGTTCCCTTAAAAGATACACAAGCAGGTTTTGTTTTTGTCAACCATTCTGAATAAAGAACATTATGTACCTCAACTAGTTTTACAGGTATTCTTTCTTCACGTAATTCTTTGTATGTCATACCATCTGCTGTAACAACCATTTCTGTTTCCTCCTCGTACAGGTTACATAACCCCACTCTGTTTTTTATCTCTTTAAATAGTAACATTTACTAGGAAATTGCAAAATGACACAAACTTTAGATTTTTTCCACTTTTTCAAGAAGATTTGTTTGCAACTTCCAAACCGGTAATCATTATGATATACTTGCTTGCGAATTCATAATTCGAACCCTAAAACTATGGAGGATACTTTAGATGTATAGTTTTCATATTCATTCCACATTTTGTGATGGCAAAAATACTCCTGAAGAGATTGTTCTTGCCGCTCTGGAAAAAGATTTTGTATCAATTGGATTTTCCAGTCATGGATATACCGGTTTTGATTTGAGATATTGTATGAAAGATACTGATGGATACCTTGAGGAAATTCGTCGTTTAAAAGAAAAATACAAAGATAATATACAGATATATGTTGGTGCGGAAGAGGATGCCTTTGCTCCGGTGGATAGAATGCAATTCGACTACATTATCGGCTCTTCTCATTATTTCTGTAAAAACAATGAATATTTTCCTATTGATTCTAATTACGATTATTTCAAGAAATGCCTTGATTTGTTCCACTATGACGTTGTTGCTTTGGCAGAATGTTATTACAGTTCTTTTTGTACATATATAGCACATAGAAAACCTGACATTATTGGTCACTTTGATGTAATTACTAAATTTGACGAACTCGACACTTCTTTATTTTTACAAAACGCTAAGTATAACGAAGTTGCCGAAAAATATGTCAATATAGCTGCCGAAAGCAATTGCATTTTCGAAGTAAATACTGGTGCTATCGCAAGAGAATTATGCTCAACTCCTTATCCGCGTGAAAATCTCCTTCACATACTAAAAAAAAGAGATGCGAAAATCATTCTTTCCTCAGACAGCCACAGTATCGAAACGCTTGGTTTTGGCTTTGATGAGGCTAAATTGTATCTGCGTGATATTGGATTTCGATATGCCTTTGCACTTGTAGATAATAAATATAAACGATATGAGATTTAAACGATAAATGTTAATTCTACAATGCCAATATGATTGATTTACCTAAGTAATGTTTTATTCTAGGTAAATCAATCGCCTTAACATTGTAGACTTTGCAAATCGCATCCTTATATATCTTCGTTACATCGTAATCTCTCCCGTCTCACGATGATATTCATGTACAAACGGCGAAAACACATCTTCCCAGTACACGAGTGGATTCCATCGTCTCGGCATTTTCACCAACGACCCGTCATAATTTTCATTTTGTGCTGTTATGTAAATGTATTTCGGATCTTTTGCATAAAAGTATAGGTCGTCATTCAAAATCTCCGCAACTTTCTCCAATACACCCGGGTATGCAAGCACGCCCACACTAAAAAAACTATCTTTGTTTTCCAAAACGTAAGTCTTTTCTGGTGTTATCGGTTTATCGCCTTGTAATAGATTATAATCCCCCATTTTTCTAATATCGGATTATCTATTGTAAGCCGAAACCTAATTTCATCTATGATAACCTCTATTTCATAGATAATATAAAACATATGAAACTTTCTATAAGGTATGTGCTTGCGTACCTGTTCCACAAACAGCAGATTAATATAAATACTATCCTTCATTTCTTCGTAAGCAAGCAAATTACGGCAATTTTCAGCATAATTTATACTAAAAATTATTCTAGGAATAGTTTTTACGAATTCAAACCATAGTTTTTCCCACAAATTTAATAATTTTTGCTGCTAATTCTCTTTTCTTTTTCTAAAGAGAGATATTTTTTCAAAAACTATTAGACAAAGAAAAAAGCCATAAGACACTAAGTCTTATAGCTAGTTTCTGTTAGTATTTAAGATAAGTCAACTGTTGCTTCTTCCTTACATATATGCCGTTTTATTTATTGATTACCATTAAAACCTCTTCTAATTTTTCCATTAGATAATCAGCAGGATTTAATCCTTCCGCCTTCTGTTTAATCTCTATTTGTTAAATCCGAGACTGCCTTATCAAATTTAGCACAGCTCCATCAATATCAAACACAGTATCTTTTTTATCACTCCAACGTTCCCAAAAATCAATAGTTGAACTTTTTGGTTCTTCCACTGGTTTATCTAGAAGAATCTTGGTAGGTAACTTTATGGAATCACCTACAACAATACATTCTCCCACATCAAGATTAGGCAAAATATCAACCAAGCCAACTAATGAATCCGTTAACATTGATGCCACAGCTGATTTGTCCCTATCATTTGTTATCTTCAAACTTACTATATTATTGCACTGAGACACAATTGTCGAATTTAACTCTGCTGGCCTTTGAGATACTATCAACAATGCGATTCCATATTTTCTTCCTTCCTTAGATATTTTTTGAAATATTTCCAAAGAACGTTTTTCAATTGCTCGCATTTTGCTCATATCATTTGCCATATAGATATGAGCTTCATCACATACAAATGCTAATGGGTGCCTTGTCTTATCTCGTTCTGGTGTCATCCAAAATTGAATATCATATATAATGCGAGTTACAACTCCTATTACAATTGATAACATATCTGCTGGTACCTCTGATAAATCAATAACTTTAATTTTCTTCCCTTCTGAATTACCCATAATGCAATTAACAAATTCATTTAAATAGTCTACTTTTTGTGTTTCATTCTCGTTAAATACAAATGCATATTTTTTATCATCCATTTTTGTTTGTAAACGAGTAATCAAATTTGTGAGTTTATCATAATATTGACCTTTTTTAGTTTTTTTCTGTCCTTTATTATCGCCTGTCTTATATACCTCTCCTGTTTCATCCTCTCTCATATTCTGCATTTCTAAATATGCTTTTAGATTATGAGCAGAAAAAGGAATTGGTGTATCCGCCGTTACAATTTCCGATGAAACACCTGTCATATTTGTTTCTATATATTCTTTTTTTGTTTTCAAAATGTAATCAACAACTGCTGCTCTTTGATTAGTTGACGTTCCTTCCGATGATTCAATAAATAAAGAATGAATCTCTTCGTAATTGAAAAACCACAATGGAATATGTAGTCCATCGTCCTCATCAGATATTTTAATCTGTTTAGCATAGCTCAGTTCATTATACTCACCATGTAAATCGTAAACAATAATATTGGTGTATGGCAACTGTTCTGCCTTTTCTAATATATTTGCAACCGTAAACGATTTTCCACTACCAGTACTCCCTACAATACATGCATGCCTTTGAAAGAATCGATTTCCATCTAAAATTGCCGCCACATCACTATTGCTTGCATATTTACCAATAACAAGCCCTTCATTGTGCTCCAAATCATTGTCCAAAGAGTTCATGATAATTGATAAAGCCTGTCCCTCTGCCAAGAACACTTCGCTGTTTATTTCCGGGTATGTATTAATCGCACGCCTGAAAATATTTCTTTTTGTAGAACCATACATTATATAGAAACTACCGACCAATATTACATTACATACGTTTGCTGAAATCAAGACATCTTCCTCATTCGCTTCAGCACTTTCTATTCTTTTTTTACTTACACGAGTAATCATACCTATTAATTTTTCATCTGCATTGTTGCCAGACATAATAACTATATCGTTAATTTTTAAAGCATTTAACACTTCTTCCCTAAATACTTCAACAGTAATCTTTTTAGTATCAACACTTCCAACTGTACCAATACTGCTTTTTAAATAGTCCACTAATTTTAATTCTTTCATTCTTCTACCCCACAAAAATCTCGGCAAAAATATTAATATCCCATAACGCCTTATCAATTACATATTTTTCTTTTTTATAAATCATATAATTTATATCATCACTCTGATAAAATGCTATCATATTGGGATTCCCTAAAATTTTTTCTATAACATCTTCCTTAATATCTTTTGAAAGTATCAAAACATTCCTTTCATCATTTTGAAATAGGACTGTATTGAAATGTGAATCGTTAAAACCATATCCGTATATTAATAATGAAAACGAAGTTGCACTATCAGAAATTAATTCATTAAAATCTTCTCGCATAATTCGAAATGTATTATTAAGCATCCCCACCTCATACTTTGAACTTCCTGGTGTGATAATTTCAATGTGTTCAATATTTTGTTTCAACTTGTCATAATCATTCGTCAAATATTCATTTCCCTCTTTTGCCAACCAATTCAATGACCCATGAGGTTTAAACAATCGCACATGGCACTGATGTTTCAAATTGTAATACTCTTCTGGTTTCTTCAAAATGTTAGAATGAAATGTTTGAAAAACTTCTCCATCAAATCCTGTAATGACCGGTATCTTTAATTTATCGCATATAATTTCGATTATTCTATCATAATTAGGTGTCATAACATCCAAAATACGATTATTTACGCTACAAGTATTTCTTAAATACAATAAAAGTTTACTAAATCCTGTATTTTGAACATAAATGCTGTCATGCAACTTTTGTTCTTCTTCCAAAATATATAAAGCTGTAACTTTTTTGATTTCGCTTACCAACTCTTCTTCTCCAGGCAAAATTGAATTCAAACCTTCTTCCAATCCTTTTGCTTCTACACCAGATTCTTTTTCTCCCCATAATCGGCGTATTTTCTCATTTTCATGAATACTTAGCACCCTACTCAACTCCATTGCCAAAGCCCCCATCCCAGGAACTTTATAAGTTGCTGACAAACCTGTCCCTATAATTAACTTAGGCAATTTGTTTCTCGATAGATTTGAATCTTTAATATTTTTAACAATTTCATCAAATTGAGAGCTTTCGACCCGAATTTCCTCACACATATTCTTACCTCATTTCACTTTTGTTTCATACACTTTTTGATTATGCAATAAATAAAAACAAGGCAACAAGACGGACATAATCCGTCTCATTGCCTTACATTGATAAACCCTACAAGTATAATACCATAATTTGTCGGTTACTGTCGACTATATTTTTCACCTATTCTTCTAGTTTCCCACATTGCCACTTCCATTTTTTGTGCATTGCACACTTTTTAGTAATCGTATTATATCTTAAAAAGCTCTTTTTTTATACTTGAAATTATTATACTTTAAAATATAACCTCTATCTTCCCAATTCAAAACAATGCCTAATACGATTTATCACACTAATATATGAAGCACCTCTAATGCCCAGTTGCTTCACATCGACTTCCTCATCCTTTGCCCTTTCCATAAAATCAACTGCATCGTTTCTTATCTTGCCTGATATCGGAACCACCTTATCAACATCAATATTAGTAGCCAGGCGTAATACATCGTTTTTATGCTTTTTGATATCTTTGCTATCAATGTTTTCTCCCGCTTCTTTTCGTGCAGTAAGGTCAAGCCATGCTTTCATTTTGAACAAAATAATATATTCCAAATCTAATACTGACACACCGTCAACTGTAACAAGACCTTTCTTCAGCAAGTGATAATACTCATCATCCAATAAAATGGCAGACAAACTCATCACATCATCGCTAATATGTATAGGTGCCAATCTGACATCCAGATTTTGTAGATAATCCGGATGTCGACTAAATAACTCTATCATATGCGGAAACGCAGAATTCTGCGGTTTCTCGAAACGATAAAACTGGTTCTCATCAGTTCCCTTATTAATATGCTGATAACCGCCATCTTCTACAAAAGCGATAAATTCATTTATAAAAGCATCATCCACTGCTTCAATTAATAATACCATGTCCAAATCTTTTGTAGCCCGAAAATCAACACCTAATTTCCCCAAGATAATATCACATGCCGTTCCGCCTATAAATGCATATTGACCTTGATATCTTCCAAAACGTTCTTTAAATATTTCTACTCCACGTACCATTCATTTTCCTCCATAAGTTCCTCTATCGCCATTTCCACTCTTTCGTCCATTTCTCCTAAACACAGAATCATAGTAATTGGATCAACATATTGATTCTCAGTTAACAAAGAGACATCGTACTTCATCAGTTGTACTCGCGGCAGTGCCTCTTCCATTGCCTGTTCATAAGATACCTGTAAATCTAGTAACATCCTTTCCGTTTTTGCACTCGTTGCATAAGTTTCCTGCGTAGGTTCGCCCAACATCGTTTGCTCTCCAAGTGCGGTGTACCCACTCTTATATAACTTGCACATTATTGGTAATTCCTTAATGAACATGGTTTTCTTAATAGGATTTATCAAATACTTTTTCCCTATCTGATAATATGCTTTCTTATCTATTATTTTAAAAAGTTTCTTTCTTCCTGTCTGTCCACCTATTTCATAATGTCCTAAGCCGATTTGCTCTAATTCATCTATGGCACGAAGTACTGTCATCGCAGATACTTTTAATTTCTTCGCCAGTTCTTCTGTTCCGTATGCCTCTAAATTCATATAAAGCATTGCCAAATATATCAACTGTGTAGCTGGCGTGAACTTATCAATACACATTGTCTTTTTTTCTTTCTCTGCTTGCTTGCGAATGTGAAGAGCCATAAACGGAAGATACATCTGCTTGTCCGCTGCAATAAATGGAATTCTTTCTTCCAACATTTTCATTGTTCGATACATGGTAGCGTACTTTAAAAAGACAGCTACTTGCATATCTGTCTTATTAGCAATCAAGTCTAATTGTATTTTTGTTTTTTGCACAGTCTGCGCTTCTAACGGCTCAACCAACAAAAACTGCTCACCCAAGGCATCAACTCGATAATATTGGTAACTATTTGCCAATTGGATGCTAAGCGTTGTACTGGCATTCCATTTTTTCATACTTGCGTTCTTATCTATATTTGTTTTTAAATAATCTAAAACTTTTTGCATTATATCACCTCTTATTTGTAATATAACAT
>JAZUCE010000026.1:0-1798 GCA_045638905.1 Faecalimonas sp.
TTCCTACGAACTGCATAAACCCTTTCAAAGTATGGGCAGTATTTGCCTAGAGGGTGAGGACCTTGTGTTTTTGTGTTGCAAACAATTATCCCGGGCGATTAGCTTCGCGGACAACGTAGATGCATTTCCACTTACCAATGGCAGGATTCGGTTTGTACTGACGTTCCACGGACTTACAAAGAAAGTCAACATCTAAAGGAATACTATCTCACAGAGATTCTTTTCATCTTTAGTAGTTGCGCTTTGATATTGTTTGAAGTATAGTATTCCTAAATAACAACTGTCACAAAATACAATAAGGAGCGATGACAATGACTACTTCCGCTGCGAAAGAGTGGGCGAATTTTCTAGTCAAACTTGGCTATAATGCAACGAAGAAGTACATCACCGACTATATAATTGCTCACAAAATGAGTAGTGATGAAGCTTGGAATTATTTTGTTGAGCAGCGCAGCCTTGTTAAGGAAGCCGCCAACATAAACCGCTTTTATCGTGCAGATGATGTAGAAGCTTATTTTCGTGAAGTTAGCTATGTAAAAATGCGTGGCACATATCCTCGCAGACATCATGGTCGTTCATTTGTTGTTCCTCGTCTCAAAACCATTAAAGAAATACAAACAGAAAAAGAGAATGCTACCCTGCAATCAACTGGTGTCCAAGAAGCAGACATAGCAACAGCTTCCACGGATATGGTTGGAAAGAATATTTTTCATGCACACTTTGGACAAGGAACAATAACAAACGTTACAGACAACGGATATATTGTTGTTGACTTCCAAAATTGCGGGTGCAAAGTATTAAGTTATCGAGTATCTATTGAAAAAGGATTGATCTCAATAGTTTGACTGTTGGAGCATCCAGTTGTTGCACCAAGAGATGAAGTAATGCATATGAACAGACGCGATCCCTTCCGGGTACGTAGCATAGTCGTCAAATTCGGTCTTCTTGCATAGTATATAGGCCAATATGCCGACCCAAGAGGAGTTCTATATCTATAGCCATTCTTCCGTAGTCCGATAAACGTAAAACCACCGATGAGGGGTCAACAGAATCCTCATCGGGACATTTATTTCAAATAAGATTTTGTCTGTTTGTTATTCTGATTCTATTTTTATTCCAAGCAACCGTCTTTTTGTTCGTACACTGTACTTCAAAGTATATGTCGCAATCCCATTAACAATTGCATCGTGAATTTCCATGATTTCTTTTGAAATATCCTTTTCATTCGCATACCAGCCTAAAAAAGTCGTTGGTTCTTCACCGAAAAATCCGTTTCCTTCACTTTTACCGAAAAGTGCATACTGTGGCGATGATTTTCCACCGGACATTTTTTGAGAAGACACAACCTTATGACAAGTAGCAATTACACGTTCAATTGGTGATGTTATCGTGATTTTTCCTGTTACATTCTGCTTCTTGGTATTGGGCTCTTGTGTAATCTCCGTTTCCATTAAGCCGTCCAGCGAAACATTCAGTTCCCTTGCAAGTAACAACAACTTTTCCACTTCCGGATATCCAATTCCTTGTTCCCATTTCGAGACGGCTTGACGACTCACATCAAGAATCTCCGCTAACTCCTCTTGCGATAACTGTTTCTCTTTTCTCAGTTGTTTCAGATTTTCTGCAAAGCTCATATCATTTTCCTCCTGTCTACAGCCAATTATAGTTTGTAAAAGAAGCAACATCTACCAACTTATATTTGCACTTTTGCAACTTCAGGTTGCAAAACGGAATCCTCTTCAAATTCTATTACAATATATTTAGACAAGAAAGCCAGGCAGCCAGCGTTGTATATTTT
>JAZUCE010000027.1:0-82943 GCA_045638905.1 Faecalimonas sp.
GCAATTTTACCTTACTTTACTGTTTTTAAGGTCATCTTTACGATGTCCGTTCTTGAATTTTTCTCTTAGAAATTTTCAGGAAACTTGTTTTGTCATCTATTGTTTAATTATCAATGTTCTCTTTGCTCTCTTGCGACAGCCTAGTTAGAATATCACACCCAAAATATGTTGTCAACCTCTTTTTTATTTTTTTTAAATTTTATAAAACAATTTCTACAATTCTAAAAATTTCGACATATAAAACAGGCCTTGCTCTAGGCAAGACCTGTCATACTTCATTCTTTTTAGAACTTTATTATAGAATTCATCAATGGGTTATTATCATACAACCAGCTCAAAATACCATTGTCTGCAATGCTGTCCATACAAGATGCACCAATTGAAGTATTATATAGCAAAGTAATAACAATAAACAGAATCCAGATTATCAAAAGACCTACTCCGACTCCGACTGCACCACCCAACAGATGATTCACACCTCCGACAAGCGGTATCTTATCAAGAAATCCCAACATCCCTATTACAATACGAACAACAATAAATGCGATAATGAATGTAATCAGGAATGCAATGATATCTGCAATTACTTTTGTGATATATGCACCTATGTATTCAACAAACGAGCCAACTCCAAGAGCCTCATATACTTCACTATTATTGTTTTCCAAAAGCATTTCTTGTAGAAGCTCCGGCAATTCAGCTCCTTCAATCAGATTTATTTCCTCTTCTCTTGACAAATTAACTGAACCAACCTCCGGGTTTACACTCATTTCTATCCCCATGATATCAGCACACTTTTCCTGAACAATTCCCTTCAACGGAGTGGAATTTTGAATAAATCCACTTACGCTTGGTGAAATAAGCATTACAAGCATGATACACACCAATGTCGACACAAGTGATGCCACAATTTTAATCAATCCTTTTTTGTAACAAAGGAATACACTCAATAAAAAAATAATTCCAACAACAATTAATAACATATTCATCTTATCCTCTCCTATTTTGCGAGTTGTACTTCATGGAAACCACTCGCATTTATCATCATGTATTTATTTAAACCGCCTATCGGGAAAATTTCCAAAATGTTTTCATCGACATTTCCCTCAAACTTGCGAATGCCATCTTTTACATAAATGCAACACGACTGCCCGTCACAAAGAATAATCTTGTCATCCGCCACCTTCATCTCAGAATACTCTTTTTCGATATCAGCTGACATAAGCACCTCGCCCTTCAAATCATAGACATTCAGTTTGTAATCTGATGTTTCACGACTCTTCACAAGTACTGCAACCATATCATCGTTATACGCAACACTGTGGATTTCATCTTGGAATTCTACTTCTGCCACTGTTTCCGGTTTTTTTAATCCTGTATAAAAATAAATTGCACTATCTGCAACCAGCAAGGAGTTACTTTCATCTAAAAATGTAACTACTGGAATAATGGCATTCTCATATTCCGTCTCTAAAACTTGATGTTCTTTATTATCTTCATCATACTCCCCAAAATAATAATATGCAATCTTTGTTTTCATTACATTTTCTTCTGTATATAGATAGGAAACCATCTGGGTCTCCCCATCACAAGAGATTGCTACATCTATAGGATATCCCATGGTGGTTAGTGAAACATTTTGATTTGCCAATACATTCCCTACTGCGTCATAACACATCACTAACGGTATTTCATCATCCTTCAGTATAGCACTGACAATACCTTGTGAAGAAACAGAGAATTTTTCAATCGGACGCGTCGTGTGAATTTCACCCTTCAATCCCTTTTCTTGGAAAACCAAGATGCTTGTCCCACCTTTGTCTCCAACCGCCACGCTGTCCTCGCATATTTCCACAACCGGATTCCCCATCTGACATGGCTGATTCCAAATTTCTTTTCCTTCTTCCGAAAGAAACGCAACACCATCTCTGCTATATTTCAAGATGCCACCCAAACAGTGCTTATAATTCGAATTGTTTGTGCTGTTATTTTCATAGCTTTTCGTTATTTCAATATAATTATATGTCTGATACTTAATATAGAAATAACTCCCCACAGCTACCAAAATAAGAAATACGGCAATCACCAAAATTATAATCTTCTTTTTTTTCTTCATGCTGTACATTCCTCTTATCCTCTTATGCATAACAGTATAACACATTTTCCTTTATGGTAGTAGTAATTTTTGCCCAATAAAGATTAAATTACCATCTTCCAATCCATTCAGTTCACAGATGGATTGAAGTTTTGTAGTATTTCCGTATTCCTTCTGACAAATAGATTCCAAGGTGTCTCCTTTTTGGACCTCATATGTTTTACTCGGCGTGGTAGCCGGTGTATTATCCTGCTGTTCTTCTTGGTGGTCTTCTTCCTGTGTGGTTTCCCCCTGCTGCTCTTGCGCTTCTTCTTCCTGTTCCTGCTCCTGCTGTGTCTCCTGTTCCTCTTCCTCATTATTTGAAGTTTCTTCTTCGCCTTGTGTCGAAGAGTTGATGTTTCCTATGGTCTCAACACTTTCTTCTTTATCTTTTTTTTCTTCTTTTTCAGTTACGCTTTGCGAAATTTCATCTAAAGACTGCTGCACATTTTTCATTTTATCATAATTGTTAATCATAGTAACTCCTATAACAAGAATAACCAGTACCAAGAACGTACTCAGCGCATATACCATACGGGAATGATTCCTCTGCTCGTTTTGTTCATTTCTCTCCCTCACGAGTTTTCTAAAGCTTTTAGTAACCCTATCTTCAATAATTTCACTGGGCGTAAATCCACTCCTCTTTCTGGACGCAATCATATAATTTTGCATTTCTAGATTTTTTTCATAATATACGTAATGTCCCCCGCATTCCAGCATGTCCTTAAATTTATAAATATAGAATTTTTCTTCCTTATCTCTGGCATTTTTTGTTACAAAAAGGCTTTTCTCTCGCGAGAAATATTTTTGATGCATTCTCTTGATATTATGATTTACTGCCACATTACTTTCACCACCGGCAATAAACCAACCTAAGATTTCGGCATCCTCAAAATATTCCTTACATACTTCACATGCATTCTTCCATACACTTTCTTCTATAACAAAGTCCTTTCCCTTAACCCCAAGTTCCTTCATCTGTATTGCGCCGTATACATATATGTAATCTTGTTCCTCATCTTGTACTGTCTCTCCCACCAAAAATGCTCCCAGCATTTCCTGTTCTGCTTTATCACATAGTTGATTAAAAAAAGTATCCACATAGTCTTCCACATATATCTTGGAGCTATCACTTACATTTCCTATCTGTCGAACGTTTTTTGGAAGTTGTCTCTTCATTTCTATCACCTCATATACACATTTTCCATCATGTTAGCATATACGAAATGCTGATTTTATCATTTGGTGTCACCAAAAATAAAAAGTGTTCGACAAAAAAAGAGAGTAGATATCTCTCATCTACTCTCCCTGTGATTTTTCGTCATTTTACATGAACGCTTTTACCTTATTGTAAATGCTTTCCGCATCAAGTCCGTATTTTTTAATAAGCGCCAATGCAGGACCAGATTCACCAAATGTATCATTCACACCGATTTTCATGACTTTTGCCGGTGCCTTTTCGCACAACACATCACACACAGCGCTTCCCAATCCGCCAATGACAGAGTGTTCTTCGATTGTAACAATCTTGCAGATTTCTTTTGCCGTAGCCACAATCAACTCTTCGTCAATCGGTTTAATGGTATGAATATTGATTACCTTTGCGTCGATGCCATCTGCCGCCAATTTCTCTGCCGCCTCTAATGTCTCTGCAACTTCAAGTCCGGTTGCAATCAAAGCCACATCCTTTCCTTCGCGAAGCACAATACCTTTTCCCATTTCAAATTTATAATCTTCTTTGTCATTGATAACCGGAACGGCCAGTCTGCCAAAACGCAGATAAACAGGACCTTCGTATTCATAAGCTGCTTTTACTGCTGCTCTTGCTTCCACGTCATCTGCCGGATTAATAACAACCATGCCCGGAATGGTACGCATCAAAGCGATATCTTCATTGCATTGATGTGTTGCTCCGTCTTCACCTACAGAGATACCTGCATGGGTTGCTCCGATTTTCACATTCAAGTGCGGATATCCGATAGAATTGCGTACCTGTTCGTATGCACGTCCTGCCGCAAACATTGCAAATGAACTTGCAAATGCTACTTTTCCTGTTGCTGCGATTCCCGCTGCAACAGACATCATGTTTCCTTCTGCAATACCGCAGTTAATGTGACGTTCCGGAAAAGCTTTCTTGAAGATACCTGTTTTGGTAGCACCTGAAAGGTCCGCATCCAATACTACGAAATCGTCATGTTCTTTTCCCAACTCTGCCAACGCATTTCCATAACTCTCACGAGTTGCAATTTTCTTTACATCTGACATAAGGTTTCACCTACTTTCTCTAAGTCTGCCATTGCTTGAGCGTACTGTTCATCATTTGGAGCAACTCCGTGCCATGAGGCTTGGTTTTCCATAAATGATACATTCTTACCCTTGATTGTTTTTGCAATAATTGCAGTCGGCTGACCTTTCGTCTCTCTTGCTTCCTTCAATGCTGCTGCAATCTGGTCGAAATCATGACCATCAATATTTATAACATGGAAATTAAATGCTGCAAACTTTTCGTCAATTGGATATGGGTTACATACATCTGCAATATTTCCATCAATCTGCAAACCATTGTTATCCACAATCACAACAAGGTTGTCCAATTTTCTATGTCCTGCAAGCATCGCTGCTTCCCAAACTTGTCCTTCCTGTATTTCACCGTCACCCAACAAGGTATATACGCGATAATCATCATTAGAAAGTTTTGCTGAAATCGCCATACCAACTGCACAAGAAATTCCCTGTCCCAAAGAACCGGACGACATATCAACCCCCGGCACATGTTGCATACATGGATGTCCCTGTAAATAAGAACCCATGTGACGAAGTGTCACCAAATCTTCTACCGGGAAAAATCCTCTATGTGCCAAAGTCGCATAGTATCCAGGAGCCGTATGGCCTTTGGATAAAACAAAACGGTCTCTGTCTGCTTTCTTTGGGTCTTTTGGGTCAACATTCATTTCCTCAAAATACAGATAAGTATAAATATCTGCTGCTGACAATGAACCACCCGGATGTCCTGCTTTTGCGCTGTGCACAGAAGTCACGATACCTTTACGTACTTCATTAGCAATCTTCATTAATTCTAATTTGTTCATAATTTCCTCCCATTATCCTTATAGTTCTGTTCTTCCTTCAAGAGCTCGAAGAAGTGTTACTTCATCAATATATTCCAAATCTCCTCCAACTGGGACACCACTTGCTATCCTGCTCACTTTGATCCCGATTGGTTTAATTAATTTGCTGATGTACATCGCGGTTGTTTCTCCCTCTAAACTAGAGTTCGTGGCTACAATCACCTCATCTACATCCCCACGCAGACGTTCCATCAATTCTTTTAATTTAATATCTCCCGGACCAATCCCGAGCATCGGTGAAATTGCTCCATGAAGCACATGGTAAACACCTTCATACTTGCCCGTCTTTTCATATGCCGCCAAATCCCTGCTGGTTTCTACCACCATAATAGTCTTGGCATCCCGCTTTGCATTGCTGCAAATGGGACACAATTCCTGGTCCGTCAATGTAAAGCATTTATTACAATAACGTACATTGTTTCTGGCCTCTGTCATGGTACCTGCCAATTGCTGCACCTGCTCCTTCGGCATATTAATAATATGAAATGCCAAGCGTTGTGCTGTCTTGGAACCAATCCCCGGAAGCCTTGACAGTTCTTCAATTAATTTGCTTATCTGACTACTATAATAATCCATTGAGATTACTCCTTAGAATGGCATTCCTCCGCCTAAGCCACCTAATCCTCCTGTTAATTTTGACATTGCAGATGCAGATGCTTCTTCTACTTTGCGTAGCGCCTCGTTAGTGGCTGCAACAATTAAATCTTCTAACATTTCTATATCGTCCGGGTCAACCACTTCTTCTGCCAACTTCACTTTTAAGATTTCTCTTGTTCCGGAAACAGTAATCTCAACTGCACCGCCACCTGCTGTTGCAGTAAATTCTTTTGTTTCCATTTCTTTTTGTTGCTCTTCCATCTGTCTTTGCATTTTCTGAGCTTGTTTCATTAAATTTGCCATGTTACCTGGCATTCCGCCACCTGGAAATCCTCCACGTTTTGCCATTTCATTTCCTCCTAGTCTTCAATTGTAAGATCCATTTGAACCAATTTTTCTATATCTACAAAACTGTCTTCGAATCTGCGACCTTCTTCTACGAATCGCACTTCGATTTCAATTGTCTTACCAATATTCTCCGCTATTAAAGCCTGAATTTCTTCTTTATGATTTTCCTTCCCCACAACACCTGCTGCAAGCTCATCCTCAAAGACCAATAACAATTGGTCTTGATTGCCCACACTGAGGCGTGCCTGTTTCAAATATCCTTTGAGTATACCTGAAGCCTGATTGCGGATCGCAGGAAACGACTTTACTACTGCCTGCACATCCTCATGAAGAGCTTTCGGGAGTTCTACCTTTTCGGGTTCTGCTCTATGTCCATCGTTACGATTCACATAGACAACTTCTGTTCTGCCGGCACTCACACCCTGTTCTACCTTTTCTTCTACCACTCGGATGCGTTCCAACAAACTATCCTGAGTTGTTTCCATCTCCGGTTTGCATAGCTTTATCAAAGTCACTTCCAAAAGCACTCTCTTTTGCGTTGCATATTTTAACTGATTGGATAATTCGGAGAAGATTCGAATATATCGAAGCAAGGCATCATACTCTATCATCTGTGCTTCTTCTTTTAGTTGTTGTAGATTTTCTGTCGAAACATCTAGCACGTCTTCCATATTATCAGAACTCTTGACGAGAAGCAAGTTCCTCAAATACCACGTGAAATCTGTAGCCAATTGACCAAGTTCACGCCCTTGCATCAGCAAATCTTCCAGAGTTCGGAGTGCCTTCACCACATCCCGGTTCAAAATCTCCCTGAGAAGTCGGCTGAACACCTCCGTATCCACTGCCCCCAGAACCTCTAACACATGGTCATAGGTCAGCTTTTGTCCGAGATAAAATGCAATACATTGGTCCAAAAGACTCAGCGCATCTCTCATAGAACCATCTGCCACTTTCGCAATATAGCGGATGGCACGCTCTTCTACATCGATTCCTTCCTTCTGCATCAATTCTTGCAAGCGTCCCGCAATGGTGTCAATGGAAATTCTTTTGAAATCATATCTTTGACAACGAGACATGATGGTAATCGGAATCTTATGCACTTCTGTTGTGGCCAAAATAAAGATGACATATTCCGGCGGTTCTTCCAAAGTCTTAAGAAGTGCATTGAATGCTCCTATAGAGAGCATATGAACTTCATCTATTATATATACTTTATATTTACCTTCTGTTGGTCGGTAAGCTACTTCCTCGCGTATCTCTCGAATGTTATCTACGCCATTATTAGATGCCGCATCAATCTCAATCACATTCATGGATGTCCCCGCGCTGATTGCCTTACAGGTTTCACATTCACCACAAGGGCTGCCGTTTACAGGATTTTGACAATTGACTGCCTTTGCAAAAATTTTCGCTACGGTTGTCTTTCCTGTCCCTCTTGTCCCACAAAAAAGATATGCGTGTCCAATACGTCCTGCATTTATTTGATTTTGTAGTGTTTTACTTATGTGGTCTTGGCCCTTTACATCCTCGAACTCACCCGGACGAAACTTCCGATATAAGGCTGTGTACGACATATCTTTCCTCCTAAAATCTCTTCTTTTAAGTATACCTCATTTTTGGAGTGCTAACAAGACAAAAATGCGTTATAATAGTTATTATAGTAAAAATAGGAATATGAATATGGAAAGGAAATAAATCACATGGACCCAAGTTTGAAGAACAAACTAATGCGCTTAGAAATGCAGGGAGAAATTGTTCCCGAACCAAGTATTTTAAAAACACCCGAGCAAATTGAAGGAATCAAAAAAAGTGCCGACTTAAATACTGCCGTACTAGACCATGTTGCCAAGCATATTTGCGCCGGTATAAGTACTGCGGATATCGATAAGTTAGTATTTGACTATACCACTGCTCATGGAGGAATACCTGCACCATTGGGATATGAAGGTTTTCCCAAAAGTGTATGTACGTCTCTGAACAATGAAATATGTCATGGCATCCCTGATGAAAACGTCATTTTGCAAGATGGCGACATTATCAATGTGGATGTTTCTACTATATTAGATGGTTATTATTCAGATGCGTCCCGTATGTTTGCCATCGGAGAAATTTCGGAACGTGCAAGGAAGCTGCTGAAAATCACCGAAGAATGTGTGAAGCTCGGACTTGCGGCTGCAAAACCTTGGGGGCATCTGGGCGATATTGCCGATGCCATTCATAGTCATGCAAAAGCAAACGGCTATTCTGTTGTCATTGATATCGGTGGACATGGAATTGGTTTGGAATTTCATGAGGAACCTTTTGTAAGCTATGTTGCTCCAAAAGGTACGGAAATGGTACTTGTTCCAGGCATGATTTTTACTATCGAGCCTATGATTAACGAAGGAAGCCCAGATTTCTTCATAGACGAAGATAATGGCTGGACAGTATATACGGAAGATGATGGGTTATCCGCACAGATTGAATATATGGTCTTGATAACTGAGACAGGTGTTGAAGTGTTGACGAAATAAAAAAACAGGGAATCATAAGATTCCCTATTTTTCTGCCCAAAAATCCACTGGTTCATAATCCTGCAACTTTGCAAGAAATCCTTTTTGTTGCAACTCCCCTTGAATTAAATCCAAGATTTGTTCATCTTCCGCAACAATGGTGTGATAGTGATAATTCGATGTCAGTTTCATCAAATTTGTAGATTTGCCGCTTGATATACCTTCCATATATTTCAGGACATCACGGCGGGATTTGATATTCATAGGAACCTTAATGACTCCATATACTTTGTGATAAACAAAGACATCCTCTACCTTTCCACCCAAATCCACAAATAAATTCAATTCGTCCTCTACCTGTTCATCCGTGTGAATGACTTTAAACACACGTCTGGCCTCTTTTGTTACTGAACATACGTAGCCACGATTAGTGGCCGTCACGTCGATTCCATTGGCGCGAATCAACGCCATATCCTGTACGATAATCTGCCTGCTAACCTGTAACTGTTTGGCCAATTCCACACCGGAAATCGGTTCGCCACTCTCTTTTAAGATTTGAATAATTCGTTCTCTTCTCTCTTGTCCGCTTATTGCCATCCCTATCATATTACCTTTCTGAATCTATATAATAGTGTACACCAAGCAGACCGTATTTTTCAATATATTTTCGTTATTATAGCATTCCTGCAAAACCAGGCAATCCCAAGGTAACAAATGGCACATAAGTTACCAGCAGGAGACCAAGCAAAATCGCTACATAATAAAGTAGCATATATGGCATGACCTTCGCCAAAGTAGTTCTTCCCACCTTAATGGATACAAACAAGGTATTTCCAACCGGAGGTGTAATGTTCCCTATGCATAAATTGTAAACCAGAATCAGACCAAACTGAACCGGACTCATCCCAAAGGTTTGCACAATCGGTAAAAATAATGGTGTGAAGATTAAAATTGCCGGTGTAACATCCATAAATGTTCCCGCTATCAGCAGGATTACATTCATAATCAAAAGAATGATAATTGGATTGTTTGTGATTCCGAGCAAAGCGGCCGATATTGCCTGCGGAATTTGGGTGAATGCCATTACCCATCCCAGGATATTCGAAACACCTATTAAAAACACAACCATCCCGCTCATTTTTGCACTGTCTACCACAATATTCCAAAATAATTTCCAGCTGATGTTCTTATAACAAATCCCCAGAATCAAAGCATACACAACTGCAATAGCTGAACCTTCTGTTGCAGTAAAAATACCTGCAACAATTCCGCCTATGACAACTACTATTAAGGAAAGGGAAGGCAGCGCCCTCAGGGTTGCAACTCCCAGGTTCTTCCAATCATATTTCCCGGACAGCCCCTTATAACCTCTCCTCTTTGCTATCAGCACAGCCACTACAATACAACAAACCGCCCATAGAATTCCCGGAATATAACCCGCCAAAAACAATGCTGCCACTGATGTCCCACCGGAAGCAAGGGAATAGGTAATCAATGCATTCGACGGTGGAATCAGAAGTCCGGCAGGTGCGGATGCGGCATTTGTCGCTGCACAAAGAGCCGGGTCATATCCTTGTTCTTCCTCACCGTCACGAACCATACTTCCCACTGCTGCTGCGG
This sequence comes from Faecalimonas sp., assembly GCA_045638905.1. Classification (GTDB taxonomy): domain Bacteria; phylum Bacillota; class Clostridia; order Lachnospirales; family Lachnospiraceae; genus Faecalimonas. Next base: position 10,320 of record JAZUCE010000027.1, read on the forward strand.
CGGCAGAAGCTGAACCTGAAATTGCACCAAACAATGCATTGGCACCAACATTCGTCACCAAAAGTGAACCTGGTAATTTCCCCAGAATTGCCAGGACGAAATTAACTAGTCGCTTTGCAACACCACCTTGATTCATCAGATTTCCAGCCAATATAAAAAATGGTATCGCAGTTAAACTAAATTTACTCATCCCCACAAAAGTTCTTTGGGCTGCAGTGAGCACTGCAACGTCCAATGGTACAACAAGTAAAATGCCCGCCAAAGAGGAAATCCCAATAGCATACGAAATTGGTACGCCAACAACTAACAACACAACCAATACAATGAGTATAATTGCTAAAGCTTGCATTGCCATTTCCTACACCTCCTCTCTCACCGTCTCAAAATCAGTAACAATTTCCACAATATTCAAGATAGTGTAGACAATGTTGATGACCCCACTAAGTGGCAAAACAATATAAAACACACCAATCGGCAATCCAAGAGAAGATGTCATTTGCCCCATTGCCAAATTTGTAATCTGACTCCCGCCATACACCAAAATAATCCCTGCGAACAAACAGGCAATTACTTCTGCAAAGATGGCAAAAAACTTTCTCCACCTTATATTTAATTGCTCCACCACAATCGGAATATTCATATGTCCTCGTTCACCTACTACAATCGACGCCCCTAAAAGCGCCATCCACGCGAACAAATAGGAAACCAATTCTTCTGACCAGGAAGATGGACTTTGCAGGATATATCTGGTAAAAACCTGCCAACAGGTCAACCCTACCATTGCCAAGAAACTGATGCCTGCCAATGCATATAGCACATAATTTAATACTTTTCGTAATTGTCTCATGATTACTAGCTCCTACTCTGTTTTCGTCGGGTAAAGATGATTGTATTCCTGAATTTTCCCATAAATTGTCCTTATGGCAGCATTATTGGAAAGAACTGATTCATGCAATGGCAAACAGGCTTCTTTAAACATTTCCTGATCCGGGTAGATAAATTGAACCCGTTGCTCCTCTTTGGCTTTCCGCTTAGCCTCTTCCACAGCTTTTACCCACTCTTCTCTTTGAACCTTGTTTACCAGTTGATAACCTTCTTCAAAAATATTCTGTTCTTCTTGCGTCAACCCTTCCATAAATGCAAGGTTACCAATCAAGATATCCGGAACCATTTGGTGCATATCATAGGAGTAATACTTACAGACATCTCCATGACCGTTATCCGTGAGTGCCAATTCATTATTCTCCGCCCCATCAATAATATTTGACTGTAGTGACGTATACACTTCTCCGAATCCCATCGGAGTAGCGGCACCCCCAAGCAATTTCATCATCTCAATATTGGTTGGGGATTGCTGTACACGGATTTTTAAGCCCTTTAAATCTGCCGGACTTTCAATCGGCTTTTTTACCGTATAAAAGTTTCTTGTGCCTGCATCCAGCCATGTCACTGCCAGGAAACCAGCTTGTTCTGTGGTATGGAAAATGGCATCTGTAATTTCACTGTCATCCATTGCGTTATGGTAAGCCTCTGTGCTTGCAAACAAATATGGCAAGTTGAAAATCTCGTAATTCTTACTAAAGGTTTCCAAGATAGCATTGCTTGCCACACAAAAATCGATGGCGCCTGTCTGAGTCAATTGCACCATATCCGTCTGAGATCCCAACAGTTCGTTTGGATATACCTCGACCACGTATTTATCTCCCAATCGTTCATTGACATATTCTTGAAAAGCTAGCAACGCAAGATGTGTAGGATGACTGGTAGACTGATTGTGTCCAATTCGGACAATCCTTTTCTGCTGCCCATTTCCACATCCAGTCAATGCGAAAGCCAAAATCATCACCAAACCAAATATAAAACCAGCTTTTCTTATTTTTTCCATAAACAAGTAATCCTCCTTTTTATGTTTTGAACGCGCAGGCAAATCGTATCATTTCGTTAAAGAAATAACTACAAACAATATTTGGTATTAGTTTGTCCAACAAACAAAAAAAAGATACCATAACTTTGCGTTATGATATCTAATGCCACCAATCCACATCATATTCTTCAAAATGTTGTATACAATATTCGGTATTATCGTGCCTGAATTCACTACTCGCACCACAGTAATCGCATACACCATCCATATGTTTTCCATTTACAATCAAGAAACCAACATAAAGCATTATTGCAATAAAAACAATGATAAATGTTATTCGGATAGTTTTCATCATCCATTGATTGTTGTTCATTTTTTCCTCCAAACTTGTATATTTTAAGTACAAATAAATCTAAAATAAAAAAGCGGGTGATGGGAATCGAACCCACGTATCCAGCTTGGAAGGCTGGTGTTCTACCATTGAACTACACCCGCATGTGAGTTATTAAATTTTTGATGAAATGCCCAGAGCCGGAATCGAACCAGCGACACAGGGATTTTCAGTCCCTTGCTCTACCAACTGAGCTATCTGGGCTTACATCCATTTTATGTAGCTGTTCTCTCAGCACGGATTTTATATTATCACGCATTTTTTTAGATGTCAAGATTTTTTTCAAAAAGCTCTGAAAGTTTTTCTAAACCTTCAGAGCCTTACATTTCTTATAATAATTGATTTACCAACTCTTCCATCACACCCAAGTCATCCGGTTTCATGGTAGACTTAATGCTAACAACCGGTTCGCAGACTGTAATATTTTTCATTCCCTCGAAATATTCCTTCATCTTCTTTGCTGCCATCGGAGCCCAACTGCCGTTTTCAATCATGCCCACGGTTCTCTTCTGATAGTTTTTAGCTTTTAAATGTGCCAGGAAATCTTCCATACATGGGAATAAACCTCCATCATAGGTGGATGATGCCACAACCAATTTGCTATGACGGAACGCATCTTCTACTGCCTCAGCCATATCATCTCGTGAAAGATCAGCGATTGCAACTCGATTTGCACCCTTTTCCTTCAGGATTTCAGCCAACTTTTGTGCCGCTTTTGCAGTGTTTCCATGAATAGAAGCATAGGCTATAAATACACCCTCGTCCTCTGGTTCATATTTGCTCCAAATATCATATTTCCCGATATAATATCCCAAATTTTCTTTCAAAATCGGACCATGAAGCGGACAAATCATCTGAATATCCAAGCTTGCAGCCTTTTTGAGTAATGCCTGCACTTGTGCGCCATATTTCCCTACGATATTAAAGTAATAACGTCTTGCCTCACAGGTCCAAGCCTCTTCTGTATCCAATGCACCAAACTTACCAAAACCATCTGCCGAAAACAGAATCTTCTCTGTCTGTTCATAGGACACCATGACCTCCGGCCAATGAACCATTGGTGCCATAAAAAATTGTAGGCTGTGTTTGCCAAGATTTAAGACGTCTCCTTCTTTTACAACAACAGCTCGACCCTCCAACTCCACATCAAAAAACTGTGATATCATAACAAAAGTTTTTGCATTACCAACCACTTGGAGATTTGGGTATTTATCCATCAAATTTTTAATATTTGCAGCGTGGTCCGGCTCCATATGAGAGACAATCAAGTAATCAACTACCCTATCACCTAATACATGTTCCAGATTGGTCAGCCACTCCTGTGTTGCCCTTGCATCTACGGTATCCATAACAGCAACCTTTTCATCCAAAATAACATAAGAATTATAAGAAACCCCGTTTGGAATGATATACTGGCTTTCAAACAAATCCAATGTCTTGTCATCCACCCCTACATATAAAATAGAATCTGTAATCATTGTGTCTTTCATTCCTTTTCCTCCTTATTCATTATAAAACTATCAAAGATAAACAAATCAAACTGAGTCCTGTTATCTCTATATTGTTTCTCGCTTCTGACTGTCCATGCTACGGACATCGCTCCAAGTTTGCTGCAGATACGACGTGAAAGCTTCCCTGCATCTCTGTGGTTATAAGCGATAAAATCCGGTCTCGTCAAAAAATTGGTTAAAAGATGTGTCATAATCCAATATCGGATTCCCTTTTTATTCGTTTTCGAGAAGTCTTGACTTAATTGCCCACGAACAATATCTGGCCGGTTTTTACGATACCAAAGCAATGCAAATGGCTGAAAGGATTCTACACAATAGACGCCCGAATAGTTTTCCAAGATCACATTCCCCTTTTCGCACACCTTCATATCCGTATCATCCAACTTATACTCAATAATAAGTGGAACTTTCCCATCAACCACTTTCAATACCTGCTCCAAGCTCGGTATTGTTTCTTTGGATTTCCCTAATTTTATATCTTGCAACTCTTTCCAAGTATATTCCGCAAGCAAAGCCTTTAATCCACACATCCTTATTAGAGACGCATCATGAAAAACCACAGGAATTCCGTCCTTTGTCAGACGAACATCACATTCAATTCCATAGCCTTTTTCCACTGCTTTTCGGAATGCTGCAAGTGAATTTTCCGGCGCATCAGATTCATTGTCAAACAATCCCCTGTGTGCATAATGAACCCCATAAAATGCAGACCGTTCCGGTTTCCCAAACATTCTCGGTGCAATAAGATACAGATACACCATCACTATAACCAACAATGTGATTAGAATATTCAAAACATTCACCTTCTAACCTCTATTTCATTTATATCATATTTATCCGTATAAAAAAATAGAGAAATGCTTCCAACATTTCTCAAAATGCCGCAAACCGGAATCGAACCGGTACGGGAGTATAAGTCCCGCAGGATTTTAAGTCCTGTGCGTCTGCCAGTTCCGCCACTGCGGCATGATTTATCATATAGAAATGGATGGAGGTGGATTCGAACCACCGAAAGCGTTGCTAACAGATTTACAGTCTGCCCCCTTTGGCCACTCGGGAACCCATCCATATGTCAGATTTACATCTGACAATAATAGTTTATATCATATTCCACTTAATAATGCAACTATTTTTTGTATCTGAGGATTGCTGCAGAATTCTCACCCATGTACAAAGTAAGTTGTCCTTCATCCACAGAAAACAGAACTGTGTCCTCAGTATACCCACTTGCATAAGTATAAAGGAGCTGCTCCATTTCACACTGTCTCGGAACTTCTGCCCTCCATACCGGTATCGTAAGTTCGTTTTTGTCTTCCCCACGGTTAATTACCGTGACAACAGTTTCATTTTCATCAAATCTCGCATAAGCAACAACATGATTTGCCCCATGCAGGAGCAGCAATGAGCCTGTTCTTAATGCACTACTTCTTTTATGAATATCAATTGCTTTCTTATGAAAATCAAGAAGCTCCTGATTTTCATTTCCCCAAGGATACGTTCTGCGATTATCCGGGTCAGTAAATCCACAAACCCCGGCCTCATCACCATAATAAACGGTTGGAGCTCCCATCCATGTCATCTGCATCACTACTGCCTGTCGCATGACCGCTTCATTGACATTTCTCTCTGCTGCCTCATGCCCAAGATGACTCACTCGCCCCACCACACGGTTTGTTCTGGTCAGGAATCTGGAATGGTCATGATTGGACAATTCGTTCATAGACACCATTAAAGACGGAGTATGCATCTGTAACATCTGGTGCTTCATGGATGCTACAAAAACCTCTGCATTACCACATAGCTCCGGCTTTTGACCATCGCTGTGCTTCTCCATACCCGTAAGATACCAAGTAACTGGTTCCATAAAGGCATCGTAATTCATAATGGTATCCCACTCATCACCTTGCAGCCAATCCTTTGCACTACCATAATGCTCCGCAAGAATAATAGCATTCGGATTTGCCTCCTTTACAGCCTTACGAAACTTTTTCCAAAATTGATGATTATACTCGTTACTGTGGCCCAGATCAGCCGCCACATCCAAACGCCAGCCGTCAACGTTATAAGGCGGTGATACCCATTTTTTTCCAATTTCCAAAATATAACTTTCTAATTTGTCATCGGCTTCATAGTTTAATTTTGGCAAAGTATCATGCCCCCACCAACCGTCATAACTCCCGTTGTAAGGCCATCTGTAATTTTCTTCTTTATAAAATTGAAAGAAACCTCTGTATGGACTTTCGGCTGATACATAGGCGCCCTGTGCATACCCATCGGAACCCTCGTAAATACGCTCTCTATCCATCCACTTATTGAAGGACCCACAGTGATTAAATACACCGTCAATAATGACCTTCATGCCACGCTTATGCATCTCCTCTACCAACTGAACAAACAACTGGTTACTCGCTTCCAAATTCTCCTTCGCGGTTACACGCTGTATGTATTTTGTTGCATTATGATTATCCTTTTGTCCTTCCGACAGAAGCTCTCCCCCATCTGCTATGATTTTCCCGTAATGTGGATCGATATAGTCATAATCCTGAATATCATATTTGTGATTGGATGGTGATACAAACAGAGGATTAAAATAAATAACCTCCACCCCAAGCTCCTGAAGATAATCCAATTTGTCCATGACACCTTGTAAATCACCGCCATAGAATTCGCGAATTCCCATATATGCCGGATATTTATTCCAATCCGTCACACGCTCACATGGTTCTCCGATATAAATGTATTCACCTGTTTCCACATCGTTCGTGGTATCGCCATTATAGAAACGGTCCACAAAAATTTGGTACATGACTGCGCCTTTCGCCCAATCCGGAGTAGAAAATCCCGGTACAATAGTAAACGCATACTCCGGCATAATCGTAGTTGACACACCCATACGGTTGTAAAATACCAGCTCACTGCGACCATGTTCATCGCGGCCATTGACCTCGAAACAGTAGCGCAAAGTTTTATCTGTCAACTTCCATCTCAATTCAAAGTAATCAAATTCACCTTCCGTATATGCTTTATTCATAACAAATGCGCGTGATTCGGAAATTACGCGCACAAAATCTACATCTTTTTTTGCCGTACGGAATCGAATTGTAACACATTCAAACTCTTTCGGTTCTGATGGGACCAAAAATTGCCCGGTCCCATCGCTAAACAATGCCTGTTTATTCATAAAATAATGCCTCAAACTCTTCGCCTGTAATTTTTTCCTTTTCCAACAATTGTGCAGCACATGCCTCTAACACGCTGTTATTTTCACGAATAATTCTCTTCGCTTCCTGATAACATTCATCCACAATTCGTTTTACTTCGCGGTCAATCTTTCCGGCCACCTCTTCACCATAGCCCCTTGTCGGACTACTGAAGTCTCTTCCCACAAAGACCTCTTCATTGTCACTGCCGTAATGAATCAAACCAAGTTCCTCAGACATACCAAACTTGGTAACCATGGCCTTTGCCATTGCTGTTGCCTGCTTAATATCCTGAGACGCGCCTGTAGTAATATCGTCAAATATGATTTCTTCCGCAACGCGTCCTCCCAGACAAACTGTAATTTCCTGCAACATTCTTCCTCTTGTATTAAACATCTCATCCTTTTCAGGCAATGGCATCGTATATCCTGCTGCACCGTTGCCTGTCGGTATGATAGAAACGGTATACACCGGGCCCACGTCCGGCAAAACGTGGAATAAAATAGCATGGCCTGCTTCGTGATATGCCGTGATTTTCTTCTCTTTTTCAGAAACCACTTTGCTCTTTTTCTCTGCACCGATACCAACTTTTACAAAAGAGTGCTGAATATCTTTTTGCAAAATATAACCGCGATTGTCCTTAGCAGCAAGAATCGCTGCCTCGTTCAATAGGTTTTCCAAATCAGCACCTGTAAATCCTGCTGTTGTCTGAGCCACCTGTAGAAGGTCCACATCGTCACCCAAAGGTTTATTCTTTGCATGAACCTCCAAAATTTCTTTTCTTCCTTTTACATCCGGACGTCCTACTGTAACCTTTCTGTCAAAACGTCCCGGTCTCAAAATGGCCGGGTCCAGGATGTCTACTCGGTTGGTAGCTGCCATGACAATGATACCTTCATTAACGCCAAATCCATCCATTTCCACCAAAAGTTGATTCAACGTCTGCTCTCTTTCATCATGTCCACCACCAAGACCTGTACCTCTGCGTCTTGCTACTGCGTCAATTTCATCGATAAAAATAATACACGGTGCATTCTTTTTCGCATCTTCGAACAAATCCCTGACTCTAGATGCACCGACGCCGACAAACATCTCCACAAAATCTGAGCCTGAAATGGTAAAAAACGGAACGCCCGCCTCACCCGCAACCGCCTTTGCAAGCAAGGTTTTTCCGGTTCCCGGAGGTCCTACAAGAAGTACCCCTTTCGGAATTCTGGCACCCACCTGTATATATTTCTTCGGATTTTTTAAGAAATCCACTATCTCTTCTAATTCTTCTTTTTCCTCCTGTAAGCCTGCCACTTTATCAAATGTAACACTCTTATTGGAAGGATTATTCATTTTGGCACGATTACGTCCAAAATTCATTGCTTTTGCATTTGCCCCATTCGGTCTGTTCATCATAACAAACATAAGCAAAATGGCGCCAACAATCAAAAGTGTAGGGATGAGTGTTGTCATAAACCATGACTCCTCCGGAACGCCCTCCACTTCAATCTCCACGATACCTGCATCCTTTAGAAAATCCTGTGCTTCATTAACATCGGAAACATTCACATATTTCACATTTCCATCCTTTAATTCCAGTTCAATATTTCCTGTAGGAACAGCCTCATGTTGTACAATGACGGCTGAAATAATCTCTCCCGATTCCACTGCCTCAACAAATTCCTTGTATGTGTAGCTATTCTGTTGTAAATTAACTTCATTCGCAACCCAATATAATAAAAAAACCAATAAAATAACAATGAGGAATGGAAATCCACCCGTCTTTTTATTTTTTTTATTCAAACTAATAATCCTCCTACTCTATGCCTTCCACAACACCGATATATGGCAGGTTCCTATATTTCTGAGCATAATCCAAGCCATAACCCACAACAAATTTGTCAGGAATGGCAAACCCTACATAGTCTACTGCAACCTGCTTCACGCGTCGTTCCGGTTTATCCAAAAGAGTGCAAAGCTTCATACTCTTTGGATTTCTCTTTTGAAGTACATCCAACAAATAGTGTAATGTTCTTCCCGAATCAATAATGTCCTCAATCACAATTACATTTTTTCCTTCAATTGTCTCGTCTAAATCTTTTGCAATTTTTACAATTCCGCTTGACGAAGTTCCGTCACCATAACTGCTGACGCTCATAAAATCCAAAGATACCGGAACGGTAATTCTCTTTGCAAGTTCACAGGTAAAGAATACACTTCCCTTTAAAATGCACACCAAATGTACTTGTTCACCTGCATACTCTTCGCTAATACGTTTCCCAATTTCTGCTATTTTCGCATCCACATCTTCTTCTGAAATCATTACTCTAATTTTCTCTGCCATAATGTTCTCCTTCATCTATTTGTATTTCAAGAATACGCTTCGTATTCGCATTCACTGCATATGCGGGATTCACCCGATAGCCTACAATCCATAAAACATGACTCCCATCAGCCACTAACACAATATCATCTCTTATTTCCCGAGGAATTTTTTCATTAACAAAATAAGATTTCAGTTTCTGTGTCCGTCCATCCGGATGAATTGTAATATAATCTCCTTGTCTTCGACTACGTATGGAAATATTGTTTTTTATTATATCACAATTAAAGCGTTTCGTGTTATTTTTTTCGACACTGTCTTGTGTCACGCTACAACGAATAAGCTGCCGGCCTATTTCAAACGTTCTTGGCTCTCCATTAATGTCAAAAACAGCCTCTTCTATCCCATGGGTGCAGTCATCTCTTCTTACAGACAAAAGAACCCCCTGATAAGTACGCATCCCTTCCATCTGATATGGCAGATCCAGTTTGCGCCCGACTTGTTTTTGAAAAAGCTCTTGCAAATGCTTTATGTGTACAGCTTCTATATCCTTCTCTCTCTCGGCTGTTTCCACCAATACTCTTTTAAGTAGTAGTGGCTTAAGTGCCTCCGGCACCAAGTTATAAGCTTCCTGACTTATGGTACACCTACCTTCTTCTTTTATAATACTTTTCTCATAATATTCCTGTACCTGTGCATCCAGAAATTCCTGTACTTGCCGAATTTGTTCCATGGTCTCGCTCATGTGCTCAATTACCTTGGGATTAAGTTCATCCTGCATATACGGAAGAATATGATTCCTCACGCGATTCCGGGTATAGTCATCACTTTGATTCGTACAGTCCTCACAATATGCAATCCCTGCTTCTTTAAGAAATACTTCTATTTCTTCTCTTTTTACACATAAGAGCGGTCGGATAACATCCTCATTAACCGGGGCAATCCCTCCCAATCCTTTGAGTCCTGTACCTCTGGCCAAATTGATGAGAAATGTCTCTGCGCTGTCATTTTTATGGTGCGCAAGTGCTATTTTTGTGCCACCATATTTTCCCATCGCTTCTTGGAAAAATTCTCTCCGAATCTCCCGACCTGCTTCCTCTGTAGATTGTTTCCTTTTTTTTGCAATTAATTCCACATCTGCATAATAACTTTCATTTGGAATCCCTAATTGCTCACAGAAGTTTTTTACAAAAGTCTCATCCGCATCTGCCTCAGCGCCGCGAATTCCATGATTCACATGTACGGCAACTATACGAAATCCCAGTTCTTTCTGCATTTCTGAGAGAACCAAAAGAAGGCATATAGAGTCTGCTCCCCCCGATACGCCTACAATTACACAATCTTCACTTTGTAACATGTTCCATTTTTCAATGTAATTCTTTACTTTTTGTAGCATTGCCGAAATTTTCCTTTGTAAATTTATAACAATTCTATCCTATTCCGACTTATTTTTCAAGACTCCATATCCCAATAACCAGAACCGTCATATCATCCAAGGGAATCTGTCCTGAACACTCTAAAACCTGTTCTAAAATATGATGTGCTATTTCTTTTGGATTTTGAATTTTTGTTCCCTCTACAATCATCTGCATTAGAAAGTCCTGTTCTCCACTTGGAAGCGCGTCCATAATCCCATCTGTAATCATAATGACCATATCCCCGCTTTCCAATTGTCGTTTTGCCACATCCAAATCAAGTTTGGACATAACACCCAACGGAAGACTGGTTGATTTTATCCGTTCCACCTTATCTTTCTTTTTGATAAATGTGGTCGATGCTCCTGCTTTTATCAATTCACAGATCCCTGTATACAAATCAAAAACGCTCATATCAATTGTGGAAAATCTCACCTCTTCCCTTCCCATTACCATCGCAGTATTTAGCATCTGCAGTGCTGTTTCCTTAGGAAAACCCGCACCCAAGAGTTCCTCCAATACTTCTACCACCATGGCGCTCTCTCGAAAAGCTGCCTTACCTGCACCCATACCATCTGACAAGATGATGCTTTGTTTTCCACCCGGTAACTCCAGCATGGAAAAGTTATCCCCTGATATCTTGCTACATCCCTTTCCTATTTTTGCGACCCCTTGAATGGTATGATATTTTGCACTTTCCACACAGATAATAGTCTCGTACTCAGACCCTACTGCTGTTCTCTCTTCTTTTCCAAGAATCATTCTCCTGCCGGTACATTCCGATATCACCCTTGCCACATCTTTGGTTGCAACAGACTCCCCTTTTATTGCCTTGACCGTAACATGAATTTCATAACGCCCACTTTCTGTCACCAAAAAAACGGTACTTAAAAGTTTGAGGCCCATTTTGCTTAACTTGGTTCTGAGTTTTTTCCCCAGATACTCATCTTCAAAGATACTGGCATCCAACTCCCTTGTAGAATGCTGTATCATTTGCGCAAACATATCTAGTTGGACTGCGCAGTCTTTCCGATTTTCCGCCATGCGCTGTTTCCATGCGCGATTTTGTTTTTCGTTTTTGTACACATCAACAACCGTCCTCAAAAACTGCGGTGCATGAATGCATTTGTTCTGCATCTTGCGTTTAATTTCTATATTTAGTTCAGCTCCGTAATTCTCAACCGCGTTTAACACCTCTTGCAACATTTCGTGCGCGAAGCAAACTTGCTTGCGCTCACACTGTTTACATACACGTTCCTTCACATCATCACGAATTCTATGATATTCTTCTTCCGTAAAGCTTGTCCTTTTCTCTTCCATATTCAAAAAGGCTTCTGACAATTTCCCTAATGAAGTCACAAACTTATCAATCTGGACTACATAAGGATTCATTTCCAACTCTTTCATAGTTCTCCCTTCTCTTATATACAAAAAAAGCTTTAGAAAATGTAATATTTTCTAAAGCTATCATTTGTATTCCGATTCAATTTTTATGGCGCTGCCTCAAATAGAATTTCATTCGGATATACCAACCCGAGTTTATCTTTTGCAACGTCTTCTATGTATTCGTCTGTACCCACATATTCTTCTAATTCATCAATCTCTTCTGCATGTGCATTCTCTGCATCCAGTTCCTTCACCAGTTCCGTTCTTTTTGCCTCCAAGTCATTATGCTTCGTATGTAAAGAAATACTTGCTACTGAAAGCATAATTCCAAGAATCATAACTACTCCGGAAACCATTAGAATACTTACCTTATGCTGAAAAGCACGTTTACGTGCACGTGTACTTCTCTTTTTTGCCTTTTTCATCTCATACTCACCCTAAATCCCCAAACTATTATGTAATAGCATATTTATTTTACTATTTTTTGCCTCGTTTCGCAATATATTTTTTTACGATTTTAGAAATAATTAAATGAGTGAGAATACCACCTGTGCAAACTCCTATAACAAAATACCAGCGGATGCTTCCATTGCTTGTTTGATACATCTCTGAAAAAAGATATATCCCTGTACCAATCCAAAAAAACAAATCTTCCAAAGAGACGAATAACAAATTATGTCTAATCAATCTTCGAATTACACGAATTGCAGAATATACCAAATATACCATGTTCCCGGCCAAAACTGCTTGCACAAAAACAGATAACTCCTTTTCAACTCCAAGAATCATAGCTACTTAAACAATTTTGCAAACAGACCATCATTCTTCTTTTGATGATGCGAAACATCGGAATATGCCACGCTATCAATGTGACCGGCCAAATCCACTTCCCCTTTCTCCAGTGTCAAGCGGTTCACATGCAAATCTTTACCTTTCACCATCAGCATACCTTGCTCTGTTTCCAACAGAATCTCATTTAAATCGAAAGCCAGGACATCCAACACTCCCGTCACAACACTTGTTTTTCTATTGCTAATTACTAATTTATGTGCCTTTGGTACTTGTCTCTCTTCCAAATCTTCACAACCTTTCTTTTTTATCATTCTATGAAAGGTCGTGCTTTTTTATGACTAAATTGTTTCTATATATAACGGAACAGTTCTTTCGCTTCCTCTTTCTTAGTAGTATCTTGAATATCCAAAACTTCTACCTTTACTACTTTTGTACCAAACTGAATTTCAATGACATCACCTATTTTCACCTTGACCGATGCCTTGGCAACTGTTCCATTTACGAGAACGCGCCCCGCATCACATGCCTCATTTGCCACTGTTCTTCTTTTAATCAAACGTGATACTTTTAAAAATTTATCTAATCTCATATAACCTCCAAAACAAAAAGGTGTGCAACAGCACACCCTTTTTCATATTTTCGTATCAAATATTAGTTGATAGCATCTTTTAAAGCTTTACCAGCTTTGAATTTTGGAGCTTTGCAAGCTGCGATTGTCATTGTTTCGCCAGAACGTGGATTTCTTCCTTCTCTTGCTCCTCTTTCACTTACTTCGAAAGTACCAAATCCAACTAATTGGATTTTTTCACCTTTCTTTAATTCTTCTGCTACAACATCTGTGAAAGCTTTTAATGCTTTTTCTGCATCTTTTTTAGCTAAACCAGCTTTGTCAGCCATAGCTGCAACTAATTCTACTCTGTTCATGGGTATTTCCTCCTAAAATATATAAAACATAACTAACTCTGTTATACTCTTTTCATCTAGCTTTGTCAATAGTATTTGGTGCTTTTGCCTTGATATTATGGCATTTTGAGGCTTTTTTATAACATTTTGTCTATCATGGCAATTACTTCCTTGCCAAATGCAGCGGATTTGCTGTCTGCGTCCTCCATAGAAGCTCCTTTTACGCCGTAATAGAATTTCACTTTCGGTTCTGTTCCGGAAGGACGTACGCAGAGCCAAGCGTCATCTGTCAAATCATAATATAATACATTTGAAGATGGAAGACCTGTTGCCGCCACTTCTCCGGTCACCAAATCCTTGATTGTATCCGCCTTATAATCTCTTGCCTTTAGCACTTTATATCCGGCAATTTCTACAGGTGGTTCTTGTCTAAGTGTCTCAAGAATTTCTTGAATCTTAGCAAGCCCTTCAATTCCCTTTAATGTGATTGATTGAATATCATCCTTATAATATCCGTATTTTTCATACATATCAATCATCGCATCCCACAAAGTCTTACCTTGTGTTTTGTAATATGCTGCAGCTTCGCAAAGAGCCATTGTAGCTACGATTGCATCTTTATCTCTTGCATGGGTTCCGATTAAACATCCATAGCTTTCTTCGAATCCAAATAGATAGGTTCCTACTCCGCTTTGTTCAAATCCAAGAATCTGTTGTCCGATAAATTTAAATCCTGTGAGCACTTCAATAAAGCGTAACCCATAAGATTTCGCAATGGTTCCCGCCATATTTGATGTAACAATGGTACTAATCACGGCACCATCTTCTGGTAATTTACCATTCACTGCTTGTCTTTGGCTCAATTCATATTCTTCAAGGAGACATCCTGACATATTACCTGTCAGTACTTTGTAATCTCCAGATTTATTATCCTTTACATACACACCAAGACGGTCTGCATCCGGGTCTGTTGCAAGTACTAAATCTGCATCCACTTCCTTTGCGAGTTTAAGACCAAGTTCAAATGCTTCTTCTGATTCCGGATTTGGATAAGAAACGGTTGGGAATTCTCCGTCCGGTAATTCTTGTTCTTTTACAACATATACATTTTCAAATCCCAATTCCTTAAGCACACGTCTTGCAGGAATATTTCCTGTTCCGTGAAGTGGACTGTAAACAATCTTTAAATCCTTGCTAACTTCCTTAATTGCATCCCAGTGGATTACTTGTTTTTTCAATTCTTCGATATATGCGTCATCAATCTCTGCACCGATTACTTCATATAATCCTGCTGCCTTTGCAGCTTCCACATCCATGGTTTTCACGGTGTTATAATCCGTTACTTTCTGAACCTCATCCATGATGCCCTTGTCATGAGGTGGCGTAATCTGGGCGCCGTCTTCCCAATACACCTTGTACCCGTTATACTCCGGTGGATTATGACTTGCTGTGATGTTAATACCTGCAATACAACTCAACTTGCGAACCGCATAAGAAAGCTCCGGTGTCGGGCGTAAAGATTCAAAAATATATGCCTTAATTCCATTTGCCGCAAGGCAAAGTGCTGCTTCATTTGCAAACTCCGGTGACATACGTCTAGAGTCATATGCGATTGCTACGCCCTTGCTCGCAAATCCCTTTTGCATAATATAGTTTGCAAGTCCCTGTGTAGCCTTGCGCACGGTGTAAATATTCATACGGTTCGTACCCGCACCGATGACACCTCTGAGACCTGCGGTACCAAATTCTAAATCCTTGTAAAATCTTTCTTTAATTTCTTTATCATCATTTGCAATTGCTTTAAGTTCTGCTTTTGTTTCTTCATCAAAGTATGGGGTGCTAAGCCATGCCTGATATTGTTCCTGGTAGTTCATCCTATAAGTACCTCCTGTTTCATTTGTCTAACATTATACTCTATTTTAGAGCTATTGAAAAGGGGGCTTGATACTATTATGTATTACAAGCTATTGAAAAGGTGCTGTCGCATTGACAGCACCTTGAAAAATTTTATTATGTAATATCATTGTTTCTACTATTTTCCATGCTTTTTTGAATAATTTTCTCTGCCTTCATGGTGGCTTCAAAACTTGCATACACCTCATCAATAGTCGGGCGATCCACTAATCCCTCCTCAATCATACGAATTAGGCATCGCATCTGCACATCTGTTGGTTTACGCTCCGCTCTCACATTAATTGTGTGATATGTATTATCACCCAAGCTATAGTATTCAATCAAGTCACCTTCTTCTTGATGTTCCATACGATCCTTAGCAAAAACCAATCGAATACTGCCTTTTGGCCCAATAAATTCTTTCATATTGTTTGAAGATATTGTCTTTGTCCATCCGGCCTCATAGAAGCCAACAGAACCGTCGCTTAGTCTTGCTGTCATCATCTCATAATTGCACTTATTCGGCGGCAAATCGTCCTCTGTGCGCATACCAACTCCGGAAATATCCGTAATCTGCTCACCTGTAAACCACTGCATCACATCCAGATAATGGGAACCACAGTCAATTATCGGGGATGTTTCCTCAATTAATCTGCGATAGCGTTCCCAATCCATCGTGTGGTGATTCTGTGTCATACGCATAATAATAGGTTTTCCAATCGCACCTTCTTGTATCATCTTTGCCACACGACGATATGTTGCATTATGCCTTAAAATATAACCAACTAAAACCTTTACATCTGGATTTTGCTTCACTAGTCTTACAAACTCTTGACCATCTTCCAAAGTGGTTGCAATTGGTTTCTCACATATTACATGCTTCTTATACTTGATACAAAGTTTCAAAAGTTCAAGGTGGTTTGATGGATAGGTCGCAATAATAACAATATCCGTTTCTGGTCTACTGATACACTCCTCAGCATCTGTCGAGATACTATCTGCCCCAAAACGCTTTGAGAACTCCCGTGCTCTCTCTTCATTCTTATCGCACACACAACTAATATTGATGTAGTCTTTATAATAAATATGTTCCAGATGCACCTCTCCCATATGTCCGCATCCGATAAGCACAACATTATAACGCTTCATTATTTTCTCATCTGCTCCCTTAAAAATTCTGCTGCAAGCGAAATATCCTTTGCCGGATTATCTCCAACTTCTCTTTCAATTGTCAAAAATCCTCTGTATCCAATCTCATCTAACGCCTTTAGATAAGAAGGAAATGCTACATTACCTTGCCCTAACGGTACTTCACGGAAATATTCTCCTGCCTGAATAACATCCTCAATATCCTTAATTCCATAAATCACTTCTGGATCACTATCAAGTAACTTAATTCCATCCTTTGCATGTGTATGAACGATATAATCTTTCAACGTATATACTGCCTGCACGGGATCATCTCCCGTTACCATAACAAAATTTGCTGGGTCTAAGTTAACCGCAACGCCTTTTGAACCAAGACTATCCAAGAATTCTTTTAAAGTTGTTGCCCTCTCTGGTCCAGTTTCAATCGCAAAATGTGCTTGCATCTCATCTGCGCATCTACATAGCTGACCACAAGCTTCCTGCATAACCTGATATCTTGGATGATTTTTATCTTCCGGAACCACTCCAATATGAGTGGTTACAATATTACATTCCAAATCTTTTGCAAGCTCCAAAATACGTTTTGATTTTTCTATTAACATAGGATTCTTTTCGGCATTTCCGAATCCCATTCCTAAATCTCCGCAGATTGCAGAGAAAATGAGTCCGTTAGACTTCATGATGTCTAACAATTCTCTACGCATAGCAGGCGTCATGTTTTCCGGTGCATGTTCTCCGCTAGTAGCATACATCTGGATTCCTTTTGCCCCAACTTCCACTGCCTTTTTAATCGCCTCTACCGTATCTAATTTAAAAGAGTCCAGCATAACTCCTATTGGAAATTGATACATATTCTGTTCCTCCTATGCCTCTCTATAATTCAATCCAGTTTCCATCATTATTTTCTGCTCTTAATAGACCATCTCGCAGATGCATTACTTCTAATGTTTGTTCAGTATCAAATGGCAAGTTCCCATCTTCATAAAATTTCAAAATACTTGTTATAAGGTTAGCAAAGAAATTTGAAGAGATTCCTCTATTCACATACCTACCGTTAGAAGCTTCCGCACTGATACCAAATCCATATGCAGGAGAATAAACAATTGCAGCCTGAGTCATATTTTCAGCAATCACACGACAAATACGTTGGTCGCCCATACACTCTACTTTCACCTTTTTTGCCGGACTTGCAAGCAAAACAACAGCCATTTCTACTGTATGAACCAAATACTCAGGGAAATTGCTTCCGCCTCCAGTAATAATGATATTGTTTGCATTAGCAAATTCTTTTAATTCGTCTGCATAACGTAAAGCTGATGTGCTGAAGAAAGAAGTATTATTTTCTTCAGCAATATCAAATATTTTCTTTGCAGTTTCGTAGTCCGTTGAAAAAGTTTTATCAATATAAGTTCTTTTTCCAAACTTCAGTGCTTCTTGCGCATATTGTAAATGCTTTTCCGGATTTGAAGGTGCCAAAATCAAGATTACATCACTTTTTTCACAAAGTTCTTCTATTGTTTTACAAGCAGATACGCCCATATTTCTACACCATTCATCCGTAGTCACACCATCAATTGGTGAAACATCCTCCTCAGCCCATGCATATGCAACCTGATAATCTGTACCCAGTTTTTCGTTTGCATCATTGATCCATTGAGGATAATTATTTGCATGCCACTCACTTAAATAATAATCTATAAATCCAATTGTTTTCATATGATTTCTCTCTCCAATCGTACTTTTTATTATTTCAATGTAATTTCCTGGTGTATTTCAGCCGAGCGATAAATTGCATCCATCATCTGTGCTGTAATGATGTTAGTATCAATATGAGACTGTAATTTTTCACCTGATTCAACACATTCCACAAATGCATCAATTTCTTGCTGGAACATTGGTTTCTCTGTGCCCGCAAAACTTGTTGTGGTTAACATACCATTTTGGGTAGAATACAGGGTGAAATTCTTGCCATATTGTAATCTTGCACCACCCTTTGTACCCATGAAATCAATATACATTTCATCCTCAAATATATTTTGAGCCCATGCGCCATTAAAGGTAATTGTTGGTCCCTCGGTACGAATCATACCCGTAACGCCTTCCTCTACATCATAGATGCCATCCGGTTTTGCTGGACCTGCCCACATGTTCACATATGTATAATTCTCGATTGGGCTTCCCAGTTTACTAAATGTTTCAGCAGACACACTCTTTGTCTTAGGGTCTCCACAGCAGTACATAACGATATCAAAGAAATGTACTCCCCAGTCAATCATAACGCCGCCGCCAGCAATGCTCTTTGTTGTAAACGCGCCACCAAGTCCCGGAATACTTCTATGACTTCTGAAACTTACGTATACCTGATAAATTTCTCCCAACTCACCTTGGTCAATCAGTTCTTTCAATTTGTTTACGTTTGTGTTAAAACGATTTACAACACCAATATTCAAAATTTTGCCAGTCTCGTGTTGTACTTTTTGCATTTCTATTGCTTCTTTGTATACTCTTGCAGCCGGTTTTTCACACAAAACATGCTTACCTGCTTTCATTGCTGCAATTGCAATCTCGCTATGCGCTTTGTTTGGCGTACACACAGAAACTGCTACAACTTCTTCATCCGCCAAAACCTCCTTGTAATCTGCAACTGCAATACCACAACCATATTTTTCAACTGCTTGTTGTGCTCTTTCTAACTGAATATCACAGAAATATTTGATTTCTGCCTTGGCATTTGCCATGTACGATGGAATATGTGCATTATTTGCGATTGTTCCACATCCTATAACTGCTACTTTCATTTCTAAATTCTCCTTTCAAATTAGTCATATTTCTAGTAAAATATTACTAAAGCACCCAAAAATACACAATAAGGATAATTGCTATTGCATTGTCTAAAAATTGCTGTGATTATATTGTGAAACTTTATCAGATGTGTTAAAATTATAAAAAATGACTGGAGAGCACTACAATGGCTATTTCAAATAAATTATTTTCATTTGACAATGTCTTTTTCAATGAGCCCTTAATAATTCCTGCCGGAGAAATTTATCAGATTGCTGAATTATCTTTGATTCATAGCGGGGAAATTGGAGAACATATTCAAGACTGTGATGAAATTACATACGTTATCTCCGGAAAAGCCACTATCTATTCCGGTAATGATGTTTTTGAACTGTCCGCAGGGCAAATGCATTTTATACGGAAGGGTCAGTATCACAAAATTGTAGCTGACGATAACCAGAACTTTCATTTCTATTGTATCGGATTTCTATTAGACTCAAATTATGCTGAGATTAAGAAATTTTCCGATGCCATAGGGATGGTCAATAGTTTTGTAGTAGAGGATGAAGGAAATATCAAAACATTATTTAATCGTATTACAAATGAGGTATATATCTATAACTCCGAAAGCAGTATTATGATTCACTTGTACTTTTGCCAAATGTTAATCATGCTATATCGGATTTTAACGGGCAGTTCTAATGAGGTGCTCAACCGAATTAATACCTCCTCATCAAACTCTGCCGTATACCGCACACTAAAATACATTGATCGTGAGTATTTAACAATTACCAGCGTAAAAGAAATCGCACAAACTCTTTCCTACAGCGAATATTATCTGTCACATATCTTTCGCGAAAAAATGAATGTAACAATAAAAGATTATCTTGTCAAAAAAAAGATCGTCACAGCTACTGAACTACTAAAAGTAAGTAATATGAGTATTAGTGAGATTGCGGAGCATCTCCATTTCTCCTCCCTTCATTCGTTCGGACAAGCATTTAAACGATATATGGGTATGAGTGCCACTGAGTTTCGTAATCATAGCAAATTGTAAATAAATGCCCACGGCTTGAAAGCCATGGGCATTACACATTGAATTTACATAATACAAACATTTATATTGCTCTAACATTTTCAGTTTCCAAAACAACTATACTCCTTTGATGTCTTCATAAACCAAATCTCTAATACGGGGATGTATTGTGACTGCCATAGGCATTCCACGAACCTCCTGTGCATAGAAAATACCAATCTGATTCTCTACATCAATTACAATATATGCTCCCGCTGCACCATCCCAACCGAATTCACCGATAGGGCTTTTTGCGCCACTGGTTTCTTTATCAATCAGTGTTCGAACTCCAAGTCCATAACTATAGCCTTTCATAGATGTCTCGTTGTAGAAATCTTTATAACAAGTTTCGTCTAATCTGTTTGTTCGCATCATATCAATGCTCTTCTCAGAAAGAATACGAACACCCTTCCCGGATACTCCATAATTGCACATTGCTTCTACAAATTTTCCATAATCATCCACCGTAGAAACAAGTCCGGCTCCAGCACATTCATAACAAGGGGTCAGACGATAGGAATTTTCCGGTCCCACAGCTTTCCGCTCTTGATTCGGACCGTCTGGAATATACTGCTCTGTCAAATTCGGAATAGCATCTTCTATAGAATATCCAGTGTCAGTCATGCCCAATGGTTCAAATATATTCTTTTTCATATATTCAGCATAAGTCATGCCGCTCACCACTTCAATGACACGTCCCAAAACGTCATGGCATAAACTATAGCGGAAATGCGTGCCAGGTTCAAAATCGAGGGGCTGCTTCGCAAGACCTGTCATTACTTCTGCAAGTGTCGCATTTGGATTCTTCTTAATTACTTCCTGAATTCCTTTTCCCTTTAAATTGTAATTGAAGCCTCCTCGCATCGTCATCAGATGCTCTATGGTAATCTTGTTTTTGGCGGGCTCATCCCCTACATACATATGCTCAAATTCCGGGAGATAACGATACAGTTCATCCTCTAGATGAAGAAGGCCTCTTTCAATTAACTGCATGACTGCCGTCATGGTCAAGGGCTTAGTGGCAGAATATAAGATATATTTATCATCGGCGGAAACTGGCTTTGTCTTTTCCAAGTCACTATATCCCACCATGTGTCTAAATACCACATCATGTCCATGATAGACAATACAATCACATGCAGGAATATTTTCTTCCACGCTTATCTTTTCCAAGTATTCTTTTAATTTTGAAAACATCGTTTCATTACACCTCTCAGTTCTTTTACGACACTTTTATATCATCGTTCAATTTCTAGCATTGCAAAGGTTTTGAAGGAACGTATACTAAAGTTAACCATGCCATTTTTGTATGTAAATGGAACTGTCTTACCCTTTGTAATATTCACGATTCTTTTTGGTTCCTTATCCATTTTAACCTGTACCCTAAAAGAAGGAAGAACAAGTTGTTCACTGGCCCCAAGCAAATCCACTGCATTTATTTGAATACGATCACCAAGGTCATATTCTACAAGTTCTACCCTCTTTGGTGCTGTAGACAAAAGACTTCTTTGCGCTTTCGGAAGCAAGCTTTCCACTATGTTGTGAAAGACCTCTCTGAAGGCGGTTCGGCTATCATACTCAATCGGAGCTGCTGACCAAATTACATGTCCCTTTCCTATCTTGCGACTAAGCATTGCCGGAATTCGCGTTGCCACTCCCGGTGGATTCGAGTGAATAGATGCAAATTTTCTCTCCGATGGTTTTGTATATGGATAAGTAATATATGCAAGCACATCTTCTGTATGTTTTGTCTTCACAATTGGAAGTTGATAGTTAAATGGCAGAGGATATTCTGCATTAAATTCCCCAAACATCTTGCGCGCTTTTGCCTTAGGTGCCATATAACATGCCCAATAGTCACTCATCCCTTGATACTCTGCATCAAACAAACGTGCAATCAACTTAGGTTCCTCTGCTCCACTGAAATAGAATGTGCCACCATTTTCAACATAGCGAACAATCTTCTCCATCATGTCATCTTCTAAAGCTGCGATAGCTGGTGCAATCACGCATTTATAAGAATCCAATTCTGATCGATTACCTGGAAGAACCGTAAATTGTACATTGTTTTCAATTAAAGTGCTAGCTGCGGCAACAGATGAACTTCTGTTTTCCATAGGCAAACCTTCTGAATTGTAGTAACCCAATGTAAAAAACATAATACCCACATCACACACCGGTGTTCCTGTCATATGTGATTCGTATTGTGCCTCCTTAGAAAACACCTTTCCAATTCTGTCGTACACACGAGTATCTAAGGTCCCTTTAGGATCAATGGCATCAATGATTAAAGTTGCCGCGTGGTTTGCCACATTCAACATAACCTCTGTTTCAAGGTGCTCTTCGCTCTTGCTAATAGTGTGCTGATACAGACTCTGGTCACAGCGACATGTCATATACTCATATGGCTGGTTTTTTGTAGTCGTTCTATAATATTTTGCCGAAAAAGAATGCGCATACGTATCTCCATAAAGATCTCCGCCCGTATAATCACAACAATCATTTACAAGTTCTGTACAACAATAGCATAGTTGCCCGCCTGCAATGCTTGACGCATAATTATGTTCTACTGTAATACCAGGTCTAAGTTCCTTTGTGTAATCCGTAACCATCTTTGTGAACTCACCCATCCATTCCGCTCTTTTTCTGCGGTGAAGATGAAGGTCCGGATTTTTAAAATCCATTTCAAAAGGCATATTGGTTTTGCCGGTCTCTTTTTCATATCTCTCACGACAATATTCACAATCACAGAACTGTGGCCAAAATGGCATGTCGTAGAACATACCCTCTACATCAAAGTAGTCCAACATTTCCTTAATCTGCGCTTTTACAAATTCTCGATATTCCGGATTGTTCGGACAACAGTGTCCATATCTACCGCCTTTCTCGTGATTGGATTTCCCATCAACTCCTCGAATACGCCAATCCTTGTGACGATCCTCCTCATAAGTATTATAGATTAAACTATAATACCCAATTACATCAATATCATTCTCATGGCAGAGGTCTACAAGACGTTTGATTTTATTTTCCCCTTCAAGAAATTTCTTGTGCACATGTCCCACTTTACTCGGAAAATAGCAGTGTCCGTTATGACTTTGCAAATAAATCATTGCTGATTGTATGTTACCTCTTTTCAAATTTTCACAATATTCCTCCGCTGATAGTTTGGAAAGAAATTCATCATCCCAATCTTCGATATGCATGTCTACAAGACTTCTTCTATAACTGTTTTTATACCATCCAAGTTTCATGAATTTTCTCCTTTTTGTTCTACTTCTATTACTAAGTTATGTGTTCTAATTTCCTGTGGTTTTAAGATAAGCAATTCATTTCGCTTACGAGCCGCCACTCTCCCATCTGGCGGATATGTTGCTGGTTCTAACCCTACAACATACTCTTGCTCTCCCATCTGTTTCCATTCCACAAAATAAGGAAGCTCTTTTTGTAAAAATTCCACTTTTACGGAAAGATTCAAGTCTGGGTTTTCTAATTTTGCAAAACTATTTTCCACCGAATCTCGATAAAAAACCTGCTCCTTATAACCTGGAATCGGTTCTGAAAAGTTGCATGAAGAATGGATTCCCGCCTCTGCTTCAACATCCCTTGGTCTTATGTTGATACAATTCGTTGTAAGTACTGTTGAAGATGAAATCAACGGAAATCCAAAATTCATATGATATAAAACCATGAGAGGCGTATCTGAAAATCCCTCATTTTCTATCTCATCATGAATATAGATTTTGTTATCACCAAACTTTGTGGTAATAGTTCGGGTTAACACCATATTTTCACCAAACACAGTAGCCTCCCTCACCTTTCCTCTCACTTCAATCACATAATCATCTCCGTGCCACTCTTGCACAATTCCGACGTCAAAAGCAGGGGTGTTTGCGATTCTTCCATGTGCTCCAAGTTCTATTCCTTCATCGTTACAAGGTGAACCCATATAAGTCAACCCGCAGGTAGTCAGAAGTCCTGCTGAAAAACTGCGCAAAAAATCCGGTTCATCATAATGAGTTGCTTCCACGATTCCTGTTTTAGATATATAGGAAAATGGGATGCCCCTAAATTCAGCATAGGCAATATCCATCCCTCTGTTTGGAAGTATCACAAAACGTAGCCCACTGCCATTACGAACTTCAATTGCGGTAGTTCCTTTTGCCTTGCCAGACGAATAGGTATACTCTAATGCTCCACCTAGTTGGCTGATGTCTCCAATTCGTTTTCTAAGCTCCGATTTTGTATATTCCTTTCCATACAAATGCGCCATGTTATTCCTCCACGATTAATTCCGGATTTTCTGCAAAATGTTTTAACATTA
Organism: Faecalimonas sp.; assembly: GCA_045638905.1. GTDB lineage: Bacteria > Bacillota > Clostridia > Lachnospirales > Lachnospiraceae > Faecalimonas. Next base: position 35,315 of record JAZUCE010000027.1, read on the forward strand.
CAATTGGTTCTGTAGCAGAAGTATTAGTAATCACAATACCTTCTTTTGCAGCTTTTTCTGTTACAAAGAATTCATCGTTCGTAAGTTCACCATAACGAATCAATGTTGGCGTTTCAATTTCCCATACACCGAATTTACCTTTACCTTGTAATAAGATAAATCCGTATGCTGCGGCATCTTTGATTGTTACTGTTTTTCCTGGTTGAATGGTAAGTCTCTTCGCGCTTACTTCTTTACACTTATAGCAAATCCATTCCTCTGTGTAATCTTCATTTTTTGTAATTACCTTTGGTGCCATAAATCTGTTCTTGTGGAATTCAGGATCTACGTTTTTATCCCAGTCAATTACATCAACTAAGTAATCAAAATTTCCTTTTTCTTCTTCCGGACAATTCTTCCATAATAAATCAGATGGGACTGCATGTTCATAGTAAAGTACTGACTGATACATTGCATATACATCGCTTGCGAACTGCGGCTCGTATGTACACAAACTTGCAGGTGCATGAAGTACTCCAGGTGGTACATCCCATCCGGTATCAAGTGTAATCTTATATGCCTGTGATAAATCTAATAATTTGTTATCACCCTTGGTGAAGTTTTCCAGACATTCTTTTACCTGCTCCTTGGTTGTCTCCGGATTTAAACCAAAGAATGTAAACGGGAATTCTCCGCCATGATTATTGCATTGAGATGGGAAAAAATACATTTCCGGTTTTCCGTCTGCTCCTACTCTCTTTGCATGCTCATCTCTGTGATGAATGTGATGTGGCAATGGTCCTAAGTTATCGAAGAATTTTGAAAACATTGGCCATTTGTGGTATTTATTCCAAAGTTCATCACCGATAATTTCTCCCTTTAATTCATCTACTACATCACGTAATAGCACACGTTCTGAACCGTCTGCCGAAACGATATAACTTAAACCTTCATCATCTGGTGTCAAAGGACCATTTTCCGCCCATGTAGTAGATGCAAACCAACGTTCGTCAATGCCACCTCTCTCAAGACCTAATACATAATAATCATCTGGGTGTAATTTAATACGTTTTCCTGGTCTGCAAAACGAACGCGGTACCCAGGTTGGCGCGAGGCGGTATACGCCCTTGCCTTCTTCTAATAATTTTTTTGCGACTGACATAAGAATTTCTCCTTTCATAACTAGAACATTTTTCTTAATTATTCTCAAATGTATATCCAACAATTTCTATTTCTCTGTGATTTTCCGATTTGAAAGAAATCATTCTTCTTTCACCCGGCAACAGACTAAAATAATTATCCGAAATGCATTCAGCACCTTCAACTTCTACTACGTGTATATATTCCTCAGACCAAAGTTCCACGCCCGTGTCCGTAATGTTATATTGAAGTGCATCTGCCTTCTGTAAATGCGGTGCTCCTTCTCTGTACCAATTTCGTACAGCATAATCTTCTGCTTTAACTTCAACAATCAGCATTTCATTTTTCTCTAAGCAAACATCTAATATACAAGAAACAACTTCTGCACAGAGTGTCGCTTTATCCTTCTTTATGCACATCTTCTGATTATTCAGAAGGTTCAATACTTGAACTTCGTAGTCACAAGTAATCACCTTTTCAAGAATATGTGATATATGCAAATTGTACTTATGGTCTCGCTTATCAATATATGTGGTAACCGGCTTAGCGTAATGCTGGAATGCAAAATATCCTGCTTTCGGTCTCAAATAGTAATCCACAAGTGACCATCCCATTGCTGCCGGCCAACAATCATTGAACATCCAGTATATAATGCCACTATTAAACCACAAGCTAGTTCTCGCATTACAAAATGTAAAACGGAACCACTCATATTGAAGGTAACGCATTTTGAAATAACGGTCATCCCAATCCTTATATTCACCAAGTATTTTACCTGTAAATTCATTGATATAATCCATCAGGTGCCGTTTTAAGCTCGGATTATTCTTTGTATGAAATAACCACATATCATAATCGAACTGATTTTCCTTTGAAACAAATTCATCCAATGAGCGCTTGCATACTGCTCCCATAATTGGTTCCTCCGCAATAAAACGAGCTATATATTCTTGCCAATACTCTCGATAATCAGACAAATTGTCTCGTTCCATATATTGGAAAAGAAATCCTAAATAGTTCGTATTATGAGTTGTTCCAACCGTCCTAGAAGCATATTTCTTGCCACCATACGGAGATGAAAACAAAAAGCACCTATTATAATCCAGTTTGTCTAATATAGGCGCAATAACCTTACGAGCTGAAATTCTTCCCCAATAATCTTCCTGAGAGTCATCACCTTCGGTTGCGTTTTCATTATCACCCGTCCACCAAACTAAACTTGGATGATTTCGTAAATATAGTGCTGCAAATTCAGCTTCTTTTTCTAAATGCTTTTGGAACTCTTCATCTTGCTCTGGATATTTGCCACATGCCATTAAAAAATCCTGTGTGACCAGAATTCCCAGGCGGTCACATTCGTCATAAAAATGCTGTTTCTCAAACAAACCGCCGCCCCAGACACGGAGCATATTGATGCCAACCCCAACTCCCATTTCCAGATTTTTAGTAATTTTTTCTTCTGTTTCCTCTGAAGGAAAGGGTTCGCAAGGCACCCAATTTGCACCTGAACAAAAAATCTTTACACCATTAATCAGCAAAATAAATCCCGAATATTCTTCATTCTGATCCCAACGACGGCCACCTTCCGTCTGTTGCAATTCTTTACATTTTTGAATAACCTTCTCATCACGGTCTTTTACCTGTAATATTTTTACAGTTCGGATACCAAACTTTTGATACGTGATTTGATCTCCGACCGTAATTCTTAGTGTATAAAGTGGCTGTTCGCCATATGTATGTGGATACCATAACTGCGGATTGTCAATATCAAAATATAAAATACTTTCTTCCTCTTGAACCCACGTGTCATTCGTATGTAGCACTTCTCCTTGCGGGCTCAGCACTTCTGTTTTGACAAGACCTCCCGACTCATATCCTCTAAAATGCTCAGTCACCTTAATCTGTGCACTATAGCTGTCATTACTATTGGTAAACACATACACATGTTCCATCTCCATAGCCTCATGAAAAACAATATACACAGGCCTGTAGATACCACAAGTTACAAATCGGTCTACCCAATCCCAACCATAGGTACACTGCATTCTTCTAGAATGCATCCTCTCTGTTGTAAAAGCGCCAGGAAGCGACTCTCTCCCTTCTACTTCCTTAACTGGTGAACGAAAACGAACCTCAAGGTGATTCGTCCCCTCTTTTAGAACTCCATCCACAGGAAACTTTTGATAAATAAACATATTATTTGCAGAACCAATCAAAGTATCATTTAAATAAATATCGCAATATGTATCTAATCCCTCAAATACCAATTCGGCATCTTGATAGATACTTGGTACTACAAATTCCTTCTTATAAGTCCAATCATGTTCTTCGATCCATTGACAATTGAGTGAATTCTTCTCCCAATACATCTCATCTGCTGTAAACAGATCAGTATGAACACACCCTGGCACATGCCCCTGGTGCTTATGCCCTGTTTCGTCGCTCAATTCCCATGCTCCACATAAATCAATCCGGTTCATCTATAACCCCTCCTAACTGCACATAAATCTTTTGTCCTTTTACTTAAGCATCAATTTTATAAACAAACCGCCTTGAACGGTTCTGTGACGAAAAAGACTCATGTGAGAAGTATCACAAAAATACCAATCGGTCATTGGAACTCGGGTACGCATTGTATTATATGCAGACCAAAGTGGATCCACAAACAAATTAAAGTCCTCCTTGCTATCTGCAAATGAGGCCGCCCATACAAGCCAATCGGATTTCGTGTATTTTTCACGAGAATCAAGCGGTACTCCGTAAGGTAGAAGTGCCTCTTTATAGCGATTTATTTCTCCTTCATAAAATCTTTCAGGGAAAAGGGTTGTACCCCATACTTTATCCCAAATAGAATTATATTTTAGAGAAAATGTGTCTGGTTTATCATAAGCAAGTCTGTAACTACCATCGATATTAGCTGCTCGTTCCAACAATGAGCTCGCGTATTCCTGCGCTGTTTTCATCATTTGGTCAGAAAGTTCTCTTTCTCCCAAATAAGAAAGGATGCGGCTATAACCTGCAATACCCATAATAGCCTTAATTGAAAGATTTACATTATGAGCCAAATGACCTGCAAAATCATCTGTACAAAGCTGATTCTCAGGATCAAGACCATACTTAATAAGATATTCGTTCCATTTTCTTATTGTATCCACATATGGTTTTACAAAAGAAACATCTTTATCGGCATCACAAATTGCTGCAAAAAGAATGATCATATTACCACATTCTTCAACAGGCATCTGCATATCCGCATTTATTGTTGCTCTACCAGAAGCATCCCGTTTAACACCGTATACCTGCCCATTCAGCAAAGGATATACCCCCACATCATGTGGTGCGAAATCAAAACACCATTCGTCTGACGCCGAATACTCCATAATTGGACGCAACATGCCTTTGAGCAATTCGGTATTATATAACAAAAATAGTGGTGCTGATGGATATGTAACATCCACGGTAGCTGCACATCCATTGGAACTACATTCTTTTGATATATATAAGTTGTTTCCATTCTTATCAACGACAAGTTTATGCGCTGACATTACCTGTCTAATCGACAACAGTAGGAGCTCCGCATATTTTTCACTCCCTTTATGAGTTGCTTCTTCTTTCAATTTGTTTGAAAAATCATTACACCTTGAAAGAATGCTATCATACTCACTCGCCGCCTCGACCAGCGCCTGTTCCATAGTTTTTCCGTCTTTTTTCCAATAAGCTTTTAAATTCTCTCCAAAATACTGAATACTATCAATATCATCATATGCAAAAAGGAACAAAGCCTCTTTGTTTAGTTGCGTTTCAATACAAACTGCATACATATCATCTAAAACGGTATGGAAGACTCTACCATCCCCTTTGACACCAAGATATAAATATCCCCAGTCAATGCGGATCTCATCGCCACTGCGCCATAACACATTTTGATTTCCATTTCCCATTTTAATTGCAGTAATACCTTGGATATCAACACTATCTGCAAGTGCTCTTCCCTCTCCTCGTGTATTTAAAACCAATTCCTCACTTACTACGAACCTTACTGTCACATCATGCTCTTTTCCGTCAAGATTTTCATAAGCAGTCCTACAATAAGCTACCGGACGTGATGCATAATAAAGATCGTCAATCAACAATGGTGATGTGAAATGAACTGTAAGACGAATTGCATCATTACTATATGTAATAATAGTAGAATACGCATCTACTTCGATGTTTTCCACCTTCATATCGGCAACAGCACGCTTCGCACGAGATTTTAGCCCCAAGAAATGATACTCCTTGTCATCCACCATTACGCTTCCTGCTATACTATTCGGCTTTCCAGTCCAGTGAACAGTGTTTTTTAGCACGGATTCTTCTGTCCATACAGAAAAATATGGATCAATATTTATAAGCGGCGTTGCCGGTAAACGCATTTTCATAATAGTTGGTCTCCTTTTTCGTAAATACTTCTATTTTTTATGGATAAACTACAATATTAGTGGTATAGGCATTTGCCCACACGGCATGAAGAGGAGCGTAAATCCCATCACCTTTGAAATATCCATTCCAATAGTCCAGTCGCTCTGCCTCTAATTCATAAATGACATCCGTTTTACCCTCTAAATAATCATTTAACACACTAATTACAGTCTCTACTCTGGAAATAAGTCCCCCCACTCGGACATCAATCATTTCAAAACCAAATCCTTTTCTTTCGTTCATCCATTGTTGACGATAAACATTCAAAAAATTCTGTAAATCCTTCTTAATCAACTGAATCTCTTCAATTAAATCCTTCATAGTTTCTCTATCGTTCTCTTGATAAGCTCTGTGGAGGCGTTTTCCATAAGTCGCTTTACGTGTCAAAACACGACACAAAGCTTCATAAGACGAAAAGAGATAAGAAAATTGGCTATCTCGTTCCGATAACATTGTGAATTGCGGAAGCAAATCTTCATATATTTTGCCCGCATGTTCTGGCACATGGTAATCCAACAAGCCAATTAGAAAATCGTTATATAACAAGTATTTTGCCGCGTTACTATGTTGGTCTAATTGTGGCATCACATAGTTTAATTTGTCGCAAATTTTCCACTCTTCTTTATCGTATCCTGTAGTCACTTGAATGACCTTGCTAATGTCAACACTACATGGATATAACTTATGTGCAGCATACCAAAGAGATGGCATAATTGCATATACAGAACATTCATCTCCGTCATTCCCCCATGCAGTCATTAAAAAGTCATCTATACCATATTCAAAAGCAACTCCGAAAAGAGCATCAATACTGCGTTCTGATAGTGCATTATCTGGCGCGTAACTATGCCATTTGAACAAGCCACCGGCATACATCACATTATCCGTATAAGACTTGACTTTTTTCATATACCTTCTCGCATTTTCAGCTTCCACATAATTGTATTTCCAAACAATCGGTAACTGTTCGCCATCCAGAAGAGCATGCACTTCCTCATCAGATAAATCTGTATCATAGAAAAAGTCTGCCCAGAATTCAGGCTTAAAGCCTTCCTCTTTACATATTGCAAAAACATTTTTCATATGCTCCAAATATACTTCATGAGTACTCTTATACCCATAAATATCTGTATACTTCCCACGTCCCAATCGATAGGCTTCATCTAATCCAATATTGATTCTCTCGGTATGGAAAATTTCTTTGCAAAACCGAAGACATTTTCGAATTAATTGATGTGTTCTTTCATCTCCAACCAAAAGAATATCATCAATATCCATATGGTCCGCATAGACCTGCCAGTTTGCCAGACGTTTCAAATGTGCCAATGTCTGGATACATGGGACCATATCAAAACTAAATTCATCTGCAAATGCAACAATTTCCTTTAATTCCTCGGCAGTATATCGTCCACGCCCATGACCAAAGTATGGCTCTCCTGGCAATTCGTAGGTGTCCTCTGTATATAACTCTAAATAATCATATCCTGCCATAACAAGCAGACAAATAAGTTTTTTTACCATTTCTGGTTTCGCGACTCCGTTTCTAGAACAATCAACCATAAATCCTAGACGCTTTGTTTTTGCTTGAATTAAATGCTTTCCATTAGGCATTTCCATACTGCGTACTAACGCCATATAAAAATGTGGTTCGATATCATAAGTAATAGAAACAGTCTGCTCCGTTTTATCAATAGAAAGCTCGTTCCCACAGGTAGCGTACAGTGCAACACCATCTTTTCTGTCATGTAAAAACCCATGTGTCTCTAATATGTGTATACCTTGTTTCAATCGTTCTGGCAGATATTCACTATTTACTGTTATCATTTTTCTTTTCTCCTCACATAACGTTTAAAACCAATCGAACAGGGATATCCCCGTCCGATTGGCATATATCTATTCGCAATAATAAGCATTCCAAAAATATGTCATATTCATATCTTCTGGAATATCATCTCCGTGAAGGCCTCCGCCTGTAGGTAATAAATGTGACCCGTGATCGGAATTAAATACGGTCATCATTCGATGTCCCTTCCAAACCTTTTGTGCCATTTTAACAAGCGCTTCATAGCGGTTTGTTATTACACTTAGCGCATCTAACGCTTCCTTACTTTCAGGACCATGTGCATGCATTGTATAATCATAAGAAAGCTGATACAAAAAGATTGCATCGTACATATTTGCTTGCAAAATTTCGCAAGCTTTCTGATACATTAATTCATCGTCATCTCCTGGTATAATATACAAATCTGCACCTCGCCCATATAACATGGAGGCAATACATCCATTCGAACAGGTTACCACTGCAACCTTTTTCCCTGCCTGTACCAATACATCAATGATGGTGCCACAGGAAATTGCCGGCTGAACCACTTCGTCACTAATAATTGGTGTACAATATTGTGGCACTCCATTTTGTGACGGATAAGCACCGGAGAACATGGCTGCAAAGCAGACCGGTGTAATAGACGGCATAACCGCATGAAACGGAACCTCAAGCTGTGTTACATTACGTACCGGAGCAAAAATTTTCTCGTTTTTTTCTACAACATATGTAGGAACAGCATCCGCATGGAGAAACAACGCCTTCTCAATCGTTCCTCCAGCATTCTCTATCAGAGCTTCTGCCAGCTCTACTATGGGCGCTGACATATGTTCCTGTTTCTCAAGCCCCATTGTCATTGCAACAGTAGGGGCAAAATTGGTCAAATCCGGCTCAAAAGATAATTGTTTCATAATCTATGAAATCCTCCTTTAAATCTTTTCCTTCCAAGTCTTGTTATCAAATCCGAAGACAGAGAGATCTATATCTACTGGTACAGATTTAATCTCAAACGGTACATCTGTCAAATATACCTTCATGGTACGTGTCATGGTCTCCGAATCAATATTAGAAATCGTGTAATGGGTTCCATCGTAAAGGGTTCCGTTTACATAAATTCCCATTCGCATGTTGGACTTTCCGTTTCCTTGATCCGTAATATCAAATGTTACTCGGAAAGTAACATCTTTTCCTACTAAAGAATCTACACCTGCAGTTTCTGCTGACAGTCTTGTAATTACTCGGCTATCCCCTGCCGTATTCACATAGAACACTTCGATTCTTCCATCCTTTGTAGAAGAGAATGATACACCTCTCCAGAAACTTCCACCTAGACTAAACCTTGCCACTTTCCCCTCTGGGAAATTACAGATAGCACTGAAAGCAGTTCCATCAAACGAGCTTAAGTCATAGAAATTCTCTACTCTAAACTCTGTTTTACCCTCTGCAAAACTTTCCACCTTGGTATCATAAATAGAGAAATCATGTACGGTTAATTCTTTATAGGTAGAATTTATGGTTACAGAAACTTCCTCATCCACCTTCCCGCATAAATGCTGAGAGGCAATTTCATTGCTTTCACTGGCTACATAGAAGCGCACATTCTGATTTAAATATTCCAATGGTACATCCTTTACGGTGTAATAAGTATTGTTATAAAGTACACCGTCAAAGAATACCCCAACCTTAAGAGTCGCTGCGGCATCTGTAACTTCTGTATACTCTACAGAGAACGAAAGCTGAAGGTCGCTGTTTCCACGCAGTTTAGTTCCTGCTAATGCAGGGTTAAACACTGCAATAGCATTTGTTGAGTTGTTACTCTCTCCGGTATTACCGTTTGCATTATAGACAATTCCCTCTGGTCCCATAAAATATAACGACAATTTATCTGTTGAATTTCCAAGGAATACAAAGCCTCTCCATTTGCTTGCATCATTTGCAGCAGCTCCACCAATATAGAAATTACCGAAATAGCTGGCATCTGCAGCAAAATTTATCTTTCCGTTAAAGATGGTCTTATCCAAAGATGTACCTATAGTCTGTTCCTTAAAACTCTCGCCAAAGTTCAGACTGCCCCACAATCTCTGATTCTCAATTCCCAAATCCGAGAAGGTCCAGCATGCAAAATCTTTTTCAGGTGCATTCTCCAAAGTGATCTTTTCTTGACCACACAGTTCCATATGGGAAGAAGCAATTGCATTGCTCATCAAACCACCAACATTAAATCGAACATTCTGGTTTAAATATTCCAACGGAACATCCTTCACGGTATAATAGGTGTTATCATAAAGTCTTCCATCAAAGAACACTCCTACCTTCACGGTTGCTGTCGTTTCGGTTGTCTCCAAATATTTCACAGAAAGGGAAACTCGAAGGTCGCTGTTCCCACGCAGCGTAGTTCCTGCTTTCCCTGGTTCGAAAACAGCAATTGCATTTGCCGTGGTGCCAGCATCGCTTCCGGTATCTCCATTTACATTAAAGTAACGTCCGCCAGTTCCTACGAATCCAAGCATTAATTTGTCTGTCGAACTGCCAAGGAATACAAAGCCTCTCCATTTGCTGTTATCTGTTGCGGAAGAACCACCTATATAGAAATTACCAAAATACGTAGCTTCAGAGGTAAAGTTTATCTTTCCATTGAATATAGTCTCGTCCAGTGAATTTCCTATGATACGGTCCTTAAAATCAGCTCCCCAATTCAGATTGTCAGTTAACGTCTGATCAGCCATGTTCATGTCAGAAAATGTCCAACATTTATAATCCTTCTCCGGCGCTGTATCCAGTGTGATATTCTCTACCCCACACAGCTCCATATGGGAAGAAGCAATTGCATTGCTCGTCAATCCAGCAACATTGAAACGAACATTCTGGTTTAAATATTCCAACGGAACATCCTTCACGGTATAATAGGTGTTATCGTAAAGCTTTCCATTAAAGAATACACCCACCTTTACAGTTGCTGTCGTTTCGTTTGTCTCCAAATATTTCACAGAAAGAGAAACCCGAAGGTCACTGTTCCCACGCAGCGTAGCTCCTGCTTTTCCCGGTTCGAAAACAGCAATCGCATTTGCCGTGGTGCCAGCATCGCTTCCGGTATCTCCATTTACATTAAAGTAACGTCCGCCGGTTCCCACAAATCCAAGCATTAATTTGTCTGTCGAACTGCCGAGGAATACAAATCCTCTCCATTTACTGTTATCTGTTGCGGAAGAACCACCTATATAGAAATTACCAAAATACGTAGCTTCAGAGGTGAAGTTTATCTTTCCATTAAATATCGTCTCGTCCAGTGAATTTCCTATAATATGATCCTTGAAATCATCTCCCCAGTTCAGATTGCCAGTTAACGTCTGGTCAGCCATATTCATGTCAGAAAATGTCCAACATTTATAATTCTTCTCCGGTGCTGTATCCAGTGTGATATTTCCTACACTACACAGTTCCATATGAGAAGAAGCAATTGCATTGCTCGTCAAACCGGCAACATTGAATCGAACATTCTGGTTTAAATATTCCAACGGAACATCCTTCACAGTATAATAGGTGTTATCATAAAGTCTTCCATTAAAGAACACTCCCAGCTTCACAGTTGCTGTCGTTGCTGTTGTTTCCATATATTTTACGGACAATGAAACCCGAAGGTCACTGTTTCCACGCAGCGTAGTTCCTGCTTTTTCTGGCTCGAAAACAGCAATCATATTTTCATCGTTGGCAGCATCACTTCCAGTATCTCCATCTATATTAAAGTAACGTCCGCCGTTTCCCACAAATCCAAGTTTTAATTTGTCTGTTGAACTGCCGAGGAATACAAATCCTCTCCATTTACTGCTATCTGTTGCGGAAGAACCACCTATATAGAAATTCCCAAAATGCGTAGCTTCTGATGTAAAGTTTATCTTTCCATTAAAAATAGTCTCATTTAGTGAATTTCCTATGATACGGTCCTTAAAATCATCTCCCCAGTTCAGATTGCCAGTTAACGTCTGGTCAGCCATATTCATGTCAGAAAATGTCCAACATTCATAATCCTTCTCCGGTGCATTTTCCAGAGTAATATTTATCGATTCTGCATTCCATTTAACACTTGTATTAGAATTTTGGAATCGAATTGTCTGTTTTAAATATGCCTCCGGTACATCCTTCACTGTAAAATAGGTGTTATTATAGAGTCTTCCATTAAAGAACACTCCTACCTTCATTGTAACCAAGCCACCTGCTACACTTGTGTATTCTACTGAAATCGCTACCTTCAGATCTTTGTTGCCTATCAGTGTTGCTCCAGCTATCTCCGGATCAAAGGTGGCAATCGTGTTTCCTGTCGCACCGTCTTTATCGTAATTCGTTCCATTAGTTCCCGTAAAAGCTAATGTTAATTTTGTTCCATTACTAATAAATCTAAATCCTCTATATTTGGAAGCATCTTTTTCTCCAATAATAAACTCTGATTGAACTGTCGGAAACTTAATCTTTCCTTGGAAGAGAGTCTTATTAAGAGATTTTCCAGTTGTATGTATTTCATTGTCACCCCAACGATTACCAAATGGCCCATCTGGGATATTTACATCTGATAATGTCCAATGGGCAAACTCTCTTTCCGGCGCTGTTGCTAGAGTAATGGCTTCATCTGGGTTGTCACCTTCTGCTTGAACCAATCCCCCGTTAGAGACCACAGAAAATAGCATACATACAATACATACAAGTGCTATGAATCTTTTTTTGTATCGTCCCAACATACATAACCTCCTATCTTTTTTCATTATAATTAATCTATACGAATTCCTGGTAAGACAATCGGCTTTTTAGATGATGAATCATTATCTTCTACTTCGTCTTGTGATGAATCTGGTTCTTCTGATGGTGAATCTGGTTCTTCCGTTTTCTCGGTTGACCCATTGTCTTCCAAATTATCCTCTGGCAGCTGTATTGATTCATCTGCATTTGTTTCTACCTTCTGATTCCCATTCTCTTTCTTGGTATCCGTTTTCTGATTATCATCTTCCTGATTATCTTTTTGTGTCCCGACGATTATATCGTCGGGATCACTGTCTTCCTCTATTTGTTGTTGCTCTGCCTGATTACTTCCTTTGTTTGTCTCCGTTCCCCTACACAAAACAAATATACCTAAAGCAAGCATCATAATGATTATTATTAATATCCATCCGTATTTCTTCATGATTCAACACATCCACTCAATATAATTAGAACTCATCCTCAGGAAGAATCGTCTCACCATTGCCTCCAGAAGTTGTAATAATATCCATGCATTGCAGATTCACAATGTCCATTTCAGGTGTTATATATCTTTCTTTCATAATTTCTCGCCCCCTATTTCTCATCTGTCTGCGCATATGATATGTAAAATGTACGAGTATAATTAGTAACAGTAGCTGCATCCGTCTCAGTAGACTGAAACTGAATAAAATTACTGTAAGCACTGTCTTGCGTAATCTTGAGTTCACGGAAGCCCCAGAACCTGTCACCTCCTGGTTCTGAATCATAATGAGCGTAAGTACCAGTCTGTGCAATGGTTTTGTTTCCCCAATCTGCTCCCAATTCTATCGTCGCTGCATTATGTGTATGTCCTTGGAACAATCCTTTGATGCGGTCATTTTCAGCTACCAATTTCTTAAACTCTGCACTTTCTTGATTTGTATAAAACATGTGTGAAATGAGATAAACATCACATGATGGATATTTATTCATCATTTTATTTATATAAGCAACATCTGTCTTGGTATATGTCCCATCACTCAGCTCAGTCTGAGTCTCCTCAACCTTATAATTATCTAAAAACAGGAATAAGGAATTATTCATAACCATATAGCTCTGACGATCATTACCTGTAATTGCTTTCCAGTCTTCGTTACCATACTGTTCGTGATTTCCCGGTATAACAACAACTGGCACACCCGCTGGTAATTGCGAGAAATAATTTTTAACAATATCATCTGATTCGCCGTCCTTATCATCGTAGTAAGCACCGGTTTGGTACGTACCTGACGTATGGTCTAGAGAAATATCACCATTGATTACAATTAAGTCGAACGGTTCTTTTTCATGCTCTTCGTTAACATGTGTCAACCATTTCTCGGCACGCTGTTTTGTGGTCGATTTCATTCTCTGCCAAGTTATTGATTCTGTTAAATGGATATCTGAAGTAATTAAAACTCGTAATTCAAGTGAGTCAACATATGCTTCAGCTGCATCACCATAGTTATGGATTGCCTTAAGCAATTCTTTATAATCTGAATTCTGTTTGGCAGATAGATATGTATTTACACTGTAATGTAGTGTTTTACCTACTGCGGATTCACCTTCATAAAATTGCACTGTAATTTCTTTTGCATATTCGTAAGCGTATATATTATCGATTTCAAATGCATATACTCCGCTTGTACCTGTTTCAGAGAAAGTAACTATTTCATCTCCCATTGATGTTTTTATTGTGAGATTATCTGTATTCTCTGCATTAAATTGGCAACGAATTTTTACTTTGTTTCCAAGAACCAGAGTGGCACTCTTCCACGTATAAGCTGAATTAGTATCATCACCTGTGAGTTTGGCCGCCACAACACCTGGCAACGCACTAAGGTCTGTATCAGCTTTGTCATATTGAGTATAGTTAGATACCTTATTAGCAAACTTAGTGGTCACCAAATCTGCATCGCTAATAGAAGGTTTCTTGTATTTCTGTACTTCCGCGCCATATTGCACCAGATCCACAACTAACTCTCTTAAGGCTGCCATTTGTTTATCAGAATATGCAGCTCCACTCTCATGTTTCAGCGTTGTTGTATTCATTACATCTACGCAATAATCCAATACGGAATATTTATAGGTTTTGATTTCTTGTCCAACTGTCAATGTCGCAGTAATGGTATCTGCCATATTCTGTGCCATAATGTCTGGATAAGTAAACTTATATGCATTATCCCATACCTCTACACCTGTAATCACGCTAGTTGTGTTTCCATTCATTGCAAATGACATGCTCAGTTCTTCACTTTCAAGAAGGTCCGGATTAATCGTTACTATATAATTCATAGCGATACTGTCAGTAATCTCAGGCTGTACTATAACTGAAAAATCATCTATTGATTCAGCGTACCATTTATCAAGTACCTCTGTGCCAACACTTTTATTTCTGAATCGTATTGCCTGTTTCAAATGTTCTTCCGATGCATCCTTAACTGTTATATATGTATCGTTATAAAGTCTTCCGTCAAAGAATACCCCCACCTTCATGGTTACTAAACCGTCTTCGATCTTCGTGTATTCAACGGAAAACGCTATCTCTAAGTCTTCGTTTCCGATGAGTGTTGTTTTGGCTATCGTTGGGTCAAAAGTAGCAAGTGTATCAGTCTTCGCCCCATCTTTTGTCGTAAATAAAAGGCTTAGTTTGCCATCACTACTACGAAATCTAAATCCTTCGTATTTGCTCTCGCCAACTTTCTTTCCTATAACAAATTCTGCAGAATGCGCATCGTCAACTGTCGGAAACTTCATCTTTCCTTGGAAGAGAGTCTTATTAAGAGTTTTTTCAGTTGTGTGTAATACTACTTCCGAGTCCGTCCAACGCTCACCAAATATTCCATCCGGGATATTTACATCTGATAATGTCCAATGGGCAAACTTTCTCTCTGGTGCTTTATCTAATGTTATTTTGTTGGATTCTACATTCCATTTCACATTAGTATCGGAATTTTGGAATCGGATTGTTTGTGTTAAATATTGCTTCGGTACATCTTCAACCGTAATATATGTATTGTTATAAAGTTTTCCGTCAAAGAATACTCCCACCTTCACGGTTGCTGTCGTATCTGTTTCACTCGTGTATTCAAACGAAACCGCTACATCTAGATTTTCGTTGTTTATTAATGTTGTTCTTGCTATATCTTTATCAAAAGTGGCAAGTGTAGTAGCCGTCTCACTCTCTCCTCGGAACAAAAGACTTAGAGTGCTTCCATTATTAAAAAATCTAAATCCATTGTAGTTCGATGCAACATTCTCTCCGATTATAAATTCCGATTGAACTGTCGGAAACTTAATCTTTCCTTGGAAGAGAGTCTTATTAAGAATTT
Source organism: Faecalimonas sp. (assembly GCA_045638905.1). GTDB lineage: Bacteria > Bacillota > Clostridia > Lachnospirales > Lachnospiraceae > Faecalimonas. The sequence goes on from JAZUCE010000027.1 coordinate 50,795, forward strand.
TTCCAGTTGTATGTTCGTTTGCATTCCAACGATGACCAAATTCCCCATCTGGAATATTAACATCTGAAAATGTCCAATGAGCAAACTTATTCTCCGGTGCCGAATCTAATGTAACAATTGATTCCACGTTCCATTTATCAGTAGAATAATAGTCATTTTTAAATCGAATTGTCTGTGTTAAATATTTCTCTGGCACATCCTTGACTATAATATATGTGTCGTTATAAAGCCTCTCATCAAAGAACACCCCTACCTTCATGGTTACTAGACCATCTTTAATCCTTATGTATTCAACTGAAACCGCAACTTCTAAATTCTCATTTCCAATCAGCGTTGTTCTTGCTATGGTTGGAGCAAAAGTTGCTAGTTCGATAGCTGTCTCACTTTCTCCCCTGAATAAAAAGCTTAGCGTATCCTTTCCACTTTCTTGACGAAATCTAAATCCGTTATATCCTGATTCAACCTTCTCTCCAATGACAAATTCTGAAGCTGTAACGTTTGGAAATTTTATCTTCCCTTGGAAAAGTGTCTTGTTAAGAGCTTCTCCAGTTGTATGGTTTGATTCTGTCCAACGATAACCAAATGGTCCATCTGGTATATTAGTATCCATAAATGTCCAATTGTCAAACTTGCTCTCCGGTGCTGTGCCTAATGTTATTTTGATAGATTCTACATTCCATTTGGAGCCTCTTGTCTTATAGAATCGGATTGCCTGTGTTACAAATTCCTTAGGCGCATCCTTGACAGTATAATATGTTCCGTTATAGAGTCTTCCATTAAAGAATACCCCCACTTTCATCGTCACTGTCGTATCTGTTTCACTTGTATATTCAACCGAAACCGCTACCTCTAGGTCTTTGTTACCTACTAGCGTTGTTCCTGCTGTTTCTGGATTAAATGTAGCAAGCAAATTGTTGGTTGCTCCGTCTTTATCGTAAAGTTTTCCTTCTGTACCTTGGAATGCGAAAGTTAGATTATTTCCACTATTAAGAAATCTAAATCCTCGCCAGTTGGCAGTATTGTTTACACCTCCAATAAAGAACTGCCCATCACCATCCGCCGGAAAATTAATCTTTCCTTGGAAGAGAGTCTTATTAAGAGATTTTCCAGGTGTTTGACCTGCGAGATCTGTCTCACTCCAAACACTACCAAATTGCGTATAATTGAAATTGATATCCGAGAATGTCCAATGAGCGAACTTATTCTCTGGTGCTGAGTGTAATGTAACAATTGATTCTACATTCCATTTAACACTAGTATTAACATTACGGAATCGAATTGTCTGTTTTAAATATTCCTTAGGTGCATCCGTAACTGTAAAATACGTGTTGTTATAGAGCTTTCCGTTAAAGAATACTCCCACCTTCATGGTTGCTGTCGTATCTGTTTCACTCGTGTACTCAAATGAAACTGCCACTTCCAAATCCTTGTTGTCTATTAATGTTGTACCGGCAATCTCTGGATCAAATGTTCCAAGTGCGACATCACCAGCAGAAGTCGTAAATACAAGGCTCAGCTTGCTTCCAGTATTGAAAAATCTAAGTCCTCTGTATAACGAAGTATCTCTTTCTCCAATAACAAACTCTGATTCAACTGTCGGAAACTTAATCTTTCCTCTGAAGATGCTCATATCAAGAGTATTTCCAGTTGTCTGCTTGTCACTTTCCGCAGTCGTCCATGTATGACCAAACTGCGTATAGTTGAAATTTGCATCTGAAAATGTCCATGATGCGAAGTCTTTCTCTGGTGCATTGTCAAGTGTGATTGCATTGCTGTTACTACTGCTTTCTTCTTCTGCTGCCCGAGCCGGACTTCCATTAAGAACGATAGAACACAGCATGCTCAATATTAATAATGCTGAAAGAAATCTTTTTTTATTATTTTGTTTCATAAACTCAACTCCTTTATTCAAACACAACGAGAGCGCTTCCTCCCGCTTTAAATGTAAGTTCTAAACTATCACAAGACCAATGTTGTTCTTTTGCATCCTGAATAACTGTAATATCATAATCATCTGCAAAATCCAGTGTGATGTTTTGCGCAAATTTTGTATCGTAATTCACTACATAGAGAGCTGTTTTACCTTGATAGTTAAAACAACCTACCATTGCATCTCCAGTAACATTTGTCAGTTCTCTCCATGCTGTTCCTTCCATTAAGTATTGACAATCAGACAAATCTTCCAGCGCTTCTTCGCCTGATGCAATAATTCCTTTGTTCACAGAATTCATTAATACCTCATCCACTGCAGCGATTTGGGCATTCATGTCTTGCGCATAATAATACCAACGCGTTTTATTTCCCCATGCTCCAATGAGACCATTTCTTTGGAAATCAAACAATTCTGTTTGTGCCCAAGCAAAATGCATTGGTTGTAGCATTGGGAAATACATAATCCCCTTTGCACCAAACGCCAAGGTTGTTCCTACATTCCAATAGAATTCTCCTTGAGAAGGATAATATCCGTCTGAATCAAAAAGATTTTCACCATCATTCCATTGATTTCCTGCTTCTATAAATACCCAAAACGGAATATTAGCTTCTTCAGCTTCACTTCGAATATTCTCCATTGTTTTAAAGTATAACTCTGCGTAGGTTAAACCCTTATTTCCATTAAAAATATATCTGTCATACATAAGAGCCTTTGGCTGACAAGTTTCAATCCAGTCATGCACGTATTTTTTATGCGCCTCCGCATCCGAGTCAGTAAATGTTTCCTGAAATTCCATTCCAAATATATTTCCGTAATAGAAATAACCAAGCTCGTTAATATTTTTAGAAATAGTAGCAAAATCTTCAATATTTACTCCGTTTTCATGGTCACGGAAATAAACTGCTCCCGGTTCATCCACCATATACACGCCTACGAAAGACTTGTAACTTGCGTAGTCCTTGATATAATCATCCACCATTTCTACAGTTATATCATTGTTTATAATTCGCTTATCCCACACAAGAGCTCCGAGTCCGTATTTCTCACTCTGTTCCAAAATTTTTGTTGCATAGTAAGGAACGCTATTGTAGTGAGAGTAGCTTGGACCAATCACATTGATTCCCGACTCTTTAACCAACTCGAAAAATTCATCCGTATAATAATCGGGTACTGCATTTCCGTTCCAGCTTTCGCCCGAAGTAGTTGGACCGTAGAAACCCATAATAGGCATAACATCTTTCCCGCCAATGACATCGAAGCTATAAGATGCTACTTCTTCTATCTCCATCTCTTCGATAACAGCCGTGCTGCTACAACCAGTCATGCCAATTACGAGTGACAAGAGTAATACAGTACTTAAGCCTGATTTAATGATTCTTTTCAATCTCATTCTTATTCCTCCTTTCGTTTGCTTTTTTTCTTTAATAAAGAACTGATACCAACACCAAGTAATGCAAGAACGAGTGCACCGGTACCGCAACTAACTAAAAAGATTTTTCCGGAAAATGTGTTTTCCTCTTTTGCATCTTTCCTAAATACCATTGCTGTATCTTCTTCTGTCAGTTGGTAATCCTCCGCCGTAATAACAGATGACTTATATTCTGCTTCCGTCAGATTCGGATTTTTATCCAAATTTGTGATTTTTAAATTATCAATGGCACAATTCGCGTTCCCCGGTGACCATATGTAGATATAACCGCTACGTTGTATTTCGTAGTCTGTTTCTGCTACTGTTATGTATTCTGCGGATGTCAGCCCTTTTACTTGCAACGTCATATGTCCGTCAATCACTCTAAGTTTTACTGAATAACCAGTATTCGTATTTATATCTGTCACATTCAACTCTTCTAATGACGCAGTCCACTGATTACGCACTTCACTTTTAATTTGATTAGAACCAAGGCTTATCATGTCAGCATCATAACTATAGGTATATTCGCTCGGTTCATATTCCTCACTTCCCCAGCTAATACCTATATGGAAGAACGGCTTTCCTATCATAGTTCCATATTCATCGTAAATCACTTCACGTAAAAAATAAGGCATATCAAAGGATAGTTCGAAGTTGGAGTACTTATATTGAGTACTTACATACGCAAATCCTGTATTTTGAAATTTAAGCACTTTGCTTCCGTTATAATCGTCGATTTTAATTGCACTCGGAACAAGACCATTTGACTTTGACCTGCTATATAATGTGTTTACATTAAACTCACCAGATTCAAAATCCTCTGAGATATTAACATTCTCCGGCGTTTCATAGTAGTAACAACTATAACTTAAGCTTGAAATATTAGCACCGCATTCTCCAGTCTGTAACAGACCAAATCTTCCAGCTCCACTAACCGGCAATTTTTTGTCACAAACTCTCTTTCCATTAACTGTTACTCGTAAAACGGATTCAGAAGTGATAATTGCATTGACCGAAAATTTTTGCTTCATGGATATCCCACAACTTGTTGGTTTTAAAATAGTTTCCATTCCAGCTTCTGTGTAAGCCTCGATACCAAATTTCAGCCCACCATTATTGGTAATCACCATTTCCACATTGCCTTTTTCTTTTGAATTCGCTTCGATACTAGACAAACCAAAGGCTAAAATAAACTGTTGTCCTTTCGGTAAGTTTGTCAAACTCATTTCCATATTGACTGCAGTCATGTCTTCCACTGCAGTGTCTAATACCGATACATCTTTCGCAATAATTTTTGTGCTTGCTGTACTGGTGCCCGATGGAATAACCAGACTTCCGTCCTTGCAGATAACATTGCTATCTGTGAAATACCAAGCAGTTTGATTTAAATTGTTATCCTCTAAGACTGGTTCTGAGGTGGTTGTACCCTTTCCTGCTAGAGCCGAAATCGGAGAGAAAATGATAGAACTTACAGTACATATTAATATCAGTGCAATCGCATATATTCTTTTCATTCATATCACCTCTCCTGCATATTAGGCAGCCATTTGCTTTCGTAATTATCGTCTACCGTCTTTACCAATAATGCCCAAATTTCATCAGCATTCATACGGTCATCTGAATTACCGGCACAAAGTTTATCAACATAGTTGATACCTGCCATTTCATTTGCGCCACCTGTAATGAAAATCTCGTTTCTCTTGGAGTATCCTTTGTCTACAAACATCGCATTTGCAGACAGCCAATCGAACTGTGCCTGTTGTGCCTTACTTACTCCAGTAATCTTTAAGTCTTCACCCGTACTCAGTTCTAATGGCAATGGACACTTCGTTGCTTTGCAGTAAATCTCATATCCTTTATCTGAATACAAGAATTGAAGGAATTTCTTGGCACCTTCTTTCTCTTCAGCATAATTCGGAATATAAGCTGATTCTTGACCATAGTTACATGTAATTAGATTTCTTGCCTCTTCTACAATTTTCCAATCTTCTGCTGAAACTGTTAATCCATCAATCACATATCCATCTCCTGACGCAAAATCGGATAACTGTTTTTCGCCTTCTGTCACTTGATCAATCGCAGTGATTAGTTTTCTTAAGTCTGTATCCATCTTTACGGTTGTTAATCTGTCTACAATGGCAGATAATACTGGCATTTTCATAACACCAACAACCGAATCATCTTTCGTATTCTTCATCTCATTCTCAATCCATGAACCGTTTACCATCATGGCTGCCGAACCATTCAAGAACATTGTCTGCATCTCTGTATGACTTTGTGTGATGGAACCCGTCAATGTATAAGCAGGAGTAATGAATTTTTCCATCGCCTTCACTGCGTAATAACGTCCATCTTTTGCGGTAAGGATTTCTTTACTTGGGCTTTTTCCATTCGCATCCGTACATGCCCAAAAATTATTCAGATAATAATCCATTCCATTGTATTGTGCCAAATAGAGTTGTAGCATATATTCATAATATCCACCTTTTTTAAAGTGGCACATAGGAGTGATCTTTTTACTATTGAATGTATCACATAACACAGTCAACTCATCTGTGGTTCTTGGAAGTTGCGTAATATTGGCTTCTTCAAAGAGCTTTTTATTATAGTAAAGTCCTATCATTCCCCCACCGTAACTCAAGCTGTAATAATGTCCATCTGCACTTTGTTCATAGTTCAGATAGTTACCTTTAAATTTATCTTTCAAAGGCTTTTTATCTCCTGGAGCTGTACTTTCAAGGATATCATCCAGCGGCTCCAAATACTCTATTGCATCCGTTTTAGTAACCAAATACAAATCCGCTTCATCAAGGTCTTCCATTCCGAAAGCACTTGTCAAAGCCTTGTCTCTTGCAGATGCCTGATACTCAACAGTATACTCTGGATATTCTGCTTCAAAAGCTTCTATCATATCAATCAACCATTGTTCTCCCATACCACTCAACCAATAATGAATTGTGAGAACATTCTTTCCTTTTCCCAGTTTACCTGTTGACTCACCTGTACATGCAGTGAGTGTTGTTACCATCATTACAACAGACAATATGGTAACCAATAATTTTTTTACTCTTTTCATTTTCATCCTTGTCCTTTCCTTTCTCTTTGAATATTTTTACCCCTTGATACCTCCAAGGGAAACGCTCGTTGTCAACACTTTATCAAAGCAGATAAAGATAATCAGCGCTGGTATAGAAACTACAAGACACGCTGCAAATAAAATATCCAGTCTCGCCTGATAAATCATTTCTTGATTAAACTGATATATACCTACCGGAAGCGTTGGTAACTTTGACAAATATACCAATGCAGATTCGTAGTTGTTCCAGCTGCCTAGCCAAGTTGTTAGAAACAATGCTGTAAATATAGGTCTTGCTTGCGGCAACATGACTTTTGTATAGATTTGTAAATCATTGGCTCCATCCATCATCGCTGCCTCTGCATAACTCCAGGAAAGCCCTTGGAAAAACGCACTATAATACAAATACATCGCATTAAATCCGGATACAGATGCTATGATATGTAAATAACTATTTACCAACCCTAGTTGACTATATAGTTTAAATGCGGCACCGGAAGTCCCATATATAGGCAATGTCATCATCATCAAAATAATCGGATATACCAACTTCGAACCTGGGAATGTATATTTTGTGCTACAATAGGCAAATGTAACGGTAGTAAGGTGCAATACAAAAGAACATCCAACCGAAAAATATATACTGTTAAACAACATCTTCCAAAAACCATTCCCATTCACCTTAAATAGGGTGGTCATTTCTTTAAAATGATTCCAATTCCACTTCTCAGGTAATGAAAAAGGGTTCATAACAATCTCCGTATGTGACTTTAAACTACTAATCAACGTCCATACCAAAATATAGACATATGAGAGAGCCATAACCATGAAGATTAGGGAAACAAAACAATATAACATTTTCTCTGTCGGACTCTTTCTGTTTAAAGAATTCGCTTTTTTCATTCTATGTTTCTTCATTTTCTCACCCCCCTGTTAATATTCCACATCTGTGAAGAACTTGTCGGTAATTCCTCTCACCGTTAAAGAAATAATCAGTGATAATAAGGTTAGGAGAAGACCTACCGCCGACAAATAATTCAGTTCATGTGATATGTAATAGCTTCCGGAGTTTTCTAACAACTGAATGTATTGCCATGAACTCAATGTCATAGTGCCAAACTCTCCACCTGTCAACAGGAATACACTACCACTGGCTCCAAAGAAGCCACAGAAAAGTAATACCATTTTTAATGCTACTGTCGGCCATACCATTGGCACGATAATTCGCGTAAACTCTGTCCACCATGTCGTCCCATCTACTCTTCCTGCTTCTAATGTATCCTCAGGAATTCTGGCAAACGTTCCACTCCAGATAATCAAATCCCCCGGGAAGCTCAACCACATCATATGTATAAGAACTGTAACGTTTGCGAATCTGGAATCTCCTAAAAGTTCTGGTGTCGTTTCCAAATTCAACCACTCGCCAATTGCTTGGGCAATAAAACCATTTGCTCCTACAATTCTTGTGAAAAACATGGTGGTACATACGGAAAATAACACCATTGGCAAGAAGAAAGTGATTCGATAAAAACGAAACAATGGTATCTTTTTATATATAAAGTAGGAAACCAATACTGAAAATGGGAACATCACCATTTGGATTCCAAAAGTTATCACTGTATTCCGAATGGCGATTCTCAGTGATGAAGTTTCATTTCCCAATTCCTTAAACAATCGTATAAAATTATATAAAGACACCTTATTATCAGGGCCAACAAAAGCCATCGTAATAGACGAGAAGTTTACATATACATAGAAAAGCAACCAATGTATTACCGGCAATAATGTACAGCCAAGAATAAATAGCACTCTACCTTTGTTCACTTTTTTCTTTTTAACATTTGACATACTATTGCTTTTTACTGCGCTCATTTTTCATGCTCCTTACTACAAACGTCACACCCACTACAAGTCCTGCAATCAATACTACGGTACCTGCTGTTATGTACAAATAATTACCATTAAATGCGGTATCTTTTGCAAGGAAAGTAATTCCTTCATCTCCAGACCATTTTGCATATAGAGTAACTGATTCTGTCACAACTTGATTAAAATCAAATTCCGTTCCATCACTTGTATGCCAACCTATGAATTCATAGCCTTCCATAACCGGCTCATCCGGACTCTTTGCTACATATCCGGTTTTATTGGACAATTCCTGCATTGGAATCTCTGTGTCGCACCCTGTCACAAAATGAACTTGATAGGTATAAAGTCTTTCATAAACATTACCTTCGTCATCTGTAATGCGTTTAAATAAATATTCATATTTTTCTTTTTCACCTGAGAATAAGGCGGTCATTACATTATCTGCAACCTCATAAGTTCCATCGATAGTTTGATTATTTTCCGTAAACTTTATCTTTTTATCTTTATAAAGTGCAATAAAACTATTTTTCTCTTCACAGTAGTAAGCAGCTTCACATCCTGCATAATCCTCTATCTCACCTTTGTTTACAATAAAAGCCCCTACGTTACACTGAACTCCCAGACTATTGTGATTCTCATCATAAATCTTGAAATTCTCTAGTTTAAAAGTACCCCTTTGCGGAGCTCCTGCTCCAAACCACAGCGAAGCAAATAGATAATCGTCTTTATATGTCCCTGTCGAGGTTCCAATGAGCGATGTGCTTGTCTGTTTGTTCTTTGTTTTTTGTACGATTGTATTAAAGCTCTCTTCTCCACGCTCTATCATGATAATATACTCGGCACCTACATCGAGAAGTTCCAACTCTTTCTGCGCTTCTTTGTAATAGAACATTTTCAAAAAACCATATCTGTGCGGATAATCACTTTTTGGTTCATCTGACATAGATACACCGTTTTGCGAGAACTCATACTCTGCCGATGCAACTTTATATTCTATAAAAATTTTGGAAGAATCAGATGCTTTCAAGTTACTAATTGCAATATTGCATTGGTCCTCAATAGCAACTTCATAACTTTGACGTACATCCGAAGCTTTTTTCAGCTTTACGGCACCCTTTGTCACGTATCCGCCAGTAGCAGGATTTGTGCAAACTCCTAAATCGTTCCCTTCCGCATCATAAAATCGAACGTTGGAAAGTTCTGCTTGAATACCTTCTCCTTCTGCAAGCCATAGTCCGAAATGTTTCATCTCATCTGTTGCATCGCCAACATAAGTATCAAAATAAATATTTTCCAATTTGTCGCCAGTTGCACGGGTAACCTGATACTGGTATCCGCCTTTTGCAACGGTAAACTTAATAAAATAAGTGGAACCTTCTTCCAACATAACTGGTGTCGTTTTGGCTTTGAAGAACCTCATAAAACCACCATCGGTATAAGGGAAATTTCTAGTCGGATCATCTGTTCCAATTATTCCTTGCTGAGTAGACTTTTTTGTCACATCTTCTACCGTATAGGTCATAAAATACTCTGTACCAATTTTAGAACCGATGGTTTTCTCATTGTATATGAAAATTTTCGAACCATTTAGCAGAACATTGTAGTCAGTACTGCTAGGTGTGACAGCTTTCACTTCCATGTTGCCTTGGCAAAAAACCGTAAAACTTAGCATGAACAACAACGCCCAAGCTCCTGCCTTTTTTAAAATCTTTTTCACTTTTTCTCCTCCTTCACATTGTTAAATTTCTAAAGTTCATATCTATTTATTATAGACCTTGGTCTATTTATAATGGGTTGGTAATTAGTGGATAGGAAATGCTGCTGCAAGTTCTTTCACTCGCTCTTTCACCTTTGCAATTGCAGCCTCATTGCATTTTTCCTTTGCCAGATAGTAAAACAACTCTGCAATTTCTTCCATATCCTTCTCCTTCATACCTCGCTGGGTAAGTACTGTTGTTCCCATACGAATACCACCTGGTATATCGGAATTCTCAAATGGAATGCTTTTTGAATTTACCGTGATACCTGCTTTTTCAAGTGCTTCTGCAAAATGCACTCCGTCAATGCCTAATGGCTTAACATCCAAAAGAAACATATGGCAGTCTGTTCCGCCCGTAAACACTTCAAAACCTTTGGCTATCAATGCCTCACACAAATGCTGTGCATTTTTCACAACCATTCTCATAAGCTCTCTGAAGTCTTCTGTCTGTGAACGCTTAAGTGCATATGCCATTGCAGCAATTGTCTGTAAATGCGGCGAAGCAACGTGTCCTGGATATACGCTTTTTTCAATTCGTTCTGCGTATTCTTTTTTACACATAATAAAGCCGCTATGTGGTCCACACATCGTTTTTGTTGTGGATGCCGTCACAATATCTGCGTGCGGGAATGGATTTGGTGTAACACCTGCTGCAATTAATCCGGAAAAATGTGCAATGTCAACCATTAACAGTGCTCCATTCTCATGCGCTATATCGGCTAGGCGTTTAAAATCAATGTTTCTTGGATATGCTGCCGAGCCAACCACCAGTAACTTCGGACTATATTTCTTGATTTTCCATTCCGCCTCATCGTAATTAATGTCCATTGTGGCAGGATCTAACCCAAAGTATTGGAACTGATATAATTTGGACGATACATTGCCCTTTCCGCCATGCGATTGATGTGCTCCAACACTATGGGACAATGCCAGAACTGAATCGCCTGGTTCTAATACAGCCTCATATGCGCAAAAATTTGCAACCGTTCCGGAATATGTAAGCATATTGGCGTAATCTGCTCCAAAAATCTCACAGGCTCTGTCCGCCGCAAGACGTTCTAGCATATCAACATTCTCTGCTCCTAGCAGACGTTGCTTGCCTACTGAGCCTGTGGCAGTTTTGTTGTTAAAAATGCTTCCTGCCAATTCTAATGCCAGTTGAGGCTGAATACTTTCAGAAGCAATCATTTCCAAACTGTCACGCTGTCTTTTTTCCTCTGCATACAAACATTGGAAAAGTTCTAAATCTTCTTTTTCTAATTCTTTTAAACTCATGCTCTACCCCCACTTCTCCATCTTGTTATTGTTATGTATAATTATTATATTTGATAAAAAAGTGGATTTTAATTGCTTATTTGTATAATTTCATGTACTATATTGACCTAATGTGCAATATTAACAATTCGACTGGGAATATCTCCTAATAATTATGTCAAATAGTGGAAATTCCCCCGTAAACCAAACGAACTGAATCCAATCTGATAGATTAGATCCAGTTCGTCAAAACTACTTATATATGTAAAAGCCATTTCCCACTATTTGTTGGGACTCTGAGTATATAATAAATGCATTTGCATCCATTTCTAATACTTTTCTTTGAAATTCCGGCAATTCACTTTCTTTTAACGCGCATACCAGCATCTGCTTTGAAGTATCAGTATATGCACCCGTAACATCAATTAACGTAACACCTCTTGGCGAGGTATTAACAAGGAGTTGCGCAATGTCCTTCCCTTTATCTGTAATGAGAAAAGCAAGTTTAGAAATATTAAGATTCTTCATTAAAATATCTATTGTACTGGTTGATACATATAATGCTAATACACCATACAAAACCGCTTCCGTCGTTCGAAAGACAATAAATGATAGACAAATGACTGCCAAATCAACACCTAATAATATTTTCCCTATCTTCCATTGTGGAAACTTATGTTGTATGAGTCTTCCCAAAATATCAGTACCGCCGGTTGTACTCCCCTGCGATAATACAATTCCTATTCCCAATCCATACAACACTGCTCCAAATATTGCAGCAAGTAACGTATTATCCGTCACTGGTGGAAAATATGAGAACACTTCTATTAGAATCGTCAATGAACTGATGCTAAAAATAGTTTTCGCAATAAAAGACCACCCAAAGCAAATCAATGCCAAAATCAATAATATTGCATTGATAATCGCATTTGCTACCGCTGGCTTCATCCCGAAGGAATAGTAAATGACTGTTGCTAACCCAGATGCACCTCCATTTACAATTTTATTCGGAACTAAAAACATACTGATTGCCATAGCAGTCAATGCCGTTCCAAGTATCATAATCGTATAAGCCTTTATCTTTTCTTTCATCATATTGTACCTTCTGATTTTTATTTTCATATGTTTATTATATCGTTTCAAAAAAAACATTTAATTGCTTTTTTTGTTGTTTTCATATACAATATTGACATATTAAGAAGGCAGGAGGGTTTATTGTGAACAAAGAGTATATCAAAGAGTGCTATGACGACAGTCCACATTATAAATTACATTACACTTTGGAGAATCATCCGCAGAATTCAACTCCACCCCATTTGCATTATGATACTTCTCTTGTGGTTACCTGCTTTTTAAAAGGCTCCGGCACCGTTCGTGTAGAAGGTAGATTATATCCGGTTAACCCTGGTGATTTAATTATCTTAAACCCAAAGGAAATTCATTTAGCTACTGTAGACAATGCTGCACATGAACGAATTTCTCTGTACATATTTGATACTATATTCGATGGCTTTCAGTGTGGTGAGCATAGCTTTTTTGATTCCTTCTATAAGCGTGTCAGTGGAACTAATAACGTTATCAATTCCGCCACTGTGAAAGCCTTTGGCATTGATACTCAATTGCAGAAAATTGTCAACCAACACAGAAAAAATACTGTTGAAGGTTCTGTCCTTGCACTTTGTGGTATTGTAGAACTGCTGGATATGTTAAACCAAATTACAGAATCGCTTGTTAAAGATAGTATTGTGTCTGCCGTATCCAACAAACAAATTAATGCAATTATCAAATACTTATCTGAAAACTACGCTGAGAAAATCAACATCGATGAGCTTGCAAAGAAATTTCACTTCAACAAGCACTATCTCTGTCGTATGTTTAAAGAGTTTACTGGTACAACCATTGTGGAATACTGCACTTTTAAGAAAATTCTGGCTTTCAATCAGCTGATATGCAACAACCATTCTGCTGAAGATGCTAGTTACCAGGTAGGGTTCCATAATTATTCTAATTTTTACAGACTGTATAAGAAGCATATGGGCATGACACCTAGTGAGTATAAACACAGTGTATTAAAATAGAAGTCATTTAAAGCAAGCAACTCCAAAGTCACAACGACCTTGGAGTTTCTTGCTTTAACCGTTTCATTGGATCCAAAATTAAATCAATACCTTCACGACGGGCTTGCTTTGCTGCCGGAACAAAATCACTATCAACCAAAATCGCTGTAGTCATTGGATACTTGTCAAATTTTCTTTTGTTTTCTGAAATCATAGTTTTACCAACAAAAATACCCCAAGCCTTGTTACTTCCCGTATATTGGGAGAACTACTACTAGGGGTATGTTCATACTGTGTAAACTTAATTACACTATTATAATATCCCCTAGAAAACAAAAATGCAATACCTTTTCACAAAATACTCGGGTACTTTTTTCCTTTCTTATTCTATTCTATAGTTTGAATTTCTCGGCTGATTTGCCTTAAGTTTGAAATGTTTGCTAAGACACACTTCATTTGAGTTGTTTGAAAAATTATATGTTTTATAAGAGTCTAGCATAAAATGTGTTTCTATGCAAACTGAATTTTCGATATAAAACTTAAAGGAGCATCGCCCCATAACTAAAAATTAGCTATTTTGCCACACTCCCAGTTTTACGCAAACAAATCATCCAACACAATAAACTCTAGTTAATCTCATATTTTTTGTCGATTAATTAAAGTATATCGAATTTATTCTTCTAATTGAAAAGAGAATAACGACTGTAAAAACTCTTTCTTTTCCTCCGTCTGCTTAATCACCATTTCCAACTTCTCCAGATTCTTCGCCGGTATCCAAACCTTTCTGGAACGATAGTACGAGTTTGCAATTTTCCAAAATTTCTCAGGGTATGCCAAACATGTAGAAATAAAATTTAACTCCCCTTCTTTAAATGGCAAATATTTTTGATAACAATCTAATATTTTGTCTCCCAACACCACATCCCAATGATGCTTTTCCATTACTTTTCTTAAAAAATAATACAAATCCACAACCTGCATATTCGTCTGAACATGTTCGAAATTCGTTGTTGCAATTCCTGAATAAGTCATCAACACATTGTGATAATTATAATCTCCATGAATCATCCTTGCGTCTTCGATACATTCCATATATAAGTCATCATAATTGGACGCCTTCAGCTCCTCCGTCGCACAGTCTGCCTGAGAATACATGGCATCAAAATGTTTCAGAAATGCCAATTCAAAATCACTTTTCCCAACCCTTCCACGCACAAATGTGCGAACCTTTTTCATCTCTCGGTTGTGACGGGCATATTCCTCTCGCAAATCCTCTCCTTGAGTGATAAAAATCGGATTGTCTGACGTTTCCGGATGAAAATCGCGCAACACACGATGCACACGTGTTAAATTCTCTACCGCATCCAAAACATCCTTTTCTTTGTGAATATCACATTCTTTTCCGGCAAACCATTTTTTTAGAAAATACTTGTTTCCTTCTTCTGAAACTGCAATCAATTCCCCGTCCTTAGTTTTCAAAATCCAATCTATATTTTCATATCCCTGTCCCCGGATATGGGTTCCTAATTGTTCAAGTAATTGTAAACGTTTCTCCGAAACACGCACCTCTTTTATCAAAAAAAGTCCTCTGTCCGTGTCGCAAAGAACTGCATCTCTCACCTTCTTTGTATTTTTTACCTTTATGTCATACTGCTCTAAAATGTTAAGCTCGTGCTCTCTCATACTTCCCCCTGCAATGTGAATTCCACTTCATTCTAATGTATGACAAGCAAGGGGGAAGTATTACTGAAAATCAATATTGAAGTTGTTTGTGCTGTACGTTATAATAAATTTGCTATTTATTGAAAAGAGGGTATGTAAAAATGAAAATTCAATTACCTGAAAAAGTAAATACAATTATCCATACCTTGCAAGCACATGGTTTTGAAGCATACGCTGTTGGCGGGTGCATCCGCGACTCTATTCTGGGCCGTGTTCCAGATGACTGGGATATTACGACCTCTGCTACACCATTAGAAACAAAGGCATTGTTTTCAAGAACCTTTGACACAGGCATTGAACATGGAACAATTACCGTTCTAATTGACAAAGATGCGTTTGAAGTAACAACCTACCGCGTGGATGGAAAGTACGAAGACAGCAGACATCCGTCTGAGGTCACTTTCACGAGGAGTCTTTCCGAAGATTTGCTCCGTAGAGACTTCACCATTAACGCCATGGCATACAATGACAAAGACGGATTAGTGGATATCTTCGGCGGCATGCAGGATCTAGAAAATAAAATTATCCGCTGTGTAGGAAATGCAAACGCACGATTTAGCGAAGATGCCCTACGTATTTTAAGAGCAGTGAGATTTGCGGCTCAGCTTGGTTTCGAAATTGATGAAGAAACAAGGCAGGGGATTACAGAACTAGCTCCCACACTGGCATACATCAGCGCAGAGCGCATTCAAGTGGAACTGATTAAGATGTTGGTTTCTCCAAATCCTACGCTCATGCGCACCGCATATGAACTGGGCATTACCAAAGTGATATTACCGGAATTTGATGAAATGATGATTACTTCACAGGAAACACCTCATCATAAATACAATGTTGGAGAGCACACCCTGAAGGCAATGGAATACGTTCGTGCAGATAAAGTACTTCGATTGGCTATGCTGTTCCATGACATTGCAAAGCCAATGATGAAAACCGTCGACGAAAAAGGCGTGGCACATTTTAAAATGCACGATATCAAAGGGGTTGAACTGACAAAGCAGATTTTAAGGCAACTCAAATTCGATAATGACACTATGAATAAGGTTGTAAAGCTGGTGCAGTATCATGATTATCGCATGCCTGCAGAACCGAAAAATGTGCGAAAAGCCATGAATAAGATTGGAGAGGATTTATTTCCTTATTACTTGGAGGTAAGGGAGGCAGACACGCTGGCACAGAGCGAGTATTTGCAAGAAGAAAAATTGCAAAATATTAGAGATGTAAAACTCTGCTATGAGGAAATTCTAAAAAGAAACGAATGTGTATCACTGAAAACACTTGCGATAACAGGAACGGATTTGATTGAGAACGGCATGAAACCGGGAAAGGAAATCGGAGTCATCCTGAACCAATTATTAGATGCCGTGATAGAACATCCGGAATACAATATAAAAGAGACTCTTTTAAAAATGTCAAAAAGCGCCTGCCACAAATAAGTGGCAAGCGCTTTCATCTTTTTATACATCATACTCTTCTACTTTTGCATTAATCTCTGCAAACAAATCTTCTTTTACTTTTTGGATTTCTGCAATTGCGCTATCCAAATCAATTAATTTCTGAATACGTTTATCCCTAGTAGCTAACTCAATCTGATTATTTTTCAGGTTCTTAGGTCCTACAACCACGCGTATAGGAACCCCCAAAAGGTCCGCATCTGCGAACATAGCCCCTGCACGTACATCACGATCATCATAGATAACTTCAATGCCTGCACGTTGCAATTTCTTGTATAAATCATCTGCTGCCGCCTTACATTCCTCTTGGTCAGCTCTCATACAGCAAAGATGTACTTCCCATGGAGCGATGGAAATTGGCCAGATAGGACCATTGTCATCATGACTTGCTTCACAAACAGAAGCTGCCAAACGACCTACACCGATACCATAGCATCCCATAATCGGAGTCTGTGCATTTCCTTCTGCGTCGGTATATGTCATACCCATAGATGCAGAGTATTTTGTTCCAAGTTGGAAGATATTTCCTACTTCAATACCACGTTTTACCTGAATAGTTTTCTTTCCGCAAACCGGACAAATACCACCAGTTTGAATTTTCGCTACATCTACGTATTCCACTTCACCACAGTCTCGTGCAATATTCAGTCCCTTATAGTGATAATCTACTTCATTTGCACCAGCTACTAAGTTTTCAATTCCTTTTAATGAGGAATCAAAAATAACTGTGCAATCCGCCTTCATATCATAAGGACCTGTAAATCCTGCAACAATGCCACTATCTTCCGTAACATCAGCCGGATGTACCTTTTCTCCGAGATAATTGGTCAATTTTGTCTCGTTTACTTCATAATCTCCTCGCACAAATACAATGACATATTCATCTGTCATATTCTTCTGATACATAACTGCCTTACAAGAATTTTCCACAGAAGCACCTAAGAACGAAGTTACTTCTTCAATGGATTTGCAGTTCGGGGTATATACCTTCTCCAATTCTCCCATTGGCATACATCCGCTGTTATCTACCTGTGTCTCAGCAGCTTCCATGTTTGCACGGTAGCCACACTCTTCACAAAGAACAATGGAATCTTCTCCTGCATCTGCCAGTAACATATATTCATGTGACACACTTCCGCCCATCATACCGGAATCGGATTTTACGGCAATAACTTCCGGAACACCGGCACGTTGGAACACGCGATTGTACGCTTTGTAGCAAACATCATAGTATTGTTCCAAATCCTCCTGTGATGTATGGAAAGAATAAGCATCTTTCATGGTAAATTCTCTTACACGGATAAGACCTGCACGTGGTCTTGCTTCATCACGGAATTTGGTTTGAATCTGGTAAATCATAAATGGATATTTTGTATAAGTTTGTCCATATTCTCTCACAAGATGTACAGCTGCCTCCTCGTGAGTCATACCAAGTACCATCTGGCTGTCGTTTCTGTCCTTAAAACGAAGAAGTTCTTCCCCAACGCTTTCAAAACGTCCGGATTCTTCCCACAAGCTTCCCGGAAGTGCAACCGGGAATAATACTTCCTGCCCATCAATGGCATCCATTTCTTCACGGATAATGTTTTCAATTTTCTTTGTGATACGCTTCATTGGTGGATACAAACTAAAAATACCATTTGCCACATATTTGATATAACCACCACGTACGCTAAATGCATGACTGTCGATTACGCAATCAGATGGACGTTCTTTAAAACGGTCACCAACAAGATTTCTTAATTTCATAATTTCCTTCTCCTTTTGCTTTGTCTATTTTATTGATAATTAAGGAATAAAAAACGCCAAGTCTTCCATCCCCATAAGGGACCGAAAAACTCGGCGGTACCACCCTTGTTAATCATAGATTATCCTACAATTCTCTTTGACACCATTAACGCTGGTTCCACGCTGCGTTTTCACACAGTGACTCCAAGGTAGGTTCTATACATTTCTTGCAAGAATCTCTCAGCAACAATTCTCTCTCTGTGGCCCGTCCTGTATATACTATTCCTCTTCATAGTCTTACTAGCTATAATCAACCCAATTTTATTGGAAAATCATAGGTTTGTCAAGCACGAAAAGTTTAAAAGCTTCCCCTTGAGGCTGTATTTCAAACTCCATCTTTTGCTTCGTCTTTGGATGCTCAAATACTAATTTGTATGCACACAGGGCAATGTGGCGAAACCTTCTGTCTTGTATAGCTACACTATTGTATTTTGCATCACCCCAAATCGGACAACCCATATGTGCCATCTGTACACGAATCTGATGATGACGTCCTGTATCCAGATTGACAATCACCAAAGAAATCTCCTTACCGTCGTCCAAGCCTATGGCTACAGTTTCATATGAAAGTACTGCCTTCTTTGCATCTTTTTCGGAAGAATCCCCCACTCTCGATGTATTTGTACGCCCATCTTTTATAAGATAATCCTCCAAAGTACCCTTGGAATGTTTCGGTGCTCCCCAAAGCACAGCCTTGTAATGTTTGCCAAATCCTGCCCCTTGTAAGCCTTTGGATAACTCTTTTGCTGCAAATGGTGTTTTGGCAAAAACAAGCAGACCCTCCACCGGCTGGTCCAGGCGATGAACAACTGCAATATAAGGCTCTCTCTTGTCCGTCTGCTTTTTGTATAAATAGTTTTTCAATATGCTAACCATATCCCGCTCGCCCATTTTCGCAGTTTGTGTTGCAATTCCTGCCGGCTTATAGCACACGATGATATGGTCATCTTCATATACAATATGTAAATTCTTCATCATTTCTCCACACTAGCCTTTGCAAAATATCTTCTTATATAGATAAGCAGAGCCACACCGATAAGTGGAAATATCGCTGCCATCAGCATGCCCGCTCTCATTCCGATTTGTTCCGTTGACAAAGAAAAATTTGTGCTCAGTCTTGCTGCCCAAGCACTTACCGACACCTTATCTACAACCATTCCCAACATCTGCGGCGCAATAGATGCTCCAAAATCCCCACCTGCTGCCATCAGTGCATATGCCGCAACTCCTAAATGAGGAATTTTTTCCTCCATCAAAATCAATGTTCCAGGCCACAGCATGGATGTAAAACAACCTGTAAGAATGCAGGCAAAAAAAGATAGCGTTACATGATTTGAGAATCCTATTACAAGGTAACATGCTGCTGCTCCAATCATACTGCATAATAAGAACTTAGAAATATTGCGGCCATATTTTGCATAGAGCGTTCTGGTCAATCCGAGAAGCAACGCAAAAACTGCCATTCCAAAGATATCGCCCCATGTCTTGGAAATATGAAGGGCTTTTTCCATATAACTGGAAATCCAATTAGACATGGTGTTTTCTGCACAACTTCCAAGGAAAATACATGCCACACACAAGGCCAGACCAATATTCTTTTTCCTTGCTTTTCCTGTCTTTTCAGGATGGGAAAGATGCATCTCCGGCATAGGTGACGTTGCAAAGAGATATGCTGCCACCAACGGCAATACAGCAAAAAACAAGGTCAAATACATCCATTTGTCCTTACTGAACAAATTTAAAAATATAGTACTGATAATCACCACTGTCAAAACACCCCACGCATACAAAGAATGTAAAAGACTCATGTCTTTGTCGGGATGCTCTGAAGGAATTGCCGCAATCACCGGACTCAAAAGTACTTCACTTAGTCCCGCCGAAATGGAAAAAATAACGGTTCCAATTGCCAAACCTACATATGCATATTGTGGAAATATCGTTGGAACCATTGCATAAATGCAAAGTCCTATAGAGGTGAGCACCGGCATAATTTTTACAGTTTTATGAATGTTAAAATGCTTTGCATAAAAGGTAAAGATTAGATCCACACAAAGTTGTGTGCAAAAATTAATCAACACTAAAGTTCCCAACAATGTGTAAGATACATGATACAGCTGTCGGAAAGTCACAAATAATATGGGTGGCAAACTAAAAATAGAAGCCATGGAAAGATAAGAAGAATAACATGCTAATTTTGTCCTAGAATACATTTTTTCACCTACATAAATTTGATGTTCTCAATGTAGCATACCAAAGACAAAAAGTAAACAATATAAAAAGGAGTTTCATCGAAACTCCCTTTTAGCAATTTCCTTATTCAGCTTCATCAAAATTATCTTCTTTCAAAGCTTCTTCATACTTCTCAAGAATCAACGTTTGAATGCGTTCTCTTGTACCTGAATTGATTGGATGCGCGATATCACGGTATTCTCCATCCGCTGCTTTCTTGCTTGGCATTGCGATGAACAGGCCTTTCTCACCTTCGATAACCTTAATATCATGTACTACAAATTCGTCATCCATAGTGATTGATACAACTGCCTTTAATTTACCTTCTTTTGTTACTTTGCGTACGCGTACATCTGTGATTTGCATAACTTACCTCTTTCTAAAACTCATATCTTTCATTTTTTTCCACGATTACTTCTATTTTCTTTTCCCCTACGTGGCGGGTGTTTGCTCGAATTGTACTGCTACTTTCCACAATACAATTCTCAATATAGGTATTATCCCCAAGATACACATCATTCAAAATAATTGAATTCTTAATTACACAATTGTTGCCTACAAATACCCTTTTGAACAGAACAGAATTTTCAACTGTTCCATTTACAATACTTCCACTCGCTACCAAACTATTTTTTACAACTGAGCCAGGGTTGTATTTGGCCGGTGGAAGGTCGCTTACCTTCGTACTAATGCCCGGATATTCCTTGAAGAAGTGGCCTCTTATTTCGGGCCTTAAGAAATCCATGTTCGTCCTGTAGTAAGCATTTACTGTTGCAATATTGCTCCAGTAAGTATTTATCTCATATCCGAATATTCTCTTCACATTACGATAGCGAATTAAAATGTCGGATACAAAATCGTATCTTTCGTCTTCGACGCACTCCTCGATTAAATCAATCAGAAGTCTTCTTCGAATCACATAAATTCCGGTTGAAATCATATTGAAGTTTGCTACCATCGGCTTCTCTTCAAACTCCAACACCCGCATATCTTCGTCCAGCTTTAAGGTTCCGAATCTTCGGGCATCCTCTCCCGGTGATAACTCTTTACAAACAACAGTGATATCTGCCTTCTTTGCGACATGATATTCCAACACCTTTTCATAATCCAATTTATAAACTGCATCCCCGGATGCAACTACGACATATGGTTCATGACATTTCTTTAGAAAATCCAAATTTTGATAAATGGCATCTGCTGTTCCACGATACCAGTTTCCATTATCTGCCGTAATAATTGGAGTAAACACATACAAACCGCCTTGCTTTCTACCAAAATCCCACCATTTAGATGAATTTAGGTGCTCATTCAAAGAACGGGCATTATATTGTGTCAGAATCGCAACCTTTTGCATATGCGAGTTAGCCATGTTGCTGAGAGCAAAGTCAATTGCTCGATAGTTTCCTGCCACAGGCATTGCCGCTGCTGCACGCTTGCTCGTCAATTCGCGCATCTTGTTGCTACTGCCGCCGGCTAAAATAATTCCTACTGCCTTCATGCCTGCTCACCTGCCTTTATTAAAGTTTCACCACTGTCCAACAGGTCATTTACATAATCTGCTTTTACAGTCACTCCGCTAATTGCCGTGTTCTTTCCAATCTGTACACCGGAAGGAATTACCGTGTGTTCACCAATTGTAACCAAACCGAAGGAATAAATATCCGGTTTCTCTTTATTTGGGATGTCTTCGCCAACTCCCATGGTTACATTTTCACCAACTTTTACATCTTCCGCAATAACTGCCTTGTCAATCATACAGTTCTTACCAATCACTGTATCCTGCATAATAATGGAATCGCGAATCACACTTCCTTTTCCAATTACTACGCCTGTACCGATTACCGAATTATGTACCTCTCCGTAAACCTCTGCGCCGTTGCATATAATGCTTCGATGAATAGTCGCATTGTCTGAAATATATTGCGGTGGCAAACAACCCTCATTCGTATATATTTTCCAATATTCTTCATACAGATTGAATTCCGGAACAATATCAATAAGCTCCATATTAGCTTCCCAATAAGAACCCAGTGTTCCAACATCTTTCCAATAACCGGTAAACTCATACGCAAACAAGCGTTTATCCTGCTCGAAGCAATATGGAATGACATGTTTACCAAAGTCACAATTCGGCTCATCCTTCTTTTCTAAAAGAGCCTTTTTAAGCACCGGCCAACTGAAAATGTAAATTCCCATAGAAGCAAGGTTGCTTCTTGGCTTTGCAGGTTTTTCTTCGAAATCCTGAATACGCTTTTCATCATCTGTAATCATGATACCAAAACGGCTGGCTTCCTCCATTGGTACCGGCATAACAGCGATCGTTACATCTGCATTATTTTCCTTATGAAAATCCAGCATCACTTCATAATCCATCTTATAAATGTGATCCCCTGAAAGGATTAACACATAATCCGGATTATAGCTTTCCATGAATTCCAAATTCTGATAGATAGCGTTTGCTGTGCCTGTATACCATTCACTGTTGGTGCTTTTTTCATACGGTGGTAAGACTGCGACCCCTCCAACGTTGCGATCCAAATCCCAAGGAATACCAATTCCGATATGGGCATTCAAACGTAGGGGCCGGTACTGAGTTAATACCCCGACTGTATCGATACCTGAATTGATACAGTTGCTGAGCGGAAAATCAATAATTCGATATTTTCCACCAAAAGCCACGGCCGGCTTGGCGACCTTCGCAGTCAAAACGCCTAATCTGCTACCTTGTCCACCTGCCAAGAGCATAGCTATCATCTCTTTTTTTCTCATACCGTCACCTCTTCTCAGTTCCAAATTGTATGTCTATTTTTTATTATAGCACACACACAAATTTTTGCGAACATATTTTACAAAAAATGTTAAAAAATTGTTGTTTTTTTATTGATTTGTTACAAAATTGGATTTTTCGTGTCTCCAACATCTATATATAATATATATTCACGTATCAAAACATATGACTAAAGGGCTCTGTTTTTCCAATTTTATAATAACCTCTTGGTTTTTTCTCCACAAATGTATATAATAAGAAGAGATATTTTTTTCATAAAATAAAATAGGAAGTGTATTTATGTATCAAATAGATTTTAAAAAACCACAACATGTACATTTTATAGGAATCGGCGGTATCAGTATGAGTGGACTTGCCGAGATTTTGATAAAAGAGAATTTTCAAATTTCCGGTTCAGACAACAAACCGTCTGCATTGACAGAACATCTGACCCAGTTAGGTGCCGTTGTGAACTATCCGCAAAAGGCTTCTAATATCACGGACGGAATTGATGTGGTGGTTTATACTGCTGCCATTCACGAAGACAACCCGGAATTGATGGAAGTCAGAAAACAAAATATCCCAACTCTGACACGTGCAGAACTATTGGGACAATTAATGAAAAATTATGAGACACCTATCGCCGTTTCCGGAACACACGGCAAAACCACAACTACTTCTATGTTGTCACACATTTTGCTGGCAGCAAAAAAGGACCCGACCATTTCTGTCGGAGGAATTTTAAAAGCAATCGGAGGAAATATAAGAGTGGGAAACTCTGACGTATTTGTGACAGAAGCCTGCGAGTATACAAACAGTTTTCTCGACTTTTTCCCTAAAATTGCAATTATGTTAAACGTAGAAGAAGACCATATGGATTTCTTTAAAGATATTGATGATATCCGCTCTTCTTTTCATCGATTTGCAGAGTTACTTCCTGCTGACGGTGCTTTGATCATTAACAAAAATATCGAAAAAATGGAAAGCATTACCGATGGGCTCTCTTGTAAAGTTATTACATATTCTGAAACTCAGGATGCGGATTACTCTGCAAGCAATATTTCCTTTGACGAGCTCGGAAATGCCTCTTTTGACTTGTTGAAGCACGGTAAATCATTGGGGCACATTTACTTATCCGTTGCGGGGAATCACAACGTTTCAAACGCACTGTCAACCATTGCTGCAGCAGATTTATTGGAAATAGATTTGGAAACGATTCAAAAGGGACTTCTTTCCTTTACCGGAACAGACCGTCGTTTTCAATATAAAGGGGAACGAAACGGCTTTACGATTATTGATGACTATGCGCATCATCCGACAGAA
The DNA here is from genome assembly GCA_045638905.1 of Faecalimonas sp. Taxonomy (GTDB): domain Bacteria; phylum Bacillota; class Clostridia; order Lachnospirales; family Lachnospiraceae; genus Faecalimonas. The sequence continues at coordinate 75,437 of JAZUCE010000027.1, forward strand.
ATCAAAGCCACTCTTACTTCTGCAAGAAATTATCCACACAAGGATATCTGGTGTGTGTTCCAACCTCACACCTATACCCGTACAAAAGCATTTTTCCACGAATTTGCAGAAGCACTGGCGTTAGCCGACCATGTGATTCTTGCCGATATCTATGCAGCCCGCGAGACAGACACCCTTGGCATGTCGTCGGAATCACTTGCAGAGGAACTAAAAAAATTAGGGTGCGACGCATACTACTTGTCAAGCTTTGAAAAGATAGAAAATTTTGTACTGGAAAAATGTATCCACGGTGATGTGTTGATAACTATGGGAGCGGGAGACGTTGTAAACATTGGAGATTCTCTTCTTAAGTAAGAGTTATCCACACTTTCCACATTCCGATTATCCACAAAAAACTTGAGATATCCACATCAAAGTTCTTTGTCCTTTGATTATATGGTGCTATAATACGAATACTGATTGGATAAAGGATGGATATATCATGACAAGAACACTGACTTTGAGAAACCATTTTCACGGTAATACAACCATCGTTGAAAATGACTTTATAGATAATTATATGGCAAAGGCGAACGGAGAATATGTAAAGGTTTACCTGCTCCTTTTGCGCCATTTGAACGGAAATTCCGGGGGTCTCTCTATCTGTGGGCTTGCTGATTGTCTAGAATGTACAGAGAAAGATGTACTGCGTGCTTTCAAACATTGGTCTGAAGAAGGTCTTTTGAACATTGACTATGATGATGCAGGAAATATCTGTGGATTGGCTGTTGGAAAATCTGCCTCCCAACCAAAGGCAGTTCCTGCGGAGAAGTCTAAAAAGACTTCATCTGCTGATGAGAAAGAACTACGTCAATTGTATTTTGTTGTGGAACAATATATGGGAAAACCTTTAACAGCAAGTGATATTAAGAAAATTAATTACTTCTATGATACGCTTGAATTCTCTATTGATTTAATAGAATATTTAATTGCATACTGCGTGGAAAACGGACATCGCAGTATGAAATACATAGAAACTGTTGCAATCTCCTGGTCTGATTCCGGTATCCAAACGATAGATGATGCAAAATCAAATACATCTATGTACACCAAGAATGTGTATTCTATTCTAAATGCATTCGGTATTAAGGGTCGCTCTGCTGCTCCTGCCGAACTTTGTTACATCAAAAGATGGACCGAAGAATATGGATTTTCACTGGAGATTATATTAGAAGCTTGCAACCGTACCATTACAAATACACATAAAGCTGATTTAAAATATACCGACTCCATTTTGAGCAATTGGTTTACAAATGGGGTTCAGCATGTGGCAGATATTTCTCGCCTGGACCTTGCATTTAGACAAGAAAAAGAAACCAAAAAGAAAACAACTGCCAAACCAACGCCTTCAAAAAACCGTTTCAATAATTTTGAAGGTCGCTCTTACGATATCAGCTCATTGGAACAACAACTTTTAAATTCAAATTAAAGGAGTCTAATCGTGGCTTTAAACAATTCACAGTATAACGCTTTGATGCGTACCTACGAACAAAAACAACTTCATAATCGCAATGTCCTGGACAAGCGTTATGCGACAGCATATGCCAAGATACCGGAGCTAAAGAAGCTACATGAATCCATGTCGGAATTAAGTGTCAAACAGGCTCGCAAGCTTTTGGAAGGGGATGAAAATGCCCTGCTGGAGCTAAAAACCGAAATTAAAGCGATTTCAAAAGAGGCCCTAAACCTCCTTGTATCCGCCGGTTTTCCTTCCGATTATTTGGATGCCGTTTATGAATGTCCGGACTGCAAGGATACTGGTTATATCGGCAACAAAAAATGCCACTGTTTCCAAAAAGCCGTAATCGATATGCTGTATACACAGTCGAACCTAAAACACATCTTGCAGGAAGAAAATTTCGACGCTTTTACATTTTCCTATTATTCTGCAAATCATGTGGACCCGAAAACAGGTTCCACTTCATTGGCTAACATACAGAAAGCTTATATGGCAGCCCGAGACTTTGTGGATACATTCGGGAAAGAATTCCGCAATTTATTCCTTTACGGTGATACCGGAGTTGGAAAGACATTTCTTTCTAACTGTATTGCAAAAGAACTCATTGACAAATCACATTCGGTTATCTATCTCTCTTCCTTTGAACTTTTTGACACTTTGGCAAAGAGTAAGTTTGACAGAGATGAAGAGGCTGACCAAATGAATGAACATATTTTTGATTGCGACTTACTTATTATCGACGATTTGGGAACTGAGCTTGCAAATTCATTTACCGTATCTCAGTTATTCCTCTGTCTGAATGAACGTTTACTACGAAGGAAGTCAACGATTATCTCAACAAACCTATCGTTGGAATCTTTAGTAGAAATTTATTCTGAAAGAACATTTTCTCGTATCACAAGTAACTATTCTATGTTAAAATTAACTGGTGATGATATTAGAATCAAAAAGAAACTAAGGAAAAGGGAGGGCAACTAATGATACGCCGCACAGAACGCACACTAGAAAATATTCCTGTAGGGCCACTTGGATTTATTCCGATAACAGGATGCCAAGAATTGGGAAAGGATGTTGATGATTACCTTGTCAAATGGAGAAAGGAAACCGTTGACAACGATACTTTTGAAACCGTATTCCCAGAATACTCAAAGGATACTTTTATTGTAGAGGCAAGTGTTCCTCGTTTTGGTTCAGGAGAGGCAAAAGGTATTATCAAAGAATCTGTAAGAGGAAAAGATGTCTATGTTATGGTCGACGTTTGTAATTACAGCCTGACATATTCTTTATCAGGATACACAAACCGCATGTCACCGGATGACCATTTTCAAAATTTAAAGAGAGTAATTGCTGCAATCGGAGGTAAGGCTCGCAGAGTAAATGTTATTATGCCTTTCCTATACGAGAGTAGACAACACAAAAGAAGCTCCAGAGAATCTTTAGACTGTGCACTTGCACTTCAAGAGTTGGTTCGCATGGGCGTTGATAACATTATCACCTTTGATGCACATGACCCTCGTATTCAAAACGCAATTCCTTTGCATGGTTTTGAGACAGTTCGCCCAACATACCAATTTGTTAAAGCGTTGCTTCAGACACATCCTGATTTAAAGATTGACAGCGAACATATGATGGCTATCAGCCCTGACGAGGGCGCAACGGAACGTGCTATTTATCTTGCAAATGTCCTTGGTATCGATATGGGAATGTTCTATAAGCGTCGTGACTATTCAAGAGTTGTAGATGGGCGTAATCCGATTGTTGCTCATGAATTCTTAGGAACCTCGGTGGAAGGAAAGGATGTAATTATTGTTGATGATATGATTTCTTCCGGAGAAAGCATGCTCGACGTGGCAAAACAGTTAAAAGACAGAAAAGCAAACCGTATTTTCTGTGCTTCCACCTTTGGTCTTTTCACCAACGGTCTGAAAAAATTTGATGAAGCATACGAAAACGGTATTATTGAAGGAATCTTAACAACAAACTTAATATACCAAACACCGGATTTGTTATCTCGCCCTTGGTATATTAACTGTGACATGACAAAATATATTGCACTTATCATCGACACTTTGAACCATGACGGTTCTATCAATGATATTTTGGACCCAAGCGCTAGAATTCAAGCCTTTGTGGAACAATATAAGAACAACCAAAAACAATAAAACATACAAAAAACTTCACAATCAATTGTGAAGTTTTTTTATGCGCTCGGTAAAACGACAATAAATTGAGTTTTAGTGTCATCGCTTTCAGCTTCGATATGACCATCATGCAATTCGACAATCTTTTTTGCAATGGAAAGACCAAGCCCTGACCCTCCGGTTCTGCTATGTCTGGCCTCATCTAAGCGATAGAACTTTTCGAATATGGTCTGTAATTTTTCCTTCGGAATTTTTAAACCACAATTTTCAAAGCATATCTCAATATCTTTGTCTTTACGCTTTGCCGTGATACAAATTCGTGTATTGGGATAAGAATAAGAAACCGCATTTCTGATAATATTGTCAAAGACTCTTGCCAACTTGTCGGCATCGCCGTCCACTACCAAATCGTCCTCTATATCCAATTCGCAAACGAGAGCTTTCTTTTTAAAAACACCATAAAATTCATCCGCTACCTGTTCCAACATCAATGTCAGGTTCAGCTTCTCCTTTTCTAGTTCAATCTCTTGCAGGTTGAATTTTGTGATGTCGAAAAATTCATCTATTAATTCACCTAGGCGAACTGATTTTTCATATGCTACACGAGTGTATTTCTGTCTTTCTTCATCTGACATGTCCTTATAGTTCTCAAGCATAGACAGATAAGCTACCATCGAAGTCACCGGCGTCTTCAAATCATGTGCCAGATACACGATTAAATCATTCTTCTTCTGTTCCGCCTCGAACACTTCTTGCTCTTGTTTTTTCAAGGTTTCTTTAATCTCTGTCAATCGTGTTTCGATTGGCTTCAACTCAGCAGTTAATTGAATGGCTTCCTCGGAGTCAGACGTAATATTATGAATACCTGCCTCGACTTCTCGCAAATATTTTTCCAATAAGTTAAGTGCTATATAATAGAAAACAAAAAAGATAATTAAGAAACCTAAAATGATGACAAATTCCTTATTGTTTCCTATCACACGCCAGTACCACGCTCTTGCTTCATCCTCATGCGCAAATAGAGATGCCAAGAATTTTACAAATGCATTGGACGCATCTTCCAAAAAAATTTCAAATACGATAAATCCAACTAAAATTGTCAATACAGTTACTAACACTGTATGAAGTAATATTCTGAACTTTAGTCTTCGATAATTATCCTTCAACTTTATAACCTACTCCCCAAACAGTTTTGATAAAATCACATTTCCCGGTAGGACCACTCATTTTTTCCCGCAAATGCCGAATATGTACCATCACTGTATTATTACTGTTCTTAAAATAGTCTTCTTTCCAAACTTTAAGGAACAACTCCTCTGAGCTGATTACTTTTCCTCGATTTTCACAAAGGATCCATAAGATTTCAAATTCCAATGGTGTTAACGTCAACTGGCGCTCGTTGTATATACATTCATGAGAAGTCCTGTTTAACACTAGACCGCCAAAGTCAATCACATCATCATTATTCTTTGACCCGTCGTTATACTTTGTGGAACGTCGGAGCTGTGCTTTTACTCTTGCCACCAATTCCAATGGGTTAAATGGTTTTGGAATGTAATCATCCGCCCCAAGGGTAAGACCGTTAATACGGTCGGTAGCATCTACCTTTGCTGTTAACATAATCACCGGGAAAGTGTGCTTTTCACGAATTCTTTTGAGTATCTCGAATCCATCAATATCCGGAAGCATCACATCCAGGATAGCTAAATCAATTTTATTCTCTTCCACAGATTGCAGTGCGTCCCTGCCTGTATAACATTTCACAACATGATATTCTTCGTTCTGCAAATAAAGTGCTATGACATTTGCTATTTCGCGTTCGTCATCCACAACTAAAATATTCATAAAAAATCCCCTTTCATTTATCTTCCCTATAAATTCATTCTATACCTTTCCACGCATTTTCACAAGATAATGAGAGTGTTTATATTATGAAGATTTTCTTAATATGGATAAAAAAGAGTTTGCTTGCAAACTCTCGCGCGGGGTGCGGTTGCGAAGCAACATCATCATTGCACGCGCCCCTGCGCATCCATGCGGAGCTTTGTTTAATAAGAAATTTCGTAATTTGTTATTAAACAAAAGAACGCCTCAGTGCAAGCACTGAAGCGTTCGTATTTTATAATTCACAGTTATTTACAGTTCTAGGGAATGGTATTACATCTCTGATGTTGGACATTCCTGTAAGATACATCACGCAACGTTCGAAGCCAAGTCCGAAACCTGCATGTCTTGTAGAACCATATTTTCTCAAGTCTAAATAGAATTGATATTCTTCCGGATTAAGTCCCATTTCATTCATACGTGCAAGCAACTTATCATAGTTGTCCTCTCTTTGGCTACCACCGATGATTTCCCCAATTCCAGGAACCAAACAGTCAACTGCTGCAACTGTTTTGTTGTCATCGTTCATCTTCATATAGAATGCTTTGATATCCTTCGGATAGTCAGTTACAAACACCGGACGTTTGAATACCTGCTCTGTCAAATATCTTTCATGTTCTGTCTGAAGGTCGCAACCCCATGAAACTTTGAATTCAAAATTGTCATTATTTTTAGCCAGGATATCAATTGCGTCTGTATAGGTTACACGAGCAAAATCAGAATTTGCCACATTATGCAATCTATCTAATAAACCTTTGTCAACAAATGAATTAAAGAAATTCATTTCTTCCGGTGCATGTTCTAATACATAGTTGATAACATACTTCAACATAGCCTCTGCAAGATTCATATCATCTTCCAAATCAGCAAATGCAATTTCCGGCTCAATCATCCAGAACTCTGCAGCGTGACGTTGTGTATTTGAATTTTCTGCACGGAAAGTCGGACCAAATGTGTAAATGCTTCTAAATGCCTGTGCATATGTTTCGCCATTCAACTGACCGCTTACTGTAAGGCTTGTTTCCTTTCCAAAGAAATCTTGTGTATAATCTACTGTTCCATCTTCATTCTTTGGAAGGTTGTCCATATCCAATGTTGTAACACGGAACATTTCCCCAGCACCTTCGCAGTCACTTCCTGTGATAATTGGTGTGTTAACATATACAAAGCCTCTCTCTTGGAAGAATTGATGAATTGCATATGCTGCCAAAGAACGCACACGGAATACTGCCTGGAATGTATTTGTTCTTGGACGCAAATGTGCAATGGTTCTCAAATACTCGATACTATGGCGTTTCTTTTGAAGCGGATAATCCGGGGTAGACGCACCCTCTACCACTACTTCTGTTGCCTGAATCTCAAACGGCTGTTTTGCCTGTGGTGTGGCAACCAAAATACCCTTTACAATAATGGCTGTTCCCACATTCAGTTTGGCAATCTCTGCAAAGTTTTCCAATGTATCGCTGTAAACCACTTGCAATGTTTCAAAATATGAACCATCGTTCACTACGATAAATCCAAACGTCTTTGAATCACGATTACTTCTTACCCATCCACCTACGGTAACTTCTTTATCAAAATACTGTTCTTGGTTCTTGTATAACTCTCTTATTGTAATTAAGTCCATACCTCTAACTCCTTTATTCTTCGCTATCAGTATAGTATAACCTATTTTATCATTTATCGCAATTAAGAATCGCAGAAATTCTCCAAACTTTTTACAATCTCGCCTATAATTTCTTCCTTCTCCCCTAGCATATCGGCAATCTCTGGAATAGAAAATCCCTTCTCTAGCATCCTCTCTACATATTTCATCATTTTCTTCCGGCTCCCAAGCTCTATTCCTTCTTCTCGCCCCTCTTCTAGCCCTTCTTCTCGCCCAGCTTTATGGCCGTCCTCAAATGCATCTTCCCGCTCTAATCGGATGTGTTCTTCTTGATCATATTCATATATACTCATCGCTCTCGCCTCCGTACGATTTCTT
>JAZUCE010000028.1:0-1273 GCA_045638905.1 Faecalimonas sp.
TACGAATAATACCACACCTGATGTCCGCGAGAAACTAATTCCTTAACAACGCCCAAGGTGGGGTTAGTGTGTCCGTGTGCAGGGATACAAAAGAAAACAATTTTGCTCATATTACTTCACCTGATTTCATTCTTCTATATCGCTAAAAATATGTTTAACATAATCTTGTTGCTTTGCTTTAGGAAGAATTGCTATTCCTCGCTGGGTGTCGCCAAGAACTAAAATTTCATCTCCAGGTTGTAAATCAAAAAGCTCCCTTGCTTCTTTAGGAATAACAAACTGTCCCTTTTCGCCGATTTTAACCATCCATGCATATTTTCCATCATGTATATTCATATTTGCATCTCCTTTGTATGATTGGTATGAATAATCATACCATAACTTTATAGAAATGTCAATAGAAAAAGGTGTGACCGAAGTCACACCTTTGCATTCTTTCTTGTACACCAGGATTTTTCGTTACATTCAGGGCATTTAAGGTGTCTTGTAGTTAGTGTATGCATACCCAAAATATATGCCTTGAAAGTCGGTCTGAATATGTGTCCGCACTTTCTGCATTTATAAACGCCTGTTTCGTAGTCAACCTTCGCAGCATAGGAAATCGCAATCAAAACTAAAACCACCGAAACCGCTATAAGAACGATTGCAGTCGCAGGATTTATAATTTTTTCTTCCGCCAAAATTGTGCTTACAACAAGCAAAGCGATACTTAACACCACACCGATAACGGATACTATTATTTTACCTTTATTTTTCATTTACATCATCCTCCTTTATACTAACCTGAAAGACGCAATATACTCAGCATCTGATTCGAGTTTTGGATCATTTTGTTCAAAAACAATATTCAAATTATTTTCTTTTGCAGTCAGGTCAAAGTGGCAAAGAGCAATGCCCATATCTACCATTTGCATATCGAGTTTTTCGTTATAGCTAAAGCCCTTACTGCGTTTTAGATAAAAGTGAACTGCATTGTCGGTCGCAACAACCCGCCAGGGTTGTTTGTTTACTGCCGATGGGGCAAGCCTTACCATTTCTAAGGCATCTGCCCATTTGCCTGCATTTTCTTTGGATAAAGGCTTATCAAATGAGCCGTCAAAGAATAATTTCTCAAAAGGAAGTCTTTCATCGGCTTTAACTCCTTTTCGCATCATACTCTCACGGATAGACATCTTTTTCGCAGGATATCCCAATGGACTTGCGCAAGGCATAATTTCGTCACTATCAAGTTCCATTGCATCTTCAAAAGCAGAGCGATTCATAGTTCCGCCAA
>JAZUCE010000029.1:0-1199 GCA_045638905.1 Faecalimonas sp.
ATGGTGCACCATTCATCATCCAAACGATTTTCAATGACAGTTGCATATTTCTTTATGTCAGCAAAGTGATTTTTGATATACTCCTCACTCATTACCAGACAGTAATATTTGATGCTTTCGAGATATTTGGAGTCAAAGTCTTTCTGCCAATCGAATGGAACATAGCAACCTTCGACAATTAGGTTCTGATTATTTTCAATAGCCGTTTTAATCATTTCACGAACAATGGGCCATAAGTATGCGGTCAAATCCTTATCATCACTCATGGGAGTAAGTTCTGTATTACCGCTACGAATCAGACCCATTTTTAGATGGTCTATTGAAAGATATGGATATTTATATTTTTCAAGCAGTTTTTGAGCAAGTGCAGTTTTGCCCGTATGCGATGCTCCTGTAATTAAAATAATCATTATCTCACCTGCAAATTCTTGTTTTCCTAACTGTTCTACCTATTGGATTTTACTTATTCTCTTTATCTTGCTTTGATACAAGAATGATTGAACCAACAAGCAGAGCAACACCAAGCGTAAAACATACACTTCCCACAACAGTGTTCAACTGATTTGCAAAGAACCCAATCATTCCACTGCCTACTGCACAGCAAATTACTTGAAAAACCTTTTTCATAAAATCACCTCGTCATATTGGAATTTATAGATTAGTCCATTCATCTCTTGAAATTGCAAACACCTTCGTAATTTCATTTATCTCATCAGTAAATTCATCTACTTGTTTACAACCATAGGAAATCGCGGTTTTAGCTGAAGGCTCATTGGTATACTCCATATAGGAATAAATGATGTTAAAGGGCGTATTGTTAAACGTCCAATCTCTGACTGCGATCGCAGCTTCTTTTGCGTATCCTTTTCTTTGTTTGTCTGCTCTTATATGATATCCGATTTCAGGTTTAATTTGCCCGTTGATCAATTGCATGGTCAATCCGCAATCACCTATCATTTCGCCTGTGTCCTTCAAACATACCGCCCACAAGCCAAAGCCAAATATTTTGTATCTTTCAATATTTTTATTTATCCAGCCTCTCACTCTTACGTCGTCGAAAGTGTATGGATAATGTTGCATGATATCTGAATCCGCCAAGACCTTGTAAAGTGCATCGAAATCGTTTTCTGTCATTTCCCTTAATAATAGATGTTCTGTTTCAATAACCATTACGTTTCTCCTGCAAATTCTTATTTATC
>JAZUCE010000030.1:0-3576 GCA_045638905.1 Faecalimonas sp.
TAAAAGACGTCTTTTCATAAAATGTGAAGAAAAGGCGCAAATCCATTCCCGTTCTCCTCCCATGGCGTACTTCAAAAGCATCTTCCGGTATTCGGTCATATCAAATCCTTGATGCAAGACATCGGCATCCACTTCCATTTCTTGGGATTCGACTAAATATCGGGAAGCTATCCATACAAACGGATTGAACCAACAAAACGTCTTCAACAACTCCATTGCCCAACGTTCAAAAATATGAAAATGGCGAAGATGGCTTTCTTCGTGAGCAATTACCATCCGTTCCTCTTCCTTATCATCAATCATCGGTAAATAAATGGTACGGAATGAGGAGAAAGCGTCTTGAATATCCTTACAAATCACCAGAAAGTAACTACCTTGAAGCATCACTTTCTCTTTACGTTTCAATGTCATCGCCCGAAAGAGAGGCATAAACATCCGAACGAGCATAATGGCAACTCCCAAAACATAAATGACGATGCCCCAATGAACCTTCTTTGTATCTGAAACGACATCTGATATCTCTTCCACTTCCCCTTGTAATGGCAAATGGATGATTGGTTCTTGCACCGTCCATACGGGTATCTGCAAGAGAGGAATGGCACAAGCTCCTATCATGGCAAGCAACAGAAAGATACGGTTCGCACGGAAACCCGTGGAACGCATGATGAGCAACCGGTAGATGGCCAGGAACAGGCCGCTACACAGGATACTCTGTATCATATAAAGATAAGGTTCTTTCATAAACTTTACTTTTTGTCCTTGATAATCTGAATCACTTCTTCCAATTCGGATACACTTAGCGACTTCGAATCGGAGAAGAAGCAAAGCATCTGCTGTACAGACCCTCCGAAGAAATTATTCAAGACGGTCTTCATAAATCCTTGGGTATATTCTTTCTTCTTGATGAGCGGATAATATTGATAAGTCGTACCAAAGGCTTTATGACTCACGAAACCTTTCTTCTCCAACACACGAATAACGGTAGAAACCGTATTGTATGCCGGCTTTGGCTCGGGCATTTCGTCCAACACTTCGCGGGCAAGCACTTTCTTCTTTTCCCAAATAATTTGCATCACTTCCAGTTCTGCTTTTGTCAATTCCTTTTGGATCTTCTCTTTTACCATAGTCGTTTATACGTTTATCTGCGGCAAATATATCAACTATATTTGTAGTTGACAAACGAAAACTTAAAATAATTGATAAATGGGAATAATTAATGTGTTTTTCTTGGGAGTATTTCATAGAAAGTGGACATACCGAATACAAACAAAAATGTCCCCACAACCTTAGCGAGGTGTGAGGACGAAGAAAAACAATGCCTTAGCGGATAAAAAGCTTATAACATACAAGCCCATCCAAATTTTCGGGCAATTTCTTTCAGCAAATTACGATCATTAACGGGAATCGTTCTGTACACGCAGGTATTCCATCAATGCCCAATAGATGCCATAGCCGGCAGGGCCTTTTTTCTCAATGAGGTTCATCACCTCGGTTGTGTTCCTCATACTTATTTCGTGCGGAATGTACTGGTCTTTCTTCATAATTCGTTTGTTTTAATGGTTATGGGGCAAAGGTAATTAGAATAACAATAGGTGTCCGCAAAGAATTACCCACCTTTTTGATGGTCAATTCTTTTATAATGAGTCTGTTAACTATTGAAAAGGTGGGTAAAACTTTGCGGAAATATTTTTTTCAAATCTTGCGACATGGATTGTTTTCAGATGCTAACATTAAGATTGAAAGAGTTAAAAATAACGAAATACATTGTATAATTTGTTCCATTGAATCAATTGTCTTATATTTGTATCAGATTAAATTCAAAACCTATGAGATTATCTTATTCAAATGCCGCACAGATTGAAATGATGAACGCCATTTCATGTATTGATACGGAAGAGGAACTTTACGAATTAAAGTTACTCCTTTCTAAATTCTTTGCAGCCAAGGCGCAAAAAGAAATTGACAAATTGTGGGATAACGGGACGTTAAATCAAGAAAAATTGGATGAAATCCGTAAGGAACATTTAAGAACTCCCTACCGCCAATGAAGAAACGACATGTAGTTTTGGATACTAATTGTTTGGTACAATCATTGCCTTCTAAAAGTATATACCATAAAATATGGGAAGACTTTTTGGAAGGTAAGTATATTTTATGTGTATCAAATGAAATATTGAATGAGTATGAAGAAATTATCACGAGATATTCTTCCCTACAAGTAGCTAAAAATGTCGTGGATGCCATTGCGCATAGTCCACATACATTGTATAAAGAATCCTACTTCAAATTTAGATTGATTACTCAAGATCCTGATGATAATAAATTTGTAGATTGTGCATTAGCTTCTAATGCGGAGTATATTGTATCAGAAGATACTCACTTTAAATGTCTTGAACAAATACCCTTTCCTAAATTAACTGTGATTGATTTGGAACAGTTTTTGAAAGACCTTATACATTTATCTTTTCAATAATATAAGAATGAGAGGATGTGTTTTGAAGCACATCCTCTCATTCTTATCGGAAACGGTTCTTACATAAGATTCCGAAGACTTCCATTGGACTGAAAGGTTCGTATAGAAATATTAGGCTCACGAGTTTGGCATCTTTATAAGAAGAATCGAAAATAAGTTTCTCATTGGCTACTCTATCAATTAATTCCTCCACTCGTTCTTCATGAGTCTTTCCTTTCAGTGTTCGCTTGATACGACATTTCGCCTGCAGCCCGTCCGTCTCGGGACAAAGCACAGCCAGTTTTCCACGGAGCGATTTCAGTTTGGCTACTTCATTTTTGCTCAACACTCTTTTTTCTTGATTTCCGCATCCAATACTTGAAGGATGTGATCAAGTTCTTGATTGAAAGTCTTTTGTCTTTTCATCTTTCTCAAAACTTTTAATTTATAATTAATCGTATAATGGTTTATTATGGTAGGATGTATGCATGAATAAAAGAGTGAGAAAATACTCATCCCCACTATCCCTAAGTTGAGGTAGTGGGGATAAAGGGCAAATTTTAGAAACGGATTATACTGTTACTCCATGTTCGTAGAGGTATTCAGGAGCAATGTCTATTGTTCCATCCTGCCATGTGACAGTCCATCCATCAAGAACAATATTGCGAAATACCGTCAAATTCTTTAAAGGTTCGAATATAGGCATACCTTTGGCTAATACTTGTGCAAAATCAAAAACCTTGCACGCACCATTATTGAAAGTAAGGTGGAGTTTGTGACCTTCCAATACCTTTGCTGCTGTAATCCAAATCAGTTCCATAATATTCATTTTATTCCAAAGGATTAATTTTCTTAAAATCTTCTCCGCGTTGCAAACGATTCCAATTGTCCATTAATTCATCCTTGTGTAAATCAAGCCATTCATATACCATTTTCAACGCACGTCGGGGCATTGTTCCGGTAATGGTACCATTGGCAATAGGCGAATTCAACTTACAAATGCAATCGAATCCTAATTAGTAATTACTTAGTTAAACAGACGTATGCTTCATTTCCTCCAATAAAGCATCCACTTCTGCTTCTGTCATTCCCGTGGCACGGATGAAGTCGGATCGTAGCCATGT
>JAZUCE010000031.1:0-1115 GCA_045638905.1 Faecalimonas sp.
TTATCAGTCTTAATCGGAGTTATGCTAATTATATCAGAGGCTTCATCAATTCCAAATACGTCAAAGGCATTTTGAATTGGCATCGACTCATTATCTTCCACCAAATAATTACAGAACCAAGCATAGTAGTATTTGTCGCCATCACGGAGAATCCGTACCGCTTTGTAAGGAGCAGGTGCATACTCAAAAAGTTCCATATTGGTTTCTTCGTTTGAAACAATATAATTGCTATATTCTGCTTCAGGAACAGCCTTTTTCAGATATACAATATGACTTCCTATAATTTCTTCTGTAATCTCTTTTTCTAATCCAAATTTCTTTATAGACTTTGAATCTTCGATAACTTCTAAATAGGAATTATCATATTCAACCATAATTATTGGTTCAACAGTGTCTTTTTGATCAGGGGAAATAAGCAAATCTTTAGCAAATGGAAAACCTATTGCAAGAACAAGAGCAAAGCAAGCTGCTACTGCCACCCACTTGTACCATACTTTTTTAGAGTTGCTTTTTACTGCACCGGTGTATTCGGTAGCTTCGTCTATATACTTAGGATTGATATTCTCAATCGTTTCGGAAATCTTTTTCCTTTTCATAGAGATACTCCTTCCTTAATCAGATGTTTCTTCAGCTTTTCTCTTGTGCGAGAAAGCCGAACCGATATGTTGTGGTTGCTTGTATGAAAGAGCTTGGCAAGATCATCAATAGAGTCCGAATGCCAATAACGGCGAACAAACATAATTCTGTTTTCCTGATCGAGCGTTTCGAGAAACTTATCAATGATTCGTGCGGTTTCAATCGCATTGAACTCATCTTCCACAGACACAGAGGAAGGGAAACAGTTTTCAAGTTCATCTAATGCTACATCAAAGATACTGTTTCTCTTTGCCGCCGTATTTGTGTGATACTTCTTAATAGCAAGATTACGAACTATTCTGCAAACATAGCTTAATAACGGATTTGGATTTTGAGGCGGTATTGTATTCCACGTTCCAAGATAAGCATCGTTTACACATTCTTCGGTATCTTGCATATTGTTAAGTATATTAAAAGCAACCTTTGAGCAAACTGAGCCGTATTTTTTCGATAGTTCAATGATTGCCTGCTCTGAGCGC
>JAZUCE010000032.1:0-1000 GCA_045638905.1 Faecalimonas sp.
AAAATCGTGTCTTTCTTTTTGGTGCACCTGAGCATTCTATAATCGAACCGTTTACCTCTTTTAGAGTGACGGTTTTGCTTGCTTCCTTATAATTAAATGTTATGACCAATTTATCGTCGTAAAGATATACGGCGTTTACAAAAATGTCAATCAGTCTCTGTTTGTGTTCCTTCGTTTCCAAGCTCATGCTCTGAATATGCTTGAGCCATAATACTAAGCCCGCTTTCGTGATGGTGGGCTTCTTCATTTCTTCCTTGATGAGCTTTAATTTAATCTCATCTCTCGTCTGCTCCAACTCAATCATTCTTTGTTTTGTAGTTGGAGTTATAATTCCTTCTTCTATTGCTCTAAGCAAATTTTTAAGTGCGTTTTCTGTTTCACTAAGCCGTTGTTTAAGTAGCTGTATTGCGGGATTTTCCTTCTTTGCATTCCTAAATACAATACTTGCAATATCCTCAATTACGTTGTCATCAATCATCATCTCATGGGTGTGCTTAACAACAATGTCTTCAATCCATTCTTTTTTGACAGTCTTTTTATCACAAGTGTGTTTGTATTTAGCGTTGTTGCATTTGTAATATCGATGAACTGTACCATTTCGTGCGGTTCCGCTTTCACCGGTCATATATACACCGCATTTACCGCAAAACAGCGTTGTTGTTAGTAAGTAATCATCTTCGGCTTTATGCCTTGCTGTTGCTCTCTTATTCTTCGCACGCTCACGCTGCACCTTGTCAAATAACGCTTGGGGGACTATCCTCGGTATGCCCTTTTGGTTAACAATATCTCGGAACTTGTATTCACCAATATACCTTCGGTTTTTCAGCATATCCGTTCCAATATTAATGGTTATTTTAGTTCCGTGGGAAGTGGTAACACCTTTTTCATTTAGCATTTCAACAATCTCTTTTATTGTTTTACCATCCGCGTATGCTTGGAAAGCAGCAACCACATACGGTGCTTTAACAGGATCCACCTCAAACATTTGGTCCTTGTTAAT